>CAUEAK010000007.1:0-65024 GCA_958454115.1 Blautia wexlerae
ATCAGAAACTCCCTCATGTATCAGAAAAAACTGATATGTGAGGGAGTTTTTTTGCTTAAAAAACGGCTTATTTATTTAGATTATAGTTGGTAAATTTCACAGAGCACAATACTCTGTTTCTATAAAAATACCATAAATTTTTCGGAAATTCAAGGTGCAAGTTCCTGAAAACCGGCTTTTTTATCGTGGTTTTTCGCCATATTTTACGGATAATATAGGGCGCAAATATTGTGGTGTCCGAAAAAGGACACTATTCGCCGTCAGTGTCGTCGTCAGAGGATAAAAGACCGGCGAATAAAAACTCTTATTTGTGAACAGACTATAAGATTCGGCATAACAGGAGGAAAGATCAATGAGCAGAAAAGGAGAAAACATTTACAAAAGAAAAGATGGACGATGGGAAGCCAGATATATCAAGGAGCATCGGATAAACGGAAGGATACACTATGGCTACTGTTACGGAAAAACATATCATGAAGCCAGAGATAAGGTCAATCAGGCACGTTATGCGCTGATGAATGATCAGCTCCTGCCCGTGAGAGGAAAACGGAATCGCTTTGCAGATTACTGTAATGAATGGCTGTATCTGAAACGAAGCAGCGTGAAACCATCCACTTTTGTAAAATATACAACGATCCTGGAAAAATATATCAGGCCTGATCTCGGGCAGTATTTTTCCGAGGCTGTTTCAGAAATACTTGTAGAACAATTCAGCTACAGGCTTATCCATGAAAGAGGATTGTCACCAAAAACAGTGCGGGATATCCTTTCCGTGTTGCATTCCATTCTGAATTATACAGCAAAGCAGAATCCACTGGCAAAACCGGTGGATATCGTATACCCCAGGCAGGATCGAAAAGAAATGCGTGTGCTGACCTGTGAAGAACAGAAAAGGTTTACGGAATATCTTTTACAGGACATGGATCCGTGTAAATTTGGGGTTTTGCTGGCATTGTTGACAGGATTGCGCATCGGAGAAGTATGTGCTCTGAAATGGGAAGATATTTCTCTGGAAAATAAAGTCATCTTTGTACGTCATACCATGCAGCGTCTGAAAAATCTCAATCCTGCAAGTGAAGAAAGGACCCGGATCATAACCGGGGTTCCTAAAAGTGGAAGGTCGGTAAGGATGATCCCCATGAACCAGGATATTGAAAAGCTCTGTAACAAATGGAGAGCAGATGATCTGGAAGCATATGTTCTGACCGGAAAAGCAGGGTATTTCCTGGAGCCCAGAACCCTGCAGTATCGCATGAGGCAATATACGAAAGATTGTAATCTGAAAAATGTTCATTTCCATACTTTGCGGCATAGTTTTGCGACACGGTGTGTGGAGGCCGGATTTGAGATCCGCAGTCTTTCGGAGATCCTGGGGCACTCCAGCACACGGATCACACTGGAATGTTATGTACATTCATCCATGAACCTGAAACGTAAAAATATGGAAAAACTGAAGATCGCAGATACCGTGGAAAAAGAATTTCCGGGAGCCTGAGTTTTTTTATAAACCGTCAAAAACCGCCGTCAGAGAAGAAAGAACCGTTAAATTTACACGGATCGCAGGGAATCTTTCACAGAGTATTGTGCTCTGCGAAAGAGCAGAAATACCGGCATGGACATGTAATGAGCGGTGCCTGTTTTTGACTGCCATAGCATACAAGAAGGAGGTTTGAAGTATGATACATAATCATTCATCTGGAAAACACCGTCTGTGGAGGAAGATCCTCGCAGTCTGTATTGCGTTCGCAATGATCTGCAGTGTTTCCATCTCAGCGTTTGCGGTAGAGGCCAGCAGTGAAACAGCCAATGAAAATACTGAAACAGTACAGTCCGGATCCGCAGAGGAAGCAGAAGAGCTGACAGCCACAGAAGCGGAAAATGATCAGTCGGTGGATGAATCGCAATCGGAAGAACCTGCGGTGACAACCGGAGATGAAAATACAGAGGAACCGGCAGATGTTATCGAAACTCCATCTGAGGATCCGGAGCAGCCGGAAGAGCCATCCGTAGAGCCTGGCGAAGAGCCAATCCAGCCAGCAGATCCGACCGTGACCGAACAGCCGGAGGAGCCGACAGTCACCGAACAACCCGAAGAACCAACTGCGACACCGGCGGAAGATACAGATGCATCGGTAGATGAGGTGCAGGATGTGGAGCTGGAAGCGCAGGCGGATGCACAGACAGTACAGGATATAGAGCAGGAGCAAGATCTGGTAGCGGTGCAGGAACGATGGTCCATTTACGAGAAAAGTGCAGCAATTTATTATCTTGCCAATCCTGCAGGAGATCCATGGACAAATGATACGGGAGCATGGGCACCGGCAGGGGAAACCAGTAATATGTTAGGAAAAATTAATATAGCTGATGCAGAATGGGAAAATGGTTATGTAGGAGATACAGTTTACAAAGATAAAAATATTAGAAAAAATGTGTCGAATTATATTCTCTCATGGCCGGATGGAAGGACAGGCACAACCTGGACAGTAAAGAATGGAGATACGACTACTGGTTCATATTTTACATTTATATTGGATTCAATCTGGGAGAATTACAAAAAAGCAATCAGTAAAGATACGGGAATTAATATTAATAGTCTTGACAAATCAGATATTCTTGAAATTACATTAACTCCCCGTAAAATTTCACGAGATAACGGAGGAAAATATCCATATCACATAGACTGTGCATTGAGTATTAAAAGTAGAAGTGCATTTACTGCTAAATTCTGGGTGAAAAACCCAAATGATACAGAGTATACACAAGTTGATGCGAAAAACTATAAAACTGGAGATTCTGTTATTAAAACAGAGCAAGGTGAGAATGAGAAAGTTATCGATGGAATAACATATGTTCTGGATGGCTGGTATCCGGAAAATGATGGCGGAGGAGCATGTGGAGATCAGAAAATTACAACCTGGCCACATCGTCCAACTGATCCAGAGTTAGCAGATGGTACCGTAAATTTTTATGCTCACTATATACCGCTTTATACAACGGTAAATATTAAAAAAATTGTAACTGGAAATATGGGAGATAAAAGCAAAGCGTTTCACTTCAAAGTTTCTGTAGTAAATGGAAATATTAATCTTCCATTCAATATCGGTGCGACACAGTATAGTGGTTCAGCGGATATTACATTGTCGGATAACCAGACAACAATGGTGACAAAGGTTCCAGTCGGAGCAACGGTGACAATTACAGAGAATGATTATAGTGGCAGTAGATATACAACTTCTTATACAATAGGCGGTTCTGATTCTACTATTGGAAACACAGCGGAAATATCCAATATTCAGCAATTGAATGAGGATGAAAATACCGCACATGAAGTTACCTTCACCAACAACAAAGACGCAATCCCGGACACTGGGCTGGATCTCAATACAACACCATACATTCTGGCGTTAGGTATCGTAGCTGCCGGAGCAGGTGTGTTGTTATTCAGGCGCAGGAAGCGTTGGAGTTGAAGGCGGTTGTGATGAAGAAGAAACGGTCAGGAAAAAAAGGAAGCTGTAATGCTGGAGCAGAGCGGTTTCCGCAGACAGAGGCGTTAAATCATGAGCACGAAAAGCTGAAGGAGTGGTTCCGGACGGTCAGGTTTCGGAAGGTGCTGTTTGGCGGAGTGGATGAAGTTCATCTCTGGAAAAAGATGGAAGAGTTAAACCAGATTTATGAAATATCCTTAAGCGCAGAACGTGCACGGTACGATGCACTGATTGCTGACCATCAGAAAAGCTGTGATGCCATGATTCGCAAATATAAGGAACTTGCTGAAAGAGGGACTACCGGACAGGATACAAATGTCTGATCTGTTCACAGGACATAGTTCCAGAGAAGAGGTGCGGAGGTGATGCGTGCTGAAAAAGATCAAACCTGTTCTCAGACAATCCGGAAAAGAAGATATTCTACAGAAATAAAGGAAGGCTACATCCGTCTTTTCTGGCGGATCGTGTTGAGCGTGGCCGTTGGCTGGCTACTGTTTACACAGGTTTTTCTTATAGGCCAGGCACCGGATAATGAAATGTTCCCGGCAGTGGAGGCCGGAGATCTTCTCATCGGTTATCGGCTGGAACAGAATCTTGAAAAAGAAGATGTTGTCGTGTATGAAGCCGGCGGCAAAACTCACGTAGGGCGTATCCTGGGATGCGAAACAGACGTGATCACAATGGATGACACAGGAACGCTTCTCGTAAACGGAACAGCCCAGACAGGAGAAATTGCATTTCCTACATATGCAAAGGAAGGGATTACATATCCCTATACAGTTCCGGAAGGCAGTGTATTTATTCTGGGAGATTACCGAACACATGCAAAAGACAGCCGTGAATTCGGCCCCATCTCCACGGAGAATGTAAAAGCAAAAGTGATCACCATACTTCGAAGAAGGGAACTGTAAAAAAGTAATTGTTCTCCCATTTCTGAGAGAACATAACAACAAATGTATAAGCTGCTTTTTATGAGCTTATAAATAAAAATTTATATTTCTAGGAGGATTTTCTTATGAAAAAGACAAAGAAACTGTTAGCATGTTTGATCGCAGCAGCCACCATGTTTACCATGGGAAGTACGGCGTTTGCGGCAGAAGCAGATGCAACACCTGTAGATCAGGAAACTGTTACTATCCACAAACAGTACAAATTAATTGGAGAGGGAACTTCACCGGAAGAGACATTTACATTAGAGCAGGTTGGAAGCGGAAAAGTAACAGATGGAGATGCAGAGTCTGCTCCACATCTTGGAACAATTACAGGTGCTTTATTTACGAAGGGAGCGGCAACTGCTAGTGGAATAACTAAAGATATTACAATTGAACTGCCAACTTATGAAAAAGTTGGTGTTTATGAGTACACATTACATGAAGTAAATAGAAATAATGCAGGTGTTACTTATTACGAAAATAATATCAAACTGGTTGTAACTGTTATTCAGGGAGAGAATGGAAAACTTCGTATTGCAGCAGTTCATACAGAAGCAGCGAATGGAGAAAAATCAGATACATTTGAAAATACTTATTCAGCAAATAGCTTACCTGTTAAAAAAGTTGTAACTGGTAATCTTGGTGATAAAGAAAAACTTTTTGATGTAACAGTAACTTTAAAAAATAATACAGGAAAGACAATGGCCAGTGATATTTCTTATACTGCTGGAGGTAAAGAAAATACTATCAAAGCCAGTGACTGGGATGGTACTACAGTAACAAAAAATATTCAGCTGAAAAATGATCAGACAATTACTTTTACAAACTTACCATTTGGTGTGGAATATGTTGTAACAGAGGCCGATTATACAGGCAACAATGGTGGATACGATGCTCCGAAGTATGAGTACAAAAACAATGATAAGAAAATTAGTGTAGCTGATCAGTCAGTAACAATTACTAACAATAAGAATAGTGACAACATCGACACCGGCATCAACCTCACAACCCTCCCATACATCCTCGTATTCGCAGGTGTGATCGTAATCGCAGGTGCAGCATTCATCACCAGAAGACGTAAATACGAAGATTAATGATCATCCAGGCAGCAGAGAGGAGGCATTATGAACGCATCTAAGTTTTTCCTGAAAGCAGCCAACTCTCTGGTTACTGCCATTGTAGCATTGTTTCTGATCCTGGCGGCGGCGTATTCCGGGTATGCACTCTGGGATAACGCACAGGTCTATGGCGCTGTGGACGACATCCAGTCCCAGCTCTTAAAACTGAAACCCGACCCGGAACAGAAAGACGGAGGCACTTCTTTTGAAGAGCTCCGCAAAATCAATCCGGATGTCTGTGGATGGATCACACTGGACCACACAAAGATCGACTATCCGATCCTTCAGGGAGAAGATAACCTGACTTACATCAACACCGATGTATACGGTGATTTTGCTTTGTCAGGAAGTATCTTTCTGGATTCCGGCTGTGACAGGAATTTTCGGGGGAAATATTCTCTCCTGTATGGTCATCACATGGCAGAGCATAAGATGTTCGGAGATCTGGATCTTTACAGAAAAAAGAAATTTTTCAACAAAAGCACCACAGGTACGTTGATTCTGCCTGACCGTTCCTACAAGCTGGAAATTTTTGCATGTATGCAGGTTTCCGCATCTGAGGAGTCTATTTTTGCAACGGGAAAATGGCAGGCGGACACCAGCGGACTTGTGGATTTTGTCAGAAAAAACGCGGAACATGTCCATCAGCAGACAATGGATAACATTGGAAAGTCCGAAGATTTTTCCCAGATACTGGCAATGTCAACCTGCTCTTCGGAATTTACAGATGCAAGAACAGTTCTTCTGGCGGTAATGAAACCTTATTCGCCGGAGACGTAAGGAGGGGATGAAGACGAATATACGAAAATTTCCGGCAGTGCTCCTGCTTGCGGTTCTGTGCCTGACAGTTTTTCCGATTTCAGCTATGGCAGCTGGAGTTGCGGAAGTAAAGATTCCTGTCAGCGTGGAATTGTCAGGTGAGAAGCCATCTCCGGACGAAACTTATACGATCATTCTTCAGGGTGAGGACGAAGCACCCATGCCGGAAGAAAATACGATCACGATCACAGGTGCGGGGAAAGCAGAATTTCCTGCAGTGGAATATGCTGTTCCTGGCGTATACACTTACAGCGTTTCCCAGCAGCCTGGAAAGCTGGAAAACGGACATTATGACAATACCGTTTATTATGTGAAAGTAACAGTAACGAACGGAGAGTCCGGTGATCTGGAAGCAGTTGTGGCTGCACATACCGATGCACAGATGAACAGCGAGAAACAGGATATCGGCTTTGTGAATTCCTACGATCCTGTGGATACGCCGACACCTGTACCGGAAAATACACCGACACCACTTCCGGAAAAAACTCCGACTGCAGTGCCGACCAGAACTCCGGCAGCGACCATAACGAACACGCCGATAAAACCTGACAGCAATCCGCCTGCTTCCGGAACTTCTTCCTATACGGGAACTTCTTCCTATACAGGAAATACTGGTTCCAGTCATGTAAAAGCTATGCCAAAAACAGGAGATAACACAAACATTGCAAAATGGATCGCAGTGATCTGCGTTTCCGGATGCGTGGTATTACTGGCAGCAGTATTTGTCAGAAGAAAAAAGAAAACGGATAAATAACAGGATCCGGACAGCGGTGCGGCAGGAAAAATTTCTACCGCATCGCTTTTTTTGACGAAATGTGAGGGACAGAGGATGGCAAACGGACTTAAACTGGAAGGTCAGAGATTTGGTCATCTGACGGTACTGAAAAAACTGGATGAGCGGGAAAACAGGTATGTTGTATGGCTGTGCAGATGTGATTGTGGAAATGAGATAAAAGTAAATACCAGACATCTGATGCGTGGGACTGTAAAGGACTGTGGATGTATTCCGGAAAACAGTGCCAAGAGAGGACCGGTGGCAGAAGACCTTACAGGCCGGCGTTTCGGGAAACTTGTGGCAGTAAAAAAACTGGAAAGTAAAAACGGCAGGACCAGGTGGGAATGCCGCTGTGACTGCGGGAATATGCATATTTCCACTGCACACAGCCTGAAAGCCGGAAAATGTACCAGCTGCGGTTGCGGCCATTATGTCAGAGGTCGCGGGATCACCGACATCAGCGGACAGCGTTTCGGGCGGCTGACTGCTCTCTATCATACAGATAAAAGGAGCAAAAAGGGCTCTGTGTTCTGGCATTGTCGGTGTGACTGCGGAAATGAAGTGGATGTGACAGAGGATGGCCTTCTTCATGGTAATTACAGAAGCTGTGGCTGTCTGAGACAGGAGATATGGAAGGAGCTTCCCGGGCAGCTGCATATGGTAGATGGAACCTGTGTGGAGATGCTGGAAAAAAGAAAGCACCGCAGTGATAATACCAGCGGATTCCGTGGCGTCTATCAGCTGCGGAATGGAAAATACCGTGCTACCATCGGATTCAAGGGGAAACGATTTTATATCGGAACTTTTGTGGATTATCAGGATGCGGTCCAGGCCCGCCAGGAAGCGGAATCTACCATCCACGAAGGCTTTGTCCGCGCCTGGTACAGCTGGAACCGGCAGGCAGAAAAAGATCCCGGCTGGGCCAGAAATAATCCCCTGGTATACGAGATCCAACGGATCAACGGAGAGTTTCAGGTGACAACGAATATGAAAGAAAAAGAACTGCTGAAGTAAACTGAATATTCTCACATAAGCTGTCGCGTTAATGTGCTACAGCTTATTTTTTTGAAAAATACCGATAAAAATGTGGACAAAACCGAAAATAATGGTTAATATATACACATGCCTAAAAATCAAAAAATGAAAATTATACGAAATATATAATATAAACCCGGAACGGATAAAAAATATATAGACATATTTACAAATCGACATCGCGGATATCAATACCGGAAGAAGTGGTGAAATAACGGGAGGAAGAGAATATGCTGAAATTTTTTAAAGGAAAAGATAAAGGAAATTTAATCTATGCACCCTGCAAGGGTAGAGTGGTTCCCCTTGCGGAGGTTCCGGACCCTGTCTTTGCGGATAAGGTACTGGGTGACGGTTTTGCCGTGATCCCGGCAGACGGCAGGATATATGCTCCGGCAGACGGTGAGGTGGCAATGGTATTTGATACGCTTCATGCAGTTACGCTGACAAGCACTCAGGGCGCGGAAATACTGATACATATCGGACTGGATACAGTCACACTTAAGGGCGAACCCTTTAAAGCGCACGTTGCAGCAGGTGACAAGGTTAAAAAGGGTGACCTTCTGATAGAGGCTGATCTGGACAAAATTGAGAAAGCCGGTTTAAACACGATTATCCCGGTTCTGATCTGCAACACAGATGATTACGGAAAGATAAGCCTCCAGAAGGAGGGGGATGTTTCGGCGGATGAAGCCGTCCTCAAGCTTTCATGATCATCTTCATGCAGCTGACAGGCTTATAGCAGCCCGGAGATAGTAGCAATTTTCGGGGTGTTATAACCGGAGTGATCCGGTCAAATATATTTATTTTAAGGGAGGGGAAATATATGAAATTTCTTCAAAAACTGGGAAAAGCGTTAATGCTTCCGGTGGCAGTACTGCCAATCTGTGGTATCCTCATGGGTATCGGATACTGGTTATGTCCGGCAACTATGCAGGGTGGAGACATTCATGGCGCAGCCAATCTGATCGGTCTGTTTCTGGTTAAGGCAGGCGGAGCTCTGATCGACAACATGGCAATCCTTTTTGCTATCGGTGTTGGTGTCGGTATGTCATAAAAGAATGACGGAACCGGCGGAATTGCTGCACTTGCATCCTGGCTGATGCTCACAACACTTCTTTCTACAGGATTTGTTACAACCATCATGCCATCAATCGCTGACAATGCAACAAAGACTCTTGCATTTGACAAAATTGCGAATCCTTTTATCGGAATCCTTGCCGGTATCATCGGATCTACATGCTATAACAAATTCAAGAGCACCAAGCTTCCTGACTGGCTGTCATTCTTCAGCGGCAAGCGCTGCGTAGCGATCATCGCAGGAGTGGTTTCCATTATCGTATCTGCTGTATTACTGTTTGTGTGGCCATTACTTTTCAGTGCACTTGTAGCATTAGGAAAAGCAGTTGCAGGTATGGATGTTGTTGGTGCAGGTATCTATGCATTCCTGAACCGTCTGCTGATCCCTACCGGATTACATCACGCACTGAACAATGTATTCTGGTTTGACACCATCGGACTTGGTGATCTTCAGCACTTCTGGGCAGGTGAAACCTCTGCAGATGTATCCTGGAGCCTTGGAATGTACATGTCCGGATTCTTCCCATGTATGATGTTTGGTATTCCTGGTGCAGCACTTGCAATGGTAAGATGTGCGAAACCTGCAAAGAAAAAAGTTGCCATCGGTCTTGTTGCATCTGCAGCGATCTGTGCATTTATCTGTGGTGTAACTGAGCCGTTCGAGTTTGGATTTATGTTCCTTGCTCCTGGCCTTTATGTAATTTATGCATTACTTTACGGTATCTTCACCATGATCACAGTTGCTCTTGGCTTCCGTGCAGGCTTCAGCTTCTCCGCTGGTGCGATGGATTTACTTTTCTCATCCTCACTTCCGGCAGCACAGAAGACATGGCTCATTCTTCCGCTTGGAATTGCAGCATTCATCGTATTCTATGTTGTATTCCTTTTTGCCATCAAGAAATTTGATCTGAAGACTCCGGGAAGAGAAGACGATGACGATCTTGAGGCAGAGAAGAATATCGAGCTTGCAAATGATGACTATACTGCTATTGCCGCAAAGATCCTTGAAGGCTGTGGCGGAAAAGAGAACATCACAAGCATCGATAACTGCATCACAAGACTGAGACTTGAGGTTAAGGATATTACAGCTGTAAATGATAAGGTGATCAAATCTGCAGGTGTTGCAGGCGTGATCAAACCTGGAAAAACTTCTGTACAGGTTATTATCGGAACCAAGGTTCAGTTTGTTGCAGATGCATTTTCTGAGCTTTGTAAATAATGGCTTTTTTGGAGTCAGGTATTTGTTAAAATAATTATGGGGGCAGCAGAACTGTGAAAACGGTTCTGCTGCTGTTTTTTTGTATACCTTATATTGACCAATACTTTCAAAAAGCGTACAATGTTACTTCGATAAAAAACAACCGGTCAGTGCGTTTATGATTGCAATATTTCTACAGGGGGAATGAAGTTAATGAAATCCTGCATATTTCACAAAAAATATCTTTTAGCCGGCATATATATTATTTTTGTTCTGTTTACCTGCTGTAATTCCCGATTTTATCATACACCGCTGGCAAAAATATGTTCCGTAACAGAAAAACAGACTCTGAGCAGAGAAGGAACCAGGGGCTCAAAAGAATATTACTATACTCAGAATATTACGGCACGGATATTAAACGGTTCGCATAAAGGGGAAAAAATAACGGTCTCTAATGAATATACATCTTCTCAGGTTCAGACCAAGAAATATCATAAAGGAGACACCGTTCTTTTAAGCGGTTCAAAGGAAAGCCCCGGAAAAACGATACGTTCTGTAAAAAGGGATGGGTATCTGGCATTACTGGCAGGAGGATTATTTTTTCTGCTGATCTGCATTACAGGAAAGCAGGGATTTTACACGATCATATCACTGATACTGAATACAGTCATATTTGCGTATGGATTTCAGGCTTTTACAGAAGGGAAAAATATTTTAAATATCTGTAATGTCATCGCAGTTCTTTTTTCACTGACTACATTGATCTGCTTAAATGGAATTCATAGAAAAACATTTTCCTCAGTTCTTTCAACACTGTGTGTTCTGTTTCTGATCATGGCATTGTTTGAATTTTCTATTTATATGTACGGAGATCTGGATTATTCCAATCTGGAATACCTTGGAAGTACAGGCAATTCAGCAGATATATTCTGGGCAGATATTATGCTGACAGGACTTGGTGCAATTATGGATGTGACGGTGACGATCAGCGCAGCAGTAGGAGAGATCGTGCGGAAAAATCCATCGGTTTCTCTGAGAAGACTGATACATTCCGGTCGTGAAATCGGATATGATATTATGGGAACCATGATAAATGTACTGCTGTTTGTTCTGGCAAGCGGCATGATTCCCATGTTCATACTTAAGATGAATAATGATATAAGTTTTATAACGATCGTGAGATACCACATTCCATATGATATCTGTCGTTTTCTGATAGAAAGTATTGGAATTGTACTGGCAATACCGGTATCTGTTTTTATTGCTTCAGTGATTATGAAAATACCATCACGGAAAAGGGGTGTCAGAGAATGATCATTTTTCTTGCATTGATTTTAATTTTTCTGGTGATCTTGATTGGCGGAGAGCGTGGAGCCATGTCAATTATGACACTGGCGGGGAATATTGTAATTTTGTTTTTTTCAATTATGCTGATGTCTGCCGGTTTTCCTGTACTGCTCCTGATATTGGTGGCAGGTGCAGGTGTCTGTTATATTTCTCTGTTTTATCAGAACGGAAATAATCCAAAGACGCGGGCGGCTTTTCTGGCTACACTGCTGGTAATGTTACTTTTGTTTATTCCGATTTATATTATTACATGGAGATCAGGAAGTTACGGGTTAAATGAGATCCAGATTTCAGAAGATGATTTTATGTATTATTACAGTACGGATCTTCATATTAACATGCTTCATGTAGGAATATTTGTAACTGTTTTCAGTACTCTTGGGGCTGTTATCGATACAGCATTATCTGTAACATCTTCTGTATATGAAGTCTGGACTCATAAAAACAGTCTGACAGCGAAAGAGCTTACAGCTTCCGGCTATCAGGTTGGGAAAGAAATTATCGGTACAACGGTAAATACGTTGCTGTTTGCTTATCTTGGAGGAACTATTTTATTATTTTCATACATTCAGACACAGCAATATAGCCTGGAGATCATTCTTAATTCCCAGTTCTTATTCCAGGATGTTGCAGTCATGCTATCTGGTGCGGTAGCCTGCCTTATTACCGTCCCGGTATCGATCAGATGTATTATTCGACAGATCTCATGAAGCATATCTCCACTGCACTGAATACGGAATCCATGGTCCCGATACAGATGTTCTTTCCTGTATTCAGCAGACGTGGGCTCTCTTTTATGAAAGTAGTTATTATATTTATGTATTTATGGGAGTGTTTTTACAGGCAGTTCCATTTCTGATCCTGGGAGTCCTTCTATCTTCGGCGCTTCAGACATATGTATCGGAAAAATGGATCGTAAAATTACGGGAAATGTGAAGAAAGTGTGAAATTAGCACTCGCCTCTTGACAGTGCTAATAATACGTGTTATAGTACATACAGAACAAAGGAAGAGAGAAAAAAGAAATCTTCCGGAGAAAGTTCTTACAGAATTTGCAGATGTTTTCAGAAACAGTAAATTAAAAACGCTTGCACAGCACGCAGCGAATATAGATCAGGAGGAATGAGTTATGTTAATGCCAAGTATTTTCGGAGAAGATTTATTTGATGATTTTATGGGATATCCGACAGGCCGTCAGGCAGCTGCCAATGCTTATCCTCAGGTGAAGGATATGATGAAGACAGATATCCGTGATGTAGATGGCAATTATGAACTGGAGATCGATCTTCCGGGATTTAAGAAAGAGGATGTGAAGATCCAGCTGAAGAATGGTTATCTGAACATTCAGGCAACCAGAGAAGAGAAGAAGGACGAGAAGGATGATAAAGGTAAATATGTTCGCAGAGAACGTTATACAGGAACCTGCAACAGAAGCTTTTATGTAGGCTCGAGCATTAAGCATGAAGATATCCATGCGAAATATGAGAATGGAATCCTTCATGTAACCTTCCCGAAGGAAGAGACCAAGAAAGAAGCAGAAGAGAAGAAATTTGTTTCTATTGATTGATCAGCATTTACTTTGAAGCCAATATCCGGAACAACCCAAACGGATATTGCAGAGATAATCAGATAATGGCTGGTTGACCGAATGCGGATGATTTTATCCGCCTGACTTAAAACTCCAAATTGCACATTGCATTTGTTTATATAAATGAATATAACCCCCTTTTTTCCACCCCTCTGCCAATGCCCGGCAGAGGGGTTCTTTACGTTTCAGCCTGAAGTACAGAGGTGAATTCTGATTACTGTTTACTGGTAATATTCCGCGAGGTGTTTTGTGTGAGCGAAGGTCACAGAAAACCCGAGACATACCGCGCGAATTTATGCGATCAGCATAAATTCTGTGCATCGCGAAGCGTGTTGCTGAGAACGGAGTGAACAGTAACGAATTCTGATTAACTTTACACTACATCCTCACTCTGTTATACTTGGAACAGGTAAACAGCGGAAATTCGGCAATACTATAAAATTGGGGAAAGAGTTTTTACAGAGGTGAATATATGGGAGATAAGATCAAGGTTATCATGGACTGTGATCCCGGAATCGATGACGGGATCGCACTGGCATATGCGGCAGCACATCAGGATGAACTGGAGCTGCTTGCAGTGACGACATCTGCAGGAAGTACCAGGATAGAAAGAGTGACCAAAAATGCACTGGAGCTGGTGGATTTTTACGGACTGAAGGTTCCGGTGGCAGGAGGCCAGGATCGTCCTCTTGTGAAAACGGCAATTTATGCGGAAGAATTTCACGGAGAGACAGGGCTTGGCCATTGCGTACTGCCGGAAGCAAAAACAGAGGCTGCTTCTGACAATGCAGTGCTTTTTATCCGTGACATTCTAAATACCCTTCCGGAGGGCGAGCAGGTAGTAATGATTGAAACTGCACCAATGACTAATCTTGCACTTCTGTTGAAGGTTTTTCCTGAAATAAAGAATAAGATCAGAAAAATTGTATTTACAGGCGGTGCAGCAAAAGGCGGAAACATCACACCGGCAGCAGAATTCAACATCTACGCAGATCCGGAGGCGGCAAAGATCGTATTCGATTCCGGAATCCCACTGATCATGTGCGGACTGGATGCTACCCTGAAATGTAATCTTACCAGAAACCAGATCATGAAGCTGTGCCAGTCCGGTGATCCGGCAGCCAGAGCCTGTGGAGATATGGCTGGCTACGTACTTGAAAACTTTTCCAAATATCGCTGCGTGGCAAGTATCCATGCTGCTGTACCGTTTATGTATCTCATCCATCCGGAGTTCTTTAAAACAGAAAAAGTATTCCTGGATGTGGATTGTTCAGACGGTGCCGGACGGGGTGCTACATTATGCGATTTTCGCTGGTGGCTACACGAAGAAGACGAAATGAAAGATATGATTCTGACAGATGCAGATACAGAAAGCTTCCAGCAGGAGCTGTTTGAAGCGATTTATTCTGTGTCCGAATGCAGAACCGGGAAATAACCGGGATCAGACCATGAAGCAGCTGCGTTCATAAGATATAGAGGAGCAGAACACAGTGCCTGCTCTTTATAAGGATATCTGCGCACACTGTCAGATAAGAGGACAGAAAACCCATGAACTATATTGTATTTGACCTGGAATGGAACCAGAATCCGGATGGAAGAAGACATCCGGATAGTCGGCTCCCGTTTGAGATCATAGAGATCGGGGCAGTAAAATTAAATGAAAAAAGAGAGATCGTTGATACCTTTCAGTGCCTGATCAAGCCCAAAGTGTACCACTGGATCCACGACAGTATCCATGAAGTGATCCACGTGGATTATCATGAACTGGAAAAAGGAATCCCTTTTCCAAGGGCAATCCGCAGATTTCTGGAATGGTGCGGGGAGGAGTATCGCTTTTTTACCTGGGGAGACCAGGATGTGATGGAACTTCAGCGCAATATGAAATACTATAATCTTCTGAAGCTGATGCCAGGGCCGGTGCATTACTACGATGTGCAGAAACTTTTCAGCATAAAATTCGAGGATGGAATATCCCGGCGTTCCCTGGAATATGCTACAGACTACCTGCAGCTTCCCAAAAACCGGGATTTTCACCGGGCACTGGCAGACGCCAGCTATACGGCCAGGATACTCCTGGAGATCGATGAAGCCTGCATGATCCGCCATCCGTCCCTGGATGTATATCAGAATCCAAAATCCAGAGACAGCGAGATCTATATTTCCTATACAGACCATGACAAGTTTGTGTCCAGGGAATTTGTATCAAAGGAGCGTCTGATGAAGGACCGTACCATGGTAAGTACCATGTGTCCCATTTGCAGATGCCCTGCCAAGAGGAAGATCCGCTGGTTCAGTACCAACAATTCCAAGGTATATTACAGCCTTGCCCTTTGCCATGAGCATGGACCTGTTGCCGGAAAGATCCGGATCCGAAAAACCGATGAGGGAAAATATTTCGGGGTGAAGACCCTGAGAGCAGAAGATACAGAAGCGGCGGATGAGATCCGTGAAAAGCACGAATCTCTCCGCCGCAGGAAAATGTTACGAAGTCAGGAGAAGATCTGATACGATGTTTCGTTCGTATTGCATTCCCCATCCGACCATTTGTTTCTTATAATAATATTTGCTTTTCAGACGCAATGGGCCGACAGCATTCTGAAGAACGGCCTGGCGTTTGTTAAGCTGTGATTTTTTGATATCTTTTGGAAGAGTCACATAAACCTTTGTCTGATAATAAAACGGATAGGTGTTTCCGTTATTCTTAAGGATATATTTGTCACAAGGGAGTACCTTAAACGGGACTGGCTCCATGGACACCTTCATATCCACCTTTTCAAAATTTTCAAAACCATAATTAAAAAGAGAAGCGGTATCGCTGTAAGCATTTGCCGCGGAAGTAGAATTCAGGATCACGGCTACCAGCGTTATATTTCCTCGTTTGCAGTAGGTGACAAGTGTGTTGCCGGATGCATCCGTGTAGCCTGTTTTTCCGCCACGGACGCCTTCATAATAATATTCGCCGTTTTTCATCATCTTGTGATGATTGAGTAGCTGGCGGGCTTCCGCAAATTTATTGGTAGGCGGGATCTCGTAATAACGTTTGGTGCAGTATCGCCGGAAAAGAGGATTCAGCCAGGCGGATTTGGCGATCTTTGCCATGTCGGAGGCTGTAGTGTAATGATTCTCATCCGGAAGACCGTTGGGATTGTTAAAGTGTGTGTTCTTGCAGCCAAAAAGCTTGGCGCGCCAGTTCATGAGCTCTGTGAATTTCTTTACAGAGCCGGAAACTTCTTCCGCAACGGCGACAGACATTTCATTAGCGGACTGGAGCATGACAGCCATCAGGGCCTGATCCCTGGTGAATTTTTCACCGGGAGCAGCATAAATACTGGAATCTCCGGCAGTTACACTGGTGGAAGCTTTTTCAGATACGGTAATGTTTGTCTTAGTATTCAGATTTTCGCAGGCAAGCAGTGTAGTCAGGATCTTCGTGATGCTGGCAGGGTAGAGCTGTGTGTCCGCATTTTTGGAATAAAGAACGGCTTCTGTATTTACGTCCATAAGGACTGCAGCCTGTGCTTCGATGCTGGGACCTTTGGGCCACCCGTCAATGGAATCGGTGTCGGCAGCCTGTGAATAATAGCTGGAGTGAGCAGGCGTGACTGCTGCGGCCTGACCATCAGGAACCGGTGTGGCAGTGACGATAGGATCACCATATTCATCGTATCCATAGGCAGCCGCCGCGCAGGGAGCTGCGCCTGTGAGCAGGATCCCTATGCCGAGAATGCCTGCAAAGATCCGACGCAAGGATTGTTTTTTCATATTTTTCATAACAAGATACCTTTCAGTGATAAATCCGGGAGAGAAGGTTATTATTTATCTGGAAATCAGTAACCGAAAAAACTCTTGCCCGTTTTGTGATGAGGTGCAGTATTTCATTAATTATAGCATTGTATTAATGAAACGCTGTATTTTTGCCCTCAAGATTCTGTAGTAGTATACCACTTTCCTCCCGGAAAAACCACTTGCAGTCTGTGAAAATTCCATTAAGAAGAAGTGAACATACATATAATAAGAAAAATCCATGAAAACACTTGACATATGGATTTTCCCCAACCTATAATAGACAGCGTATATAGAAAAAGCTGTGATGGAGACAGTAGGCCATATGGAAAGCTTGCAGCGAACTGGGGATGGTGGGAGCCTGGGACGAGTAAATATGGCGGAATATCACTCCTGAGCTTCAGTTCCGAAGTTGTCCGGCAGCAGCCGGAAGAATATCTGATATACAGATGATCTTTAAGTAAGAACTGACGGATTTCCTCCGTTACAGGGAACATATATCGGCAGATACAAAGAATTGTCCGCCATGAACAGACATGGAACAACAGCCCGCGCCATAACACAGAGCATAAGAACACAGCAGAAGACGCAGGGATCCGGACACAGGCCCGTATAATGTAACAGGTGGTACAGCGAATCAGACTTCGTCCTTTTACAGGATGGGGTCTTTTTTTATAAGTGCCCGAAGCATTGGCACGAACAGGTATCTGTGAAGAAACAATCCGCTGTGGCCTTACAGATGAGGCAGCAGCCAGTAATCAGACACAGGAGGTAAATATTGTGTATCGTAAAGTTGACACGAATCTGAATTTTGTTGACCGTGAAAAAGAAGTCGAGAAATTCTGGAAAGACAACAAGATTTTCGAAAAGAGTATGGACAGCCGTAAAGAGGGCGAGACATACACATTCTATGACGGACCGCCTACCGCAAATGGTAAGCCACATATCGGACACGTTCTGACACGAGTTATCAAGGATATGATCCCGAGATACCGTACAATGAAGGGGTACATGGTTCCGAGAAAAGCAGGATGGGATACTCACGGACTTCCGGTTGAGCTTGAGGTTGAGAAGAAGCTTGGCCTTGACGGCAAGGAGCAGATTGAGGAGTACGGAATGGAGCCGTTCATTCAGCAGTGTAAGGAGAGCGTATGGAAATACAAGGGAATGTGGGAGGATTTCTCCTCTACCGTTGGTTTCTGGGCTGACATGGAGCATCCGTATGTAACATATGACAACAATTTCATCGAGTCCGAGTGGTGGGCGCTGAAAGAGATCTGGGAAAAAGGTCTTCTTTATAAAGGCTTTAAGATCGTTCCTTATTGCCCACGCTGTGGAACTCCGCTTTCCGCACAGGAGGTTTCTCAGGGCTACAAGACTGTTAAAGAGCGCTCTGCGATCGTACGTTTCAAGGTTGTTGGTGAGGACGCATACTTCCTGGCATGGACAACAACACCATGGACACTTCCGTCCAACGTTGCACTTTGTGTAAACCCGGATGAGATCTACTGCAAGGTAAAAGCAGCAGACGGCTACACCTACTACATGGCAGAGGCACTTCTGGACAAGGTTCTCGGCAAGCTTGCAAAGGATGATGAGCCTGCATATGAGATCCTTGAGAAATATAAAGGAACAGACCTTGAGCGCAGAGAATATGAGCCGCTTTTTGCATGTGCAGGAGAGGCAGCAGCAAAACAGCGCAAAAAAGCTCATTTCGTAACCTGTGACAACTACGTTACCATGAGTGATGGTACCGGTATCGTTCATATCGCACCTGCATTTGGTGAGGATGACAGCCGTGTCGGACGTGAGTATGACCTTCCGTTCGTACAGTTCGTAGACGGACAGGGCAACATGACCAAAGAGACACCATACGCAGGTGTATTCGTAAAGAAAGCGGACCCGATGGTCCTCACAGACCTTGACAAAGAGGGCAAGCTTTTTGACGCACCGAAATTCGAGCATGATTATCCGCACTGCTGGAGATGTGACACACCGCTTATCTACTATGCACGTGAGTCCTGGTTCATCAAGATGACTGCAGTAAAGGATGATCTGATCCGTAACAACAATACTATCAACTGGATTCCAGAGAGCATCGGTAAGGGTCGTTTCGGTGACTGGCTTGAGAACGTTCAGGACTGGGGTATTTCCAGAAACCGTTACTGGGGAACACCACTGAACATCTGGCAGTGTGAGTGCGGACATATGGAATCCGTAGGAAGCCGCCAGGATCTCTATGAGAAGAGTGGTGACGAGCGTGCGAAGACCATCGAGCTTCACCGTCCATACATTGATGATATCACCATGAAGTGTCCGGACTGCGGCAAGACTATGCACCGTGTACCGGAGGTAATCGACTGCTGGTTCGATTCCGGAGCAATGCCTTTTGCGCAGCATCATTATCCATTTGAGAATAAGGACCTGTTCGAGCAGCAGTTCCCGGCAGACTTCATCTCCGAGGCTGTTGACCAGACAAGAGGATGGTTCTACTCCCTTCTTGCTGAGTCCACACTGCTTTTCAATAAGGCTCCGTATAAGAATGTAATCGTTCTGGGACATGTACAGGATGAGAACGGACAGAAGATGAGTAAGTCCAAGGGAAATGCAGTAGATCCGTTTGATGCACTGAACAAATACGGCGCAGATGCGATCCGCTGGTATTTTTACATCAACAGTGCTCCATGGCTTCCGAACCGTTTCCACGGCAAGGCAGTTGTAGAGGGACAGAGAAAGTTCATGAGCACTCTGTGGAACACCTACGCATTCTTCGTACTGTATGCGAACATTGACAATTTTGATGCAACTAAATATACTTTAAATTACGATAAGCTTCCGGTTATGGATAAATGGCTGCTTAGCAAGCTGAATACCATGGTGAAGACTGTCGATGCGGATCTTGATTCCTACAAGATTCCGGAGGCTGCAAGAGCACTCCAGGAATTTGTTGACGATATGAGTAACTGGTATGTAAGAAGAAGCCGTGAGCGTTTCTGGGCAAAGGGCATGGAGCAGGATAAGATCAATGCTTACATGACACTTTACACAGCACTGGTAACAGTTGCTAAGGCTGCAGCTCCGATGATCCCGTTCATGACTGAGGATATCTACCAGAACCTTGTAAGAAGCATTGATGCAGACGCTCCGGAGAGTATCCATCTCTGCGATTACCCGGAGGTAAACGAGGCATGGATCGACAAGGATCTTGAGGCAAACATGGAAGAGCTTCTTGAGATCGTTGTTCTCGGACGTGCATGCAGAAATACCGCAAACATCAAGAACCGTCAGCCGATCGGAACCATGTATGTAAAGGCTGAGAAAGCTATGGATAAATTCTACACAGATATCATCGCAGATGAGCTTAACGTAAAAGAAGTGAAATTCGCAGATGATGTAGAGTCCTTCATTTCCTACAGCTTCAAGCCGCAGCTTCGTACAGTAGGACCGAAATACGGCAAGCTTCTGAACGGCATCCGTACCGCACTCTCCGAGATCGACGGAACCGCAGCAATGAAAGAGCTGAGAGATAATGGTGTTCTCGTTCTTGACATTGACGGAAACAGAGTCGAGCTTGCAGAGGAAGACTTATTGATCGAAACAGCCCAGAGCGAGGGCTATGTGACAGAGACAGACGGTGAGACATCCGTTGTCCTTGATACAAACCTTACACCTGAACTGATCCAGGAGGGCTTTGTCCGCGAGATTATCAGCAAGGTTCAGACCATGCGTAAAGAGGCTGGTTTCGAAGTCATGGACAAGATCATTGTCTATGCAAAAGATAACGATAAGATCATGGATATCATGAAAGCAAACCAGGATGAGATCAAACGTGAAGTACTGGCAGAAAACATTATTCTGGGAGAAGCAGAGGGTTACACCAAGGAGTGGAACATCAACAAAGAGGCTGTAACACTGGGAGTATCCAAAGTACAGGAGGAAAACTAATGATTGACAAGCAGTTTGAGAAAGAGGAATTCAAAAAAAGTGTAAAAGAAAACGTAAAATTCCTTTATCGAAAAACACTGGAAGAGGCTACACAGGAGCAGATCTTTCAGGCTGTAAGCTACACTGTGAAGGACGTGATCATTGACAACTGGCTCAAGAGCCAGAAGGCGTATGAAAAACAGGACCCGAAGATCGTATATTATATGTCCATGGAATTCCTTATGGGCCGTGCCCTTGGAAACAACCTGATCAACCTTGGTGCATACGGCGAGGTTAAGGAGGCTCTTGAGGAGCTTGGACTTGACATTAACTGCATCGAAGACCAGGAGCCGGATCCGGCTCTTGGAAACGGTGGACTTGGAAGACTGGCAGCATGCTTTCTGGATTCTCTTGCAACTCTCAACTACTGTGCATACGGATGCGGAATCCGTTACCGTTATGGTATGTTCAAGCAGGAGATCCGTGACGGTTATCAGGTAGAGGCACCGGATAACTGGCTGAAGAACGGCTATCCTTTCGAGCTCCGTCGTCCGGAGTATGCAAAAGAGGTTCATTTCGGCGGATATGTACGCGTTGAGTGGGATCCGGTGAAGAACGAGAATAAATTCATCCATGAAGGATATCAGGCAGTTAAGGCTGTTCCTTACGATATGCCGATCACAGGTTATAACAACGATGTTGTAAACACACTTCGTATCTGGGATGCAGAGCCGATCGTAGACTTCAACCTTGACTCTTTTGACAAGGGTGATTATCACAACGCAGTAGAGCAGGAGAACCTTGCACGTACTATCGTAGAGGTGCTTTATCCGAATGATAACCATATGGCAGGTAAAGAGCTTCGTCTGAAACAGCAGTACTTCTTCGTATCTGCCAGCCTTCAGGCAGCCATTGCCAAATATAAGAAAACTCATGATGATATCACAAAACTTCATGAGAAGGTTGTATTCCAGATGAACGATACTCATCCGACTGTTGCAGTAGCAGAGCTGATGCGTATCCTCATTGATGAGGAAGGTCTTGGCTGGGATCAGGCATGGGATATCACAACAAAATGCTGTGCTTACACCAACCACACCATCATGTCCGAGGCACTTGAGAAATGGCCGATCGAGCTGTTCTCCAGACTGCTTCCGCGTGTATACCAGATCATCGAGGAGATCAACCGTCGTTTCATTCTTGAGATCCAGCAGAAATATCCTGGAAACTTCGAGAAGGTTAAGAAGATGGCGATCATCTATGACGGACAGGTTAAGATGGCTCACCTTGCGATCGTTGCAGGCTACTCTGTAAACGGTGTTGCACGCCTTCATACCGAGATCCTCAAGAATCAGGAGCTGAAGGATTTCTATGAGATGATGCCTGAGAAGTTCAACAACAAAACAAACGGTATCACACAGAGACGTTTCCTTGCTCATGGAAACCCGCTTCTGGCTGACTGGGTAACAGACAAGATCGGACCGGACTGGATCACAGATCTTTCCCAGATCTCCAAACTGAAAGTTTACGCAGACGATGAGAAGGCTCTTCAGGAGTTCATGACCATCAAGTTCAAGAACAAAGAGCGTCTTGCAAAATATATCCTGGAGCACAATGGTGTTGAGGTTGACCCGCACTCTATCTTCGATATCCAGGTTAAGAGACTTCATGAGTACAAACGTCAGCTTCTTAACATCCTGCATGTGATCTATCTGTACAACCAGATCAAGGCACATCCGGAGATGGATTTCTATCCAAGAACATTTATCTTTGGTGCAAAAGCTTCCGCAGCTTACGCACGTGCAAAGAAGATCATCAAGCTGATCAACTGTGTGGCAGATGTTGTAAACAATGATGCTTCCATCAACGGTAAGCTGAAGGTTGTATTCATCGAGAACTACCGTGTATCCAACGCTGAGATCATTTTTGCGGCAGCAGATGTTTCCGAGCAGATCTCCACAGCAAGTAAAGAGGCTTCCGGTACAGGTAACATGAAGTTCATGCTGAACGGTGCTCCGACACTTGGAACCATGGATGGTGCTAACGTTGAGATCGTACAGGAGGTTGGCGAGGAGAATGCATTTATCTTCGGTATGAGCTCCGACCAGATCATCAACTATGAGAACAACGGCGGTTACGATCCGGACTTCATCTACAACACAGATCCGGAGATCCGTCAGGTACTGATGCAGCTGATCAACGGAACCTTCTCCAGCGATACAGAGATGTTCCGTGACATCTACAATTCACTTCTCGACAAACGCAACATGCCGAGACCTGACCAGTACTTCATCCTTGGCGACTTCCGTTCCTATGCAGAAGCACAGAAACGTGTTGAGGCAGCATACAAAGATGAGAAACGCTGGGCTAAGATGGCACTTCTCAATACAGCATGCAGCGGTAAGTTCACATCCGACAGAACTATCCAGGAGTATGTAGATGATATCTGGCATCTGGATAAGGTTGTTGTGAAAGAGAACTAAGATATAGAAAGTAATCTGCAAAGTATTACTATAAAATAAATTTCCACACAAAAACAGGGCGCGTCAGAAGTGGCGACGGCCCTGTTTTTTGTGTGGAAATTATGCCGGATTGATGACGATCCGGTTTCGCCTGGCCAGTGCAATGGCGATATGGCAGCCTTCCGCGATGGCGCAGGCTTTATCGGCAAAGCTGATGATCCAGGCTTCCCTGTTGCGTGGAAGAGGTCCCAGAGGGAACATATGTGAGAGTATCGCATCCAGCTCTCTGTCTGTGACATCAAAGTGTGCGGCACTGTTGTCTGCGGCAGCCTTCGGGTGATAAAACGCCTGATGCTCACCGGTCGGTGTCTTCGCCCTGAAGTCATAGGGACAGAAATCGTGGAGAAGTCCTGCCCTTGCGGCGGCTTTCTCGTCACATCCCAGCTTCCTGGCAATGAACCAGGAGAGGTAAGAAACATTGATACTGTGCATGAGCCGTGTGGTCCACTGGTGGTGGGTGTACAGGCTCAACTTCAGGAACTCTCTGTTACAGAGGATGTTCTTCACAAGCGCATGATATTCCTGTGAGACCTCATCCGACACCGTGATATCCATCGGCAATCACCTTCTTTCTTTTGTTTATAATTTCATTATGACGATTATGGAGAAAAATGCAATATGGTTTATAGTTTTTTTATAAATTAGTTGAGACAAATTTTTTCAGAATGGAATCTTCTGTTTTTCATCTGTTTTCCATGACCGGAGATATGGTATAGTAATGAACAGAATTGGTGTCAGTGAAAATATTATGAAAAGACGGAGGAGAGAGAACGAATATGAAACCAGAAAAACTGATTGAAGTACTTTCTGTTGCAGAACGATTAAAAGATGCAGTGCGTCATTGCTATACATCCGGAGGCAGGCGGGAGAGTGTTGCGGAGCATTCCTGGAGAATTTCTCTGATGGCATATTTTGTCAGCGACGAGTTTCCGGAGGCAGATCTTCTGAAGATCATGAAAATGTGTCTGATCCATGATATGGGAGAAGCTTTTACCGGGGATATCCCAGCTTTTGAAAAAACAGTAAAAGATTCAGAAAAAGAAGCCGATGTGCTGGGTGAATGGGTGAAAACTCTGCCGGAACCATTTGATAAAGAGATGGCAGAACTGTATCAGGAAATGGAAGCACAGCAGACTCTGGAATCCAGAATCTACAAAGCTTTGGACAAACTGGAAGCGCTGATCCAGCACAATGAATCCGACATCAAAACCTGGATCCCACTGGAATATAACCTGCAGATGACCTACGGAAATGAACAGGTGAAATTCTCAGATTATCTGACGGAGCTTCGGGAGCAGGTAAGAGCAGATAGTGTGCGGAAGATTGAAAAATCTGTACACTAATTTGCACATCTCCATCAGAAACATTAAAAAAGAGGGAACCATTTTACGTGGTTCCCTCTTGTAAAAATTCCGATTTTATGCGGATTTCTTATTTACCAAAGTATCTCTTAAGCAGACCTGCGAATGCTTTTCCGTGTCTTGCCTCGTCCTTAGCCATCTCATGTACTGTGTCATGGATTGCGTCAAGGTCAGCTGCTTTCGCACGTTTTGCAAGGTCGAATTTACCTGCTGTAGCGCCGTTTTCAGCCTCTACACGCATCTGAAGGTTCTTCTCTGTGCTGTCTGTTACAACCTCACCAAGGAGCTCTGCGAATTTAGCTGCATGCTCTGCTTCCTCGTAAGCTGCTTTTTCATAGTACATACCAACTTCCGGATATCCTTCTCTGTGAGCAACTCTAGCCATTGCAAGATACATACCAACCTCAGAGCACTCGCCCTCGAAGTTCGCTCTCAGGTCTGCAAGGATGTCCTCGCTGACACCTTTAGCTACACCTACAACGTGCTCAGCTGCCCATGAGAGCTCGCCTTCCTGTTTCTGGAATTTAGAAGCTGGTGCTTTACATACTGGACAGGCTTCCGGTGCCTGCTCGCCTTCATAAACATATCCACATACTGTACATACCCATTTAGCCATAGTAATGATCTCCTTTTCTTTTTTGAAATATATTGTTTGTTTTTGTTTCTTCTAAATTAATAATAGTAATTATTACTATTTTATGATACCATGTGATCTTTGTTTTGTCAAGCTTGTTTTTCTTCTTTTTTCAGGCATTCCTTGCAGATCCCATAGAAGCTTGCATCTACGTCAAAGACTTTTCCGTGGATAAATTCTGCAGCTGCCTGTTCAAGAATTCCGTTAAGGCTGTCTGACTGCATATCGATCACCCGGTTGCATCTGGTACACATGAAATGTGAGTGTGGTGCGACCCTTCCATCGTAGCGATCCGCGCTTCCGAAATTGGTCAGCTTCCGGATCTCACCGATGTCACTGAGAAGAGAAAGATTACGGTAGACAGTTCCGAGACTGATATTCGGGTAGATCTGTCGAAGATTCTCGTATACTGTATCTGCCGTTGGATGATCTGTTCTGGATCTCAGAAATTCCTTGATGGATTCTCGCTGACGGCTGTATTTAAGTGCTGCCATAATGTTTCCTCCTATCAGTAATAGTAATTATTACTGATATTATAATATATGACAGAGGGAAGTTTGTCAAGAGGTTTGGATATGATTATCCTGAAATATTTTCATTTTATGAGCTGGATGTAAATGAGTATTTTTACGCTGCGGGTGTAGGGGATATTTGCGACCCTGCAGAGGACTTACTTGATTCGGTTAAATGGTGAGAACTGGCAGTCGGATGTCTGACAGAGTGTTTGTTATAAGGAATATTGTGTCCTTAATGATAGGATTTTATCAGTAAAAGTCCGCAAGGAAAATTTTTTAAAAATAAGTTGACAAAGACTAACTTTGGCGGTATATTTACAATAGTTAGAATAATCTAACTAAGACATAAAGGAGAATGCAAATGACTTGTGAAAAATTTGAATCTGTCATGGGTTATCATTGTTCCCCTGTATTAATGGGAATGAAACCGGCGAATCTTGTTTCCTTTTCCAAGGAAAAAATGCCGGAGCTGCCGGAGATCATTTCGGATTATGAGGAGAGTCTTGAACGGGAAGGTATCCGTATGGAGATCATCTGTGGATGCAGGAAGCATTATCTTCTTCTGGTGTACCGGCCGGATATGCTGCAGGAATATCTTAAGCAGGATGAAGCCAGGAAACTTTTGCTTCAGGATGGGTATAATATAGATAGTTCTTTGGATGAGATGATCGCCCGTTTGAAGGAGAGATTTTTTCATAAGACGGAGTTTCCTCATGAGATCGGACTTTTCTTGGGTTATCCCATTGAAGACGTGAAGGGCTTCCGGAAGTTCGGAGGCAGTGGCTGCAAGATGTGTGGTTACTGGAAGGTTTATGATGATGTGGAGCAGGCTCGCAGGATTTTTGACAGCTATGATAAGTGCCGAGAGTTTACTGCGGCGCAGATCCGTGCGGGGTATTCGATTTTGCAGGTTGTTGGTATGAAGCATCTCTGTACATCTCAGATGTGCGTATAATATAAAGTTTAAAAACAGGAGGTTTTTAAGATGAGCAAGGTAGGAATTATTTACTGGTCTTCTACAGGTAACACAGAGGCTATGGCGCAGGCTGTTGAGGAAGGTGCCAAGGCTGCCGGTGCGGATGTTGAGATTATGGAAGTGGCTGATGCGGATGTGGATAAAGCGCTTTCTTTTGATGTTCTGGCTCTTGGTTGTCCGGCTATGGGGGATGAGGAGCTTGAGGAGGGTGAGTTCGAGCCATTCTTCTCTGATCTGGAAGGCAAACTTTCCGGTAAGAAAGTTGCGCTTTTCGGTTCCTATGACTGGGGCGACGGAGAGTGGATGAGAACATGGTGCGGCAGAGCAAAAGACGCAGGCGCAGAGCTTGTTGATGATGAAGGACTCATTGTAAACAACACACCTGATGATGAAGGACTTGCAGCTTGCCGTGAACTTGGCGGAAAACTTGCATAAGATCTATTAGATTTCAAATAAATAAAAACTGAGCAGAGCATTGGATTTTCAAACACAAACACCATCCGGACAGAAGGGATAGATATCTTTTTTGTCCGGGTGGTGTTTTATTTTGAGCGAAAATATCTGCTTATTACTTTGAGGAAATATAGAAGAAATGAATATTAAGACAAAAAATCCTTGTTGATTTTAATATTTACGTGTCCTAAAATAGATAAAAATGAAATAAAGAAGGAAAGTGAGGGATGCCGGATGACGCGGGAGGAAGCGGAACAGTATTTATATTATGCGATGACAATTGGTGAACAGCTTCTTTGCTGCGGAGCAGAGGTTGGACGTGTGGAAGATACCATACGGCGGATCTGCCTGGCATATGGAGCCACCCGGGCAGATGTTTTTTCTATCACATCCAGTATTGTGACGACTATTTATGGAGAGGATTTCGGTATTTGCACCCAGACGCGGCGTGTGCCGGGAATGTCCAATGATCTGGGACGGCTGGATGACCTGAACCAGCTTTCCAGATACATCTGTGAGTATCGGCCGAAGCCGGAGGAGATCCAGAAGGGGCTGGAAAAGATCCGGGATAAACAAGGATATTCTTTTAAAACGCAGATTTTGATCTATGCTGTAATTTCAGGTTCTTTTTCCGTGTTTTTTGGAGGAGATGTCAACGATATGATTGCTTCTGCGCTGATTGGTATCGCCCTGAAGCTGTTTGAGGCTTTTGTAAAAAAAGGTGCATTAAACTCGCTACTGACAGTGCTTCTTTGCTGCGGAGCCGGCGGAGTACTTTCCAATCTTACAGTTCTGATCGGGCTTGGACATCATGCGGATCTGATCAGTATCGGAAATATCATGCTTCTGATACCGGGAATTGCATTTACCAATTCATTGCGTGATATGTTTTCAGGAGATACCATTACAGGTTTGATCCGATGTATGGAGGCACTTTTGCTGGCACTGGTCGTGGGCCTTGGTTTTACGGTGGCGAATCTGTTGTTTTAACCGAATCAGGGAAGTTCTCTTGAAGGTTGCGAAAAGCAATAAGTAATGAATGAGGAGTTTAGATACTGTATCAATTGCGGAGTAGCGAAATGCAGCAGATAATGGGAGCATTTGAGAGTAGTTATGATTTATTCAGGAGGAAAATATGCGGGAAATCATACAGCTGGTCGTATCCTTCACAGGATCCCTCGGCTTTGCGGCATTATTTAATATCCATGGAAAAAAACTCTGGTTTGCGGCATTGGGTGGATGCCTGTCCTGGGCTGTATATCTGGCAGTAGAGTTCATAACGCCAAGTCCGTATGTGTGCGGTTTCTGGTCAACAGTAGCTATTACTTTGTATGCAGAATGTATGGCAAGAATTCATAAAACGCCGGTAACTGTATTTCTGGTTTCTGCGACAATTCCGTTGATTCCGGGAGCAGCACTTTACCGGACAATGAACTGGATGTTGATGAAGGACTGGGCAAAATTCCAGAAAGACGGAATCTATACGATCCTTTTTGCGGTGAGCATGGCAGCAGGAATGACGCTGACAACTATTGCGTTCCGGATGGCGTGGCGTTGGATGTACAGGCAGAGGAGAATGTAATACAGTATCGAAATTCCCCGTTTACAAACCATCGGAAATGTGTTACGATTTTCCCATATGGAAAACTCATGGAAGAAGAGAGTACATGTGTACACCGTACTACAGGGAAATCCCCGGAGGACTTTTTAGATGCAGGCTGTGACGCAGTTGATGTCATAGATCTGCGGCAGAGTGAATGGTAAAGGTTCACTTTATGCAGGAGTTCTGAGACTGAGAGGGATGTGCAGGCGCAGATGGAAGATGGCTTCGGAGAGGCATTGCTGAACCGGTTTAAACGCGATAAGCGAAGTGCAAATGTCCGATTTAACGGACACCGGCAGGCAGTGACAGGACCGCCTGTTATAGCGGAAGGGTATAGAGCTTGCTGTACCTGATGAGGTTTTTGCCGCGAGGCAGGAACGAAAAGAAGTGGTAACACGGGTAATAACTCGTCTTCTCATATCATTATGGTATGAGAAGACGTTTTTTTATGTCGCTGAGAATTACTTGGTAATCTTCCAATGTCCCCGGACAGGAATTTTCCTGTTTTGACGGAATATATTTTCAGTCCGTTATGAGTAAGTACACAATTTATTTTTATATTTATGGAGGAAAGAAAAGATGGAAAAGCAGAGATATTATATCAGCACTGCCATTGCGTACACATCCGGTAAACCGCATATCGGAAATACCTATGAGGTCGTTCTTGCGGATGCGATCGCACGTTTTAAAAGACAGCAGGGTTATGACGTATATTTTCAGACAGGTACTGATGAGCATGGCCAGAAGATCGAGCTGAAGGCTGAGGAGGCTGGTGTTACACCAAAGGAATTCGTAGATAACGTTTCCGGCGAGATCAAACGTATCTGGGATCTGATGAACACATCCTATGATAAATTCATCCGTACAACAGATAAAAACCATGAAGAGCAGGTCAAAAAAATCTTCAAAAAAATGTATGCAAAGGGAGATATCTACAAGGGTCATTATGAAGGAATGTACTGTACACCATGTGAGTCCTTCTTCACAGAGTCCCAGCTTGTAGACGGCAAATGTCCGGATTGCGGACGTCCATGCGTACCTGCCAAGGAAGAGGCATATTTCTTCAAAATGAGTAAATATGCAGATAAGCTTATTGACTACATCAACACACATCCGGATTTCATCCAGCCGGAGTCCCGTAAAAACGAGATGATGAACAACTTCCTTCTTCCGGGACTTCAGGATCTCTGTGTATCCAGAACATCCTTTAAATGGGGAATCCCGGTAGATTTCGATCCGAAGCACGTTGTATATGTATGGCTGGATGCCCTGACAAACTATATCACAGGTATCGGCTATGACTGCGACGGAAACAGCAGCGATAAATTCAACAAATACTGGCCGGCAGATCTTCACCTGATCGGAAAAGATATCATCCGTTTCCATACCATTTACTGGCCGATCTTCCTGATGTCTCTGGATCTTCCGCTTCCGAAACAGGTATTCGGACATCCATGGCTGCTTCAGGGCGATGGAAAAATGAGTAAATCCAAAGGAAATGTAATCTATGCAGATGAGCTGGTTGAATTTTTCGGTGTAGATGCTGTCCGTTATTTTGTACTCCACGAAATGCCATTTGAGAATGACGGTGTGATCACATGGGAGCTGATGGTTGAGAGACTGAATTCCGACCTTGCAAACACACTTGGAAATCTTGTAAACCGTACAATTTCCATGTCCAACAAATATTTTAACGGAGTCGTTGAGAATAAGAATGTTACTGAGCCGGTTGATGAGGATCTTAAGAGCTTCATCCTTCAGGTTCCGAAGAACGTTTCCGCAAAAATGGACAAGCTTCGTGTGGCAGATGCTATCACAGAGGTATTCTCTCTGTTCAAACGCTGCAACAAATATATCGACGAGACAATGCCATGGGCACTTGCAAAGGATGAGACAAAGCAGGATCGTCTTGCAACCGTTCTCTACAACCTGGTTGAGGGAATCTGCATCGGCGCATCTCTTCTGAAATCCTTTATGCCGCGTACAACAGAGCGTATTCTTGTACAGCTCAACGCAAACGAGAGAACTCTTGAGGAGATGGAGCAGTTTGGTCTTTATCCTTCAGGAAACCGCGTAACCGACAAACCGGAGATCCTTTTTGCGAGACTTGACCTGAAAGAGGTTCTTGAGAAGGTTGAGAAGCTTCATCCGAAGAAAGAAGAGCCGAAGGAAGAGGTAGAAGAGGAGAAAACAGAGAATGTGATCGATATCGAGGCAAAGCCGGAGATCACTTTCGATGATTTTGAGAAGCTGCAGTTCCAGGTTGGTGAGATCATCGCCTGTGAGGAGGTTAAGAAATCCAGAAAACTTCTCTGCTCTCAGGTTAAGATCGGAAGCCAGGTTCGTCAGATCGTATCCGGAATCAAGGCTCATTATTCCGCAGAGGAAATGGTGGGCAAAAAGGTTATGGTCGTTACAAACCTGAAGCCTGCCAAGCTTGCCGGAATCCTCAGCGAGGGTATGATCCTCTGTGCAGAGGATGCAGACGGAAATCTTTCCCTGATGGTACCGGAGAAAGAGATGCCTGCAGGCGCTGAGATCTGCTAAGTATAGACAGATATGGAATTGAATCATTTTGATAAAAACGGCAATGCTGTTATGGTGGATGTGTCCGACAAACCGGTCACTCACCGTACGGCAACAGCCACGGGTTCCATTCAGGTAAGTCCGGAGATCATGGCCGCGGTAAAAAGCGGAAATGTGAAAAAGGGTGATGTACTTGGTGTGGCCCGTGTGGCAGGTATCATGGGTGTGAAGCGTACTTCTGAGCTGATCCCCATGTGCCATCCACTTCCCATCCAGAAGTGTTCTGTGGATTTTGAGACCGATGAGGATGCGGGAGTGATCCGTGTATTCTGCACGGTAAAAACAGAGGGAAAAACAGGCGTGGAAATGGAGGCCCTGACAGGTGTTCAGGTGGCGCTTCTTACCATTTATGACATGTGCAAGGCAATTGACAAGCACATGGTCATGTCTGATATCCATCTGGAAGAAAAAACAGGAGGCAAAAGCGGAGATTTCCGTTTTGAGGAAAAATAATGATAGACAGGTGCGGAAGAAATATTGATTATCTCAGGATTTCCGTAACTGACAGATGTAATTTGCGGTGTATTTATTGTATGCCGGAGGAGGGAGTGCAACATGTGGAGCGCTCCCTCATTTTGCAGGAAGAGGAAATTTTGAGGATCTGCCGGGTGATGGCAGAGCTGGGGATCCGGAAGATCAAGCTGACCGGCGGGGAACCGCTTGTACGGCCGCGGATGCCTCAGCTGGTGGAAAAACTGAAAAATATGCCGGGGATCGAGAAGGTGACTCTGACTACAAATGGTGTGCTTCTGAAAGATCAGATGAGTGATTTTGCCCGGGCGGGGCTGGACGGATTGAATATCAGCCTGGATACGCTGGATGAGGCCTGCAGCAGGCGGATCACGCGGCGGGATGAACTGGGGCGGACGCTGGAAGGGATTTCGGAGGCAATGAAGTATCCGGAGATTTCGCTGAAGATCAATTGTGTGCCTCTTGGGATCCCGGAGCAGGATCTTTGCCGGGTGGCGCTTTTGGCCAGGGATCACAGGGTGCATGTGCGGTTTATTGAGATGATGCCCATTGGGATGGGAAAAGAATTTCATGGGGTGTCGGAGGAGGAACTGCTTCGGATCCTTGGGGAAAAGCTTCCGCGGTTTTCGCCGTATGTTGGGGAGCCCCTTGGGAATGGACCGTGTCATTATTATGATGTGGATGGTTTTTCCGGAAAGATCGGGTTTATCAGCGCGGTGAGCCATAAGTTCTGTGGGGAGTGTAACCGGATCCGGCTGACTTCTCAGGGCTTTTTGAAGACCTGTCTGCAGTATGCGGCGGGAAGGGATCTTCGGGAGGTGATCCGCAGTGGTGGTTCGGATGAGGTGCTGAAGGCTGTGATCCTGGAGGCTTTGGCGGAGAAACCGGACGGGCATGTTTTTGGCGGAGGTCTGGAGAAACAGAAGGATGATAAGACGGAGAAGCTTTGTATGGCTCAGATCGGAGGTTGAGTGATGAAGAGAGTTGCTGTGATCACTTCTAGTGATAAGGGGTACAGAGGAGAGCGGGAGGATCTTAGTGGTCCTGCTGTGAAGGAGATTATGGAGGCGGCCGGGTATGAGGTTGTTTCTGTGGATGTTTTGCCGGATGACCGTGGGATGCTTGGGAGCCGGATGGCTGAGATCGCAGATCTGGGGCTTGCGGAGCTGATCCTGACTACGGGTGGTACCGGGTTTTCTCAGAGGGATGTGACACCGGAGGCTACAGAGGATGTGATCGAGCGGCGTGTGCCGGGGATTCCGGAGGCGATGCGGGCGTTTAGTCTGACGATCACGAAGCGGGCGATGCTGAGCCGGGCTACGGCCGGGATCCGGAAAGGGACGTTGATCGTTAACCTGCCGGGGAGTCCTAAGGCTGTCAGGGAGTGCCTGGAGGTTATTATTGAGGCGTTGGGGCATGGGATTGAGATTTTGACCGGCGATGCTGGAGAATGCGGACGGTAGTGTGTGGTGTATACTTAGACTAACGAATGGACGCCCAACGGAGGCAGGGCCAGTACGGTGACACGCTGCGCGGCCTGTTCGGCTGCGTCGCTGGTTTGCTGCCATTCGCGCCAACTCGCTGGAGACAGAGGACATTCGGAATCCGCTTCGCTACTTCCTCATGAATACAAGCAGCTTATGCTGCTTGTATTCAAACAGGGCGCTCGGTGGCAGCAGCTATACTCGCCTCTCGACGGCCGCTCCGCTAACGTCACCGTACTGACCCTGCCTCCGTTGGGCTGGCTGTTGGATGTGGTAGGTTTTATGATTAAAATTCATCTCCAGCGATTCATAATTCCTGAGGATTGAGAGTTACATGTGGTAGGTTTTGGAAATCAATATTGCTGGTGTGATATAGGAATAAATTTGGTAATGATGTGTGATTAATAGGAGTTTGCTATGGGAAAAGTACTTGCGGTTTGTATCAGTGAGAAGAAAGGAACACAGAAGAAGAATGTTGGGTCTGCGGTTTTTGTGGAGGACTGGGGGCTTGAGGGGGATGCTCATGCCGGAAAGTGGCACCGGCAGGTGAGTCTTCTTTCCGGTGAAAAGATCGATGCGTTTCGTGCGAAGGGCGCAGAGGTCGAGGATGGTGCTTTTGGTGAGAATCTGGTTGTGGAAGGGATTGATTTTGCAAAGCTTCCGGTTGGCACCAGATTTCGTTGTGGTGAGGTTGTGCTGGAGCTGACTCAGATCGGAAAGGAGTGCCACAATGGCTGTGCTATTTTTCAGAAGATGGGTGAGTGCATCATGCCCCGGGAAGGTGTGTTTACAAGAGTGCTGAAAGGTGGAAAAGTTTCCGTCGGTGACGAGATGACTGTGGATAAAGCTATGATTTTTGATACTCATGCACATTACGATGATGAGGCTTTTGATGAGGATCGTTTTGCCATGCTGGATAGTATGCAGGAGAACGGGATCGGGCATATTGTGGATGTGTGTGCTTCTGTGGGACATTTTGATCGGGTTTATGATCTGGTTGAGAAGTATCCTTTTGTTTATGGCGCAGTGGGTGTTCATCCGGATGATGCGGATAAGGTGGATGCAGCTGTGCTGGATGAGATCCGCAGATATTGCGACATGGAAAAAATGGTAGCCGTAGGCGAGATCGGCCTGGATTATTACTGGCATAAGGAGAAGGAGGAGCATCTTCTCCAGCAGAAGGTATTCCGCCAGCAGATGTACATCGCCCGTGAGAAAAAGCTCCCGTTTATGATCCACAGCCGTGACGCAGCAGAGGATACGCTGAATATTGTGAAAGAATATATGCAGGATGGGATGTACGGCGGAGTTATCCATTGCTTTTCTTATAGTAAGGAGATTGCAAGGGAGTATCTGAATATGGGACTTTATCTTGGAATCGGTGGAGTGGTTACTTTTAAGAATTCTCGGAAGCTGAAGGAGGTGGCAGAGTATGCGCCGCTGAATCAGATCCTGCTTGAAACCGACTGCCCCTACATGGCACCTGTGCCGAATCGTGGAAAAAGAAACAGCTCCCTGTATCTGCCGGAGGTTGTGAAGACCATTGCGGAGATTAAGGGAATCAGCTGCGAGGAGGTTGTGGCTGTGACGGAGAGTAATGCGTTGAAGGTGTTGAATTTAATTTGATAAACTTGGGAAAAAGTGCTTTGTTATGAGCAAATAGTTGAATGACGGATTGATTTTGAAGATATGAAATGAAAAAAGAGCTGTTGTATGGTAGGTGTGAGTGATCATCTGTTCGGCAACAACTCTTTTTTATATTTAGAAAAAATAAATTAATGACAAGTGCGCATATATGAGCGCACCATATTGGAGTGATTCTTGCAGAAAAATATGCAGGTAAAAAAATGCCTGACAGAAATGTCTGTCAGGCACATGAGGCATAAAACAGGGGATCCGGAAATCCCGGATCGTATTGTACAGCTTTTACAGTGATTTCAGCACCTTAACAAGCCGTGAATTATCCTTCGGCATCATAATACAGAATCGTACAAATTCCCCGTCCAGGCACTGGAAGGAAGAACAGTCACGGATCATCATGCCTTGTCTGATGCAGGCTTCAAATACGTCATAGGAGGTCAGTCCGTTTTTCAGGATCCTGAGCAGGATAAAGTTTGCATAGGCGGGATAGATTTTGTAGGTGTCTGTATCCCTCAGTTCTCGGATCATCCGGTCGCGTTCGGAAAGGATCAGATTTCTGGTTTCTTTAATATAATCTTCATCCTGCAGCATGATCTCTCCTGCAAAGGCACCAAGGCTGTTAAGTGACCATGGTGTCTGTTTTTCGCGCATTTTTGCAAGAAAGTCCATATTTCCGGTGATGCCGTAGCCCAGGCGCATTCCGGGAGCGGCGAAGAATTTGGATACGCCGCGGAGTACCATGAGATTGGTGAATTCCCGTGTCAGCGGAACTGCGGTGATGGCGTTGATATCCGGGGCAAATTCCACATAGGTTTCGTCGATCATCACGAAGATATTTTTTTCTGCACAGAAACCGATAAGTCTGCGAAGCTCTTCCTGGGTGATGGCAGAGGAGGTCGGATTGTTGGGGTTGCAGAGGATGAGAAAATCATAGCCCTGCTCCAGCTTCCGGCAGAGATCCGGAATGTCCGGCTCGAAATCATTGCTTTCCTGAAGGTGGTAGTATTCCTGGGTACTTCCGGAGAAGGAGAGCTCTCTGGAGTATTCAGAATAGGTAGGTCCAAGGATCAGAGTATGCTTCGGGGCACGCTCCTGGATCAGAAGGGAGATCAATTCGCTGGAGCCGTTTCCCGGAAGGATGAAATCAGTGGGAATATTGCAGTAGCTGGAAATCGTATTCCGAAGGGATGTGTATTCTCTGTCCGGGTAGGAGGAAAGGATATCCACGTGTTCTGCAATGGCTCTGCCGGCTTTTTGGGAAAGTCCCAGAGGATTGACATTTGCACCGAATTTGACGATGTTTTCTTTTTTCAGATTGTAGTAGCTGCAGATCTTTTCTATATCACTTCCGTGAAAAACGGGTTTGGTATCCATTTTTGTCACCTCACATTTTTGTTTTTTTCGTAAAAAATTTATATCCAGTATACACCAGAATCCGGGACAAAAAAAGACGGGATAAAAAGTTTCTGTATTTTTCTATATTTTTTGAACAGGATATTACTGAAAATTGCTTTCTGGAAATGTATGGGAATATTTGATACAATGAGCAGGTAGCGAATGCGGATTGTGAATATCCATGCTGTTTGTCAATGTGGACCGTGAATATCCACATTTTTCCCGGGGCGGGTAAGTTTTCAGGGAGAAACAGCAGGAAAGGAAACAGAAAATATGAATACAGAAGAGAAAAAGATCGCAGTGATCGGAATTGGTGGTGTTGGTGGTTACATAGCCGGGCTGCTGGCGAAGGCGTATCCGCATGTGACGATGGTTGCACGTGGCGCCAGGGCAGAGAGCATCCGGAAAAAAGGCCTGGTGCTTCACAGTGATTATAAGGGTGAGATCGTGGCAAAGCCAGAGCGGGTAGTTCCAATTCAGGATATGGGACAGCAGGATTATATTTTTATCTGTGTAAAAAATTATTCTTTGGCTGAGGTGTGCGAAAGTATCCGGGACATGGTCACGGATAACACAGTGATCATTCCTGTGATGAATGGTGTGGACCCGGGAGAAAACATCCGCCGCCTGGTTGGTAAGGGAACGGTTGTGGATTCGCTGATCTATACGGTGGCTTTTGCCAATGAGGATTTTTCCATTTCCCAGCAGGATACGTTTACGTGGCTTTGTATTGGAATCAAAAATGCGGATGAACGGCAGCAGAAGAAAGTTGCAGAAGTGGCAGGGATCCTGAAAGGTGCGGATATTGACTATAAGGATCAGGGGGATATCGAGGTGGAGATCTGGAGAAAGTATATCCTCAACTGTGCCTTTAATGTGATGACTGCTTTTTATGATAATACCATCGGGGAGCTCCGCAGAGATCCGGTGAAAGCGCAGCAGTATGAGAAGCTTGTATGGGAAGCTGCCAGTGTAGGTCAGGCCAAGGGGGTTGCGCTGACGGATGAGCACATCAATGAGGTGATTCATAAATTCCGCCATGTACATGCAGATAATGCAACCAGCTCCCTGCAGAGAGATTTTCGCATCCGGAGAAAACAGACGGAGCTGGAAACCTTCAGCGGCTATATTGTGAAAGAAGCGAAGAGACTTGGTGTTTCCATTCCGCTTTCCGAAAAAATATATCAGGGACTTATGGAAATAGCAGAAAAATTCTGACCGAAAAGGTGAGTTTTCCTGGTGGAATCCTGTATGCTCTGGTACAATAGGGATATAAAAAATCCTGTATTGCAGGTTGAAAGGTTATCTGTGATATCGGAAGGGAGGAAAAGAGATGAAGAAAGTATTTTTGGCTGTTATTGCAGTGATCGTGGTCCTTGCTGGAGGACTTATGCTCAGTTACAACGGGCTTGCCGGAAGTAAAGAAGCTGTGGAAACAGCAGAGGCTGATGTGGATACCATGCTGCAGAGACGGGCAGATCTGATCCCGAATCTCGTCAGCACGGTAAAAAGCTACACGAAGCATGAGACGGAGGTTGTTGACAGGGTTCTGGCGGCGAGGGACCAGCTGATGAATGCGGATACTGTGGAAGAGAAATCTGAGGCAGATCAGCAGATGGACAGTGCACTTTCCGGTCTGAAGGTTGTGGTGGAAAATTATCCGGAACTGAAAAGTGATACTACTTATGTGGGCCTGATGGATGAACTGTCCGGAAGTGAAAACCGGATCTCTGTAGCGAGAAAAGATTATAATGAGGCTGTGAAAGCTTATAACACAAGGCTTGTGAAATTCCCCGGGAATGTATTTGGTTCCATGCTTGGCTTTGAGAAGGCGTCGTATTTTGAGGCCGATGATTCACCAGCAGATACGCCGGATGTAGGGGATATGCTGGCAGAGTGATAAGATCAGACCATTGTTCTGATGAAATGAAAGAACGGATAGAGGGAGAATATCCTATGAAAAAATGGATCGGACGGATGGCTGTGCTGCTGGCTTTTGTATTGACGCTATCCGGAAGTACGCTGGCAGCTTTCGGGAAGATCCCGTCTGCCACAAAAGAATTCTATGTCAATGATTATGCAGGGGTTTTCAGCGATACCTGGAAGGAAGAGCTTTGCAAGGCTGGTGAGCAGCTTTATGAGGATACCACAGCGCAGCTGGTTGTCCTTACCGTGGATACCACCGATGGGGAAGACATCAGTGATTATGCAGTGGAAACCGGTCGCAAATGGGGAATTGGTTCAAAGAAGAAAAATAATGGTGTCCTGATCGTTCTTTCGGTTTCGGACCGTAAAGTCTGGGTGTCTGTCGGCTACGGTCTTGAGGGAAAGCTGCCTGATTCAAAGACCGGACGACTTCTGGATGAATATGCAGTTCCTTCCTATAAAGACAATCAGTTTGAAAAAGGTACCGTGGAGCTTTATTATGCACTGCTAAATGAGATCCGTGAGGAATACGGCCTGGAGAAGATAACAGCTCCCAGGTATGAGAAAGAAGGTGCAGCAGGATGTGGACGACGATGAGGAGGATGGAACTGTCTGGGAGATCGCACTGGGGCTTGTGATGATCGTTTTGCTCATGGTGGGCGCATATCTGCTGTGCGTGATGCTGCCTGTATTTCTTATCGTAACTATGGTTCTGGTTCTGAAGGGCCTGATAATGAAATTGTCGGGAAAGGATACCGCAGACTACTGGAAAAAGAATTTCAGCCGTATGAGTGTACTGCATCGGCTCTTTAATTCCCTGTTTCCGCTGAGCTGGATCCTGGGAAGAGGGGGAAAAAGCAGCGGCGGAAGTTCCGGTAATGACGATGACAGAGATGATGATTATGACAGCTATGACAGCGGAAGCTCCGGAGACGGAGGAAGCTTCGGCGGTGGCGGTGCAGGCAGGGATTTCTAGTGGTGTCGGCATGAATCGCCGGTTCTCTTGTACAGCACAGGCGGAGCTTTTTAATGCTCTTGACAAAATTTCTCAACTTTGCTACAATGACGAAAATCAATTCCGTGAGGGAGTAATTCGCGTGTAGACGTGGTTTGTCAACATACTGGTGCATGCACCTGGCAAATCTTAAAGAATGAGACTCATGTATATTTTATTTCTGTTACAGAGATAAAGTATACGTGGGTCTTTTTTTATGGCTCCGGAGCGGATGAATATGCAAAGGAGAAGAAAAATGCTGTTATTTATGAAAGTGCTTTTTACCCAGTTTATTGCGGAAATGGGTGACAAAACACAGCTGATGCTGGTGGCAATGACTTCCAGGTTTAAGCTGAAGGATATTTTGCTTGGAACCGGTGTTGCTGTCCTGGTGCTCAACGGATTGGCAGTGCTTGCAGGAGGTATTATCAGTACCGTGGTCCCTACCTGGCTGATCCGTCTGATCGCAGGTGCAGCGTTCCTGTTTTTTGCGGTGACAACGTTGAAGGGTGACGATGATGAGGAGGAGAATGTTAAGGATCGTAAGATCAGATTTGCACCGCTGTCTGTATTCTGCACATTTTTTGTTGCGGAGCTGGGGGATAAGACACAGCTTACCGCAATTACATTTGGTGCCAATGAGGGACTGAGTTCGGCGGTTGTGGTATGGCTTGCCTGTTCACTGGGACTTTTTGCAGCGGATGTGATCGGACTTCTGATCGGATATCTTCTGAAAAGCAAGGCACCGGAGGGAATCCTCAATACAGTTGCATTTGTTATTTTTTCCATCTTTGGAATCCTGACGCTGAGACAGGGATTTGGCCTTCTGCTTGGGGCGGGCTCTTCTATGATCCTTCCGCTTACCGTAGCGGTTACGGTTGTGTTTGTGATCGTCTGTCTTGTGCTTTATAAGCAGGCGAAAAAGAGTTAAATTATTATAAGGAGCTTTGCGCAGAATAGGGCTCATACCTGAAAAAGCCTCCGCATACACTGTAAAAAAGCGTCTTCGGGGGCTTGGCAGTGAAGGATTATATTGAAGAACGTGCAGTTGAGATCGCAGGATATATTGTTGAAACAAAGGCTACGGTGCGGCAGGCAGCTAAGAAATTCGGGATCAGTAAGAGTACGGTACATAAGGATTGCGTAGAACGCCTGAAAGTGATCAATCCGGCTCTGGCCATAGAAGTTCGCAAGGTACTGGATGTAAACAAGCAGGAGCGACATATCCGGGGAGGTATCGCTACTAGGGAAAAATATCTCCATGCTCACATGCGGTGAACAGGCGGGCCGGGTTAAATGTTGATCATAAAATATCAGTGTTTATGGAGCCGGGTAAACTAAAATATGAATGTCTGTGTTATTATCCGGCTTGCTCTGGTTGACATACCTGATAAGATGTGCGAAGATTTATCATACGATAGAACAGCAAAATAAAGCACATAGGAAAGAGAGGATTTTATCATGCTGAAACAGTTATCCATCTATGCAGAAAATAAAAAGGGTGTCATGCAGAACATTACCGGTATCCTGAAGAACGAGGATATCAACATTTTGGGCTCTGTAACCAATGACAGCGCAGAGTACGGAATCGTACGAATGGTAGTTTCGGAGCCGGATAAGGCAATGGAGGCTCTGATCGCTGCAGGATATCTCTGCCACGTGATCGAGGTGATTGGAGTGGAGGTTGAGGATAAGACCGGAAATCTGAATGATCTGCTTCTTACACTGAAGGACAGTAATGTGAGCGTGGATTATCTGTACCTCTCCTTTAACCGTGATTCCGGCAAGCCGATCATGGTATTCCATACCGAGGATATCATGGAAGTGAGAGCCTGCCTGAAATCCAGAGGCTATACCGTTTTATAAAAACAGAATTTTACCGTGTGGTAGAGGCTTTTATCCGTTTGATAAATATTAAAATATTCTATATTATAAACACGAAATATCAATTTTACAAATGTATATGGCCATGCTATCATATATCCATAATAGTTCTTAACCTGTAAACAGCCACCTCAGGATATGTGAATATCCGTATCATACAGGCTGGGAACTAAAAACTCATCACATAAAGTTAATAATTACACCCATGAAGAGATCTGTGAATCAGCGTACACAGATTCCTTCAGAAAGAAGCTGTTACGTCGGCGGAGTTTTCTGTGTCTCCAAGGATGTGACAGCTTTTTTCTTTTGCTCTGAAAAATTCGCAGTAATTTCACAAAAACATGATACAGTAGGAAACATGCTATAATCTGTTTTGCAAAAATGTTCAAGTTTATGAGCAGGCGATAAAGTAAAACGCAGATGTTTGATTTACAGAATACAGAGGATCAGAAAAAAGACGGAAAAGAAATAACAGTATTTCAGAAAATAACAGCCGATAGATAATTCAGCTGTCCAGAACAGAACGGCCTGGAATTGCTGCAGACAGACGAGGAAATGAAATGAGACCAATAAGAATACAGAAAGCGGAAAAAAACAAAAAACAGGGAAACAGAGGGTGGATCTATCTCCTGGCGTTTCTGTTTCCGGTGCTGATCTTTACGCTGGGCTTTGCATTGAAGGGTGTTTATCCTTTTGGAGAGAATTCGGCGCTGGTGGTAGATGGAGTCCATCAGTATACAGCCTTTTACAGGGAACTTTCAGAGCAGCTTGGAAAGGGAGCGGGCTGGACCTGGTCCGCACATGCCATGGGATATAATTTTTACGGATTGTTTTGCTATTATCTCTGCAGTCCGTTCAGCTTCCTAATACTGCTGTTTATGAAATTCATGTATGTAAACGAGGCTGTCACTGCGGTGATCCTGATCAAGGCAGGGCTTTGCAGCGTATCCATGGCATGGTATTCCAGGAAAAAATATCCGGGCAGAGGAAGTATGGCAGTTTCTCTTGGCTGTATGTACGCACTGTCTGATTTTCTTATAGGCTATTACAGCAATGTGATGTGGCTGGACTGTATCATGCTTCTTCCGGTGCTTGCATATCTTATTGAACAGCTGGTGCATACCGGAAAATGGCGAGGGTATTGTCTGGTGCTGGGGTACTGTATTTTAACCAGCTATTATATGGGATTTATGTTATGCACATTTGCTGCTTTTTATTATCTGGCAGAGCTGGCTGCGGCAGAATCCGGTCGACGGCCGGAGAAAATCCGTTTTTCATTATTGAAATTTGTCGGGGCGTCTGTTGCCGGAGCCGGACTTGCAGGAATCACACTGATCCCCGGAATTGCTGCGGTATCCAGAACTGCAGCGGCGGAAGAGGCAGGCACCGGACTTTCGGGAGTGTACGGAGATATCTGGAAACAGCTGGGCGCATTATTCGAGGATTCCCTGTCCTTTGTAAAATCCGGCGACCAGGGAGATGTGAACCTTTACTGTGGCTGTGCAGTGCTGCTTTTTGCCGGAATTTATTTTCTGAACAAAGAAATCCGCACAGCAGAAAAAATCGTAACAGGTATATTGATCGTTTTGTATTTTGCGGGGATCCATATCACAGCGCTGAATCTGCTTTTTCACGGATTGCATAAACCTGTGGGAATCCCCAATCGTTTTGTGTTCATCCTGATATTTCTGTTGTTGAAAATGTCCTGTGATGCATGGGGAAATGTGGAAAATGAAAGCACAGGAAGAATTTTTGCCGGATTGATCACTGCAGAGGGCTTCTGTATCGTTGTGGGGATCAAAAGCGGAAATATCTGGGGACTTCTGCTTACAGCAGGGGTTCTTGCAGTATTCTTTCTGGTTATGTGGATGGAACGGTGTATCTGTGGAAAACTGTCCGGTCATGCCTTCTGCTGTGTGGAGATCCGAAAGCTGGGATGTCTGGTGCTGGCAGTGCTGATCCTTGCAGAGACAGGAATTCACGGAATCGTCAGTATTACAGATAATGGAACCGCAAACCGTGATATTTATGTGGAAAGTGAGCAGGAGGTTTGTGGATTACTGGAGTCTGCCGGTGTGGATCAGGTGGATTACCGTGCCGCCATTGTAAATCCTCTTGTGAGAAATGAAGAGATGCTGTATCAGCTGAACGGGATATCTATGTATTCCTCTACTAATACAGAGGTAATGTGGGATTTTGTAAAAAACATGGGCTTTGAAAATCTGGAAAATCGTTTTCAGTATGCGGGATCCACGGAAGTGACGGATATGCTTCTGGGAATACGATATCTGTTTTGCAGGAATACAAGAAAGCTTCATACTGTTTATAAAAAAATCGGAGAAAGCCAGTCCTTTGATCTCTATGAGAATCCGAGAGCACTGAAAGCAGGATATATGGTCAGTGATTCCGTACTGGACTACGCAATGGAAGGAACAGATCCACTTGAGATTCAGAACCGGCTGCTTAGCGGTATTGCGGGAAAAAGACTGTACAAAATGCAGACGGTGTCTTCAGAAGCAGTATGGGCCGGGACTGTGGATTTTGATATTTCGCTGAAAAAAGGGGAGCATGGGTATCTCTATATTCCGGGGACAGAGCCGGAAACTGTAACGATCAACGGCCAGGAGCAGAAATCCGATTACTGGAATAATAATTTCCTGGATCTTGGCACTTATGATACGGATACGGTTGTGCATGTAACTGCGGAAACCGGAATGCAGGAAGCGGTTCTGGGAACTTACCGGGAATCGGACCTGGATGAGATCTATGAAATGCTTTCTTCCCGGCAGATGGATCTGAAGAATGGAAAGGGTACCATAGCTGCAGCAAAGGATGGAATGCTCCTTCTCAGCATATTTTATGATCCTGATATGCAGATTTATGTAGATGGGAAAAAGGTCGATGGGAAAAGCATCCAGGGGCTTACCGGTGTAAAGCTTTCGGCCGGGACACATACGGTTACTATGAAATATCGGACTCTGGGGCTGCAGGCGGGAGCAGTTCTTTCTATATTAATAGCAGGAATACTGGGAATACTCTGGTATATCAGCAGAAGAAAAATGGGTATTTCCGGCAGGTTGTGACATCTACGGAGAAAACCGTGTAAAACCCCTGTAAAATCAGCAAAAATTCTTTATAAAACACCTTGACAAGCCCCGTATTTACGGTCTATAATGAGCAAGCGTGCGAATGAAACGTTATATTTTCGCATGCCGTAATTTGTAAATAGCAACCGCAAGGCCCCATGGGAAAGCCCATGGAGAAATAAATCGGGAGGTGAAATGGAATGCCAACATTCAACCAGTTAGTAAGAAAGGGCCGTCAGACAGCTGTTAAAAAATCTACAGCACCGGCTCTGCAGAAAACATACAACTCTTTAAGAAAGAAAGCAGTTGATCAGGCTGCTCCACAGAAACGTGGTGTTTGTACTGCTGTTAAAACAGCTACTCCTAAAAAGCCTAACTCAGCTCTTAGAAAGATCGCCAGAGTTCGTCTTTCCAACGGTATCGAGGTAACAAGTTATATTCCAGGAGAGGGTCACAACCTTCAGGAGCATAGCGTTGTTCTTATCCGTGGAGGAAGAGTTAAGGACTTACCTGGTACAAGATACCACATCATCAGAGGTACTCTTGATACCGCAGGTGTCGCTAACAGAAAACAGGCTCGTTCCAAATACGGAGCTAAGAGACCTAAAGTTAAAAAATAATTTTTGTAGATCAGAAATCTACGCCGCTTCCTGATTGCAGATAATCAGGAGGATTACAAAGATATTATTCATCTAATGTATTACAGCGGAAGACTATAAGGATTTGTACGGTATTCCATATACCCTGTCGGTTGCGGGTTAAATATAGGACCTTACCAGTGCGAACATGCAATAGTTTTACTGCGTGAGTACCGATGATATAATCAATATGATTAAGGAGGGAAGTAACGTGCCACGTAAAGGACATACTCAGAAAAGAGACGTTCTGGCAGATCCAATGTACAACAATAAAGTGGTTACCAAACTTATCAATAACATCATGTTAGACGGTAAGAAAGGTGTAGCACAGAAAATTGTTTACGGTGCATTCGCCAGAATCGAAGAAAAAGCTGGTAAACCAGCACTTGAAGTTTTCGAAGAGGCTATGAACAACATCATGCCACTTCTTGAAGTAAAAGCTAGACGTATCGGTGGTGCTACTTATCAGGTTCCGATCGAGGTAAGAGCAGACAGACGTCAGGCACTGGCTCTTCGCTGGTTAACAATGTTCTCTCGTAAAAGAGGCGAGAAAACAATGGAAGAAAGACTTGCAAATGAGCTTTTAGATGCAATGAACAACACAGGTGCATCCGTTAAGAGAAAAGAAGACATGCACAAGATGGCTGAGGCAAATAAAGCATTTGCTCACTATCGCTTCTAATTCGAGGAGGAAAATTCATTGGCTGGAAAAGAAGGAAGAGAATATCCATTAGAGAGAACCAGAAATATCGGTATCATGGCGCATATCGATGCTGGTAAAACAACTCTTACAGAGCGTATTCTTTATTACACAGGTGTTAACTACAAGATCGGTGATACTCATGAAGGTACAGCGACAATGGACTGGATGGAGCAGGAGCAGGAGCGTGGTATCACAATCACATCCGCTGCTACAACATGTCACTGGACTCTTGAGGAGAACTGCAAGCCAAAGCCAGGTGCTCTTGAGCATCGTATCAACATCATTGATACACCAGGACACGTAGACTTCACTGTTGAGGTTGAGCGTTCCCTTCGTGTACTTGATGGTGCTGTCGGCGTTTTCTGTGCTAAGGGTGGTGTTGAGCCGCAGTCAGAGAACGTATGGCGTCAGGCTGATACCTACAATGTACCTCGTATGGCATTCATCAACAAGATGGATATCCTTGGTGCAAACTTCTACGGTGCAGTAGAGCAGATCAAGACTCGTCTTGGTAAAAACGCTATCTGCCTTCAGCTTCCGATCGGAAAAGAGGATGACTTCAAAGGAATCATCGATCTTTTCGAGATGAAAGCATACATCTACAATGATGAGAAGGGTGATGACATCTCCATTACTGATATCCCGGAGGATATGCAGGAAGATGCAGAACTTTATCATACAGAGCTGATCGAGAAGATCTGCGAGCTGGATGATGACCTCATGATGGAGTATCTTGAGGGAGATGAGCCTTCTGTAGACAGACTGAAAGCTGTCCTCAGAAAAGCTACATGTGAGTGTACAGCAGTACCGGTTTGCTGCGGTTCCGCTTACAGAAACAAAGGTGTTCAGAAACTTCTGGATGCAATCCTTGAGTATATGCCGGCTCCTACAGATATCCCGGCTATCAAGGGTGTTGACCTTGACGGCAACGAAGTTGAGAGACATTCATCTGATGATGAGCCGTTCTCCGCTCTTGCATTCAAGATCATGACTGACCCATTCGTAGGAAAACTTGCTTATTTCCGTGTTTATTCAGGAACAATGAACTCCGGTTCTTATGTACTGAATGCCACAAAAGATAAAAAAGAGCGTGTTGGACGTATCCTTCAGATGCACGCTAACAAACGTATGGAGCTGGATAAGGTTTACTCCGGTGATATCGCTGCAGCGATCGGATTCAAATTCACTACAACAGGTGATACAATCTGTGACGAGCAGCATCCGGTAATCCTTGAGTCCATGGAGTTCCCGGAGCCAGTTATCGAGCTCGCGATCGAGCCTAAGACAAAAGCTGGACAGGGCAAACTTGGTGAGGCACTTGCTAAGCTTGCTGAGGAGGACCCGACATTCCGTGCTCATACAGATCAGGAAACTGGACAGACCATTATCGCTGGTATGGGTGAGCTTCACCTGGATATCATCGTTGACCGTCTTCTTCGTGAGTTCAAGGTTGAGGCTAACGTTGGTGCACCTCAGGTTGCTTACAAAGAGACAATCACCAAGCCTGTTGATGTAGACAGCAAGTATGCTAAACAGTCTGGTGGTCGTGGACAGTATGGTCACTGTAAAGTTAAATTCGAGCCTATGGATGCCAACGGAGAAGAGCTGTACAAGTTCGAGTCCACAGTTGTTGGTGGTGCTATTCCGAAGGAATACATCCCGGCAATTGGCGAAGGTATCGAGGAAGCTATGAAAGCTGGTATCCTCGGAGGATTCCCGGTAGTTGGTGTACATGCAAATGTATACGATGGTTCTTACCATGAAGTCGATTCTTCTGAGATGGCATTCCACATTGCAGGTTCTCTTGCATTCAAGGATGCTATGCAGAAAGCAGCTCCGATTCTTCTTGAGCCAATCATGAAGGTCGAAGTTACTACACCAGAGGATTACATGGGTGACGTTATCGGTGATATCAACTCCCGTCGTGGACGTATCGAGGGTATGGAAGATATCGGCGGCGGTAAGATGATCCGTGGATATGTTCCACTTTCCGAGATGTTCGGATATGCTACAGACCTTCGTTCCAGAACACAGGGACGTGGTAACTACTCTATGTTCTTCGAGAAATATGAGCAGGTTCCGAAGTCTGTACAGGAGAAGATCCTTTCCAAAAAGGACTGATCTGATATAAAATAATAAAATGCTTGCAAATAACCTTGGTTTGCAATATAATCAAGGTTAGCAAGTTTAAATCTGAAAAAATGCTCTAATTTTGATAGAGCCAAGTTTTAAGGAGGACATTTTAAAATGGCAAAGGCTAAGTTTGAGAGAACAAAACCGCATTGTAACATTGGTACCATCGGACACGTTGACCATGGTAAAACAACATTAACAGCAGCTATCACTAAAGTTCTTGCAGAGAGAGTTCCAGGAAACGTAGTAGAGAACTTTGAGGATATCGATAAAGCTCCAGAGGAAAGAGAGCGTGGTATCACAATTTCTACAGCTCACGTTGAGTATCAGACAGAGCGTAGACATTACGCACACGTTGACTGCCCAGGACATGCTGACTACGTTAAGAACATGATCACAGGTGCAGCTCAGATGGATGGTGCTATCCTTGTTGTTGCTGCTACAGACGGTGTTATGGCTCAGACTAAAGAGCATATCCTTCTTTCCCGTCAGGTAGGTGTTCCTTACATCGTTGTATTCATGAACAAATGTGATATGGTAGACGATGAGGAGCTTCTTGAGCTCGTAGAGATGGAGATCCGTGATCTTCTTTCCGAGTATGACTTCCCAGGAGATGACATTCCGGTTATCCAGGGTTCTGCTCTTAAAGCTCTTGAGGATCCGGCTGGCCCATGGGGAGACAAGATCATGGAGCTTATGGATGCTGTTGATGAGTACATTCCGGACCCACAGCGTGACACAGATAAACCGTTCGTAATGCCTGTAGAGGACGTATTCTCCATCACAGGACGTGGTACAGTTGCAACTGGTAGAGTTGAGGCTGGTGTTCTTCACGTATCTGAGGAAGTTGAGATCGTTGGTATCAAAGAGGAGACTCGTAAAGTTGTTGTAACTGGTATCGAGATGTTCCGTAAACTTCTTGATGAGGCTCAGGCTGGTGATAACATCGGAGCACTTCTTCGTGGTGTTCAGAGAAACGAGATCGAGCGTGGACAGGTTCTTGCTAAACCAGGAACACTTACATGCCATACAAAATTCACAGCTCAGGTTTACGTTCTGACTAAAGACGAGGGTGGCCGTCATACACCATTCTTCAACAACTATCGTCCGCAGTTCTATTTCAGAACAACAGACGTAACAGGTGTTTGCAACCTTCCAGAGGGAACAGAGATGTGCATGCCTGGAGATAACATCGAGATGACAATCGAGCTGATTCATCCGATCGCTATGAGCCAGGGTCTTACATTTGCTATCCGTGAAGGTGGACGTACTGTAGGATCAGGACGTGTTGCTACAATCATCGAGTAATCGTTAATTAGTATAACATCCTAATTTAATATATATTGAGTACCGCAAGGTACATTGTGTCCAAACGTAAGATACCCCGGAACCGTAAGGTTTCCGGGGTTTTTCTGTTGGGTGGAAAGTAAAATCATCTATGAATTTTCAATGCGGAGATTAAAGGAAATTTATCAATAAGACTAAGTAAAGATAAATTTAAAATTGAAAAATAAGACCAGCGGTGCCAAAACGGTGCCAAAAAAACTCCTGCGAATGTTTGCTATTCACAGGAGTAATTTTTTTACCAGCCTTTGATCTGTTTGATCTGTTCAGCACGTTCCGGATCACGATGATATTGCAGTTTCAGACGGATTGTTACCACAATATCCAGCTTTTAAAAGATGACAAGGAGCAGGCAGTTAAAGATAAAGAGGAAGCTGAGAAGTGTGCGGAAAAAGCCGAGAAAGATCTGCATAGCCTGGAAGAACGCAGAGAACGGTTACAGCCGGTAATGGATAATGTCAGCAAAGAAATAAAGGAATATGGAACAGTGAAAACTCTACTTCCAGAAGCTGGTGCATTGGAACGTGCAACAACCTACCGGGATAAGAAAATAAAACCACTGTTTACTCAGGTGAAAAATAAAATTGCTGCGATGGCTGCACAGGTTAAAGAACTTGCCGAAGAAGTAGAAAAATGGAAACACAAATATCAGAAAACAAAGCAAGCATATAACCAAATACAAAGAGAGCTAGATACAGTGCGTGAAGAAAAAGAGCAGTTATTTGATGAAAAACAACAATTGCAGGATGTTTCTGATAGATATGACCGGGTAGTGCGTGTTCTTGGAGAAAATGCTGTAGATGATGCGGTACAACAGGATATACAGGAGCAGAAAGCATTAGAAGAAAAGCGACAAATGGAGCAAATACCAACAGGAAGTATTCACGAAAGACTTGCCTGGGGAGCCAGAAAGAGCAGTCGGAAGGCTGCTCTTTGGCAATCTAAGAATAGAGTTTTGGGATAGAATATGATAAAATGTAAGAGATAAATCGGAATTTTTGAGGAGATAGATATAAAATGATCTTCCAATTAGTTTGTATAGAACCAAAAGAATTAACGCAATACAAGGCGGATATGCAGGAAGCATTTCAGAAAGGTTTTGAAGATGCTTTTGGGAAAACAGATGCTGTTATTCTGCCTGAAAAGGACATTGACCAGTCGCTGAATGCGGAGGGTTCTGCTGTCTATAAAGCCGTTGTCGATGGAGAAATGGTGGGCGGTGCTGTTGTTATTATCAATGAGAGTACACAGCATAACCATCTTGACCTGCTTTTTGTAAAGAACGGAGTTCAGAGCAATGGTATCGGTAAGAAGATATGGTTTGAATTGGAACGAATATATCCGAACACGAAAGTATGGGAAACCTGTACGCCGTACTTTGATAAGCGCAACATTCATTTTTATGTGAATGTCTGCGGCTTTCATATTACAGAATTTTTTAATGAAAAACATCCTATGCCGGATACACCGGACGATTTTGTCGGTGATGGCAATGAGGGAATGTTTGCGTTTAAGAAGCAAATGCGTTTATGAAATTCCAGTTTGGAGAATTAAGAAAATCGGAAGTTGTAGTAAAGGAGGTTTACAATGGGGTTTTGGATTTTTATGTTGATTATGGATTTGCTTCTTCCATTTACGATGATTGGTTTTGGAAGATATTTTATGAAAAAGGCTCCAAAGGAAATAAATTCAGTATTTGGATATCGGACTTCGATGTCTATGAAGAACAAAGACACATGGGAATTTGCTCATAAATATTGTGGTAAAGTCTGGTATGTCTGTGGAATGGTTATGTTGCCGATAACAGTAATATTCATGCTTTTAGTGATTGGAAAAAATGAAGATTGTGTTGGGAGTATAGGAGGAATTATCTGTGGTGTTCAACTTATTCCTTTAATTGGGTCTATTCTCCCAACAGAAATAGCATTAAAAAAGAATTTTGATAAGAATGGAACAAGACGATAAATTCCAGTTTGTATAATTGAAAAAATGAAAAACGCATAGACAACTGTGTCTATTAGTGAAAATACGACATTTCTCGCTTTGTGTCGTGTTATTTGCAGATAACAGATTCTATATTTGATGATGAAAGGAGGAGTTGAGGTGGACCAAGTAAAAATCGGGAATTTTTTAAAAAAACTTCGCAAAGAAAAAGGCATTACACAGGAGCAGTTGGCAGAAATATTAAATATCTCTGGAAGGACCGTATCCAGATGGGAAACCGGAAACAATATGCCGGATATCAGTATTCTTGTGGATATTGCAGATTATTATGATATCAGCATTCCTGAGATTATCAGTGGAGAAAGGAAAAGCGAGATGATGAACGAAGAAGAAAGAAAAATTGCTAAAACAATGTCAGATTATGCAACTACAGAGAAAGAGAAGATTTTTAAGGAAATGAAGCTCCAAAGTGTCATGGGAGTTTGTGCATTGGTTCTATACTGGATTCTGCATGAAACAGGTGCATATATGTATAATGATGTGTTAGGAAAGCTTGCCGGCTATTGTGAGACCTTGGTATCTGTGTCAGTCATAATGATAGCAGCATTTACGACAGGATCTTTAAGCAAGGTGCGGAGCAAGAGTAGGAAAGTTTTTGTGTTCGAAAATTTCCCAAAACCTATGCAATTAGTTGTAACTGCAGTTGTTGCCTTTGGTGGAGCTGCTGTGATCAAGCTGGTACTGGTGTATTTTTTCGGCTTATAAGTATTTTCAAATTCGTATTACATACTATGAAAAAGAACTTTTTGACATTCTTACAGATGCGTGATAATATGCTTATAGAAAAAAGAGTGCTACCGATAGACGGTTAGTCCGTTTTACTATTTAGAATATCTATCAAAAATAACCGCTTAGTTTGCAGACTGGGCGGTTATTTTTGTGGTTTATGATTATCCTTGCCTAATGTATATCCGATACAAAAGCAGGTTAGGCCGAAGCTCACTACTGCTATGAAGTCAACAATACTCATTGGCTTAGTTCTTCTTTCCAGTGGATTCCCTTTTGGGTTTCTATGTAATCAGAGGGTCACAGGTCTCCGTTTCACTTCGGTCGTTGCAAAACGAGTGCCAGTGGCACTCTGCAACCCTCTGTTGAAGGACTAACCGCCTACCGTTATGGTAGCACCCATATTCTGATTATAACCGCCTGAAACTGTCGGCGCAATATGAAGTTGACAGATGAGAGTAGGGCAACTGTAGAAAAGAATCTTTTCGACCAGGGATTCCGGTGCCAAAACGGTGCCAAGAAATCAGGCAAATAAAAATAGATGGTGCAAATCAGCCGTTTTTCACTGTATTTTGGATAGAAAACCATAAAAAATATGAGGTAAAACGGGATTAAAGTATCGCGAGGGTGGACGTACTGTAGGATCAGGACGTGTTGCTACAGTTATCGAGTAACCGTTAATTAGTATAACATCCTAATTTAATATATATTGAGTACCGCAAGGTACATTGTGTCCAAACGTAAGATACCCCGGAACCGTAAGGCTTCCGGGGTATTTTTACGAAAAATATTCATAAAATTTCTGTTTTATGGATTCAAGAAATACCAGAATTCATGCCCCTGGCATACGATATATCTTTCCAGCCATTCATTAAAAGGGATATTAAAACGATCAGTATCTGGAGCTGGATAGCATAGGTAATCGTCTCTGCCTTCTGATACAGCCTGAAGATCCATGGTTATATCGCCGATGTCCTGTAAGCAAAGAACAGGAAGATGATATGTAAACTCCGGATCAGATAAAATAGGCGTACTATTCCAAGATTCCTTTTCTTTGAGCGCTCTTTTTAAAGAATAAATGGTACAGCTGACTAAAGAACTGCCTTCCTCTCCGCAAAAAAGTTCCATGCCATTTGAGCAGGATAAAAAAGCTTTGTATGAGGCAGGAAGTTTCATATTGGGAAAATATTTTTCAAACAGCTGAAATTCTTCAGGTGTTACAGGAGGGTTAAATTTATGAGTTACTTTTATAGGTTCATCGCCTAAATGCCACTGATAGACCCATCCATTATTTTCCATTTCATATTTTAGATTGTTGAAAATTCTGTAGATTGCACGGATGTCTTCCATTACATATATGCTCCTTGATCGATGTGATATTGTAAAGATTCATATGTCTGCTTTATTTGATAACGGAGAGTAATTATAGCATGCTTAAAAGTTTTTTCAATGCTTTTTTGTGCAGAATTTACCAAAACCCTCTCGACTTTACACCACGTTAATGCTATACTTATACAGTTGTTTAACGTTTTAAAGCAAAAAATAAAAGTGAAAATACAGGAAAGAAGATAGAAAATGAAGATCGTTGTATGTATGAAGCAGGTACCGGCAACTTCCAAGGTTGATATCGATCCGGAAACCGGTGCCATGAAACGAATGTCCGGTGAGACAAGGACTAATCCATATGATCTGTTTGCACTGGAAACAGCCCTTGCGATCCGGGAAAAAACAGGCGGAACTGTAAGCGTTCTTACTATGGGACCGCCTCAGGCGGAAGAGATGATCCGGGATGCTTATACCATGGGTGCTGATGAGGGCGTGATTCTTTCAGACCGAAAATTTGCAGGAGCGGATGTTCTGGCAACCTCTTATGCGTTAGCACAGGGAATCCAGGTGATCGGCGGTGCAGATCTGATCATCTGCGGAAGACAGACCACAGATGGTGACACAGCCCAGGTTGGTCCGGCCATTGCAGAGCATCTGACCATCCCACATGCTGCATGGGTAGCTGAGATCATGGACGTCAATGAAAAAAGCATTCAGGTCCGTCAGGATCTTGTCAGTGTTTCTCAGGTTTCTGAGATCCCGTATCCATGTCTTTTAACCATTGACAAGGATACCTGCGTGCCACGTCTGCCATCCTATTTATTAAAGAAGGCAACTGCAGACCGTCCGGTACGGATCTTAAGCTTTGAAGATATGCCGGATCAGGATCTGAGCCGTTACGGACTGATCGGTTCCCCCACCTCTGTGGAAAAAATGTTTGCGCCGGAGGAAAGTGAAAAACAGGTTTATCTGGAAGGAACTGCAAAGGAAAAGGCAGACAAGCTTGTGGCTCTCCTGACCGGAAAGAAGATCATATAGGGGGAAGCGGAACATGGAATTTTTAAAATTTGATATAAACAAATGCGTACTCTGCGGAGTATGCGTGGAGAAATGTCCTTTTGGGGCCCTCACCATAGAGGGAAATGGAATTGTTGTAGGCGATGCCTGTCGTATGTGTGGGCTTTGTGTTCGTAACTGCCCGGAGAAAGCCATCCGGTTTGAGCAGAAGGCGAAATCCTTTGACAAGGATAAATGGAAAAACTTTCTTATCTATGTGGAGCAGGAGAGAGGAGAGATCCATCCGGTTACCTTTGAGCTGATCGGAGAAGCAAGAAAGATGGCTGTCAAAGTCGGTTATCAGGTTAACTGTGTGATCGTCGGAGGAAAAGGAACAAAGGAAAATGCGGAAAAGCTTCTGCCGTATGGCGTAGACAATGTGTACGTATATGAGCATGAAGGCTTCGAAGGCTTCCGCGCAGACTGTTATACAGACGCAGTTGCAGATTGTATCGCAGCAAACAAACCAAGCTCTGTGCTGATCGGAGCTACTGCGCTGGGGCGTTCCCTTGCACCGCGGCTTTCCACCAGATTCCATACGGGACTGACTGCAGACTGTACTACATTGGATATTCGTTCCAACACCGATATGATCCAGATCAGACCGGCTTTCGGCGGAAATATCATGGCTCAGATCGGCATCACCAAATCACGGCCACAGTTTGCCACGGTTCGTTATAAGGTTATGGACAAGGCAGAAAAAGTAAAAAATCCGCATGGTCAGGTGGTTGTATGTCCGGTAAATGAAAAAATGGCAGATTCCAGGATCAAGATTCTGTCATCCAGGGTCATTGATAAGGTAAAGAGCCTTGAGGAAGAGGATGTTCTGGTAGTAGCAGGCCGTGGTGTCCGGAATGAAAAGGATGTGGAAATGTGCCGGGAACTGGCAGATGCCCTTGGCGGACAGCTTGCCTTCACCCGTCCTATGGTAGAAAACGGATTCGGAGATGTTGCACATCAGATTGGACTTTCCGGAAGAACTGTCCGTCCGAAGCTGATCATCACCTGCGGCGTATCCGGTGCTATCCAGTTTACCTCCTGCATGACAGGATCTGACTGTATCGTAGCGATCAACAATGATCCGGAGGCACAGATCTTTAATGTTGCCGGTTACTGCATCGTGGACGATTTGTATCAGGTTGTACCGGAGCTGACAGAACTGATAAAGAATCGGAAGGAGGATTAAGTCATGGCATATCCCTATAAAAAAATGACTTCAGAAGATTTTGACTACATCCGTTCTGTGACTGCTTCAGATCGTGTATGGGTCGGCGATGAGATCGCAAAAGAATATTATCGTGATGAGATGCCGGAGTACGGAGTTTTTCCTCCGGAGCTTTATGTGGAGGTTTTAAATAAAGAAGAGATCTCAGCCATCATGGCTTACGCATATAAAGAAAATATCCCGGTGGTATGCCGTGGCGCAGGAACCGGACTTGCAGGCGGAGCAACCTGTAAATATGGTGGAATCATGCTTTCTGTGATGCGCATGAACAAGATCTTTCCGATCGACAGAAAGAACCAGACCATCACAGCGGAGCCGGGAGCACTACTCATTGATATCCAGGCGGCAGCAGCGGCAGGCGGACTTTTTTATCCGCCGGACCCAGGCGAAAAAACAGCTTCCATCGGCGGCAATGTTATCACAAATGCCGGTGGCATGAAAGCGGTACGATATGGACTGACCAGGGATTTCGTCCGTTGTATCGAGGCAGTTATGCCGGATGGTTCCATCATGAATTTTTCATCCAACGTTGTGAAGAACACAACGGGATATGATGTAAAAGATCTGGTGATCGGCTCAGAGGGAACCTTATGTATCCTGACTCAGGTAACGCTGAAGCTTCTTCCCGCACCGACCTGCACCTGTACCCTTGTAATGCCGTTCAGGAGTCTTGAGGAATGTGCAGACATGGTCCCGAAGGTTCTGGAGCTGCCGTTTGTGCCAACAGCCATCGAGTTTCTGGAAAGAGAACTGATCGATATCGTAGAACGCAATCTGAACAAAATGTTCCCAGTAAAACAGGGAGAAGCAGTGCTGATCGTTATGTATGATGCTTCCAGTAAACAGGAACTTGACAGCGCAGTAGAGGCAGCAGCGGAAGCAGCCCTGGCAAACGGAGCCCTGGACTGCTGTATCGCAGGCACACCGGAGCGTGCCGGAGCTGTATGGAGTGTCCGGGGCGGGATCTTGGAAGGAATGAAAGCAGATTCTGTCGCACAGGAGGAGTGTGACGTGGTTGTTCCGCGTGCAAGGATCGCAGAGTATGTAAAAGCAGCCAAAAAGATCGCAAGTGCACATGGCATTCGTGTAGAGCCCTGCGGACATTGCGGAGACGGAAACATCCATACAGAGATGCTCCGTGGACCGGAAATGAGTGACCAGGAGTGGAAGGAAGCCACTCACGCAAGTCTGGTAGAGCTGTATGCACTGTCCAAGGAACTGGGCGGACAGCTTTCCGGTGAGCATGGCATCGGAAACGGACGTCTGGAATTCCTGGAAGAATTTGCGGGACCGAGAATGATCGCTCTTTATAAAGCCATCAAGCTGGCTTTCGATGATAAACTGATCCTGAATCCGGGAAAAGTCATCGAATATAATAAATAAAAAATGGGGGAAAGAGAGATGAGTCAGAATAAATCATTACAAAGTAAAATGCCTCTGGCTATGGGACTTGCGTTCGTCGCATTTACCACACAGTTCGGAGGCGGATTCGCATCAGGAGCGCAGATCTATCAGTACTTTATCAACTACGGTATCTGGTGTCTGATCCTGCCGGCAGTGACACAGGGATTGTATGCACTGTTTTTCTGGTATGGAATGCGCTATGCTTATAAACACAAAACCTACGATTACAGAAGCTTTTCCGACAGTCTTTACGGAAAAACGAAACCGGTTATGTCCAATCTCTATGAGATCTGTTACCTGATCATGATCGGAACTGCATCTGCAGCAGCCTTTGCAACCGGCGGTTCCACACTGCAGACACTGTTTGGGATCCCATACTGGCTCTGTACACTGATCATTGCAGCATTTATCTTTGTAATCACGCTTTTCGGAACCAATGTCGTAAGAAAATGTGCTTCTACATTAAGTGTGCTGATCATCATCGGTCTTGTACTGGTACTTGTTCCGAATATCATTGCACAGTGGGGAGATATCACAGCTTCCATCCATACTATGTCCTCCGGAGAAATGACTGTACTTTCCTCCGAGAGCGGAGCCTTTGGACCGGCCCTCTATTCAGCAGTCCTTTATTTCTTCTTCCAGCTGGCATCTGTTTCTGTTATGTACCAGCACATGGAGGATGTAACGGACGAAAAACAGATCAACAAAGCAGCGATCTGGATGTTTGTATGCAACTTCTGTGCAATGGAGCTTTCCATCCTCGGACTTCTTGCCATTGCATATGTAAGTGAACTGGCATCTGCATCGGTACCGATGCTGGTACTGGTCCAGAACGGTGTAGGCGCCGGTATCCTGATACCGATCATTTCTCTGCTGATCATCCTTGGAGCTATCTCCACAGCAGTAAATATGATCTCCGGTATTGTGACCCGCTGCGTAAATGCAGTGGAGCGTCGTATGGACAGCCCGGCGAAAAAAGCGCAGGGACACCTTGGAAGAAATGCAGTTTTCACAGCGATCTTTACATTCCTGGCATTTGCCATTGCACAGTTCGGTCTGATGACAGTTGTTAAAAAGGGATATGCATACCTTGGATATGCGGCGTTTATTACATTGTTTGTACCGTTTGTTGTACATGCCGTTGCGACAAAGGGAAAAGAGATCTGAAGAATAAAAAGCTGAACAGAAAATCCCCCGTTGATCCGTATGGCAGGATCATCAGGGGATTTTGTCAAAGTTCACAAAAATATTATAAATATTTTATTAAATATTCCAGATAGACAACATATATTTTTTCTGATACTATTACATACAGTTGTTAAATAGTTACGAATCAGAAGGATTGTTACTGAAATATTTATTTATCGTCAGGCAAGACCTTATAGTAGTATAGGAATGGGGTTTCTATATACTGTAATGGTCTTTTTTTTGTTTGTCTGGCAGCGGGGGAACAGGAATATGGTTATCCATAAGATTTTGAATAATAATCTGATACTGTCCAGGGATGGACAGGGACATGAAGTTATTGTAAAGGGCTGCGGAATTGCCTTTCAGAAAAAGAAAGGACAGCAAGTGGAGGAGTCCAGGATCGAGAAGATCTTTACTGCGGAAAATGCCCAGATCAGCAAGGAGATACAGGGTTATCTGACTGCTATTCCGGAAAAATATTTGGATTTTGTGGAAGCTTTTGTAAATGAAGTGAAGGAAAAAGAGGGGATGAAATTAAATGACAGTATTTATTTTTCCCTTAGCGACCATATCATGGGTGCGATCTCTAGACTTGAAAACGGGATCCGCCTTCAGAATATGCTGCTTCTGGATATCAAGCAGCTTTATCATAAGGAATATGAGATTGGCTTGGAATTACTGAAAAAGGTAAATGAGACGTTCGAGGTAGATCTTTCTGCAGATGAAGCAGGATTTTTTGCATTGCATTTTGTGAATGCGGAAGATGGCGGCAAGACGGACAGCTATCAGATTTCCATTATCGTACATCAGATCCTGGACATCGTGGAGAAGTATTATGACAATATGGAATTTCAGGAGGATAATCTGTATTATCAGCGGTTTCTCACGCATCTGAAATATTTTGCCCAGAGATTCCTTCATAAAGAGCTTCACTATGATGAGAATCAGGAGCTTTTCAAGATCATCAAGGAGCAGTACAGAGAAGCTTACGGCTGTGTAAAAATGATCTATCTTATGATGGAAGAGGAATATAAATACGCTATGACTGAGGATGAAATGCTGTATCTGACGATTCATATCCAGAAGATCACAGAAGACCATAAACGTCTGAAAAATCTGTGAAAAGAGATTGTTTTATAAATTAGGTGTTAATGGATTGTTACTGAAATACGTGCCATGTGCGTATCTTTTCAGGCAAGACCTTTAATATAAATTTCAATATTTATTATTAAAGGAGGTCCCCAAATGAAAAAGGACTATGCAAAAACTGCAGACACACTGATTGCAGCGCTGGGCGGAAAAGATAATATCACCCGTCTGTTCCACTGCATGACAAGGCTTCGTTTCTATGTGAAAGACAGATCGAAGATCAACGAGAAAGAGATCTTAAAGCTTTCTGAGATCTCCGGCGTTAACTGGCATGAAGATCAGTTCCAGGTTATCGCAGGAAATGAAGTGAACGCTGTTTACAAGGCATTGGAGGACAAAGGTGTTCCTACCGATGATGCACCGGCAGCGAACTCTGACAGCTCAAAGAGTGTTGTTTCAAAAGTTATCGATGCCATCACCGGATGTATGACCCCGATGATCCCTGCCCTGACTGCAGCCGGTATGATCAAAGTTGTACTTACTCTGCTGACAACTTTTCATCTGGTATCAGAAACAAGCAGTACCTACCAGGTGATCAGTTTTATCGGAGATGTTACTTTCTACTTCATGCCGTTCCTGATCGCAGCAAATGCTGCCAAGGTTTTCCGCGTGAACCAGTCACTGGCGCTGTTTATTGCCGGTGTTTACTTAAGCCCTACCTTTGTAACTATGGTAGCCGGTGATGCGGCCATCACACTGTTTGGTCTGCCGATCACAAAAGCAACTTATTCTTATTCCGTTATTCCGGTTATCCTGATGGTATGGATCACACATTATATTGAGATTCTGGTTGATAAGATCACACCGAAAATGGTAAAACTGATCCTGAACCCGACACTGGTAATTCTGATCAGTGCACCGATCGCCCTGATCGTAGTTGGACCGCTCGGAACAATTATTGGTAACGGACTTGCGGTAGCCATCAACTTCCTGTCCGTAAAACTTGGTTTCATTATTGTAGGTATCCTTGCAGCAACCTTCCCGTTCATCGTTATGACTGGTATGCACCATGCGCTGACACCAATCGGACTGAATGCCATTGCAACCGGTGGTACCGATACACTGATCTTTGTATCTCAGGTATGCTCTAACCTTGCACAGTCCGGAGCTTCTCTTGCAGTAGCTGTAAGATCCAAGGACAGCAACATGAAACAGCTGGCAAGTGCAGCCGGTGTCTCCGCTCTTATGGGTATCACAGAGCCTGCTCTGTATGGTGTTACACTGAAACTGAAAAGACCGGTTGTAGCAGCTTCCATAGCAGCCGGAATCGGTGGTATCGTAGGAGGACTTCTTCAGGTTTCTCTTTACATTGCACAGAATTGTATCATGGCGATCCCGGCGTTTATCGGTGAGAAGGGATTAAGCAATCTGCTTTATGGAATCATTATGATCGTGGTATCTTTTGTAGCTGCTTTTGTTCTTACGCTTATCTTCGGATTTGAGGATGTAAAGGCTGAGACAGAGGATGAAGTACAGAACACAGATACAGAAAAACAGCCGGCACAGCAGAACGCTCCGCTTGTAGAGAAGATCGAGCTTTGTGCACCGGTAGCAGGAACTGTAAAAGCACTTTCCGATGTTCCGGATAAAACTTTTGCTGATAAGGTTTTAGGTGACGGAGCAGCGATCGTTCCATCAGAAGGAAAGGTTTATGCACCGGCAGATGGTACGGTGGCAAATATCATGGACAGCAAACATGGAATCATGTTTGTGACAGAAAGTGGAGCAGAAATTCTGATCCACATCGGACTTGATACTGTAAATTTAAATGGTAAATATTTTAAATCCCATGTTTCTGATGGAGATAAGGTAAAAAAAGGAAAGCTTCTTGTGGAATTCGATATGGATGCCATTAAGAAAGAAGGATATGATCTGATCACACCGGTTGTTGTGACCAATATTTCTGATTATATCAAAGCAGTATGCATGGAAAAAGAAGATGCAGCTGTAAATGCAGGAGATAAATTCCTGACTATTGTATAAGAATAACAACGAAACATCAGGCGGAGATAACAGATCCGCCTGATGTTTGTAAAAAGGAGAAAATTAAAATATGAAAAATTATAACCGTATGCCGGAAAACTTTCTCTGGGGCGGAGCAACCGCTGCAAACCAGTATGAAGGCGGTTGGGATGAGGATGGCAGAGGCCCGTCCATTGCAGATATCCTGACAGGAGGAAGTGTGGATAAGGAACGTCGTCTTACACCGCCGGCACCGTTACCGGAAGAATTTTATCCCAATCACCAGGCGACTGATTTTTATCATCACTGGAAAGAGGATATTGCTCTTTTTGCAGAGATGGGATTTAAGGTATATCGTTTTTCTATTTCTTGGTCCAGAGTGTTCCCAAATGGGGATGAGGAAACTCCAAATGAGGAAGGCCTTAAGTTCTACGACAATGTGATCGACGAACTGAGAAAATATAACATTGAGCCGCTGATAACGATCTCTCATTATGAGAATCCCCTTCATCTTTCTCTGGAGTATGGCGGATGGAAAAATCGTAAGATGATCGATTTCTATCTTCGATTTGCAAAGGTTTTATTTGAGAGATATAAAGGTAAGGTAAAATACTGGCTGACTTTTAATGAGATCAATATGCTGACGCAGGACTTTGGTGCGGTATTCTGTGCAGGAATGCTGGACCCAAAGGATGTATGTGAGCAGAGCCGTTATCAGGCAATGCATCACCAGCTGGTAGCAAGTGCACTTGCAGTTTCCATGGCTCATGAGATCGATCCGGAGTTTATGCTTGGCTGTATGCTTGCTTATCACAATGGTTATCCATATACCTGCCATCCGGATGATATCTTATATGCACAGCAGTTTGGGCAGATCCACAATTCCATTGCCGGTGATGTTCATGTAAGAGGATATTATCCGGGATTTGCAGCGAGATACTTTGAGGAGCACGGAATCCAGCTGGAGGTTCTTCAGGAGGATAAAGAGATCCTCAAGAAGGGTACGGTGGACTTTTTCACCATCAGCTATTATTCCAGTAGCTGTGTCAGCGTGACAAAGGACGGAGAGAAAACGGCCGGAAATGGAAGTGACAATCTGAAAAATCCATATCTGAAAGCTTCCGACTGGGGCTGGCAGATCGATGCAACTGGTCTTCGCTATGTTCTGAACCAGATCTATGACCGCTATCAGATTCCGATCATGATCGTGGAAAATGGTCTTGGGGCGGTGGATCAGCTGACAGAGGATGGAAAGATTCACGATGATTACCGTATTGAATATATGCGCCGCCATATAGAGCAGATGAAGGAAGCAATCCATGACGGAGTAGATCTGATCGGCTACACCTGCTGGGGCTGTACAGATCTTGTCAGTGCCTCCACTGGAGAATTCAAGAAGCGTTATGGTCTTATCTATGTAAATAAAAATGATGACGGGACCGGAGACTTTTCCAGAATCCGCAAAGATTCTTTTTACTGGTACAAAAAAGTGATTGAATCCTGCGGGGAAGAGCTTTAACTGAATCAACTGCGAAGCAGTTATCTGGTGTAGAATTATGTAGCGAATGCGGTTGCTTTTATCCGGTTGACGACAAAATCCTGGAGTATGACAATGTACTCCGGGATTTTTTTGAAAGGTTGATTTTTACACGGTAAAGTGTAATACTTATTGTAAGTGACGAATGTGAGGAGTGTTTTTTATGCCGGATGAAAAAGTACTGCAGGTAGCGATACTTATATGGGGATGTGCATTTTGTGCCATAGCTGCATTATGTATATTTCTGAGCAGTAATTATGACAGGGAAAAGCGTCGGTATCTTATCCTGATGGAGAGTTTTGCTTCTCTATTATTGCTGATGGATGCCATGGCGCATATTTTCAGCGGATATCCCGGAGTTCCGGGCAGTGTGATGGTCCGTATCTCGAGTTTTCTCGTATTCCTTTTAAGTGACGTAGTCCTGCTGTGTTTTCACATTTATGTGTGTGTTTATCTGTTTTCGAAGAGGGAGCGGAGAACATTAAAAAGAGTAAAAGCCGGATATGTTATTGCTGTCGCAGAGGTTGCTTTTGTGGTGATCTCGCAGTTTACTCACTGGCATTATTACATAGATGGGGATAATTGTTATCATCGGGCACCGTTATATATTATGTCAATTCTTCTTTCGGCAGCAGGCTTGCTCATTGATCTTACGCTTCTGCTCCAGTACAAAAAGAGAGTCAGCAGGAAGCTCCTGTTCTCTATGCTGTCATGCATTGTACTTCCGGCAGTGGCGGCAGCTGTGCAGGCATTCTGGTATGGAATATCGCTGATCGAGTTTTCTGTTGGTATCTCCATGATCATTATGTTTATCGTGACGATGACGGAGCTGAATCAGGAAATGTATCAGCTGATAAGCAGAGAGGGCAAGATAAAGGAAAGACTTGAGATCGCAACGATACTGAATAAATGCATTGCTGAGTTGATATCAGGAGAAGATGAAGATGCGGCAATCTCCAATCTGCTGCGTATTATCAGTGGGTATTTTGACGGAGATCGCAGTTACATTGTCCAGATCGATGAAAAGAGGAATGTTTGTACAAATACCTATGAGTATGCCATGAACGGAGTGACTGCTGAGAAGGATAATCTTCAGGAGGTTCCCATGGAAATGCTGGATATCTGGATGGGCAGCTTTCGGAAAAATGGCCTGTATTATATTCCGGATATTGAGGAGGAGCAGGGGCAGCCGTATTATGAGACTCTGAAGATGCAGGACATTACCAGGCTGCTGGCCGTTCCTTTAAACAGTGACGGAAAGATCATAGGATTTCTCGGGGTAGATAATCCGAGACTGCATTATGAGGATCATACGCTGCTGTCATCCATACAGTATTTTTTAACGGACAGCCTGAAAGCCAAGGAGCGTAAGGCGTGTCTGCAGTACATGAGTTACCGTGATATGCTGACGACCTTGTATAACAGGAATAGGTATATTCAGGTTCTGGAAGGCATGCAGGCAAAAACAGTGATAAAAACAGGCGTAGCATATATTGATATCAATGGTCTGAAACGGGTGAATGATCTTTACGGACATGAGGCCGGAGACAGGCTGATCATAAATACAGCGCGTTCCATGCTTGCGATTCTGCCGGAAAATGCTTACCGGGTAGGTGGCGATGAATTTGTACTCATCTGTTTTGATATGGATGAGAAGATTTTTCGGAGTAAGGTCCGGGATATCTGTGACAGCATTGCTGCCAAAAGGATCAGTGTTTCTGTTGGCGTTGTTTGGGAGGAAAGCTCTTCGGAGCTTGAGACAATGCTGAGAAGAGCAGATGATCTTATGTATGCGGAAAAAAAGAAATATTATGAAAAGCATGGAACGATGTGAAGGTATGCAGCAGAGTGTAAGAGGAGGTCAGAAGAAAATTCTGACAATGCTGTGCCCGGTATTTTTATACCGGGCACTTCGTTTGTGCTAAAAGAAACGCCGGAATAAAATATCGGACGAAATTTTGAAAAATTTTCTGTAACGTTTTTGAGATCAGTGCGTCTTATAAGTGAGAAGGGAGGAA
>CAUEAK010000008.1:0-64751 GCA_958454115.1 Blautia wexlerae
ATTCCATATCTTTATATTCCTACAAATTTTTCTTGTAACCATTCTATCATATTGCATCCCAGACATATCTGCCCAAAATACCGTGGGTTATTTTTGGATTATTTTCTAACCGCCTATGCCCTTCAGACTGTGATTTTACTGGCTTTTGGGCGAAGCTTTCAAAGAGTGCCGTGGCATATAAATAGTATTTTTATCATTGTTCTTATAACGCCTCTTCCTTTTCCACTATTATAGCTGATCGTACTTGGCCGCACTCCCTTTTGCCTTATCTACCGGATACTTTGCTTCATTCTGCGACATCTTCATATTTATGATTTCATCTGCATCCAGTTCCAGTTTGTCTAACAGATTCTGACTATAAACCAAAACATCCGCCAATTCCTCCTTGACATGTTGCAGATCATATTCTTCATCAGACCACTGAAAACACTCTAATAACTCTGCTGCCTCAATTACGATTGATTTTGCAAGATTTGCCGGCGAATGAAACTGATCCCAGTTTCGATCTTCTGTAAATTTTCTAATTCTGTCTATTGTTTCATACTTCATAATTAAATACTCCTTTATTTTGCCACTTCTAACAATGCTTTCTGACAAAGTGAAATTATTCAGTTCAGCATTTTCAGACACGCTCTAATGTTTCATCAACACTATTTTATACATGCAGATTTTTCTGCATCTCTTCTTTAAATTCTCTTCCTTTAAACAATATCACTGCTACAAGAAACAGGAAACATATTAACGCTCCAAACATACTTACTGTTGGATTTTTCACCACTTTGCATAAGAGTAAGATTCCCGGAAGAATCAATCCGTATCCGGCAGCCATAATTTCGTAAATAAGATACTCTCGCACAGGACATTTCCGCACCTTAGCGATTACAAACATCGCTGTAAGTGTAGATACACTCATGATCGGCAGCACAAGATCTACAGACCAACTGTGCCAACCGGTCAGTGCATCCCATATAAAGCAGATAATAGTACCAATAAAAAGCTGCCACATCGCATTTTTCAGCAGGTTATAGCGTTTAAAAAATCCAATCGATGAGGCAATCCACATTGTCACAACGCCTCCGGCTGTGAATAAGGTCCAGCGAATTCTAGGATGGAAATTATACTCCGTAACAAGCATTGCTGCAACAATTGCAATACACAGAAAGCTATAAATTTTATAGACTTTCATTTCCTGTTCGCTTGGCTCATCTGTCTTTGGAAATTCAGGTTTTACTTTTTCAGATGCAATTCCCTGTTCTTTTAACAAGCGATAAAAATTACGTTCAATGTTCACTGTGTCGTATCTGGATGTAAATGCAAATGATAATTTATCCTGAAAAGAACACAAACACAATTCAAACTTAGGAGTGTTTGTGTACACACCAAATCGTTCAATATAAGGCACATAACTCGCATGCATTTTAACCGCACTCATATTAGAGAAGATTGCTGTCGTGTTCTTCTCTGAATATTTTGCCCCGGCCTGAATACATAGATTTTTCAGTTCCAAAGGTGCAAGCCTCAGAATCGGATGCAGTTCCAAAGCAAGCAACTCGCTGATATGTGCTGACATCTTTTCTTTTGTCAGTTCTGTCTCAAAAAATTCTTTCGTATATTTCAGTATTGCCTCAAAACTTTGATCTTGTGTAGTAAAATTATATCCCGGCTCAATCCAATTAAAAAAATTCAGCATCGATAAAGACGGGAAAAACTTTCTTAAGTTAACCGGAACCATTAACACAACCGGCTTTTTCTTTTGCATTTTAGACATTTCTTCATTTATTGCCATCATAAATAATGCTGTCAAAAAGACTGTCATAGATACTCCGAGTTCCCTGCTCCGCTTCAATACTGCCTGAACTGAAACAACAGATTCATGGACGTGCAGATGATTTCCATCTTTCTTTTTTCTCCGTATCTGGAAAGCATGTAGTTTTCTTTTTTCCGGTCGTTTCTGATCTTTTGAATAATATTTCAAAAAACTATCAACTTCTTGATCTTGTACCGTCATATCTTCTGGTAACAATGAAACTGGTTCTAATCCATTTACTTTGTGAATAAGATAGAGATAATTTTTTACCAGTTCTTTTAAAAATTCTGTCGCTCCTGTGCCATCTGTCAATACATGGAATACTTCGAAGTTGATTCGTTTTTTATAATAGGTTACTTCAAAAAGCAGTGTCTTCTTATCCTTTATATAGAGTCTACTACAAGGCTCTTTGTACTCTTCCTTTACAATCGGTCGTAAATTACATGGCTCAAGATAATGCCAGAATAATCCTTTGCGAAGCACCATTAAAAACGTAGGAAATATTTCTATTGTCTGATTTAATGCTTCCTGCAAAACATCAGGATTTACTTCTTCTTTCAATTCGCAGTAAAAACGAAACACTCTCGTATCTTTTTTATTACTGGCAGCAGAATATAATTTTGCTGCATTATCTAATTTTCTCCAACGTGCTTTTTTCTTACTCACAGTGTTTCCTCTTTCAGAAATTCATTGATATAGGTGAAACTTTCCTGTACATGAAGCTGCTTGATCCCCAACGCAAAATATCCATGTAATGCATCTTTGATCCGATGTATCTCTACATAATTTCCAGCCTCTTTTAAGCGCTTCCCATATGCTTCCCCTTCATCTCGAAGTGGATCAAATTCACATGTAAGAATCAATGTATCAGGTTGATTCGCTAAATCTTCTGCTATGTATGGTGCAAAATAAGGATTCTTCTTATCCTCTTTATTTCTCGCATAAAGATCAATATAATCCTGCATCTTCCCAGCTGTCAAAAGATAATCTGTTCCATTTTCCCTAACAGATGGAAATGGTGAATTTTCTGTATAATCATTATATGTAGCCGGGTAGATCAGTATCTGTCTTTTTGGCATAAATTCTCCACAATCTCTAGCCATCAAAGATAATGCTGCACAAAGATTCCCTCCGGCACTATCTCCGATCAATGTAATATTTTCGGGTTTTATGTTGAGCATAAAATCTCCGGAATATAATGTTTTCGCAACGGCATAACAATCTTCCAGACCTGCCGGGAATTTATCTTCCGGTGCCAGTCGGTATTCAACTGCAACTACATATTGTCCGGTTGCATTAGCCAGCCGAGCACAAATTCTTTCATAATTATCGATACTCTCTGTAACCCAGCCGCCGCCATGTATAAACAAAAGCATCTTTTTATCTTGAATATTATGTTTCTTTTCTTCACTCTCACGAAAACTTTTTTCAGTTGGAAAGAAAATACGAATCGGGACTGCATGACTCCCGTTATATATTTTCTCATCTATTTTTTTATAAAAAATCTTCATCGGATCCAATCGTTTTAAATCCGCCATATGACGAAATGCTTCTACTTCCACACCATCAAAAGACAGAGCTTTCAAAATCTTCTTCGCTGTCTGATTAATCAATACTATATTCTCCTTATACCCGTTCTTATGTCTGTAAAAGACTACGAGCCCATTATATCATAAAGTGCTTATTAAAGTGAATTTAATATTGCAAAAAGCACCAGCCAACTGAATGACTGGTGCTTTTAACATCAATATACTTTATTTTGTATAAACTGTATTCCCTTTTGCAATTACTTCAACAAGCTGAAGTTCCTGGTCAAGAATACAAAGATCAGCATCATAGCCTTCTTCAACCTTACCTTTTCCTTTGAGCCGAAGAATATCTGCCGGATTAGATGTAATTGTAGAAATAGCTATTTCTAAAGGAATTTTTGTTTTAAATACACATTCCTTTACTTCCTTCAGAAGGCAGCTGGACTGTCCAACGCCCATTCCAAGGAATTCGCCATCACTACTGTACATCGGAAGGCTTCCCTGTCCATCAGAAGAAATTGTCATGCGGTCAGGATTTACTCCTGCATCCAGCATCCGTTTGATACCATTACATACACGTACCTCATCACAGATAGTTTCCCAATAGTCAATATCTTCATTTCCGGTAAAGTCTACTGCTCCGCCTTTCAGCGCATACTCAATCGACTTGCCAAAAAGCATCTCATTTCGATTGATATGTGTTGGCAGTATTTGAGAAGCCGGTATCTCTGTCTCATCTACCACTCGTTCAATAAGATCTAAGCATCTCGGACTGTCGCCAAGATGAACATTTACAATACCAGCTTTCCCGGAAAGAACACCACCAAGTCTTGTATCCGCAACGACACGTACAAATTCCTCAAAAGTCGGCTGTGAAGACCGATGATCAGAGATCGCGATTTCTCCAGTTCCAATGATTTCCTGAATCATCATAATATCTTTCACAATACTGTCAGTCAACGTGCGAACCGGAATCTGATAACTGCCTGTATAACAGTATGCAGACATTCCCTGCTCATTCAATCCTTTTGTCTTTGCAACCAGTGCACATATATCACGACCGATTCCATCTGTTCCAAGGCAGCCAACAACTGTTGTTACTCCAAACTTCGTAAGTCCTTCCATAGTTGCTTCCGGAGTACGATTGGCGAATCCACCTTCGCCACCGCCTCCTAGTACATGAACATGACTATCAATGAATCCCGGAGTTAAAAGTAACCCCTCTCCATTGATCATTTCTGCCTCAGAAAGAAATCCGTCTGCGGATATAGAACCTGCATCTTTAATCTTGACAATCTTATCATTGATTATAAGTACATCTTTTTTCCCCAGATGCTGTGGGGCATAAACATCAATATTCTGAATTAATTTCATCATAAATCACTCTCAATTATCAAATGTATGTTTTAGAATCCAATTCCAACTGCAATAAGAATTGTAATAATTGCACCAATCATTAATACACCAAGGAATTTCCACATGAATTTAATCCAGTTAGACCACTCAATCTTTGCAATTGCAAGAGATCCGATCAGACACCCTGATGTAGGAACAATCAGGTTTGTAAATGCATCGCCAAGCTGGAATGCAACTACAGCTGTCTGACGTGAAACACCTAACAGGTCTGACAGTGGAGCCATGATCGGCATTGTGATCGCAGCCTGTCCTGTTCCGGATACAACAAAGAAGTTGAATACGGACTGGAACAGATACATAAGTACTGCTGCAACTGCTCCGGAAACTCCAGACAGTGCATTTGAAATATTATACATAATTGTATTAATAACCGTAGGTGTTGTCGGATCAGATCCACCAAGAACCTGCATGATGCCCTGTGCCATAGCAACAACAAGTGCAGCACCGATCAGGTCTTTTGCTCCATCTTTGAATGATGTTGCGATATCATTCAGTTTCATATCGTTCAGTTTAAAGATAACTCCAATCACACCGGAAACAATTCCCATAATGAAGAACTGTGTAGCAATCTCCGGCATGTAGTATCCTTGAGTCATAACTCCCCAAACTACCCATACTACTGTAGCAGCCAGTGTCAGAAGAACTAAAATGTGTCCAAGACCAAATGAATGTCCTTCGTCAATTCCTGTTTTTTCATTCTGCTCACGGAAATATGAATCAGTCTTATATGCGATTGAGATTGTCGGAGTCTTTTTGATCTTTGATGCATAGAACATAGTCATTCCACAGCCGAGTGCTGTAAATACTACCCACATTACCATACGGAATCCTGCTCCGGAGAATACGTCAATACCTGCAATACCCTGTGCAATACCTACAGAGAATGGATTCATCCAAGATGAACCAAAACCAATCTGTGTTGCAACATAAGTAACAAGAACTGCGATAACTGAATCATATCCAACTGCTACAAACAACGGACAAAGAATCATAGTAAACGGAAGTGCTTCTTCTCCCATCCCGAAAACTGCTCCACCAAGAGAAAACAGTACGAAAAGTATCGGAATCAGTAGTTTTTCTGCTCCCTCTGCCTTACGGATCAATCCGATCAATCCGGATTCAATCGCACCTGTACGGATCATGATACCGAATGCACCACCTACTACCATAAGGAATGCGATAATCTCGATTGCAGAACTATTTACGATTCCGTTATACATATAGTTGAAGAATCCTGTTCCACCATCTCCACTAAAGAGTGCTACTCCTTCTGTTACTACATTTCCTGCATCATCTGTCAGATACTGGAAACTTCCGTCTTTGATTACTGTACGGGTTTTCTCAACACCATTGATCATATATGAAATATCCTGTGTTTCGTAAAATCCCTTTGGTACAAGGAAAGTCAGAAGTGCAGCGACAACAACTACTAAAAAGATAATAATGTAGGTGTCAGGCACTTGAAATCCCTTGTTAAAAGACTTTAACCCTTTTCCTTCTTTTTTGCTCATTTTCGAGTTTCCCTCCCATTTTTGATATACTATATCAGTGTACCATAGAATGCCTAAAATATAACTAAAAATTTACATATTTTATCAATTTTTGTCATTTCCCTGTATTTTTATACATCAAAAGATAGGTGTTTTATTCAATCAATCACATCATTCTGAAATCTTGACAAATGTTCATAAGGTAATATCAGTCTTCCCCTGAACAGTCCGCACCCATCATTGATCAGACTGTTATCTACTGCGGAAAACATATTTACATCCAGATCTGCCAGTTCCAGCTGCAAAAGACGCATGCCCCGTTCATAGGCTTCATCGAAATAAACGCTCTCGCCTTCTGGAATAGCATCACGTCTTGCACGCTCATCCTGCTGTCTCTTCTCATATCCCAGATGATTCGCCGGACCAATTTCCGCAGTGTCATCCATTTTCTGGGTACGCAGCTGCACTTCCATGAAAGAACGGGAACTGTTATCATAAACTGTGATATGTAATGACTGATATCCTTCCCCGCTGGTTCCACAGATATAATCCCGATAATACATCTTCACATCTTCATTAAGAAGCGGCGACGTACTTTTCTTTACTCCATAGGCAGACTCCACCGTAAACCCTCGTTCTTCCAGGAACCCGGGAAGAACATTGGCAATCTCATAAAGATAGCGGATCGACGCCGTTTCCTGATCTTCTCCTGGTTTCAGATGACACTTGGGCATACACAACACAATTCTGTATGCAATAAAATCCCGAAAACAACTGAGTTTATTTTTCAGTTCCGATACAGGAGGATAGGTTCCATGTTTTGTATAATAATCGTAAATATATTCCACAATATAGCCGTTAAATTTCTCTTCTGCCCGGATCAGCGATTTGATCCTTCCTTTAAATGTAAACGCAAGAAACGGATATTCATGAGCCATATATTTATAAAATTCCCGGATCTTCTGGGACTGGGCCGTAAGGAAATCATTGTGTTCTAAAAGCTCTGTGATCTGAATCAGGAAATTCACATGCATCATATCAATTTCATTATGAGTAAGTTTCGCTTCTTTTCTCAGATCCCGGGTATATTTCTGTAAAATTTTTAAAACCGTATCTCCTGAATACAGATAATCATTTAATGTAATCATAAGTTTTTCCTCTTTTGGAGTTATAGCGTGTTTGAAGATTGTAGAAATGATTTTTCAAACACGCTATAATCTATAACCGAAATTTAGTTTTTCATTAATTTTAATGTTTTGTCAATATATCTACTGTTCTGTCAGCCTTTAACCAAACTGCTTCTTTTTCTTCATGAGTAACAAAGATCAACGTCTTTCCCTCCGTCTTTTTCAAAATATAATCAATTGTTTTTGCTCTGGTTTTTTCATCAAGACCTCTGAGAGGTTCATCCATGATCACACAGTCTGATTCAGCCAGCAATGCCCTCAGGATAGATACTCTCCTGCGCATTCCTCCGCTTAGTTCACGAACCGGTTTCTGCCAAACTTCAGTAAGCGCAACTGCTTTATACGCCTCCTCCAGTTCTCTGTCTGTTATTGTTTCTGTACATACCAGTCTTATATTAGAAGCAGCGCTCAGATTTTCACACAGACGATCTTCCTGAAATACTGCACTGAGTTTCCTGTCACTTACCCCTTCTATTTTCCCCTTATCCGGAACATCCAGTCTCAAAAGAAGCCGTATCAGTGTTGTTTTGCCACATCCGGATCTTCCTCTGATACAAGTGGTTTTCCCTTCCGGAAAAACACAGGACAAGTCTTGCAGTACCTGCTGTTCTCCGTATGCTTTACTAATATGATCTACCTTTATATCCATATCTCTTCTCCGCCTGTAACAGACCTCATAAATAATGCATTTAAGAGGATTATCATAAATCAAAATTTCCGTTATCTATGTTCTATCATATAAACTACTCTGCTTACAATTCCAAGAAAACACTTTTCAAATACAAAACTAATCACAATTATCACAATTGTCCACGCAAAAAGATCCGGAGTATTCAGATATATTTTTGCATTATACAGTTTCTCACCAATAGAACCTGAAGGTACTCCGATAACCTCTGCTGCCACTCCTGCCTTCCAGCACATTCCAAGAGAAAGCCTGCATGCTGAGAGAAAATAAGGCAGTACCTGCGATACATAAATATACCTGATCTGTCTTCTGAGATTCACACGAAATACTTTTGCCATTTCCAGTATCTTCCTGTCCGTCTGTCGTATTCCCTCAAAGATATTTGTATATATCACCGGCAGAACCATAAGAAAGGAAATAAAAACTGACAGATTTTTCGAAGGAATCCATATCAGGCACAAAATAATAAAAGATGCCACAGGTGTAGATTTGACCACTGCGATCACAGGTGCTGTCAGGATTTCCACTGTTTTTGACCAATATGCCCACACTGCCAGAAAGATTCCCAGAAGCACAGCCAGAAGAAATCCTGTCACAATGCGTACAAAACTAAATCCGACAGACTGCCAGAAATTTCCGCTGAAAATCAGTTCAAAAAGCTTTCGGACAACAGAAACAGGAGATGCCAGAAGGATCTCCTGTTTCAGATACATACTCGCAAACTGCCAGATTGCAATCCAGAAAAGCACTGCTAATATGCGAATTCCTGTATATTTCGTTCCATTGTCAGTTTTTGCTCTATCGTTTGTAATAGAATGCATCATCCGGCAACTGTCCTCCTATAATCTCAGGATTCTGATCATCCAGGGTTGCCAGATATCCTGAAAGCATGGTTTTCATCTCATCACCTTCAATAAACACAATACTGCAGTCAGGGATTGCTTTCTGTGCAACTTCTTTTGCAATAATATCATGATCTCCTATGATCTGGGCCGCAGCTTCTGTGTCACTGTTGACAAAATCTACAGATTCTTTATAAGCATCCATAAAATCATTTACTTTATCTGCATGATCCTGAACAAACTCATTGTTTGCGATCACAACTCCTGTCACAAGTTTACTTCCGTCATCCATGGAATCTTCCCACAGTTTGTTCAGATCCAGGGCAACCTTCAGCTTATCGTTTTTCATCAGCGCTGTAGTTACAAAAGGCTGCGGAAGAAGTCCGACTGCTGTCTGATCCTGCACAAGTGCGGAAACTACCTCTGCGTGCTCAGATTTAAATTCAACAGTCACATCTTTTTCAGGGTCGATTCCATTCGCTTTAAGAACAGAGTTCAGAGCATATTCCGGAGTTGCACCCTTCCCACTGGCATAAATAGTCTTTCCCTTAAGATCCTCCACAGATTTTACACTGTCTCCATTCTCCACAAGATAGAGAACACCCAACGTATTGACCTCCAGAACACTGACATCCTTATCTGTCTTCTGATACAACGTTGCTGCCAGATTTGCCGGAACAGCTGCAATATCAAGCTTGTCCTGTACTACCATCGGAACAATCTCATCCGGAGATGCAGCAATCGTAAAATCGTATCCGTCTTCATCAAGAAGCTGCGCCATTCCCATTGCTGTCGGACCTTTCAGGGCGCCTATCCGGACAGCATCCGAAGATGATCCTTCGGATGCCCATACGCTGACCTCTCCAGTGTTACCGGTCAATCCTGCACAGATACACAAAGCCATTGCACAAATCATCAATTTTCTTTTCATTTTACTCAACATCCTTTCTTTATTTAAGAATTTAAAAATCATTTACAGCAGTTCAGAAAAATAATACAAATAAGGCGCAAAACTCTGTCTTTATGTCCCTGATTTCAAATCTGCCAGTATTTTTCTTAATTTACTTCCATAATCTTTTCCTGCTGCCCAGCCGCCGCCATAAGGATTTTCCTGGATTCCCAGCCATTCCACGTAAGGCGCCGTCTCTCTTGCCACGTAATCGAAGCGTTCATCTACACATTCCTGATTCAGGGAATCTGTGGAGGCGTAGGCTTTGAGATGCTGAACCTGAGCACGTATTCCTGTTCTTACATCCGGAAATGCGATTCCTTTGACTCCACCTCCGGTTGTTCCAAGACCTGCGAAATTGAACTGGTCGATTCCCGCATCACCACCGAAACTCAGCCATCCGGTTTCCAGCATTGCCTGCGCAAAAACTACTTCACCACGTACATTCTCGGCATTTGCCTCCTCTACAATAATATTGCAAAAGGTATCTATATCAGATGCTCCGCCGCCACTGAGTTCTTCAGATGGGTAAGTGCATCCCTGACTATTGTATAATGAACACATTTCATCGACGGAAACAGTTGTTCCACCCATAATCGTGTAGTATCCATAAGTATTATCTGTCGGGTCTTCATCGGAGATAATTTCTTCTCCGTTATTTTCTGCATTTTCGAGATATTTAGGTTTGGAGATCTGTCCCTCTCCTGAATGATCAGTTTCCTGACTGTTTTTTTCTGCACTATCAGTTGTTTTAGCTATCGTGTCGTCATCTGGGGTATCTGCAGCATTGTCTGCTGCGCTGTTTTCTGTATCAGTGGACGCTGTCCCTTCACTGGCACTTACCAAAGCAGGTGCCCCGAACATCAGGGCACCTGTTATTGTCATAAGTAGCCAGAAATATTTTCCCAGCACTTTTTTCATCTTATGCGTTTACCTTTCTCATTGCAGCTTCTACCACATGACCAACCAGTACAGAAGTTGTTACACTTCCAACACCGCCAGGTACAGGTGTAATAGCATCTACGATAGGCTCTACTGCTGCGTAATCAACATCACCGCAGAGTTTGCCTTCTGCATTTACGTTGATACCTACATCGATGATTGTCTGGCCTTCTTTTACATATTCGGCACCAACAACACCGGCGCGGCCTGCTGCTACAATAATGATATCTGCTTCACGTGCTACAGACGGCATATTTACAGTTCTTGTGTGGCAGATCGTAACAGTTGCGTTCTTTTTAACCAGCATCATTGCTGCAGGTTTACCAACAACAAGGCTTCTTCCGATTACTACTGCCTTTTTGCCTGTGCAGTCGATTCCGTAATGATCAAGGATTTCCATACAAGCCTGTGGTGTACATGGCGGGAAACCAATCTTCTTGCCTGTGAATACACCGGACATGGAAAGGTCTGTCATACAGTCAACGTCTTTTTCAGGAGCAAGTGCATTCTCGATCACTGCCTGATCCAGATGTTTTGGAAGCGGACGGAATAATAATACGCCGTGAATGCTGTCATCTTTGTTTACTTTATCGATTGTTGCAAGAAGTTCTTCCTGGGAAACATCTTCCGGAAGTAAGATTTTCTCACATGCAACGCCTAAAGTTTCGCAGCGTTTTGTTGCTCCTCTTTCATAGGAGATATCACTTGGGTTTTCACCAACACGGATGATGCAGAGGGTAGGATTTACTCCTTTTCCCTGAAGCTCTGCTACGTTTGCTTTGATTTTCTCGTTTAATGCTGCTGTTACTTCTTTACCTAATAACTGCTTAGCCATTTGTCGTTCCCTCCGAAATTATACGTTATTATTCTATACTGTATCTGAATGATTTCAGCATAACCGCCTCATAAATCATATGCACTCTGTAAAAAAATACATCTCAATAAATAATGTTACACTTTATTAAAAGAGACGGAAAACAATACAGAAATTTCTATTTTATTTACTATTATTTCAGTCTGCCAAGTACGCTGTTAAATGTGTCATCTGCGATCTTTGTATATTTCTCAAGCATCGCATCTGCTTTTCTGTTTAATTCTTCTGCATACTCTCTGTCAGCCATGGATTTTGTGTTGATGTATACGTTCAGGCTGGCACCCTGTAATGCTGCTTTACAGAAAGCTGCACCAACGCCTGCATCACTGATGGCAAGCTTAGAGCCTTTTGCACCGAATTCCACGATCAGTTCAATTGCTTCACAGCATTTCTCCATGATCTCCATTGGTACAGAGCAGGCATCTTTTAATACGATCTCCATGACTCTGGCTTTCTCAGCTTTCTCTTCTTCTGTTTCCTTTGGCATTCCATATGCCTTTGATAATGGCTCGAATACTTCTGCATCACGCTCGATCAGACGAAGGAAATCCTTCTGTAACTGATCGCATTTTGCTTTTAATTCGTACATTTCGTCTTCAACATCCGCATATTTCTTTTTTCCTACAGTAAGGCTTCCTACCATATTTCCAAGAGCAGTTCCTACTGCACCAACTAATGCAGACGCACCGCCGCCGCCCGGAACCGGAGCCTTAGATGCCAGAACTTCAACGAATTCTGTACATGTACTTGTTGAAAATCCCATTTTTTCTCCCTCTTTCTTTTTGTTTATATTTACTTATCTGACTCTGATATCCGCAGATTATTCTGCAATCTCTATAATCCTGATATCATTTGTCATTTCTGAACGCATTTCAGGTATGCTTTCAGAGAACCAATGATCACATCTCCCATAACTGCCATATCCTCTGCCTGAAAAGAAACAGGGAAGTTGTCAGAAAAGAGAATCTGTGAAGACGGCGGAAATTCCTCATCGCCCTCCCAGAGGATCATCTGTATTTTATATTCCGGAAAAATTTCTACTTCATAGGCAATATCTCCATGCTTTACAGGTATGGCACTGATATGCTCCATGATCGCCCTGAAATCTCCCGGACGGTTACCATAGGAAAATGCCAGACGTTTGATACATCTGCCGTCAAACTGTCTTAAATATACTTCTCCCCATGGCATCTCCCGGTATGTCTTAAATTTTCCGGAACTCTCAGACTTCACACCGTTTAAAAGAAAACGAATCGTCAGGATCCTTGCATAGATCATGTTCTCCAGTGGATAAAAACCTTTATCATCCGGAGTATGTGTTACTTCAAAATCCGGCCATGTAATCTGATACTGTGTTCCAAGAAAAGTTAAAGTAAGTTTTTTTGCTTCTTCATCGTAAGGAATAGACAGTCTGGAAGCAATTTCCTTCGGATCTGCAGTTGCAAACTCCTGAGTATAATGCTCCCATGGCATTCTTTCCTTACTGTCTTTTTCATAATTTAAGTCATTTAAGCTAAACGCCATATAAATCTCCATAAACAGGACAGATCAAAGGAATCTAAAGATCCGTCCTGTTATTTTTATTTCTCTAGATATTCATAATTTCTCATATAGAAATTACTGAAATTCATCAGCGGTTCTGAACCTCTTCCATTACAGTCGGGAACATACTTGTATCTGTATGAGGAATAAAACATGCACCTACAAATTCATCCATATAGATCGGTACTGTAGAAAGTTCCATATATGTCATATTTGCAGCAAGTTCATAAGTCTTCTTCTCTGCCGGTGTTGACAGAAGCATCAGATACGCACCTGTCAGAGAAGAGTTACCAATGTAGTGGAATTTCTCGATCGGGATATCCGGGAACATACCGATGTTGACTGCATTCTGCATGTTGATACCGCTTCCGATACCGCCTGCAACATACACATCATCGATCATGCTCACATCGAAGTCCAGAGAAGTAAGCATTGTGCGGATTGCTGAGAAGATGGCACCTTTGGCACGGATGAAGTTGTCAATATCAACTTCTGTGATCTCAACATCCTTTACAGAACCTGCCTCTTCCTCAAATGCAAGGATATAGCTGCCCATTCCATATTTGTCATGTTTGATTCTCTTTCCTTCGCGGATAAATTTACCCTTCGGATTGATAATTCCGCAGATATAAAGTTCACTGATCACATCGATGATACCGGAACCACACAAACCTACAGGTTTGGTTCCCGGATCACCTACGATCTTGTAGGTCGGCTCCATAGTCTCTTTGTCAATGGTACATGCTTCGATGGCTCCATCTGTGGCACGCATACCACAGCTAATGTCACCACCCTCAAAGGCAGGACCTGCGGAACATGCGCAACTCATCATAAAATCTGAGTTTCCAAATACAAGCTCTCCGTTTGTACCAAGGTCGATAAACAGTGAAAACTCCGGCCTGTTCCAGATCTGGCTGACCAGGGTTCCGGCTGTAATATCGCCGCCTACATAGCTTCCGATATTCGGCGCCATAATAATATGAGCGTCTTTATTAATATCAATTCCCACATCAGAAGCAAAGAGGGAATTGGTCTTAAAGAATGCAGGGATATATGGTTCTGTACGTAATGGATCAGAATTAATTCCTGCAAACAGATGATTCATAGTTGTATTAGATGCCACGCACATTCTGTATATGCGGTTTTTCGGGAATTTGGCACTTTTGCACATCTCGTTGATCATCGGATTGATGGTTTCTTTGATCACAGCATCCTGCAGCTTTTGCTGGCCGCCCGGTTTCTGTGATTCTACAATTCGGTTAATAACGTCTGCACCAAAACGGATCTGTCCGTTTCCGGCAGAACTCTTTGCCAGAATTTCACCGTTTTCCATATTGATCAGTACAGCGGAAACAGTTGTTGTACCAATATCGATTGCCAGACCACCGATTACTACATCTTCGTCTTTACCGAAGATATCATACACAAACATATCGTCAGAAGTAGCGCGGATCACACATTTTACTGAAAAATTACTCTCTCTCAATACATCCGGAAGCTTTTTCAGAACTGCATAAGGGATTCTGACTCTGCTGATATTCAGATACTTCCGCAGTGCTCTTGTAAGTCTCTCGTTATCCGGCATTGTGTCATCCAGAGACGGAGGATCCATTGTGACATCCACAACCTCCAGACTGTTTTTCAATTCGATGCCTGCAAGTTCTACATCTCTTTTGGCATTTTCAAAAATGGCTATTTCCTCTTTAGAGCTTAAATCAGCTACTTTCATTCTGCTCTTATAGGCAGATGCAATATCAGGTACCAGCACATTTACATCTGCACTGATCTTGCTGCAGCATGCAAGGCGCCATCCTTCCTGATATTCTTCGTCAGAAATATGTAATGTCTTTTTGCTCTCCAGTTCTCCGCTCTTTAACTGGACACGGCATTTTCCGCAGGCTCCGTTTCCAGAACATGGTGCATCGATCGCCACATTGGCTCCACGAGCTACCTCAAGTAAATTGTCCCCCGCATTGGCAAACGCTTCTACCACACTGCCATCTTCGAATGAAAATGTTACCTTAAACATTCGGCAACCACCTTTCTCATAATCGTTAATAGCCTGTAATAAAACAAGGGCCGAAGACCGAAGCCTTCAGCCCCCATAATTATGTATTCAATTCGTATGAAACTGATTAGATTTCCAGATAGGAATCTGCATACAGTGTATTGCCTTTGAATACATCACAGGATTTGATAGTTTCCATCAGACGAAGGTCGTTAGGGTTAACGATTGCTGATGTAAGACCATTCATCATAGCCATTGCTACAAGAGCAGAGTCCATGATCGGACGGATATGTTTTGGCATACCGTTACTGTTGTTAGAAAGACCACCTGTAGAGTTCAGTCCCATTTCAGAGAACATCTTGATAGCTTCAAGAACTTCCATCTGTTTGTCCTGCATTCCTTTTACAACGAGGAATAACGGGTCAAACCACAGATCTTCTGTATCCATGCCCTGAGCCATACCTCTTTCAAGCATGTTCTGGCAGTGCATCATACGCTCATCATTGTCAGCTGCTACCATACCAGAGGAGCAAAGTGCGATACAGATTGCATCATTTGCTGCTGCAAGGTCGATATTGGAAATTCTGTCACCTGCGTCTGCAGAGTTAACGATTGGTTTTCCTTTTGCTCTGTTGTATACAGAAATACCAGCTTCGATAGCTTTCTGGTTTGTTGTATCCAGTGCAAGCGGAACATTATCAAACTCAGACTGAAGGAGCTGAACAGCCCATTTCATTAAGTCTTCGCCATCATTTTCTGCAGGTCCGATATTTACATCGAGGTAAGTAGCACCAGCATCCAGCTGCTGTTTTGCTCTTTTGATGATCGGTTCAGGATCTCTTTCTGTAAATGCTTTGTTTACTGCCGGTGCAGTAGTGGAAAGTCTTTCTCCAATTGTTACGAATTTTGCCATAACCCTGTTCTCCTTTTATATTTATTTATACAGAGAAATCTGACAATTGCAGATCCCTCTGCATACATTTTTCTTTATAATCCGGCCGGTACAAAACCGACCAGATGTTTACGGTCATTAGATCTGGCCGTCTGCCTGCAGATCCTTTAAGAATTTAACAAGCTGTACAGCTTCTCTTGGTCCAACGATGATTTCCCATCCAGGAAGTTTTGCTTCCAGATCACCCTTCAGAACCGCTACTTTACCAGGAATGATCAGTTTTCTGGATTTAACCTTCGGTTCAACATTCTCTTTGATATAAGAAGAAATACTGTTACCGGAGAATTTACCAGCTGCCCATGATGTCAGTACGGAAAGTCCGCCTGCATCATTGATTACCAGGTTAAGCGGAACACCGGAACGCTCCAGCTCGCCGGATACTACGAAATATGTAAGAGCAAAGTCTACAGTAGTAACTACTACTGCATTCTCATCAGCACCATTTAACGGATAGATGCCTGGCTCAACTTTCATTGGCTTCTGCGGGTCAGTGTAAACGTTCTGACGCAGACCATATAATGGAAGAGCCTCTGCATATGTCATCTGCTCCATAACGATGATGGAACCATATTTCATTGTAAACATAGATGCTAAAGCTGCCTGTAAGTGAAGGTCACCTTTTGCGATCTTAACAAGGTTTACGATAGATGGATAACCAAATGTTCTGTCCTGGTCTTTCAGAGCTGCACGACGAACCTGTACAGTGTTTGCAAAGGTTTCTTTAATGTCAGCGCCTGTTGTATCAAGAACAAGATTCTTGTTTCCAAGTTTTTCAAGAGCTGCTGTTGTATCATATAATTCATTTAAGTCTTTACCGGATACACCGAGAACAACACCTGCTTCTGTAGCAACTGCGTTCATTGCTTCATAGTTGGAAGCATCAGCACCGTTTAAGACCGGTTTGCTGTCTTTGCATACTGCAAGAGCTGCTTTAGCGATTTCAGGATCTTTACAGTCAAGAACTAAAGTTCTGCCAAGACCTGCTGCTTTTTCTACAAGTGCAGTATATTTAGCTGCATCTGCGCCTTCACCACAGTTTACATATACAAGTTCAGCATACATTCTTTCGCCGATACGGTCATAATCTACCTTCGGGATTTCTGCAAGTTTTGCCTCTACTGCAGCGTCATCCATGCATGTGCACAGAGCTACTGCATATCTTGGCTTGCTTACAAATGTTTTTTCATGTCTGAATAATACTGTTTCTCCACCCAGAGTGTGCTCTTCTGCACCAGTACCAATTTTGATTGTCTTCATTGGCGGAGCAGTAGCCTCGGAAAGAGATGCTAAAGCTTCATCAGACATATGCGGACATTGTTCGATTTTCATAGCGCCCTGAGCAACTTTCATAGAGAAAGCCATACAAGTTGGGCATCCGCATTCCTTACAGTTTTTCTTTGGTGTTAATTTAAAAATCTGAATACCATTCAGTGCCATTTTATTTGTTCCTCCTATTCAATTACGCAAGTGCTTTGATCATTCTGGAAATAGCTGCAACAGCTTCCGGATGTCTTGAGATGACTGCATCAGATCCGGCTGCAAGGTCAGCAGCAGCTGTCATAACTTCCATATCGATTCCACGCTCTTCTTCCGGTCCCCATTCAGGCATATCTTTCTCAGAAGCTGTTGCTTCTTTTACGCCCCATGTTTCAGCGGATACCGGTGTAATGATAGGCATCTGCAGCATGTTATCATTCTGAGATAAAGCTGCACCTTTAATACGGTCCATAGTGGATACAACATATTCATATCCATATCCGGCAGCAGCACTACCGATATTCATAACAATTTTCTGTGCATTAACGCCTAACTGAGTAGTTACAACGTTAAGCTGTTTAGCAAGGTTGATATCTACGGCAGATTCTGCACCTACGATCTGATCGTAAGCAAGTCCTGCTGCAGCACCGATTGCTTTGTAGTTTTCTTCTTTTTCTGAAAGAATCAGTACGTTTCTTCCCTGAAGAGCTTCTGCTACCTTAGGAAGGAGTTCTGCGTCTTTCTCTACATTCTTGCATCCTTCAACTACTAATGGTGCATCAATTGCATCTGCAACTTCTTTAACAACTGCGATAAGTTCATCAACAGATTTGTTTACACCGTTCGGATCTCCACCCTCAAGGATCAGAGCTACAAAGTCAGCACCTTCCATAGCTGCTGCTTTTTTAGCCATTTCTCCGATTGTGGATGCTCCGTCATAGTATGCTTTGATACCTTCGGATACAATATTCTCAAGACCCATATCAGAGATTTCAACACCGATCTTAGGTGCGTTTTCTGATGGTGCATCAAAAGAATAAAATGGATAAGTAGAGTCTCCGCCGATTGTTACAGTCTTATCTCCGCTACCAATTGTGACTGTATTAATCTTTGCATTAAATTTCTGAAGTTTCTGATTAAACGGCATTTCTATTTGGCCTCCTTAAAAAAATTACTATGTACTTGCCTCTACGCAGACAAATCACATCATCTCATATAGTATACTACATCATCGGGTCCATTGACAAGGCTGGATGATTATGTTCTGTTAAAAATGCAACAAGCTCTTCTGGATCTGTTGTATTTGTCTCGTCACCAATCATATCAGTAAAGTTGTCAATACCATACAGTTCCTTTGCTGTCTTATTCAAACGCTCCGCAACTGTCTCTTTTAATTCCTTAGGCATCCATACGATACGTTCAATACCGCCTTCTGCCTTCATGAATTTCTTGGATGAAATAAAGTGTTTACCATGTCCCATGAATCCTGGTGTCTGAACACCGCCACCAGTCATAGATGCCATCTCTGAGAATGTCATTCCGAGAGGTGTCATTCCTGCATATTCACGGTTGGCGATTACTACACCATTAGAAAACGGCTCAATACCACAGATACACTCAAAGCATCCACAGGAAGTCATAGGATCCTGCATAATGGAATAAAGTGTAACGTGTTCGAGAGCTCCCTGTGAGAATTTTTGTACAGCTTCATCAACATCCTCATAAGAACCAAGGTTCTCATCAATTGGTCTTTCCTTTGTAATAATCTGACAAGGTCCGTTTGGATCCAGTTCATTTGTTGCTTTTGCATCCAGCCATGAAACGGCTCCGCAAAGTCCAAGTCTCTCTGGTGTAACAACACATACATGAGACGGTGAAAAAGCCTGACAAAGGATACAGCTGTAATATACGTCTACAGTTTCATCTGTAAGATTTTCAAGACGTGCATCACGTTTATCGAATACAGGGATTGCTACCTCATGACGGATTCTTGTACACTCAGCCGGATCAGTATAAACGGTTACCTGACATTTATCAACTACAGCTTCAAACTCATTTTTTACCTGTGTATACAGAACTTCACCGATATGTCTGATACGGAATCCTGCATTGTAAGCTTCCTTACCGATACGGATCCTCTGCATATCTCTCTGTCCTGTATGATAAACTCCCTCAATACAGTTAATGTAATTGTGGAATTTACGCTCAATTACAGGTTCAAAATCAGGCTGCATTCTCTTTCCCGCTACTTCTACCACGTAAGCGATCGGATTCTTGCTTCCCAATTCCATTTCATCTACATCTGGTCCTACAACTGTAATCTTGTGGTCCTCTACCTCATCCATGCTTCTTGTCTGCACAAGTTCTGCACAATCCACACGGGAACCGTCGAACTCAACCTGCATATCTTTACGACGGATAATCTCGCCTTCGAATGCAGACGCAAACGCAACAGGAATATCAATATTGGTAATTTTGATCTTAATATTTCTGGCTTCCAGAGAAACCTTATTAAAATCAGCAACATTCGGGCATGCGATCAGCGCACCCGGAACTTCTGTAATGTTTTCATCTTCATTGGAAATCACAGGGAATCCAAGTTTGATTGCTCCTGCACCAGCAGCCAGAATCACATCATCAATCGGTTTAAACGCATTGACAAATGCCGGTACTCTCTCTGATGTATACTTGATCAGAGCGGCTGCATCTCCAGGAGTAACGTTTCCGAAGATCAGAGCTGCACGAAGTGCCACGGATACTACATGGATTACAGAAGTAATATCTTTTCCAAGTGGTACGATTCGAACATTATAGCCCATTTTCAATCCAAGTTCCTGCGCTTGGTCAATAATTCCTCCAACCAGTGTAACAAGAATTCCCTGTGCCTGATAACTCTTTACCAGATCTACACCTTCCTGTGCGGTAGGTGCCGATCCAATAATAACAGCTACACCAGGAATATCACCGGTTACAAGAGGTACACCAAGTTCACGGATTATGGAATCCGGAAGGTGTCCATAGTACGGTTCACTGTATGGCTCCGCTCCATCCAGATACTTCAGTACTTCTATGAACTCTGCACAAAGTGCGGTAGCGACTCCGGACATCAAAGCGTCATCTAACTGATGCTCTCTTGTCATAAGAGATTTGATCACACCAAGTGCTTCTTTCATTTCGCCAAGGGTCTTCACCTTGACTCCTGTTACTGCATAGTAACATGGCAGACAGTAGGCAGTATGAGGAAATTCAACTGCCTTGTCTGCGCCGTGCTGTGCAATGGCTCCCTCTACAGCCTGACAGGTTAACCCGTAGACTGCATCATTTCCGTTAAAGATTCTGTCGATTAACAATTTGCACATCTCCATTTCGTATTTAGAATAATACTATGGTTTTATCTATATAACGCTTTAGGCGTTTAAACCCCGGAGACGTTTAGTGGCTTCCGCATTGCCCATCTACGACTCCGGGCAAAACCACCAATCTTTACATCATCGGATCAAGAGCTAATGCCGGATGGCCTTTTTCTGTAAGGAATCCAACCAGTGTCTCCGGATCAGTAGCGATTGTTTCATCACCGATCATATCTGTAAAGTTTTCAATACCATAGAGTTCATTTGCTGTCTTATTAAGACGTTCAGCAACAAACTCTTTCAGTTCTTTCGGCATCCATACGATACGTTCAATACCGCCTTCTGCCTTCATGAACTTCTTGGAGCTGATGAAATGTTTACCATGTCCCATGAAACCAGGTGTCTGAACACCACCACCTGTCATGGATGCCATTTCTGAGAATGTCATTCCAAGAGGTGTCATGCCTGCATACTCACGGTTAGCGATAACAACACCATTGGAGAATGGCTCGATACCGCAGATACACTCGAAGCATCCGCATGATGTCATAGGATCCTGCATAATAGAGTACAGTGTAACGTGCTCTAATGCACCCTGGGATAATTTCTTAACAGCTTCATCTACATCTTCATAAGAACCAAGGTTCTCATCAATAGGTCTTTCTTTTGTGATTACCTGGCAAGGTCCGTTTGGATCCAGCTCGTTGGTAGCTTTTGCATCCAGCCATGAAACAGCACCGCAAAGTCCAAGTCTCTCAGGTGTAACAACACATACGTGAGACGGGGAGAATGCCTGGCAGAGGATACAGCTGTAATATACATCTACAGATTCGTCTGTCAGAGTATTCAGACGGTCATCACGTTTCTCGAAGATCGGGATAGCAACTTCATGACGGATTCTTGTACACTCAGCAGGATCTGTATAAATAGTAACTTCACATTTATCAACAACTGCGTCAAATTCATTCTTAACCTGTGTATAGAGAACTTCACCGATATGTTTGATCTTGAAGCCTGCAGCAAATGCATCTTTACTGATACGGATTCTCTGCATATCTCTCTGTCCTGTATGGTATACACCTTCGATACAGTTGATGTAGTTATGGAACTTACGCTCGATAACAGGTTCAAAGTCAGGCTGCATGTTTTTACCTGCAACTTTAACAACATATGCAATGCTGTTCTTGCTGCCAAGTTCCATGTCATCTACTTCCGGACCAACAACTGTAATCTTATGGTCTTCTACTTCACTTGCATCACATGTATGTACAAGCTCTGCACAGTCTACACGGGAACCATCGAATTCAACCTGCATGTCTTTACGACGGATAATCTCACCTTCGAATGCAGATGCGAAAGCAACCGGGATATCGATGTTTGTAATTTTAATCTTGATGTCACGTGCTTCCAGAGAAGTCGCATTCCATTTGGAGATGTCTTTCTGGCAGATCAGGCTCTTCGGTACTCTTGCAACATCTTCCTGGTTTGTGATAACCGGGAATCCAAGAGCGATAGCGCCTGCACCACAAGCTACGATCACATCATTTAACGGTGCAAATGCATTAACAAATGCAGGTACACGTTTCATTGTGTAATCCATCAGAGTTGCAGCATCACCTGGTTTTACGTTACCGAAGATAAGAGCTGCACGAAGTGCTACAGATACTACATGGATAACTGCTGTAACGTCTTTTCCAAGCGGGATAACACGTACGTTAGCACCTGTCTTGTATCCAACTTCCTCTAACTGGTCAATAACATCACCAACCAGAGTGATCAGGATACCCTGAGACTGATAGGATTTAACAAGGTCTGCTGCTTCCTGAGCGGAAGGAGCTTTTCCAAGGATAACTGCTACACCAGGGATATCGCCTGTTACAAGCGGTACACCAAGTTCACGGATCACTGCATCTGCAAGATGTCCGTAGCAAGGAGCTTCATAAGGAACTGCTCCGTCAATATATTTCAGAACTTCGATAAATTCTGCGCAGAGAGCTGTAGCAACGCCTGACATAAATACGTCATTTGTTCTTTTCTCTCTTGTCATAAGAGTTTTTACTACTGCAAGAGCATCTTTTAACTCTGCAAGAGTTCCAACCTTTGTTCCTGTTACTGCATAGTAGCATGGTAAAGAATATGCTGTATCAGGGAAGCTGACTGCTTTGTCAGCGCCGTATTTTTCAATTGCCTGGTTGATGGCACCCTCTGTAAGTCCATAAACCGCGTCGTTTCCCGCAAAAACACTTTCAAATAAAGTCACTTGTTCTACCTCCTAATATATGATTACTGACGATCTATCTTTTCTTTTATTTTAATGATCTCATTGGTAACTGTCTTGCTGAAGTCATACGGGGATTTTCCCTGTCTGTCTGCATCAATTACCTCTGTGTTGTAATGAATCATACCTAAAAGATCTTCCTGTGGAATCCGTTCTCTGATAAAGTTTTCGTCATCTTCATTGCGCACTTTGTTTGCGACAACCTTTACCTGAGACACTCCTAAATCTTTTGCCAGGCGCTTTACATTTTTATATGTCTGCACACTCCTTGCACCTGGTTCGATCACTACGATAAATGCGTCAACTCCTTCTGTGGTTCCTCTGCCGAGATGTTCCAAGCCGGCCTCCATATCAAGAATTACTACATCTTCTCTTCTAAGTACCAGATTATTGATAATGCGCTTTAACATTACATGTTCCGGGCATACACATCCGCCACCGCCTGTCTCGACAGTTCCCAGGACAAGGAGCCGTACGCCATTACAGACCTTACCATATTTCTCCGGAATATCGTCTACTTTCGGATTCAGATGATAGAACTGATTTCCTGCTGTAGCCCCTGTACGTTCTTCCACCAGCTTACGCATCTTTGAAATCGGTACAATAGAATCCAGAGTTTCTTCATCAAAGCCTAATGCAAGACCAAGATTCGCATCCGGATCCACATCTGCTGCAAGTACCGGTCTGCCCTCTGCTGCATACAACCTGGCCAGCGTTGCTGCAAAAGTGGTTTTGCCTACGCCGCCTTTTCCTGTAACTGCTATTTTCATTTTACGTCATCCACCTTTTATTACATTTTTAAGATCACAGCAGATTAGATTCCTAATGCTGTTCTCTTCTCTTCGATTCTTTCGATCATCAGATCAACTAATTTCTCAATATCTGTTTCTACTGTATAAGCAGCTCCTGTCCATTTTCTTGTTCCCTCTGTAAGAAGCTCTCCCATTTCTGAAGAACCGGAAACATATGGATCAACACCAAGGAATGTATCAATACCGGTACCTACTACATAGTTACCGATGGATACAGCTTTTTCAGACATCCACTCAGGAGCACATCCAACTACAGGAAGCTGATTGATCTGAAGACCTGCATCTTTTGCAAGTTCAGCAGCAAGGATCATCATACGGGAAATATCTACGCATGATCCCATGTGGAGTACCGGTGGGATATCAGCCAGTTCACAGACACGTTTCAGACCTGCACCGCAGAGATCTTTTGCAGATTTGTCCATAAGACCTGCTTTTGCAGCTGCCTGCGCAGAACATCCGGAAGCAATGACAACAATATCATTGGCGATACATTTCTTCATCAGTTCAATATGTGCATAGTCAGGACGGATCTTAGGATTGTTACATCCAACCATAGCAACAGCACCACGGATAACACCGGAAGTGATGCACTCAAGTAATGGTTTTGTTGTTCCTGTCTCATCAACCTGAGAGTTTGTAACACCGTCAAGAACCTTAACGATTGCTTCTACGGAATAACCAACTGTAGCTTTCTGTTTCAGCTGTGGGATATGTACAAGTTCAGGTTTTCTGTTCTTGAAGTTGTCAATAGCCATCTTGACGATTGCTTTTGCATTCTCTCCTGCTGTCTCAGCATTGAATCTGATAAATTCAGCATCAGGCATCTGAGCGATCGGAGAAGTTGTGATAAATTTAGTATGGAAGCATTTGCTTAAAGGTCCTAATGCAGGGAAGATACACTGAACATCTACTACGATCGCTTCGCAGGCACCTGTCAGTACTACATTCTCCTGCTGCAGGAAGTTACCGGCCATCGGAACACCGCGACGCATAGCTACTTCGTTTGAAGTACAGCATACACCGGAAACAGTGATTCCTTTTGCTCCTACAGATTTTGCATAATCGATCATTTCTTTGCTGTCTGCATATTCACAGATCATCTCGGAAAGACTCGGATCATGTCCGTGTACAACGATGTTTACATTCTCTTCAACCATTACACCAAGGTTAGCTTCAGTGTCAATTGGCTTCGGAGTTCCGAATAAAACATCAGAGAACTCTGTTCCCATCATGGAACCGCCCCATCCATCAGCCATACCGCAGCGGATAGACTGTTTTACAAGAGCTTCCGGAAGAGAAGAACATCCCATATGAGCCATATGTAAAGAAGTGGAAACCTCACGGTCGATCGCACGTGGTGCAATTTCATTTTCAATCAGTTTCTCTTTCTGTCCTGCAGGCATTCTGTCAAGGAATCTCTGATATCCAAATGGTTTACCATATTCCATCAATCCTGTCTCAGCCATTTCATGAGCCAGATCATAGATATCTTTTCCTTCTGTCTCTACGCCCCATTCTTTTGCGATACGGATCAGTTTCTCAGGATCTTTTACCTGATAGTTTCCGCCGTCTTTTGCACAATATAATGTGTGGCAGATTTCACGACCGTGATCAGAGTGAGTAGCTGCACCACCTGCTGTAAATTTCAGGAAGTTTCTTCCTACGATACCATGAACGTCACATCCGCAGATACCTCTTGATGCTTTAGGGGTAATACGACATGGTCCCATAGCACAGATACGACAGCAGACACCCTGCTCACCGAATTTACAATGTGGAGTCTGTTTTTTTACACGAAGCTGCCATGCGTCAGCTCCAACCTTTGCACCTGTCTCCAAAAGTCTGGCAGTAGCCTCTTCAAACTCTTCCACTGTAGTTAATTTGAATTCACTCATTATAGACCTCCTTTAATTCTGGTTTGTGTATTCCTTTAAGATACACATTTTTATTTTATTAATAATCCCACAGACAGGAAATCCCGGTTATCTATAGGTTATCTATATCTGAAGAATTGGCTCCGTTAAAGATAACTGTGATAACCCATCCCATCCCCTCCCATGGGTTATTTAACTTAAAAAATAAAGATGTAAACTTGTATTTATCTCTGCATATATAGATTTCCTATGCGCAGAAACATCCCTCATCGGATTCTCATCCGACAAGGGGTGTTTCTTATAATTTTAAATTATCAACGATTGCACGAAGTGCAGTCTTGACAGGGTTGTCTTCCGGAAGTGTGCTTGTAGGACGTCCTTCACAGTCATATTCATAAACTGTTTCATCCTGTGGAACAACACCAAGAAGTGTCAGTCCCTGATTTGCAATCTCTTCCTGAATTCCCTTATTCAATTCTCCTTTCGGAGCTCGGTTAATGATCAGACCGACTGTATCAGGATGCATATCACATTCTTTAATGAGTTCTGCAATCCTGCCTACTGCCTGTACGCCTCTTCTGGAGCAGTCGCTGACCAGAATGGCAGTCTGCATGCTCGGAAGAACACCTCTGCTGATATGTTCCATTCCGGCTTCATTATCTACAACAATATACGGATAATTATTCTGGTATTTTGCAAGCTGAGTCTGAAGAAGACCATTAACATAGCAGTAACAGCCTTTTCCCTGAGTTCTGCCCATGACAAGAAGATCAAAATCATCATCTTCTACAAGCGCATCTTCAAAACGCATTTCCGCGTAATCAGCCTTAGACATTCCGGTAGGAATTGGATTCTCTTTTGCAAGCTCTGCACGTGCAATTTCTTCACGCACATCGCCAAGAGTTGTCTCTACCTTTACGCCAAGAACCTCATTGAGGTTTGAGTTTGCATCAGCATCTACTGCAAGAATCGGCCCTTTACCCTTTTCACACAGGTACTGGATCAGCATTCCGCATAATGTTGTTTTTCCCACGCCGCCTTTTCCTGCGACAGCAATTACGTGTGCCATAAAACCAGGTGCCTCCTAAATCTGTCTTAGTATTCTTTCTATAAATAAAAAATGATGTTAAGGTCAAAAGGTGTTTTGTCCCTATCTTAATATCAGTCACATTTCAGTTTCACAATACTGTTGGCAAGGTCAACCATTAAAATAGTTCCCTCGACCACTCTCTCATCTCCCATAATATCACGGAGAATCAATTTATTCCCATCCACATCTATACGGGAAACATTTTTAAAAATAACAGAATCGTCACTTTCTTTATATACAGTTGCCAGACACATGTGATGTCGCCTCCTATTTCATCTCTTCTTTAACAAGTGTTAAGGCAAGTCCAAGTCTCATATTGCCTTTCTGAAAATCTGCAACAGCTTCCTTAATAGTCTTACATGCTGCATCCATTCCCATCTTGGCAAGGTTATCAGCCATCTGATCCAGTTCCTGAGCATGATGCTCATTGTGCTGAAGCATATATGTCAGAAGAGCCAGTGTCTCATTCTTACAGTCACCTTCACTGCAGGATCCGCAATGAGCAGTATCACAGGCATGATCTGCATGAGAATGTCCATGATCATGACCTTCGCCATGAGTATGCTCATGAGTATGAGTCATACCATCTTCATGGGTATGTTCATGGGTGTGTCCATGCCCATGCTGGACAAGATTCCCATTTTCATCTTTGATTAAATGCATGGTTAAATGCTCCCTTCTATTGAAAAATACACTGAATTTATAAAATTCAGTCTTTTTTTATGACAATAAATTATCAATTTACTGATATTATACATCTTTTTTTTCGTTTCCGCAAGCCATTTAGCATAAATAATCACTAAAAAAATTTTGAAATATATGCTTTGAAATAGCTTTTTTCACAAGAACTGTTAATACTTTAACCATTATGTTATATTGTTAACAATGTACTCTTGCAAAAACTTAATAATTTTTATGTACTTCTGACACATTTTTATGTTATACTTGGACCAGATTATCGGGCAAAGCAGCTTGCCCAAAGTGTATATAGGAATTGGAGGAATTGTTTTGGATAATACTGTTTTTCTGAATACAAACAGAGAGATGCCTTTACTCGGACTGGGAGTATACAAAGCCACCGGGGAAAATGAGGCAGAAAATGCTATTATTTCTGCTGTTGAATCAGGATACCGTCTGATTGATACAGCCTCCGTATATAAAAACGAAGAAAATGTAGGACGGGGAATCGCCAGCTGTGGAATACCGCGAAATGAACTTTTTATTACTACAAAAGTATGGAATACCGCACAGCGTCTGGGAGACATTCAGGGTGCTTTTGAAAGAAGCCTGGACCGGCTCAAACTGGATTATGTGGATTTGTATCTGATCCACTGGCCGGTTCCGGGATGTTATCTCAGCACCTGGAAAGTACTGGAGGAAATCCAGAAATCCGGGCGGGCTCTTTCTATCGGTGTCAGTAATTTTGAAATCCGTCATCTGGAAGAACTGGAAGCCAATTCCGGAATCATACCTGCTGTAAATCAGATTGAATGCCATCCTCTCTGCTATCCGAAAGAGCTGATTGATTATTGCCAGGATAAAGGAATCCAGGTACAGGCATATGCCCCGCTTGCAAGGGGTGCATATCTTGATAATGATGTTATGTGTGTACTCGGAACTAAATATGCCCATACTCCTGCTCAGATTGGTCTGCGCTGGGCTACCCAGAAGGGAATATCAGTAATCCCGAAATCCGTACATCCTGACCGCATCAGAAGTAACGGCAATATTTTTGATTTCACAATCGAACAGGAGGATATGGATCTGATCGATACTCTGAACGAAAATTTCCACAGTTCACATGTTCCCGAGGATTTAAGGGACATTGCATTCTGATAAATATTAACAGAAAAAGCATTTTATCATGTAATATAAACGCAAAAAGCAGATGTATTTATATAACATCTGCTTTTTGTATTTATCATCTCTGTTCATAAAATTTCCTGCAAATGATGCATTTGAGAGTTTTTTCTATAACATCTCAGTTAGAGCATTTTCAGACACACTCTAGCAGTTCATTGAATGATTACTGTCCGTCTTCCCATGGAAGCATCGGCGTCTCCACTTTCTTATCTCTTACCATAAGGTCAATCACCGCTTCCGCTGCACTTTTTCCTTCGAACAGGACTTTGTTTATTTCTGTGATGATCGGCATTTCCACATCATATTTCTCAGCCAGTTCTTTTGCTGCTTTTGCGGAATAGACGCCTTCCACGATCATTTTCACTTCAGCCATCGCCTGCTCCATGGTATATCCTTTTCCCATCAGATATCCGGCTTTCCGGTTACGGCTGTGGACACTGGCACAGGTAACGATCAGATCTCCGATTCCGGACAGACCATAAAAGGTTTCCATACGTGCTCCCATTTTAACACCCAGACGTGAAATTTCTGCAATTCCTCTTGTGATCAGGGCTGCTTTGGTATTATCGCCGTATCCCAGACCATCTGCGGTTCCGGCCGCCAGTGCGATCACATTCTTTAACGCTGCGCCAAGCTCCACTCCCAGCATATCCGGCGTGGTATAAACTCTGAAAACAGGGCTCATAAAGATTCCCTGCAAATATTCTGCTGTCTCTCTCTGGTGAGAACTTACCACACAGGTAGTCGGAAGTCCTTTTCCAACCTCTTCTGCATGGCTTGGGCCGGAAAGCACAGACACATTTGCCTGTGGAAGTTCCTGTTCAATGATCTCGCTTAAAGTAAGAAGAGTTTTTTCCTCCACACCTTTGGCAACATTTACAATTTTCTGTCCGTTTTTTACAAAAGGCGCCATACGCTTGCAGGTACTTCTGGTATAAGGCGAAGGAACTGCCAGAATTGCCACATCTGCATCCCGCAGGCTTCTCTCAAGATCTATTGTGATATCAATCGGTTCAGGAATCTTTACACCCGGAAGTTTGCTCACGTGTTCCCGCTTTTCTCTTAATGTTGTTATCTCCTCCCCAAGCGCCGACCAGAGAATCACCTCGTGTCCATTATTGTAAAGAAGGATAGACAGGGCAGTTCCCCAGCTTCCCGCACCAAGCACACTTATCTTTGCCATATAAATACCTCTTTTTATTTATTTTTTTTGCTTAAATAAATTTTACTTTCTGTCCCGTCAAGAAGCCGTTTTATGTTCTTTTTATGTCTGTAAAATGCCAGTACTGTCAAGAGTCCCATAACAATATAAAGCTCGATCATATGATAAGAATCCATATGATAAGAACCCATCTGTCCAAATACGATCATACTGATAAATGCAGCCAGATATGCACTTACCGAACACAGAGAAACATAGTGTGTCAGGAAAAACAGTCCGAAAAATACAATTGCACAGATCACAAAAATCCGCCAGTCAAAAGCAATCACAAGTCCTACAGATGCAGCTACGCCCTTCCCGCCCTTAAAATTAAGATAAAACGGAAAATTATGCCCCAGAATACACCCAGCTGCTGCATAAAGGCCCAGCAGCGGCAGAATATCTCCATAAGAATTTCCGAATATTGCCCTTACGATCAGGATGGCCGCAATACACTTCAGACAGTCACACAACAGATTCAATGCCCCGGCCTTTTTGCCAAGTGTACGCAGTACATTTGTAGAACCCAGATTTCCGCTTCCCTGTTTGCGGATATCAATATGATAAATTTTTCCTAAAATGTATGCGGTCTGAAAAAGTCCACATGCATATCCAATTGCAATACAAATCAGGCGTTCCATGATTATTCTTTTTCACCTCGTTCACGAATAATGAATTTCAGTGATGTTCCCGCAAATCCAAAGGCATCCCTGATCTTGTTCTCCAGATATCTGGTATAAGAGAAATGCATCAGCTCTTTGTCATTTACAAAGATAACAAATGTAGGCGGTTTGACAGCCACCTGTGTCATATAGTAAATCTTCAGACGTTTTCCCTTATCAGACGGAGGCTGCTGCATTGCCACTGCCTCAGAAAGGATTTCATTCAGGACACCCGTCTGGATACGCAGTGTCTGGTTTTCGATAACCGCATCGATCGTTTCAAACATTCTGGAAATCCTGAGTCCTGTTTTTGCAGAAATAAATACCAGTTCCGCATATGGCATATATGCCAGAACCTCGCGGATTCTGTTTGTGTGCTTATAAATAGTCTTATCATTCTTTTCAATGGCATCCCATTTATTTACGGCAATGATAACACCCTTTCCTCTTTCGTGGGCAATCCCTGCGATCTTGGCATCCTGTTCTGTAACACCCTCTGACGCATCGATCATTACAATGACAACATCCGCACGTTCTACTGCAGTCACTGTACGGATCACACTGTATCTCTCAATCTCCTCTTTGACTTTTCCCTTACGGCGAAGTCCGGCAGTATCAATAAAGATATAATCCTTTCCCTGCCATTTTACTCTGGTATCTACCGCATCTCTTGTAGTTCCGGCAATATCAGAAACAATCACACGGTCTTCTCCCAGAAGTTTGTTTACCAATGACGATTTTCCTACGTTTGGTTTTCCCACAATGGCAATTCTCGGGATTTCATCATCTTCTTCTGTATCTGCATCCTCAGGGAAATGTTTTGCCACTTCATCCAGCATATCACCCAGCCCCATACGGTTTGCCGCAGAAATCGGAATCGGTTCACCGATACCAAGGTTATAGAACTCATAAACATCCATCATAAATTTCTGGATACTGTCTACCTTATTCACAACAAGGACAACCGGTTTGCCGCTGCGTCGGAGCATATCTGCCACCTTCGCATCGGAATCCACCAGTCCCTGATGAACGTCTGTGATAAAGATGATAACATCTGCCGTATCAATGGCAATCTGTGCCTGCTCTCTCATCTGAGAAAGGATGATGTCACTGCTGTCCGGCTCAATACCGCCTGTATCGATCATGGTAAATGTCTTGTCCAGCCATGTCACATCTGCATAAATTCTGTCTCTTGTAACGCCAGGTGTATCTTTTACAATAGAAATCTTCTCACCTGCCAGCGCATTAAACAATGTGGATTTACCTACATTAGGTCTGCCCACTATCGCTACTACCGGTTTGCTCATATATCTGTCTCCTTCTTATCTTTTTATGGTCTGGTACTTCGATCAGACAGTTTACCAGGTCAGCACCTGGTTCATCTACCACTACAACTTCCGTCTTAAGAGCCTGTCTGACATCTTCCACCGTCAGGTCATCCAGAAAAACATCCTCGCCGCTTCTGAGCATATTGCATGGGATCAGTACTTTTTCTCCCAGATTTCTCTGCGCAAGCTGATCCATAAGATCAGTAGCTGTAATCAGACCGGAAACTGTGATCTTCTCTCCAAAGAAATTATTCTTTACTGCATATACTTCAGCCTGGACATTCGGAAATTTCTTCTGTACCAGTTTTATCATTTTACCTATATAAGGCGCTGCCAGCCGTCCTGTTGCAACAGTGGCATTTACCTCTCTGTCATCGCCTTCAAGCTGCTCAAGTCTCTCTTTTACCTCTGTTTCAAGCAGACGCATCATACCAACACCATTCTCCAGCTGAAGGTATCCGTCATATCTGCCCTCCTCAGGAAGTTCATATCCTGCAAGAATATACCATTCATCCGAAGCATGTACAAAATGAATACCATGCTTCTTCACCATGATCTTCTGCCACCGCTCTACCTGACTGATCAGATACCTTGCATCCTCTTTATCAAAAGATTCCAGTGGATACAGACCTTTTCGATACCTGGAAAGGCCTACAGGTACGATTGAAACGCTCTGCAGTACAGGCGCATATTCCGACAGTTTTTCCAGACTGTATTCCAGTTCATCCCTGTCATTAATCCCCTTGCAGAGCACAATCTGCCCGTTCATGGTCACATCACCTTTATAAAGCCTGTCAACTTTTGCAAGGGCATCTCCGGCAAATCGATTATGGAGCATTTTACAGCGAAGTTTGGGATTCATAGTCTGAAACGATACATTGATCGGGGAAAGATGAAACTTGATAATACGATCCAGATCATAGTCACTCATATTGGTAAGGGTAACATAGTTTCCCTGCAGGAATGACAGTCTGGAATCGTCATCTTTAAAATATAAAGTTTCTCTCATACCGGGCGGCATCTGGTCTATAAAGCAGAAAATACAGTGATTGGAACAGGAGCGGTACTCATCCATAAGACTGTTCTCAAACTCCACGCCAAGATCATCTTCATATTCCTTTTCTACTTCCAGTTCCCATTCCTCGCCATTCTTCTTTCGGATAAGGAGCTTAACAAATTCGTCATTCATCAGATAACGATAATCAAACACATCCTCTACCGGCTGGCCGTTAATGGAAAGCAACGCATCTCCCGGTTCCAGTTCCAGTTCTTCTCCGATACTGTCCGGAAGAACCTTGGATATTATGTGTAAATTTTTTTTCATGAATTTTACTCCATTGGAATGTAACCGGAAATTGTGTGTGGGATAAACTTTTCCGGCACATTTTGTTTCTCGATCATTCAGGAGCCGCTGATTTATTTACTGTGCAGGCACAGTAACTTTCTGACATTTACTCCTGATATCATATGACAGTAATTCCGGGCAAAATATACCTGCGCCCAGAATCCACTATCTTTTATATCATAACAATTGTAAAAGAAAAAATCAATAAATTCCTTGACGTATTTTAGGGCAAATGTTATATATTATATTGAAATCTATTTTTTGAGTATAAAATCACTACTTAGGAGGAGTATTATGCCAAACATAGAATTGTTGGAAAAATCCATGCCAGTTGCACCTATCCGTATTGCAGCTCTTGGATGCAGAGAACTTGCAGAAGAAGTTGACAGAAAACTTGTTAAATTCCGTAAAGAGCTGGTTGAACGTAAGCAGCTCAGTATTGTTCCTCAGGGATACAGCGAAGAATCATTTATTGTAGAATGTGAATGCCCCCGTTTCGGAACCGGTGAAGGTAAAGGTTATATTAAAGAATCCGTTCGTGGCGCTGACCTTTATATTATGGTTGATGTAACCAATTACAGTGAAACTTATACTGTATGCGGACATGAAAATCATATGTCTCCTGACAACCATTTCCAGGATCTTAAACGAATTATTTCCGCTGCAACAGGCAAGGCACACCGTATCAATGTAATTATGCCGTTTCTTTATGAAGGCCGTCAGCACAGACGTACCAAAAGAGAATCTCTGGACTGCGCACTGGCACTGAAGGAATTAAGCGATATGGGAGTTTCCAATATCATTACCTTTGACGCCCATGATCCACGTGTCCAGAACTCTATTCCACTGAATGGTTTTGATAACTTTTTCCCTACTTATCAGTTTTTAAAAGCTCTGATCAAGAGTGTGCCGGATCTTCGTGTTGACAATGACCATCTGATGATCATCAGCCCTGATGAGGGTGCCATGTCAAGAGCTGTATATTTCTCCAACATTCTCGGAGTAGATATGGGTATGTTCTACAAACGTCGTGATTACTCTACGATTGTCAACGGAAAGAACCCTATTGTTGCACACGAATTCCTTGGAGATTCCGTAGAAGGCAAAGATGTTGTAGTTATCGATGATATGATCTCCTCCGGTGGAAGTATGCTGGATGTTGCCAAACAGTTAAAGGAACGCAACGCAAAGAGAGTATTTGTATGCACTACCTATGGTCTGTTCACAGACGGTCTGGATAAATTTGATGAATATTACGAGAAAGGCTGGCTTGACAGAGTGATCACAACCAACCTGAATTACCGCATTCCGGAACTTCTCGAAAGACCATATTATGTAGAAGCAAATATGAGCAAATATCTTGCGAGCATCATTGATATCATCAATCATGATGTTTCCGTTGAGAAGGTTCGTTCCAGCAACGAAAAGATTATGTCTCTTATGGAAAAAGTAAATTCCAGATAGTTTTTCCGGCAGATGAATACGAAAAGGGGAGCTGTTAACCAGCTCCCCCCTTTTTCGTATTGTACAGTTAATCTGCAAATTCAGGATTACTCACTTCGCACTGTTGTGCTTATAACAATTTCAGGTTTTATGAACGTATGCCAAGAAAAGCCCCAAGATTTCCCCTTTTTCCATGGGAAGCCCTGTGAGAAAAGAGAAACTCAGGATTACAGCAGGTACAGAGATTTGGCATGGAAATGTTTTCTTCCGGGATTCCCGCTTCCAGAAAAATAATCTTGTTTGCCATCCACAGATTTAACTGATATTTTCCGTTTTCTTTTCTGTAAAACAGCCTGTTCCAGTATTTCTTATCAAAAACCTTTTCAAATTCTTCAATCACATCTTCGCTGACTTCATAACACTCCTGACAGATAGACGGTCCGATGGCCACTTTCAGATCTTTCGGATTACTTCCATACTCTTCAGACATCTTTTCTATGGTAACTGCACCGATTTTCTGAACCGTACCTCTCCATCCCGAATGAGACAGTCCGATCGCGTGATTCGCCGGATCAGCAAAATACAGTGGAACGCAATCCGCATAAAAGGTTGCGAGAACCAGCCCCGGAACATTTGTGATCATTCCATCTGTATCTGTATAATCACGCGGGATCACAACTCCCTTTCCGCGGTCTTTCTCTGTTACTTTCCGCACATTGTTGGTATGAGTCTGATCAGATGTAACGATGCTGTTCATATCAAATCCCATAGCATCAGAAATCCTTCTGTAATTTTCTTTCACGCAGGACTCCTCATCACCTCTTGTAAAACTCAGGTTCATAGAACTGTAGATTCCTCTGCTCACTCCGCCAAAGCGGGTGCTGAATCCATGAACAAGCCAGTTCATTTCTTCATATGCGGGATATGTAAGAAATGTAACATCTTTATTGTTTTTTACATTCATCTTTGGAATCTGTTCACTGTTCCATTTTATCTTCATATTTCATTATTCCCTTCCTGCTGTATGGCAGATTATTCATCAAAGCAGTTTCTATAATTATTAGAGGATTGCAATATATTCAAACGCATTCTTAACCCAGTGTATTTCATCCCCGTCAATTCCTGCCACATCGAAACGGCATGGGATATCCACATTGTGATATTCCACTGTAAGAAAATACCTTGCCACCTTACATATGGTTTTCTGTTTAGCAGGATTTACTGCAGCCAGCGAATAACCGGAACTATTGTCTTTCCTGTATTTTACCTCAACAAAAACAAGATATTCTCCATCTCTGGCAATCAGATCGATTTCTCCAAATCTGCATCTGTAATTATATCTCAGAATAAATAATCCCTGCTGTTTCAGATAATCAGCAGCTTTTCGTTCGTAACAGCTTCCGGTAGACCGGGTATTTTTATGCAAATTCTTCCATCCATTTCTTTTTATATTATATGTAGGCATCTTTTGTTGTTACTGTGCATCACCCAGTGTATTGCTGTGTACTGAAGGATAGTAACCCTTTTGCGACTGTTTATATGAAATGTGTAATAAAGGTCTTTCTGTGGATCGGGGTTTCTCCGTATTTTTTCAGTGCCGCAATATGATCGGCAGAACCATATCCCTTATTTGATGCAAAACCATATTCCGGGAACACTTTATCATATTCTTCCATCATTCTGTCCCTTGTCACTTTTGCAACAATACTTGCTGCTGCAATGGAAACACTCTTTGCATCTCCCTTAATAATGGGAACCTGTGGAATCGTGATCTGAGGAATCGTGACTGCATCATTGAGAAGAAGCTGAGGAACCACTTCCAGTTTACTTACCGCCTCCCGCATTGCCTCATAAGTAGCCTGAAGGATATTGATCTCATCAATACGCTCCGGGCTGCGCATACCGATTCCTACTGAAACCGCTTCCCTCATAATCACATCATACAGTTCTTCTCTTTTGGAAGCACTGAGTTTCTTGGAATCGTTCAGATAAAGGATCCGGCTGTCCTGTGGCAGAATTACTGCACATGCCACTACCGGGCCTGCAAGAGGGCCTCTTCCCACTTCATCAATTCCGCATAAATAACCAAGATGTTCATATTTATGCTCATATACCTTCATATTTTCAATACGCTGCTTCTCCGCTTCCAGAGCTGCTTCCTTTTTGCGGCACTGCGCGATCAGTTTTTGCACACCACTTCTTGTATCTTCTTTATAAATTTCATATAAAGCCGGGTAGCTGCTCATATCTGCTGCAGCAAACTCGGCTTTAATCTCAGCTATTGTTTTCATAATGGCGCCCACTCCAATGTGATCCGCCCCATTTTTCCGGAACGGAAATCATCAAACAGTATCAGCGAAGCTTTGGCATAATCCAGCTCTTCCTGCTTTTTCAGACACCCTCTGGCTCTGGCAATCGCCTCCAGAACTTCCACAGAAGTTCCCTCCTCTGTGATCTGATATCTCTCTGCCAGAATCCCTTTATAATTTTCGCGCAGATAATCGATCAGCCAGAGTGCCAGTTCCTCCATATTCAAAATGTCATCTTTGATAGAACCTACACATGCCAGACGGATTCCCACCTGCTGGTCTTCAAATTTCGGCCACAAAATACCAGGAGTGTCCAAAAGTTCTACTCCCTTATTCAGACGGATCCACTGTTTTCCTTTCGTAACTCCCGGCTTGTTTCCGGTCTTTGCACAGGCCCGTCCTGCAAAGGTATTGATAAATGTAGATTTTCCTACATTCGGGATTCCCACTACCATAGCGCGGATCGGACGGTTTTTAATACCGCGGCGTCTGTCTCTTTCTATCTTTTCCTTACATGCTTCCTGGATCACATTATTGATTGCTTTCATTCCGGAACCATTTCTGGAATCTACTTTTACAACATAAAATCCCTTTGCCTGAAAATAAGTTTTCCAGGCTTCATTCTGGCGCTCGTCAGCCAGATCTGATTTATTAAGAAGAATCAGTCTGGATTTATTTTTTCCCAGTTCATCGATATCCGGGTTTCTGCTCGAAAGAGGTACGCGGGCATCCACAAGTTCAATGATCAGATCGATCAGCTTAATGTCCTCCTGCATCTGTCTCTTTGCCTTGGTCATATGACCAGGGTACCACTGTACGTTCATATACACCTAACCTTTCAAAAATCCAAATTTATCTTTCGGGGAAATGACAAACCATACCTTTCCCACAATATATTTCTTATTGATATTTCCGATATCACCATACCGGCTGTCCTCACTGTTATTTCTGTTATCGCCAAGTACAAAATACTCACCGCTTTCCAGAGACACTCCGTCGGATGCCAATCCCGCATTACTGATTTCAGGAAAATTCTTATTTTCATTATATACTTCTCCGTTGATCAATACTGCTCCGTTGGATATCTGTACAGTCTCACCGGGCAGACCGATCACGCGGCCGATATGCAGAGCCGCATCATCACTTCCACTGGTTTTATATACAATGATATCTCCCCGTTCAGGTGAGGATACTTTATAAACAGCCCTGTTTACAAAAAAGCGTTCTCCAACCTGCAGTGTGGGCTCCATGGCACTCTCCTGTACAGTTACTGATTGAAACAGCGCAATTCCCGCCAGAATGCCAAAAATGAGCACTACCGCTATCTGAAATATCCAGTTAAGGATTCCCCGGACTTTTTTATCTTCAAGTTTTGTTTCCAGCATATCTCTGGTCTCTTTCAGTGCCGGACTATCTTTCCATTTTCTGATATTCATCCAAATCTCCTGACAGATGGAAAAAGAGGGACAATACACAAGTTATTGTCCCTTCTTCTGCTAATTCATGAAATTATTTAACAAGCTCTTTAACCTTAGCTGCTTTACCTACACGATCTCTTAAGTAGTTCAGTTTCGCACGACGTACTTTACCACGACGGATAACTTCTACTTTTACTACATGTGGGGAATGAAGCGGCCATGTTTTCTCAACGCCTACTCCGTTAGAGCTCTTTCTTACAGTAAATGTAGCTCTGTTGCTTCCGCCCTGTTTCTTGAGAACTGTTCCTTCAAAAACCTGAACACGTTCACGGTTTCCTTCTTTGATCAGTGCGTGTACTCTTACAGTATCACCTGTGTTGAATGCCGGTACTTCAGCTTTTAACTGAGCTGCTTCGATGTTTTTGATAATTTCGTTCATTGTATTTTTCTCCTATTCTTATATGGATGTTCTTAATACATATCCTGTAACAGAGGACCATCTTTTTTCACAACAGTTGTGATTATACTATATAGCCTGATGTATTGCAATACTTTTTGCAAATTTTTTACCAGCAGATTACTTCACATCCTGTTTCCGTAACCAGAACAGTTACTTCCCACTGGGCTGAAGGAAGTCCGTCCTCTGTACGGACTGTCCACTCGTCAATCTCATCCGTATAAATTTCATCGCTTCCCATATTTACCATCGGCTCTATGGTAAACATCATACCCGGAACCATCAGGACACCTGTATTCTCTTCAGAAACAAAGCTTACCCATGGATCTTCATGGAACTCAACTCCCACACCATGTCCACCGATTTCTCTGACTACAGAATATCCGTTTTCTACTGCATGTTTATGAACTGCACTTCCCATATTTCCAATCGGAGTCCATGGTTTCACCTGGGAAATACCAATCTCAACACATTCTTTTGTGACCTTGACAAGTTTTTCTTTCTCCGGACTCACTTTACCGATGCAGAACATTCTGGACGAGTCAGAATAATAACCATTATATATTGTAGATACATCAACATTGATAATATCTCCCTCTTTCAGAATCTGCTCTTCATCCGGGATTCCATGGCATACCACTTCATTTACAGAAGTACACACGCTCTTTGGAAATCCTTCGTAATTTAACGGTGCCGGGATTCCCCCATGCCGTACAGTCTCTTCATGTACCCATCTGTCAATCTCTTCAGTGGATACACCTGGTTTAATATGCTCTTCCACATAATCAAGAACTGCGATATTGATTTTGCAGCTTTCTTTTATTTTCGCGATCTGTTCGGGTGTTTTGATCAGATCATGATCGATCACTGCATATCCTTTCTGCTTCATTATTTCCATTTTTTCATCAAATGCCTCATGGCATTTTTTATATTTTTTCCCGCTTCCACACCAGCATGGATCGTTTCTTCCAATTTTCAAAGACATGATAATTCCTCTTTCTTTTTTCTTATGTAGGGTACAGCGCATCATCACCATTACAGGAAACTGTGTACTGTTTTATCATACCACATTTTCTCTCGGAAATGTGAACTGTTATTGGTAAAATTACTCGTTATCTTTCGTGAATTGTAAGAAAAAGCATCTGCATCAAAGCATTTTTCAAACACACTCCGGAATTGAAAAATCCGGCAGTTTAATTGCTGCCGGATTTTTCAGAATCAGAAGTCTTATCTGTATTCATAATCTGATTAAGTTCATTTATCATCTCATCATCTTTCAGACGAAACTTTACTTCCACTCGTCTGGATGCATCCTTATCTACATTCCCATCGGAATCCAGAACCGGATTGGCTGAGCCATGACCATTTACGGTCAGATAATTCTGAAGTTCTGAAATCTCATCAGAACTCAGGAAGTTCTCCCTGATTTCCGTCAGATACTGTGCAACTGCGAGAGAACGTTTCTGAGAAAGTTCCAGATTGTAATCATAGTCTCCGTCTGTGTCTGTATAACCGTCAATGATGATCTCAGCCAGATACTTCTTATAATCTTTCTGAAGAAGCACCTTACAGTAGATCGGAAGGATATCTGCAAGTTCCTGTTTGCCCTCATCTGTCAGTTCTGACTTATCATAGTCAAATAATACATTTGCATTGAGGGTAAGAGCACCTGTCTGAGCATCAATATCAACACTTACATTGTTTTTGGAAAACTCCTTCTGCAATGCTTCAATAACATCTGCCTTGACACCGATGATATTATCAATTTTCTTCTGCTGTGTGGCAAGAAGAGATGTTTTTTCATCAAGGCTGGCCTGCTGTTCCTTTAACTGTGCTGCCAGTTCTGCAAGAAGCTTTTTCTGCTTGTCAAGCTGTTCATCCTGGGAACTCAGCTTGCTGTTTTTCTCGTCCAACTCACTCTGCTGTGCCAGAATTTCCGCTGTATACTGCTCCTGAAGAGCTATTTTATCATCTCTCTCTTTTATGCTCTCATTATAGCTTTTCTGAGCCTGAAAAAGAGTTACACACATGATCAGTATAAAAAGGAGCAGCACACCGGCCATCATATCAGAATAAGATCGCCAGACATTAAATCCGTCCTCTTCTGATTTCTTTCTTTTGCGCATATTTCTCTCCTTTTCTTATTTGAATAAGCTGAATTTACCTTTCTGGTTTTTGGAAATATTCTTCATATTTTTGTTCATCTCCTCCAGAAGTGCTTCCTGACGCTCGCTCTGTTCCTCCAGAAGTTTGCGTACTTCCTCCACAGATTCTTTCTGTGCCGCACTCTGAGCTGATTTTCCGCCTGAGAGATAAATATTGTTGTCTTCTTTCTGAACAGAAATATCTGCAAAGAGTCTGCGTACCTCTTCCATTGTCTCGTAAGTCATCTTCTGATAAGATACAAAGTCTTTCATCTTTACATCCAACTGTTCTACCAGTTTACGGTTAGCCTCAAGCACATCTTTTCCTGCCTGATTTGCAGCCGAAACCTTTTCCATTCCCTGCGCGGCAGCTTCCACATATTTCTGCATTGTCTGATTGCAGGCAACCCAGAATTTGGCAGAAGATTTCTCGGATTCATGCAGATAATCCGCAATGCGCTGATAATCCTGCTGCTGAAGCTTCTGGATTTCCTGATTATCCTGTGTGATTCTTGTTGCCGTAGACATATAACGGCCCTGAACCTGTCCCAGTTCATTTACAAGGTCTTTCATAGCTTCGCTCTGTTTTGCATATGAGGTATTCAGCTGATTACTCATCGTCTGATAGAGCCTTGTAGTATAATCAATATTTTCTTTCTGCGCTTCCTTCAGCTGTACAAGAGCTTCATTGAAATCTGTGAACTGCATTTTAAATGAACCGTTCATCTCCCGCAAAAAAGTACGCAGGATATCCTGAACCACATCCTCCTGACATTTTGTTACAGATTCTGTCAGAATCTCCAGAGATTCTGTCATCTTCTGGAAAGTAGGATTGATTGCTTTCTCAAAACTCTCTGCCATCTGTGAGGTAAGCTGCTCTGCCATCTGTTTCATGGCTTTTGTCTGAACCTTCTGACTTGCAAGCATCAGGTTTCTTGACTCGCTCTCAGCCGCCGGAAGTACATAAAGATGAAACCTCTCCAGAAATCCCTGAAGCTTCGCATCCATTCCGGAATAAACGCTTTTCATTCCGGAACTGTAGATCAGTGCAAATGCAATTCCATAGATAGAAGTAAGGAATGCTACTTTGATACCATCTACCAGGGCAGATACAGAGGTAGTCATTGTCTCATAGCTGGATGGCTCAAAACTCTTAAGCCCCCATACCAGACCAATAAAAGTACCAAGAATACCAAGGCTGGTAAAAATATCCGGTGCCATTTCCAGAATCTTCTTATGTACATGAAGATCAATCTCGTCCTCATTTATGTAATCTTCAACATCTCCGATTCCTTCCTGGTTTTTCTCCATGGCATCTACAAAGCTGTCCATTCTGTCATCCAGATATTTATGTTCAAACATCCCCTTCAGGCAGGAAAGATCTTCGCTTTTGGCTTTTCCGGGTATTTTGAATATACTGGAAAGCTCCTGCGTTCCTCTTGCAAGAGCCTCTCCAATGCTGTCTACCCGAAACATACCGCCAAACAGTCCGGCCAGATAGATCACAGCCATAACAGCGAGAAATGCAAAGTTATAAATCATCGTGCCTGATGAACCATTCCCGGTCAGCAGCGTCATGGCAACACATCCGCCAAGCACCACCAGAAAAAGAACCGTATTCATAATTTTTTTGCCCATAATACACCTCCTGTGATTATTTGCAGATTCTGCACAAAATTACAGACAATTTCCTTTTTCGTATATCATATCACAACGTCATATCTGTCACAAGTAAAAATATAGTTACTGTTCACAGTAACGTAGCCAAAAGTTACTGTTCACTCCGTTCTCAGTAACACGCTTCGCGATGCACAGAATTTATGCTAATCGCATAAATTCGCGCGGTATATCTCGGGTTTTCTGTGACCTTCGCTCACAAAAAACACCTCGCGGGATATTACCAGTGAACAGTAACAGCCAAAATTCATTCCAGATTGCCTGCGGCAATGGAATTTTGGCTTGTATGTCTCGGGATAGTGGTGTATAAACAGTAACAAAATATATTAAAAGTCCGGCAGAAAAGCTGTACTCAAAGCACAGTTTTCCACCGGATTATTTTACAGAATTGTTATATTTCAGAATAAACTTTATCTTCTTCCAGAAATCTGGCTTTTCCATCTTTTACTTCAAGTAGATTGATACTGCAGTTTGGAGGCACACATCCATGCCAGAAATGTTCCGGATCCTGATAAACATTCTGAAGCAGTGCACGAACTGCACATCCATGAGAAGAAACAAGAATTGTTTTGTCTGCCAGAGCAGGATCTGTCGTTTTCTCCACCCAGAATTCTCTGGTGCGTTTCAGGATATCAGAAATGTTTTCGCCGTTTTGAGGACGTTCAAATTTCTGTGGCTCTTCAAAGAAAATTTCCATTTCATGGCTGATGATCTTCCCTTGTTCATCCTTAAACCGGCTTCCTTCAAGAACTCCGAAATCAATTTCCTGGATTCTTTTATCCTCAATAACAGGAATCTGCCTGTTTCCCAGCACATAATGTGCTGTCTGTCTCGCTCTTGCCAGAGGACTGGTAAAACAGATATCAAACGGAACATCTTTTAATGCTTCTCCTGTTCTTTTCGCCAGTTCAATTCCTTCCGGTGCAAGGGGAATATCCATTGCCCCCTGCACTTTTTTCAGTTTATTCCACTGAGTTATCCCATGTCTTAATACATAAATCAGCATTAACTTCTCAACTCGATTCCAAGGTCTGTCAGACCATTCAGGATTTTCTTCATTGCAGCTGTAATCTCGCTCTCTTCCAGAGTCTTGTCATGGTGACGGAATACCAGAGAATAAGCCATGGATTTATATCCTCCTTTAATCTGGTTTCCTTCATAAATGTCAAATAACTGATAACTCTCCAGAATCTTTCCGCCTCTCTGAGTCAGAATATGTTCAATCTGTCCTGCAAGAACGGTTTTCGGAACGACCATACTTAAATCGCGGGTTACTGCAGGATATTTTGCAATTCCTGTGTATTTATGGTTGAAACTTGCAAATTCAAGAACCGTAAGGATATCAATCACTGCCACATATGCCTTATCACCGATTCCATAAGTATCTGCAACCAGAGGATGAACCTCTCCCAGATAGCCCACAACCTTACCATCATAAACCATATTTGCCTGTCTTCCGGGATGAAGGTAAGTTTTTCCGCTGTTTGGATCATAATCTACTTTATCTCTCATTCCTACTTTCTCAAAGAACTCTTCACATACACCTTTCATGTCAAAGAAATCGCCGTTTCCATACATACCAAGTGTAAAGTGCATACGCTCATCCGGAAGTTCTGTAAGAGGAAGTGCTTTCGGACGATATACATTACCAAGTTCATAGAGACGTACATCTTTATTTCTTCTGTTATAGTTCGTAGCCAGAGAACTGAGCATACCGTTTAAAGTAGTTGTTCTCATGACACTGTAGTCTTCTCCCAGAGGATTGCTGATCACGATTCCCTGACGGAGCTTACTGTCAGCCGGAAGTCTTAATTTGTCAAATACCTTCGGACTTTCGAAAGAATAGGTCATTCCTTCAGAGAAACCACAATATTCCGCAATATCACGTGCCACTGCTTCAATACGAAGTTTAAACGGAAGCTTACCTGTTGTAGCTTCACCTGTAGGCAGAGTAGTCGGAATCTTATCATATCCGAAAAATCTTGCAACTTCTTCTGCAACATCAGCTACATAATGGATATCCTGACGGAAAGTAGGAGCTACGATCTCATTTGTTTTTTCGTCATAGGTCAGTTCTACTTTTGCCAGATAAGCAAGCATTTCTTCCGGTGTCAGGTCAGTTCCAAGAAGAGCATTAATCTTCTCCGGTTTGAAAGGAACTCTGGATGGTTCTCTTACTTCATTGCAGATATCTACCATTCCACCTACGACTTCACCTGCCCCAAGTTCCTCCATCAGCTGGCATGCTCTGTCGATAGCTGCCTGCGCATTGTTCGGGTCAAGACCTTTTTCGAATTTACCGGAAGCATCTGTTCTCAGACCGATTCTCTTGGAAGAAAGGCGGATATTTGTTCCATCAAAACATGCAGCCTCGAAAAGAACAGTTTTTACATCGTCTGTGATCATAGAATTCTCTCCACCCATGATACCGGCAATACCAACTGCTTTCTCACCGTCACAAATCATCAGTACCTGATCATCCATGGTACGTTCCTGTCCATCCAGCGTTACAAATTTCTCATCATTCTCTGCACGACGTACAACGATTTCTTTTCCTGCAATCCTGTCCAGATCATATGCGTGCATTGGCTGACCAAATTCTTCCATTACATAGTTTGTGATATCTACCAGATTATTGATCGGACGGATTCCATTGGAAGCCAGACATCTCTGCATCCATTTCGGAGATGGTCCGATCTTAACATTCTTTACGACTCTTGCGCAGTAACGTGGACAAAGTTTCGGATCTTCTACCGTTACTTTTACATAGTCAGAAGCTTTTTCATCATTTCCTTTACACTCTACAACAGGAGGACAGAATTTCTCATTAAACGTAGCTGCCGCTTCTCTTGCAATTCCCAGTACGCCGTAGCAATCAACACGATTGGATGTGATTTCATATTCAAAGACAACATCATCCAGACCCAGTGCCTTGATCGCACTCTCGCCTACAACAGCGTCTTCAGGGAAAATATAGATTCCGTATTCCGGTGCTTCCGGATACATTTCTCTTGTGCTTCCCAGCTCTTCGATGGAACACATCATACCATAGGAATCGATTCCGCGAAGTTTTCCTTTTTTAATTTCAATTCCACCCGGTGTTTTCTTTCCGTCATGTCCACCGGCAACACGTCCACCGTCAAGAACAACAGGAACCTTATCTCCCTCTTTTACATTAGGAGCGCCTGTAACAATCTGTACAGTCTCTGTTCCGATATTCACCTGGCAGATGATCAGTTTATCTGCATCCGGATGTTTCTCAATTTTTTCAATCTGACCGATCACGATCTTATCCAGATCTGCGTCCAGTTTTTCAAAGCCTTCCACTTTTGTTCCTGTCAGTGTCATGGCATCTGTATATTCCTGTGCTGTCACATCAAGATCCGGCACATACATTTTAATCCAAGATAATGAAGTATTCATTTTGTTAATCCTCTTTCTATATTATAGCTCAGACTTATAGCAGCTTTCCCGGACAGAAATTTCCTCTTGGCTGCATAGCTCTGTTGTTTCAGACAGTCATTTCATCAGAACTGTTTCAGGAAACGGATATCATTCTCATAGAGCAGTCTCATGTCATCAATCTCATATTTCAGAAGTGCAATACGTTCAAGACCTACGCCAAATGCGAATCCTGTGTATTCTTCCGGATCAATTCCGCACATGCTTAATACATTCGGATGAACCATACCGCAGCCAAGGATTTCAATCCAACCGGAACCTTTACAGAAACGGCAGCCTTTACCACCACACTTGAAACAGGATACATCCACCTCTGCGCTTGGCTCTGTGAACGGGAAGTGATGTGGTCTGAACTTAGTTTTTGTCTCAGGTCCGAATAATTCCTGTGCAAACTCCTGCAAAGTTCCCTTAAGATCTGCAAAAGTGATGTTCTTGTCAATAACAAGACCTTCGATCTGATGGAAAGAAGGAGAATGTGTTGCATCTACTTCATCTGAACGGAATACACGACCAGGTGCAATCATACGGATCGGCAGCTTTCCTTTCTCCATAGTACGTGCCTGAACCGGTGAAGTCTGGGAACGAAGAAGGATAGAATCGTTGATAAAGAAAGTATCCTGTTCATCACGTGCCGGATGATTTTCCGGAATATTCAGTTTAGTAAAGTTGTAATCCGCATACTCTACCTCCGGTCCCTCTACTACTTCATAACCCATACCAATAAAGATACGCTCTACTTCTTCCAGGGCGATGGTGTTCGGGTGACGGTGACCGATTTTAGCTTTCTTTGCAGGTAAAGTCACATCAATCACTTCCTGTTTCATCTTCTCTTCACGTGCTGCTTCTTCCAGTTTCTGTTTAGATTCATCAAGAAGTGCTTCTATCTTGCTTCTTGTTTCGTTTACAAGCTGTCCAACCTTCGGGCGCTCTTCCGGTGCAACATCTTTCATACTCTTTAAAATTGCAGTCAATTCACCTTTTTTACCAAGGTATGCCACACGTACTTCGTTCAGTTTTTCCAGACCTTCGGATTCACTGATCCGTTTTCCGGCTGCTTCAGCCAGTTCCTGAAGTCTTTCTTTCATATCCATGTTCTCTTTCTCCTTTATGTCATAATGTCAGAGAAGAAAAATCGTTACTGAGAACAGAATGAACAGTAACGTAAAATCTGACTCTGACTTGATAGCCACAAATCGCTCCGTTGCAAAAGCAGTTCTCGCAATTCATGTTATAATAGCAGAATTGGCAAACAAAAAACTCCGTCCCACTAAAGGGACGGAGTAAAATATCCGCGGTACCACCCTGCTTCCTGCATTTTCTACAGGCTCTCGGTCTGCTTAACGCGCAGTAACGTCATTTCCTACTCAGTAAATACTGTCATTCAGAAACGCGGCTCCGGTGGGAAATTCAGGAAATATCTGAACCTGAGGCAGCTTCCAGCCGATGGCTTCCTCTCTCTGACGGAAAATAAATCCCTGTAAACACCTTCTAAGCTTTTCATGATTATCAACACTAGTAATCATGCCACAGACGTCAAAATCTGTCAAGTACCATTTACATTATTTATTTTTAAGATATTCATCGATACCTTTGGCACCAGCTTTACCTGCACCCATGGCAAGGATAACAGTAGCTGCACCTGTAACAGCATCACCGCCGGCATATACACCATCTTTAGATGTCTTACCTGTTTCTTCTTCAGCAATGATACATCTTCTCTTATTGACTTCAAGACCTTTTGTTGTAGAAGAGATAAGAGGGTTCGGGGAAGTACCAAGAGACATGATAACTGTATCTACATCCATGTCATATTCAGATCCCGGGATTTCAACCGGACGACGTCTTCCGGAAGCATCCGGCTCACCAAGTTCCATCTTGACAACCTTCATACCTTTTACATGACCGTTCTCATCTACAAGGATTTCCTTCGGGTTAGTAAGAAGATCAAAGATGATTCCCTCTTCTTTTGCGTGATGAACTTCCTCTGCTCGTGCAGGAAGCTCTGCTTCACTTCTTCTGTATACGATATGTACTTCAGCACCAAGTCTTAAAGCTGTTCTGGCAGCATCCATAGCAACATTACCACCGCCTACAACTGCTACTTTCTTTCCTGCTGCGATCGGTGTATCATAAGAATCATCAAAAGCTTTCATCAGGTTGCTTCTTGTAAGATATTCGTTGGCAGAGAATACACCGCTTGCATTCTCACCCGGGATACCCATGAACATTGGAAGTCCGGCACCTGATCCGATAAATACAGCTTCAAATCCTTCATCCTCGATCAGCTGATCGATTGTTGTGGATTTACCGATAACAACATTAGTCTCGAATTTAACACCTAATTCTTTAACTTTTTCAATTTCTTTCTTAACAACTTTCTGTTTCGGAAGACGGAACTCCGGAATACCGTAAACAAGAACACCGCCAAGTTCATGAAGAGCTTCAAATACAGTTACATCATAACCAGCTTTTGCAAGATCACCTGCACAGGTAAGTCCGGAAGGACCGGAACCGATCACTGCAACTTTATGTCCGTTCTTAACTTCTGCTCCAACAGGTTTGATATCATGTTCCAGAGCATAGTCAGCAACAAATCTCTCCAGCTTACCGATAGAAACAGCTTCACCTTTGACTCCGCGGATACATTTACCCTCACACTGGGATTCCTGAGGACATACACGTCCACAGATAGCCGGAAGTGCGGAGGATAATCCGATCACTTTGTATGCTTCTTCGATCTTTCCCTCTTTAATCTCTTCAATAAATCCAGGAATATTAATGGATACAGGACAGCCTTCCACACATTTCGGTTTCTTACAGCCTAAGCATCTCTGTGCTTCTTCCATTGCTTCTTCCTGATTGTATCCAAGACAAACTTCTTCAAAGTTTGTTGCACGCACCTTTGGATCCTGTTCTCTTACAGGAACTTTCTTTAACATCTTTGCATCTGCCATTACTTGTCACCTCCACAATGTCCACATCCGCCATGATGGGTATCACCTTCCTGAAGTTTCAGTAATGCACGTCCCTCTTCAGTCTTATACATCTGGCTTCTCTTCATAGCCTGGTCGAAATCAACGAGATGTCCGTCGAATTCCGGTCCGTCTACACATGCAAACTTAATCTCATCGCCAACCTGAAGACGGCATGCGCCACACATACCTGTTCCGTCAACCATGATCGGGTTCATGCTGACAATTGTATGAATGCCAAGCTTCTTGGTAAGAAGACAGACAAATTTCATCATGATCATCGGTCCAATCGCTACACAGACATCGTAATGTTTGCCTTCATTTGTTACCAGATCCTCAAGAGTCTTGGTAACCATACCTGCACGGCCATAGGAACCGTCATCTGTAGTAACATAAAGATTGGAAACTTCTCCCAGTTCTTTCTCAAGGATAACCATATCCTTAGTTTTTGCACCAAGAATAACATCTGCTGTGATTCCATGTTCATGGAGCCATTTTACCTGTGGGTAAACAGGGGCTGTACCAACACCGCCGGCAACAAATACCATTTTCTTTTTCTTTAATTCTTCGATATCTTCCGCAACAAATTCAGAAGGACATCCAAGAGGTCCTACGAAATCGCGGAATGCATCTCCTGCTTTTAATTCTGCCATCTTGATGGTAGATACACCAATCTCCTGGAATACGATTGTGATCGTACCTTCTTCACGATCATAATCACAGATAGTAAGAGGGATTCTCTCACCCTTCTCATCTAACTTAACGATAATAAATTGTCCTGGCTGACAATGGCTTGCAACACGCGGTGCGTGTACAACCATAAGATGGATCTTAGCTGCCAGTGTTTCAGCTTTTAAAATCTTATACATGGTTTTCCTCCTCGCAAATAATAAACCTCTATTAATAATACGCCAAAATCTGACATATGGCAAGGGTTGATTTGTAGCATATATAAGATTTTTTTGTTACTGCTCACTCCGTTCTCAGTAACGTAGCCAAAATTCATTCCAGATTGCCTGCGGCAATGGAATTTTGGCTTGTATGTCTCGGGATTTTGGCATATTCATGCCAAAACACCTCGCGGGATAGTGGTATGTGAACCGTAACATTTTTTCACTTTCAACACTCTTTTTCTATCATTTCATATAATTTTGCCAACGCTTCCTTAATACCGCCAACCTCATCGATCAGCCCTTCTTTTACTGCCTCTTTTCCTTCCAGCATGGTTCCTACATCTTTTACCAGCTGAGAAGTATCAAGCATCAGCTCTTCCAGACGTTTCTGAGATGCTCTGGAGTGTTCGGAAATAAATGTAGTGATACGGTCCTGAATTTTCTCCATATTCCGGTAAGTCTGAGCCACTCCGATAAACATACCATTGGAACGTACCGGATGGATCACCATCGTAGCACTTGGTACTGCGAAAGAATAGTCCGCAGATACGGCCATCGGAACTCCGATAGAATGTCCGCCGCCCAGAACCAGTGACACTGTTGGTATACTTAATGAGGCAATCATCTCTGCAATGGCAAGCCCAGCCTCCACATCTCCTCCCACTGTGTTTAAAAGGATCAGCAAGCCTTCTATTTCTTCATCATCCTCAATGATGGCAAGCTTTGGAAGTACATGCTCATATTTTGTAGTTTTGGAATGGGAGGGTGCAGACTCATGACCTTCCACCTCACCAATGATGGTCAGAAGCTCTACCTTGTGTTTTCGGGAATTGCTGTTTAAAACCACCTGTCCCATATCTTTGATCTGCTCATTGGTACTTTCCTGAACTTTATTTTCTGACTCCTGTGTCTCACAGTTTTGCAGCTTCATCCCTGTTTCAGACTCTTCTCTTTTTTCTCCATATCTGTTTTCAGACATAAAAATACCTCCATTTTCTCTATGGAGGTATTATGTGTGTTTCTTTTATAAACTATACATGTCCGACAGCAATAACCCAAAACAGGCAGTCTCAATATACCTGCGGTATTTTACTGCTCATCCCAGTTTGTCCAGTAATCTGTGACATCATCGTCATCATCCAGAAGATCCAGAGTTCTCTGAAGATCCTTGAGTGCCTGCTCATCTGTAAGCTCCACATAAGTCTGAGGAATCATGGCAACCTGTGCTTCTGCAATAGGCAGACCTGCTTTTTCCAGAGCTTCGCGAACTGCACTGAAATCATCCGGAGCAGTGAGAATCTCATAACTGTCCTCTTCCTCGCTGAAATCCTCAGCACCGGCATCCAGAGCAAGCATCATAATCTCGTCTGCATCCATCTCACACTCTTCTTTGTCAATAATGATCTGACCTTTCTGATCAAACATATAGGATACACATCCCTGAGTTCCGATGCTTCCGTTACCCTTTGTAAATGCATTACGTACATTACCTGCTGTACGGTTCTTGTTGTCTGTCAGAGTCTCAACAATGATAGCAACACCGTTCGGACCATATCCTTCATATACAGCTTTCTCGTAGTTATCTGCAGAATCAGCACCTGCTGCTTTTTTGATACCACGTTCAATTGTATCGTTTGGCATGTTGTTTGCTTTCGCTTTGGCAATTACATCACGAAGTTTGCTGTTATTATTCGGATCCGGACCGCCTGCTTTGACAGCCATAACCAGCTCACGTCCGATTACTGTAAAAATCTTACCTTTTTTTGCATCGTTTTTCTCTTTCTTATGCTTAATGTTTGCAAATTTTGAATGTCCTGACATCTTTCTTTCTCCTTTTGTTAATTATTTTTATCTGCTGCTGTTTATACAGCAACATTATTATCCCGCTCCACCTTAACCTTGCCAATGGTTTTATTACCAATAGACAAGATCGTAAAGCAGTATCCAATCGCTTTTATGCTTGTATCAACATCCTTATCTGTAGGAATATGTCCCAGAATATTGGTCAGATAACCGTTCAGTGTTTCAAACTCTGTATCCCCAAAATCTACATCCAACTCTTCTTCCACATCCTCCAGATAAGCAAGCCCGTCAATGATCAGACTGTTATCTTTCTGTGCGCGGATCGTAATTTCATCCTCATCATATTCGTCCAGAATATCTCCGACAATCTCCTCCAGAATATCCTCCATGGTAACGATCCCGGCTGTCTGGCCATATTCATCCACAACAATTGCCATATGGATCTTTCTGGCCTGCATAGTATGAAAAAGATCTCCAATCCCCCTTGTTTCAGGAATCAGGGATGCCTGGCGGATAATTCCGGGCAGTTCCTTCAACGGTTTGAACTTCGCCCAGGGATTCTGTGTCATAAACTTAAGCGCATCTTTATAATGGACAATTCCTTTGATATTGTCAATATTCTCCTCATATACCGGATAACGGGAATTCCCCTCTTCCAGCATAGTGTCAATCATGTTCTTGAGCAATATCTCCTCGTCAAAGGCCACCACATTCTTTCTGTGAGTCATGATATCATGGGCTTCTGTCTCATTAAAAGATATGATATTCTGGATCATTTCCGCCTCATTCTCCTGGATGACGCCCTGTTCATGAGCTTCATCTACAATGGAAATGATTTCCTCTTCTGTGACAGACTTTTCTGTACGGTTTATCTCCACACCAAAAGGCACTGCTGCCAGTCTGGCGATCCAGGTGACAGATACAGTAAAAGGCTTTAACAGATTCATCCAGAAATGTACCAGGTTCAGATACTTATATGCATAAGCTTCAGGATGATAAGTACCAACCCGCCGAAAAGCCAGAATACCGATTGCAGCAAGAAAAATCACGCACAATGCCATTACCAGGATCAGTGCAGGCACATGCTTTATGTATGGATAAAATACATCCACAACATATGGGACCAGAAAAGTACCAAAACAAATACCACATGCCATTACGATCAGCGGAATTGCATTGACAAACTGCGCCGGTTTGTCGATCAGAGTCATCAGCATCTGTGCTTTTTTATCGCCTTCCTCTGCTTTCTTCTGTGTATCATTCTCACTTATGTTTCTCAGCGCTGCGGCAAACCCGTAAAAGATTCCATTCAGCCACAACAGTAACAGTAAAACAAATAAGCCCCAGAGGGGCATACTACTGCCATCTTCCATTATATTATTCAGTCTCCTCCTTATTGAATATGCGTAATTACTGGTAAAATATATCACTTTCTCCATTAATCGTCAAGATACTGACCGGACAGAGATACCAAAAATTACTGTTCATTTATTGTTCACGCACTACTATCCGAGACATGCAAGCCCCAAAATCGCAATACCGGATCAGATGATATATCCCTTAAAAAGTAAAATCAGAACGTAAGCTCCAGGCTGATCTCAAGTGCATGATTCACCTTATCCAGCATCGCATCATCCAGATGACAGACTTTATCTTTTAATCTTCTTTTATCTATAGTACGAAGCTGTTCCAGCAAAATCACAGAATCTTTTTCAATCCCATAGAGTTCCGCATTGATCTCAATATGTGTAGGAAGCTTAGCCTTGTTCATTTTTGATGTAATAGCAGCACAGATCACTGTAGGGCTGTGCCGGTTACCTACGTTATTCTGAATGATCAGAACCGGCCGGATTCCACCCTGTTCACTCCCCACTACAGGGCGAAGATCAGCATAAAATATATCCCCTCTTTTAATTACCACACAATTCACACTCCGATTCTTTCCGGTTTCAATTTACAACATTGCCATAAGAAGAAACCTTGTTATCAGCCGGATATTTCCTGTCCGGTTAAGATAAAGTATTTCCACCTTTTTCTTGTGTATACATGCGTGGTATATAAAAATCAGTTATCGCTCACTTCGTCTCTATTCAGCAAACAGTAACATTATATTTCTTTCCCGTTTTTAATATAGACTCTCGGCACACGCGGGCTGATATCACAGGCAAACTCATAGGAAAATCTGCCACAGAGATCACCAATCTCCTCAATACCGATAAACTCATCCCCGTCTCTGCCGATCAGTGTTACCTCATCGCCCTTCTTCACATCACCAATCTCAGTCACATCTACCATAAACTGGTCCATACAGACTCTGCCAAGGATCGGAGCCTTTTGTCCATGTATCAGAACCCAGCCTTTATTGGAAAGCTGCCTGGAATAGCCGTCTGCATAGCCCACCGGAACAGTTGCCACACGAAGCTTCCTGTCAGCCACATAAGTACCGCCGTAGCTGATCGCTGCTCCGGCAGGAACGTCCTTCACATAAGTCACATGACTCTTAAGTTCCATAACCGGCTCAAGCTTTACAATGTCTCTCTCCACCTCAGAAGAAGGATAAATTCCATAAATTGTGATTCCGGCGCGGACAATATTCAGATTTGCTTCCGGCATACGTATGATGCCCGCACTGTTAGAACAATGATGTAGAGGAATTTCTACTCCTGCCTCTTCTACGCGCCTTGAAAAATCCAGATACCGCTCCAATTGTACCATAGCCGGACTTCTGTCATACTCATCTGCTCTTGCAAAATGAGTAAACATACCCTCAATCTCAAGATTTGGAAGTTCTGAAATTTTTTTAATTTCCTCTACATTTTCCTGTGTATCCGCAAAACCGATCCTGGTCATTCCTGTGTCCAAAGCAATATGAATATGTACAGTTTTTTTCTGCAGAACCGCTTCGTCTGAAAGTTTCCTTGCCTCCTCATATTCGCACACTGCAGGACGGATCTCATAACGGACAAGTTCCGGAAAATATTCATCAAAAACAATTCCAAGGATCAGGATTGGTTTTGTAATCCCGGCTTCTCGCAGATGAATCGCTTCTTCCGCAGTTGCAGCCGCAAATCCCCAGATATAATCATAATCCTCAATGAGATGTGCAATCGGCACCGCGCCATGTCCATAAGCGTCAGCCTTTATGACCGCGATCATCTTTGTCTCTTCTGCAATATTTTTTCTCATTTCCCGGAAATTATGTTCTACTGCATCCAGTGAAATGACTGCTTTTACTCTGCTATCTTTCTTCATAATAATTTTCCTCTGTTATTTTTTCATGTTAATATCTGCAAATTGTTTCACAGATTTACTGCCCCAAAATGAATATTCTATCTTAGTATTTCCGGCAGAAAACAGATGATATCTCCTGCGGTCATCCCCCGCTGCCCTACTGTTTCAGCAGCCAGATCACCTGCCAGCCCATGCACATATACACCAAGTGCAGCCAGCATAACAGGAGAAAATTTCTTTTCTGCTGCCAGATACATACACTGTATACCGGCAAGCACACCGCTTAACACATCTCCACTTCCCGCTGTAGCCATTCCTGCATTACCCGAAATGTTCAAATACATATCTCCAAAAGCATCTGCCACCACAGTACAGGCATCCTTCAGAACGCAAACCGCTCCAGACTCCTTTGCATAATCAGCTGCGGTCTGTGCCAGACAATCCTGGATCTTACCGATTTCTTTTCCGCACAGACGACTCATCTCACCAATATGAGGTGTCAGGATCACATGTTCCCCGATAAAACACTTCCAGTTGTCATGGACTGACAGAAGATTCAGGCCATCTGCATCCAGAATTACTGTTTTTTTACACTCAGCTGCCTTCGCCAGGAACCACTGAGCTCTTTCCCTGCTCTGCGCTCCGGTTCCAAGACCCGGTCCTATCACAAGCACATCACACCAGTCAAGCATTGCCTGGTTTTTTTTCTCATCAAAATCACAGGTGATCATGGCTTCCGGCAACAGTGTCTGCAACGGAATCCTGTTGGCCTCCACGGTCTGAATTCTCACCATTCCCGCAGAGCTTTTCAGAGCAGCTGCTGCACTCAGATATGCAGCTCCGCACATTCCTTCGCTGCCAGCTATAAGAAGAACCTTACCGAAGGTTCCTTTATTTCCATAGGGAACTCTCTCCGGAAGCATTTTCAAATCTTCACGTTCCAGATGATGCATACAGATTTTCTTTCCGGGTATGGAATAGATTCCGATATCCGTAACAACGATCTCACCGCCATACATGCGTCCGGGATAAAAACACAGCCCTCTTTTGCGAAAAGCAAAGGTAACCGTAAGATCTGCCCGGAATGCAATCCCCTTCTCAAATCCGGTATCTGAGTCAATCCCGGATGGAATATCCACAGCTACTTTATACGCAGATGCCCGGTTCATTGTACTGATAAGCTCTGCATATTTTCCCTCTACAGGTCTGCTCAGTCCAACCCCAAAGATGGCATCTACTATAGTAGTATATTCATCCAGATCCAGGTTATGCACCCGGGGCACCTGATAATATTCTGCTGTTTTAAGCTGTCCGGCAGTTTCAGCAGTCATTTTCTCTTCCTTACCCGCAATATAATACCAGGTTCTGACTCCTCTCAACTGAAGCAGTCTGGCAATCGCCAATCCGTCTCCGCCATTGTTGCCGGTTCCGCAGACCACAAGGATTTTCTCTTTTTCTTTATTCTTTAATCTCTGTACAATCTCCTCAACCGTCTTTAATGCCGCCCTCTCCATAAGTACCGGAGACGATATCCCGGCTTTCTGAATCGTATTATGATCCAGTTCTTTCATCTCAACAGCAGTTACAATCTCTCTCATCTGTTCACCTCCTGTTTACAATAACACATTTACATACAAGAGAAAAGCTGTGATCAGATGACCACAGCCTTGTGTTTCACAGTTATCCCTTACATCCCTTCATGTTCCTTTCTGTACTCACTCAGGTTATAGGACAAAGTCATAAGACTCTCTGAAAGATGTACGTTCTCTACCATTACATCCTCCGGGGCATCCAGATCAATATGTGCAAAATTCCAGATTGCCTTAATTCCATTATCAATTAAAATCTTTGCCATCTCTTTGGCTTTATTTTTAGGAAGAGTCAGGATCGCGATCTCAACCTCATTCTCCTTCAGAAACAAAGGAAGATCGCTCAACATCTGAATCTCAATTCCACGAACTGCAATCCCCTCAAGTACAGGATTGACGTCAAAAATACCAACCAGCTTAAATCCGCGCTTTTCAAAATCCACATAATTGGCCAATGCCTGTCCCAGATTACCGGCACCCAGAATAATCATCGGATGTACAGTATCCAGCCCAAGGATCTTACCGATTTCTGTATACAAATAGCGTACATTATAGCCGTAACCCTGCTGACCAAAACCACCGAAATTATTTAAGTCCTGACGAATCTGGGAAGCCGTCACATGCATCTTCTTGCTAAGATCATTTGAAGATATACGCTCTACATTCTCCTCCATCAATTCACCGAGGTAGCGGTAGTACCGCGGCAGACGCTTGATTACCGCTTTCGAAATTTCCTTAGCTTCCACAAATTTTCCCTCCTTAGCTTATCTATGTCAATTATACCCAGATGTTATTTTATTGTCAAATTAAATTTGTACTTTTTGACCAAATATTTCTGTATTTTTTTATCAATTTCATTCTGAAAAATTCCCCGGAATATCATATTTTCTTCCATACATCTATCCGATGCCTTCTTTTCTCTGGACAAAATCTCTTAAAATGCTTTCAAAAACAGGCATTTTCGATTATAATAGTACGCGGACAAATTACAAACGGAGGAATTCCTATGATTTTATCATGTCAGAATATCTGTAAATCCTTTGGCGAAAAAATCATTCTCAAGGATGCCAGTTTCCATATAGAAGACCGCGAAAAGGCAGCTCTCATCGGCAATAACGGTGCAGGCAAGACGACTCTGCTGCGAATCATTATGCATGAGCTCTCCCCGGATTCAGGAAACGTGGTACTTGCCAAAGATAAAAATATCGGCTACCTTGCCCAGTATCAGGACATTCATGGCCATCATACCATTTACGAAGAACTGATTTCCACCAAACAGCACATTATTGATATGGAGAACCGTCTGCGCTCTCTGGAACAGGAAATGAAAACCACCACCGGAGATGCTCTGGACAGCCTGATGAATACTTACACAAGACTGAGTCACCAGTTTGAACTGGAAAATGGTTACGCTTACAAAAGTGAGATCATGGGTGTATTAAAAGGTCTTGGTTTCACAGAAGAAGATTTCGAACGCCAGATAGAAACTCTTTCAGGCGGCCAGAAAACCCGCGTAGCTCTGGGTAAACTGCTTCTTGCCAGCCCTGACATTCTTCTTCTGGATGAGCCTACCAACCATCTGGATATGGAGAGTATTTCCTGGCTGGAAACCTATCTTCTGAATTACCCGGGCGCTGTATTTATCGTATCCCACGACCGTTACTTTCTTGACAAAGTCGTAACAAAAGTTGTGGAAATCGAAGCAGGAAATATGCGTATGTACAGTGGCAACTATTCTGCCTATGCCCTGAAAAAAGCCCAGCTGCGTGACGCCCAGTACAAAGCCTACCTGAACCAGCAGCGGGATATCAAACATCAGGAAGCAGTCATTGCCAAGCTGAAATCCTTTAACCGCGAGAAATCCATCAAACGTGCGGAAAGCCGCGAGAAAATGCTGGATAAAGTCCAGCGCATTGATAAGCCACAGGAGATTCAGAATCAGATGCGCATTTCCCTGGAACCAAGATTTGTCAGCGGAAATGATGTCCTTACTGTGGAAAGTCTTTCCAAATCTTTTCCCGGACAGACACTTTTCAGTGACATCTCCTTTGAGATCAAACGTGGAGAACGTGTAGCCCTGATTGGCAATAACGGCACAGGCAAAACCACCATGTTAAAGATCATCAATGGGCTGATCGATGCAGACAGCGGCAGATTTACTCTTGGTTCCAAGGTACAGATTGGCTACTATGACCAGGAACACCATGTTCTTCATATGGAGAAAACTATTTTTGAGGAAATCTCAGATGCTTATCCCACACTTACGGAAACAGAAATTCGAAATATGCTGGCAGCATTCCTTTTCACAGGGGATGACGTATTCAAACTGATCTCCGCTCTGTCCGGCGGAGAAAGAGGTCGTGTTTCCCTCGCCAAGCTGATGCTGTCCGAAGCAAACTTTCTGATCCTCGATGAGCCCACCAACCATCTAGATATCGCTTCAAAAGAGATTCTTGAAGAGGCATTGAACAGTTACACAGGAACAGTATTCTATGTTTCCCACGACCGTTACTTCATCAACCAGACAGCTACCCGGATCCTGGATCTGACCAATCAGGCAATTGTAAATTATATCGGAGATTACGACTATTATCTGGAGAAAAAAGAAGAGCTGACGGAAAAATATGCTCCGGCTGCCGCTCAGGCTGTGACAGAAGCAAAGCAGGCTTCTGATAACAAGCTTTCCTGGCAGCAGCAGAAAGAAGAACAGGCCCGCCAGCGAAAACGAGAGAACGAACTAAAAAAAGTAGAAGCCCGCATTGAAGAACTTGAAACCAGAGATAAAGAGATCGACGAAACCATGATTCTCCCGGATATCTGCACAAATGTGGCAGAATGTGCGAAACTCAGCAAAGAGAAAGCCGCCATTACCGAAGAATTAGAAGGATTATATGAAAAATGGGAAGAACTTGCATAATGCAGGTTCTTCCCATTTTCGCAGTTTATAACTTTTTACAGGTTTCTCTGCTGCAGTGTGATCCTGCCCGGAGAACTTTATAATGTTATAGAAACATTACCGGATAATTTCTGACATTATAAAATTTCATCCAGTCTCTCTCTGATGGCAAGGATGAAATCTTTGCTGTTCAGTACTGTCACATCCTCAAGAGAAGTGATCAGCGCAAGGTCTTTTGTCATCTTACCGCTTTCAATCGTCTCCAGAGTCGCCTTCTCCAGTTTATCAGCAAATTCCATCAATTCTTTATTGTCGTCCAGCTCACCTCTTTTTCTCAGAGCTCCGGTCCATGCAAAAATAGTTGCTACAGAGTTAGTAGATGTCTCCTCACCTTTCAGATAGCGATAATAATGTCTCTGTACGGTTCCATGAGCAGCTTCATATTCGTAATATCCCTGTGGAGATACCAGTACAGATGTCATCATAGCCAGAGAACCAAATGCTGAAGAAACCATATCGCTCATAACATCTCCATCATAGTTCTTGCAGGCCCAGATAAATCCGCCTTCAGCCTTCATGACACGAGCTACGATATCATCGATCAGGCTGTAGAAATATTCAATGCCTGCTGCCTCGAATTTCTCCTTAAACTCATCTTCATAAATAGTTGCAAAGATTTCCTTAAAACGTCCGTCATAAATCTTGGAGATCGTATCCTTGCCGCCAAGCCACAGGTTCTGTTTTGTATCCAGTGCATAATTAAAACAGCATCTTGCAAAACTTGTGATAGAATCATCCAGATTGTGCATACCCTGAAGCACACCCGGTCCCTCATAATGATGGATCAGCTCTTTTCTCTGCTGTCCGTCTGCACCTTCAAATACCAGATAAGCATCTCCGGGGCCGTCAATATACATCTCTGTGTTCTTATACACATCACCATAGGCATGACGTGCGATGGTGATCGGTTTCTTCCAGTTCTTAACACATGGTTCAATACCCTTCACTACGATTGGGGCACGAAAAACAGTTCCGTCGAGAATTGCACGAATCGTTCCGTTAGGACTCTTGTACATTTTCTTTAAGGTATACTCTTCCATTCTTGCCTTATTAGGAGTGATAGTTGCACATTTCACTGCTACGCCGTACTTCTTTGTAGCCTCTGCTGCATCAACAGTTACCTGATCATCCGTTTCATTTCTGTATTCCAGACCAAGGTCATAATACTCAGTGTTCAAATCAATATACGGAAGAAGAAGTTCATCTTTGATTATTTTCCAGAGAATTCTGGTCATCTCATCTCCATCCATCTCCACAAGTGGTGTCTGCATCTGAATTTTTTTCATGTTAATCCTCCTCTTTGGCTCTCATCCAGTTAACTATCATGATAGCCGAAAACAGACCGTTCGTCAATGCTTTTATACACTAAAGCAATATTTTGCCAAATAAAATGATTACTGATCACAGTTCCATAAAGCGTTCCAGATCCAGTTCTCCCCATCCCTGCTGATTCTTTGGCAATCCCATATCCCTGGCACTTTCTTTCAATTTCATCTTGATCTGAACATTAGTCAGCTCCGGATTCTTCTCAAGCATCAATGCTGCTGCCCCTGCAACCAGAGGTGTAGACATAGAAGTACCACTCTTCACTCCATATCCGTTATCTGCTCCCGGTGCACAGGCAAGAACATGATTCCCAGGTGCAACCAGATCCGGTTTACAAACACACTCAAATGTAGGTCCCCTGCCGGATATGGCAGTCCGTCCTGTAAGCAGATCGCTGGAGCCTACTGTGATAATCTTCCGGCTGCTTCCCGGTGCTGTCACACTTCCTGCCTTCGGTCCCTGATTTCCTGCCGCAGCCACTACCACCAGACCTGCATCCCAAAGTTGTTCCACACCCGCGATCAGAACTCTGTGATCTTCTGCTCTCCTGCAGGTTGTTCCCACCGAGATATTCACTACACGTATCCCATAATATCTCTTATTCTCCAGGATCCAGCGAAAAGCCTGTAAAACATCTTCTTTCCTGCCATTTCCCGTTCTGTCGAGCACCTTCAGAACTATCAGGCTACACCCCGGGGCAATTCCTCTGATACGTCCTTCCGAAGCCCTTCCGTCACCGCCAATGATCCCACATACATGGGTTCCATGAGAATTATCATCATAAGGTCTGATACGATGTCCGATGAAATCTTGAAACGCAAGTATTCTCCCTGTAAAATCTATATGAGGAAAAATCCCGGTATCCAGAACACACACACCCACGTGCTTTCCTGTATATCCGGAATCATCTGAATTCTTCATAAAAAATCCTCCGAATCATCTGGATAATGAAATCTTACCGCAACTGTTCATCAGGTCGCTGCAAAGACAATGAACATTTGCGTCTTACTTTAAATTATTCGGAAGATTATATTTTTGTGTCCGACAGTTTCTCCTGTCATATCTCCGTTTTTCTGTAAATAAAATGTATAAAGCTTCCATGATATGCAGATACTTCTGATATGCAAAACAACAGACATATACAGAATCTGTTACAGAAATCCCGAAAAATATCCTTATAGCAATTTCATAAAATAACTGTAACCATCTGCATAATATTAAGGAGACAAATTATGACTGCATTATTATTGATACTGGTATTTTTACTCTTTCAGACCTTCGTCCTGCTCTGCTGTGTAGCTGCCGGAAATGACGCTGCCTCCCAGGAAATCTCCGATCAGGAACAAATGGAATTTATCCGGGAATGGGAAAAAATACATTGTAGCAGCCCTCAAAAATAAAGGGCTGCTGCAATGTACTGATAAACCTTCTACATCACATAGCAGTCATATCGTATTGCTTTTCCTTTTAATATATAAGAAGGCTCTCTTCCATCAAGACAGACGCTCTTAAGAGGACGTTTTACGATAATTCTGGAAGGTCCGGCTTTGATAGCTGCATCAAAAAGATCTTTTTCCTCAGAACATGGAGGTTCAAGTTTCTGGATCAGCTGAAGTTTTTTATTTATCAGACCGGATTTCTGTCTCTTCGGGAACATGGGATCAAGATAGATCACATCTACCGGATCCATAAGTTTCTCCATACATGACACACTGTCACCCTCTACCAGTTTCATTCTGGAAGCAATGTCTTTTAATACGGGATGCTTTCTGGCACGCCGGAGCGCATCCTTCAAAAGTGCGGCGATCACCGGATTCTGTTCATATAATGTCACCTCATAGCCATATGCTGCAAGAAGGAAACCATCCTCCCCCATACCTGCAGTGGCATCAATTGCTTTCAGATGTTCTCCCTCAGTTTTGACCGCACGTACCAGCATTTCATGGGAAAGTCTTCCGTTTGTGACTCTGTGCAGCATTCCTTCAAAATCTCCCTGATATGTCAGGCCATAACCGGTAAGTGATACGCCCCGGGAGTCAAACATTACTGTCAGATGTTCTCCCGGTTTGTCCATAATCGGAACATTGTTCTTTCTGGCAAAAGATTCTGCCATTTCTCTTTGCCCGCCCTTACCCAGGCAGACTGTTATCTTATCATTCATTTACACATTTCCCGCAAAATTTAATTTTCTTTTAATGCTTTTTCTATTTCAGAGATCACAATTCTGAGTGCTTTGATACGGGCATATTTCTTGTCAACAGATTCCAGTACATGCCATGGCGCAAAGGAAGTATTTGTCTTCTGAAGCATCTCATTGACAGCCACTTCATAGGCATCCCATTTCTCTCTGTTTCTCCAGTCCTCATCTGTGATCTTCCATTGTTTCTCCGGATTATTCTGTCTCTCCTGAAAACGCTCCAGCTGTGTATCCTTATCGATCTGTACCCAGAATTTAATAATGACTGCACCCCAGTCTTTAAGTTCTTTCTCAAACTCATTCATTTCGTTGTAGGCACGTTTCCAGTCATTTTCACTGCAAAATCCCTCCAGACGTTCTACCATAACTCTGCCATACCAGGTTCTGTCAAAAATAGCGATATGCCCATTTTTCGGAAGTCTTGTCCAGAAACGCCATAAATAATGTCTGGCCTTCTCATGCGGTTCCGGACTTGCGATTGGATGTACTTCATAGCCCCGGGGATCCAGAGCTTCTGTAATACGTTTGATATTACCTCCTTTGCCTGCCGCATCCCAGCCTTCATACGTGATGATCACAGGAATACGTCTCCTGTACAGTTTATTATGGAGTTCCCCCAGTTTACTCTGGAGCTGTTTCAGTTCTCCCCTGTACTCCTCGTCATCCATTGTTTTATCTCTCAGATCAATATCCGACAGACGGGGAATCTGCTCCAGAGGAAATACATTCTGCAAAATCGGAACGGAATGTGCCTGATTCTGCATGGCAACTTCAATATTGCTTACCATAGTCTCCAGCACCTGAAGTTCCGCCCATTTTCTGTCACTGGCATCTATGATGTACCATGGTGCAGAGGAAGCATTCGTGTCAGACAGATACTGAGAAAATATTTTTGCACATTTTTTGTAATGTTCATTCTGCCATTTATCAAAGTCTGACACACGCCATCTGGTGTCTTTATGATCCAGAAGTAATTTTTCACGCCGCTTCTGTTCATCCCTGTCAATCTGCATAAAGAATTTCAGCACCAGATAACCATTATCTGTAAGCTGCCGCTCAAAACGGCGGATGCTGTCAATCCGCTGTGTATAACCTTCGCCTTCAATCTCGCCCGACAGACAGTCTTTACAAGTCTGCTCCATCCAGCCGGAATCCAGAAATGTAAATTTTCCGGCTTCCGGAATCTGTTTAAAATAGCGATACAGAAATGGATATCTCAGTTCTTCTGCTGTGGGAGCTGACATAGTGGCAACCTTAAAGAAACGCGGATCAATATTCTTAATGACTTTTCCGATCGTACTTCCCTTGCCGGAAGATCCCCAGCCTTCAAAGAGTACGATTACCGGGATCTTATGTTCCTTGATTTTCATCTGAAAATCATAGAGCTGACTTCTTGCTGTCTGCAGACGGGTTTTGATTTCCTCTTTTTCCGGCATATGTGCCGGAGTCCATGTTGTAAGCATAACATTGATCCTCCTTTTATTTTTCTTCGTAACTGTTCAATACTTTCACAGTCAGAAACTGTTGAATAGTTGCCCTTTTCATTAATAGAATATCTCAAATTCAGCTGAAATAATCATAACATGAA
>CAUEAK010000009.1:0-62755 GCA_958454115.1 Blautia wexlerae
CTGAGCCGCAGGCGAGTTCTGGCCCTGCCGCAATGCTTTTAGCCGTCTCACGGAGTCCTAGTAGTATCCCCCGACGGAGTCCCTGCCCGGAGCGATGCCACCTTCCTCTGGCGTCCCTCAACCACATCCACCTCTCAAAACCTCAAAAACATCCCCAACTGCATCCACTCCCGGAGCGATGCCACCTTCCTCTGGCGTCCCTCAACCACATCCACCTCTCAAAACCTCAAAAACATCCCCGACTGCATCCACTCCCGGTGCGATGCCACCTTCCTCTGGCATCCCTCAACCACATCCACCTAACAAAACCTCAAAAACACCCCCAACTACATCCACTCCCGGGCCAATGCCACCTTCCTCTGGCGTCCCTCGACCACATCCACCTAACGAAACCTCAAACGTATCCCCGCCTGCCTCCAATGCTAAGAGCAGACGTCAAAAAAAATCTCTCGCACAGACATGAGACTCCGGCATTCTCTTTCCCTGGCCTTCCATAAAAAAATAAAATGTATTATACTTATTGACAAGCGGATAAAAACATCCGCCGCTGTTTATGGCAAATATCACACAAAGGGAGGTTTTTATCATGGAATACAGACGTTTTGGAAACACGATCTATCTTCGTCTTGATCCGAAGGAAGAGATCCTGGAGGAGATCGGCAAGGTTGCAAAAAAAGAGAATATCCGCCTTGCACAGGTCACAGGCCTTGGCGCCATCAATGATTTCACTGCAGGCGTATACAACACAGTGACAAAGGAATACCACTCTATTCAGTTCCAGGGAGCGTTTGAGATCGTATCACTTACCGGTACCGTTACCCGCAAAGACGGTGACGTTTATCTTCATCTCCATATCGCAGCCGGTGACGAGGAAGGCCATGTACACGGCGGTCATCTGAACCGTGCCATCATCAGCGCTACTGCCGAGATCCAGATCCAGGTAATCGACGGAGAGATCGGCCGTGAGTTCAGTCAGGAGATCGGTCTGAATCTGTTTAAATTCTGATTTTGCCAGAGGGATTCCGGACACAGCCTACTGCTTTACAGTTTAAAAATTTCATCACACATAAAAAGGGTGAAACTACACAGCATAATGCTGTCAGCTCACCCTTTTCTTTAGCTTCAATATTGCCCTCTTCCGCAATATCTGCAATGCTGTCACTGCTGTCGCCAAACTCTTCCGCACTCTCTGTCACGGTTCCGGCTTCCGCCAGCGGCATTTCCTCCTGTGCATAGGCCGTCACTGTTCCCGCTGACAGAGATGTGACTGTCACAGACGCCGCAAGCAGCCAGGCCATGATGGTACTCGTCTTTTTTCGCATACCTGTTCCTCCCTTTTCCTCTAATTCACTTTGCAGTTTTCTGTAAAGCTGATATCACTGTGAATTTGCCTGATATTTTCTGTTCTGTCAACAAAGTGGATTTTAACAAAATCTGGTCCGACGGATGTTCGCAATTGAAGCAGGGGACTTCCCTGATTCACCTACATTTACATTGACAAATTCCCCTGTTATGATATACTTTGATAGTAAAACTATTTTATATTAAAATCATTTAAAGAACGCAAATGAATGTGAGGATCTGATCATTATGAAGAATTTTAAAATCGGTGATAAACTTACGAGATTTCCCCTGATCCAGGGTGGAATGGGCGTCGGCATCAGCCTTGGCCGTCTGGCAGGCACCGTTGCAAAGGAAGGCGGGATCGGAATCATTTCCACCGCTCAGATCGGCTACCGGGAAAAGGATTTCGACCGGAATACCGAAGAAGCCAACCAGCGGGCTATCCTGTCCGAGATGAAAAAAGCACGCAGGATTTCTCCTGACGGTATCATCGGCTACAACATCATGGTTGCACTGAAGGAGTACGCATCTCATGTAAAAGCCGCTGTCCATGCCGGCGCTGACCTGATCATCTCCGGTGCAGGACTTCCTACAGAGCTCCCTGCTCTTGTCAGCGGAAGCAAAACAAAGATTGCCCCCATCGTCTCAACGGACAAATCTGCAAAGGTTATCCTGAAATACTGGGAAAGAAAGTACAAGCGCACTGCAGACCTTGTGGTGATCGAAGGTCCCCAGGCAGGCGGTCATCTGGGCTTCCACAAGGAAGAGCTGGATTCCTATACACCGGAAGCCTACGACAATGAGATCCGAAAGATCGTCCAGACTGTAAAAAGCTATGCCGCAAAATTCGGCACGGAAATCCCTGTAGTAGCTGCCGGCGGCATCGCCACGCACGAGGATGTAAAGCATGTCCTTGATCTTGGTGTGGACGGCGTTCAGGTCGCCACCCGTTTTATCCCAACGGAAGAATGTGACGCAGACATCCGGCTGAAAGAATCCCTGATCCACGCCGCAAAGGACGACATTGCCATTGTAAAAAGTCCGGTAGGTATGCCGGGACGTGCCATTATGAATCCCTTCATGCAGCACGTCATGGCCGGAGAAAAGATCCCGCACAGTCCCTGCCACCGCTGCCTTGCCAAATGTTCCCCCGGCGAGATCCCTTACTGCATTACAGACAAGCTGATCGCCGCCGTAAAGGGCGACGTGGAAAACGGCCTGCTGTTCTGCGGAGCAAAGGCCTATATGGCAGATAAGATCGAAACCGTGCACGATGTGATCGCTGATCTGTTTGGCACAGAATCGGAGTGCATCCGGCTGTCATAAAAATAAACCTGCGCTGTCAGGCACCTAAACAAAAAGCCCCTGCTTTCATTGCTTTTCGCAGTGAAAACAGGGACTTTTAGTTTTTCTACCGGTTATCGATCTTTTCCGGGTACATGTCATGCTCTGCAAGGCGTTTCCAGGCAATCTCCTCCCATCTGGTTCCGGCTTTTCCGTAATTGCAGTAGGGATCAATGGAAATGCCACCTCTCGGCGTAAATTTTCCCCAGACCTCAATGTATTTCGGATCCATAAGACGGATCAGATCCTTCATAATGATGTTCACGCAATCCTCATGAAAATCTCCGTGATTGCGGAAGCTGAAAAGATACAGCTTCAGAGATTTGCTCTCCACCATTTTTTCACCGGGTACGTAGGATATCGTGATCGTCGCGAAATCCGGCTGTCCGGTAATGGGACAAAGGCTTGTAAATTCCGGGCAGTTAAATTTTACAAAGTAATCGTTGTCCGGGTGCTTGTTCAAAAATGTTTCCAGTACCTCCGGAGCATAATTGTCCGGATATTTTACTTTCTGATTTCCGAGAAGGGTGATCCCTTCTTTTTCCAGGTTTTCTCTGCTCATATTTTTTTCCTTTCTATGGTCAAACGGATATTTATGATCCGATCTATCTGTCAAGTGCCGGGTCCTTCACTCCATTGAGACGGAATGCCTCTGCTCTGTCAATACAGGTTCCACACACACCGCAGGGCTTTTCGCCGCCTTCGTAACAGCTCCAGGTCAGTTCATAAGGAACAGTCAGCTCCAGGCCGGTTTTTACGACCTCTGCCTTTGTACAGCTGACAAAAGGCGCCTCAACCTTCAGCTGGCCGCCGCTTCCCTGATAGATTGCCTCGTTGATCGCATTGTGAAACGCACTGCTGCAGTCCGGATATGCATTTCCGGCTGCATCATCCGCATGTGCTCCGTAATAGATCACACTGCAGTTTTTTGACAGCGCAATACTTGCTGCCGAAGAAAGAAACAATCCGTTCCGGAACGGCACATAGGTTGAAACCGGTGAGCCATCGGTTTCCTTCAGCTGCTCTGCATAGCTTTCGTGCGGGATCTCTCTGTCTGAATGCTTCAGAAGCGAACAGTCACTGTACCGGAAGATCGGCTCCAAATCCAGATAAAGATGCTCCACTCCGTAATATTCTGCTGTTTTTCTGGCAGCCTCAATTTCTTTTGTGTGCTTCTGTCCGTAAGCTACTGTTAATGCAATTACATTCTCTTTTCCATATTTGTTTACGGCAAGCCCCAGGCAGGTGGTGGAATCCACACCGCCGCTTGCAAGTACAAGTGCTTTCATAGCGTTCTCCTTTTCTGCGGTATTTCTTGTTATATTGTGATATGTTTTCCTGTCATACTCCCCGTTTCTGCGGGTCCCAGATCACCTTATGAAGCTGGATCTGAAGCTTTACATCGTTGAGCTTTTTTTCCATAAGGAAATCCACGATCTCCACCGGCTGGATCCTGCCGAAAACAGGGCTGAAATAAACTGCCGTTTTTCCGACCAGCCTGTACTTTTCCAGGATTTCCAGAGCTTTTTCCATATCTCTGCGGCTGCTGACCACGAATTTCAGCGTATCCTCACTGCCCAGAAGCTCCAGATTGGAAAGGAGCATCTCTTTTTCCATGCCGCTGTCCGGTGCTTTATAATCCATGGTAAAGGACGGACGTTTTTTTAATATATGATAAGGCTTCAGATCTACGCTTCCATTGGTCTCAATCTCCACCCGCTGGGATGGATCCTCCAGGATTGCCTCGATCAGCTCCTCCATGCCTTTCCGTAAAAGTGGTTCCCCGCCTGTAAGTGTCACATTTTTTACGCCTGTTTCACGGATCCAGGAAAGGATCTCTTCTTCTGTCAGCCTTTCACTCTCACATCCCGGCTCATTTGCCCAGCTGGTATCACAATAGCTGCACTGAAGATTGCAGCCCTTAAACCGGATAAAAGCGGCAAGCTCTCCTGCCCGTCTGCCCTCTCCGTTGATGCTGACAAATTTCTCTACAACCTGATAGGTACTCATAGCCATACCGCCTCCGTTTCTTCTTCCGTTTCCCGGTAAGCTGCACAGTTATTTGGTGTTTCGTAAACAACAGCTCTTTTTACAGGATAGCCCTTTTCTTCCATTTTCCTGAAAAAATACTCTGAAAAATTCTCTGCTGTAGGGCGAAAGGGAACCTTCACCAGATGAAAGCCTTCCTCATCCAGTGCTTCCAGCGTTTTCGGACGTAATGTATTTTCTTCATAGATCAGCGTGTGATCCATGGAATCTGCCAGCTCCCGAAGATCCTTTTTCAGATCTCCGAAGTCTACCAGCATCCCTCGCCCCTGACCGTTTTTCTCCAGCTTCCGGCTTTCGATCTCAATCTCCACATGCCAGCGATGACCATGGATGTTGGAACATTTGCCGGTGTAACCGGACAGAAAGTGTGCCGAATCGAAATCTGCTTCTGTTTTTAACTGATACATAAATTTTTCCTCCTTCTGGATCTGTCACACCACCCGGATATTTCCATAAATAAAAAAAGCCGGGATTCCCGGCCTTGATCCAGTTAAAGTAAAAAAAGGGCAGACCCGCCACGAGTCTGCCCTGATTCTCACATCTTCTTCAGCCCTGGTTTTATTTATAGACAGGATGGTACAAACGAACTGTCTTATATTAATTTGTATGGTATTTCCGGAGATACTGCATCAAACGATAAATCGGACCAGATCATCCGCGTTCGCTGCTCACTCATGAGCGCAGTCGCTCCGCAACGATCTATGGGAACTTTCAGCTCCGGAATTACGGTAAATTTTCTGCAGAATTATCTTCTTCCGCAGCACTTCTTATATTTCTTACCGCTTCCGCACGGACACGGATCGTTGGGATAGATTTTTCTTGCAGATGCCGGCTGCATCGGCATTGCTGTCGGCACAAAGCTGTTCGGCATTGCAGTGTGCGGCTTGCCTGTGGCAAACGGCCATACTGCTCCTGAGATCTCATTCGGTGTGTAACCGCGGAATTCCAGCATTCTTGTGTTATTGTTTGCCTCCATGATCAGCTTTGTAAATTTCTCAAGCTGCTCATCGTTAAACTGGATCCCCTTCTGGTTCAGGTTTTCCATGATCGCTGACATTCTGCCATCCATGGAGCATTCTTTGTAAATAAAGAACAGTACCTGATCCTTCACTGCATCGGAAACCTTCATCTCATCCAGCAGGAATCTGCCCAGTCTCTGGTAAGAAGCAGATTTTGTCGGATACCCGTTTTCGGAATAATCCAGGATCTCATCTACAGACGGAATATAGAATTTCCGTCCACCCTGACGTCTCTCGATATCCTTGTAGATGTTATTGACCAGTGCGGATTTCAGGATCAGCTGATCCCCCGCAAGCTCACAGATACAGGCCTTCTCCGGAATGGTATGATACAGCTCGATGAAGCTGTCATATCCGATGTCAAAGCCTTTTCTCTGCTTAAACATCTCATATACGGTCTTTGCCGGTGCAGATACATACAGATATCTTACCATAATAAGGCAATCCTTCAGCCAGTTTACCTGGCTGCGAAGTGTCCGGAATTCCGGTGTATTGATCTGGTCGTAAACAGCTGCAACCTCTGCCGGAACTTCTGCGTAATCATCACTGTAGGAAACAAGGTAGCCCATATCGTTCAGCCACTCTAATGTATTCCACTCATCCTCTGCAACATGGAAGCATTTTCTCTGAATAGCCGCCTCAAAAGCCAGTACTTCCTGATCGTCTGCTACGAGGAAGCTTGCTTTCATAACCTCCGGTTTAAGAACCTCTGCGGCAACCTTTGCGGCGATCTCTTCCTGCTCCATTCCCCTGCAGTGAAGTCCAAGCTCACCTGCAATGCTGAGAAGGTCTTCTTTACGATAGGACATGAGGAAATCTTTTACTGTAGGATTTCTTCTGCTGCCTGTGGCTGCCTCATCTGCTTTTGCAGCTCTGGCTGCTGCCTCTACTGCTGCTACTGTTGCAGCAATGTCTTCCGATGCTTTGGCTGTTTCCGCCTCTGTCTCAACTGCTGCAGTGCATCCCAGCTCCGGTGCCTCTGTCCAGTACGGATCATCCTCACCCTTTACTTCTTTTATAATAGAAGGAGCTTCTGCTGTTCCCTCGTCTTTCTTCTCAATATCAACTCTGTATTCCGGAGCTTCCTTATCCGCACCATACTGACGGAAGGTAAACCATTTCTCAGAATCCATAAGCTCTGCAGTCTCTGTCTCGCCTGCATTTAATAATGTGAAATTATTCTTCACTTCTCCGTCACCGTTCTCACGGATCTGTACTTTTTTCTGAAAAAATTCAATCTCATATAGGCTGCCTGCCGGATACTGAACCAGTTTTTCAAGCATGGCTGCCATATTTGCAAATGTAACGTCAGCCGCAACAGTACAGCGTCTCCATACCGGCGGTTTCGTTCCTTTTCTTGTGATTTTTAACTGATAAAACATTCCTGTGTTCCTCTCCTGTAAATATATGCCGGATCAGGAGATACGAATAACTCCTGATCCGGCGTAAGCAACTTCCCCTATGTTATACAAAAATAGAGAAATTGTCAATATTTGAGAGGCTTCTACAACACAATATCATATTTCTCAACCTGGATCACAGCATTTCCGTCACTGTGAAACAGAATCTCATCTGCTTCCACTGGTGTTGGGATCACGGTAGTCGCAGTTTTGCTTCCATCATTGATAAAAAGCTCTATGGAGCTTCGATCCAGGATAAAACGCAGCTTCAGATTTTGTCTGTCATCTGTGATCTGGAGCTTTCTTGTACATACAACATCACGCTGCACCCCGCTCCAGGTTCTGTCGATTTCCAGTATCTGTCTTTTTCGATCATAGGTAAAGACCGTTGTATATTCTTCATTGCGTGCAAGCTCGATCCGGAACTCATTGTACACATCCAATGCTTCCTGATTTGGATTTCCGGAGTTCCTGCTTCCATCCATGATGCCATCTGCGTTCTGCAGTTCCACAGTCAGATCGATCATTCGGCCACGGACGCCTTCAAGGCTTAAGCTCTCACCCACTTTTACATTCTCATAACAGCAACGGTTTTTCCGATAATTCTCAATTTCTCGGACCGGCTTCTGCCAGATCTTTCCGTCACGATATTCCAGCTCTCTCGGAAGAGTCATCATTCCCTGCCATCTCTGCTTTTCCTTGATCACACAGCTATCCCAGGATTTCATCCAGGCGATCATCACTCTTCTTCCATCTGGAAGAAGGGTTGTCTGCGGCGCATAAAAATCAAGTCCGTAGTCCAGACTTACCGGTGCGTCTTTTTCAAATGTATGTTTTTCGCTGTCATAATCTCCCGTAAAATACAGGGAATTATGTCCATTATGAAACTCATACCCTTTTGCACGCATATGCTGCGGAGAACAGATCAGCACATGTTTATCCCCGAGCGGAAAGAAATCGGGGCATTCCCACATAACACCGATTTCTCCTGTGGAGTTCTCCGCAAGAATTGTTTCAAATTTCCATTCTTTCAAATCTTTACTGGAAAACAGAACTACCTGTCCAGGAATTTCTTCGCTGCGGCATCCTACGAGCATATGGTATGTTCCGTTATCTTCCCATACCTTCGGATCACGGAAATCAACTCTGCTGCATTTCTCCGGAAGCATATCCCCGGTGACTACCGGATTTTTCTCTGCCTTTACATAATCTTTTCCGTCACCCCAGGCAAGGCACTGATTCTGCCGGACTTCTTCTTTTCCATCCGGCAGCTTTTCTGTTGTAACTCCTGTGTAGATCAAAGCCTGTTTTCCATCCGCTTCAATAGCACTTCCGGAAAAGCATCCCTCTCGATCATATTCCTGATCCGGTGCAAGCGCTGTAGGAAGCTGCTCCCATCTGATCATATCCTCCGTCACACTGTGGCCCCAGTGCATAGGGCCCCAGTCACGGCTGTAAGGATGATACTGGTAAAAAAGATGTACCTTTCCTTTAAAAACAGAAAATCCATTGGGATCATTGATCCAGCCAACCGGTGCAGATACATGAAAGGCCGGTTTCTCTTCCTGCGGGATATTTTTTGCTTCCTCTATTTCATAAAGACGTGCTTTTTCAAGTTTTTCACTCATACTCTGCTCTCTCTTTCCTTTTTATGTTTCTGACCGGTATCTTTTTCTGTTTTTATTTCTCTGTCTCACTAAGAGACTTCTGATACTGGTCAAAATATTTCTGTTTGATTGCCAGATAATCAGACAGTCCATACTGCTCCATCTTTTTCAGATAGGAATCCCATTCTTTATCGATGCCGCCATTCAGGATCCAGTCTGCTTTTTTCTGTTCCGCATACTTCTTGATATCCGTGTCATACTGAGATACTTTATTGGTATCATCAATACTCATAAATACATTCGGATACACATATTTACTGTTCATATCCTTAAGATATGTTTCGTGCATATTGTCGAGACGCCATTTTGCATCTGCCGGCTCTGTTACATATACATCGTAATACTCGTTAAGTATTGCCAACGGTCCGTTTACAGACTGTGCTTCACGAACCTCTACCGGAGATGCATCTCCCAGATCCATATGTTTCAGCATCTGACCACCTTCTGCATTCTCGGACATCTCAAAGATATTAAATGAATCTTTTTCCCCGTAAGTACCCCAGTTATTCTGCGGAGACTGGATCGGTTCATACATCTGATCGATCCATGCTGCTGCCAGTGCCGTATTTCGACAGCTTGTAGTCAGAACGCAGCGTCCTCTGTCAAAGCCACTGGTTTCACTGTTATTCTGTCTTGTGATATTTACAAGACCATCCGGACCGGCCAGCGCCGGGAGCATTACATAATCTTCATTGTTATCAATATTTGCAATATCCCAGGTGAAACACAGACCATATCTGTGGTTCTTACCTTTTGCAACATAAGTTGACCATTCCTGGGTAAAAGCCTCCGGATCCACCAGCTTTTCTTCTACCAGCTGATGGAGCCACTGAATACCTTCTTTATAGCCTTCCTGTACAGTTGTATAAATAACGGTTCCATCATCTTTCACTGCAAAATGATCACCGGTGTCACCATATCCTTCTCCGAATCCGTTGATGAGAATTGCAGGATCCTGATCACCATTATTGATGATAAAGGACATCGGGATCACACCACCCTCAATGTTGAATTTCTTTTCCAGTTTATCTGCATTGTCGCGGAAAGCGATCAGAACCTGTTCCAGTTCCTCAGTTGTAGTCGGAACGTCCAGCTTCAGATAATCCAGCCATTTTTTATTAATGTAGGGAATATCTCCAATTGCCTGAATGGCTTCTTTCCCCGCACCAAGCTGCTCGATCCATGGGAAAGAATAAATATGTCCGTCCGGTGCTGTACACATTGTTCTGTATTCCGGGTATTTTTCAAATACAGCCTTAAGATTCGGCATGTATTTATCAATGAGATTTTCTACCGGAATAATGATTCCCTGTTTGGCATAACGAAGAAGATCATAATCACTCATCCCTGCGTTAAAAAGTCCATCCGGAAGATTTCCGAACTGTGCCAGCGCCAGATTTTTTTTGTCATCAAACTGATCCGATACAAAACAGGTCCAGTCAATGTGGACATTGGTCTGCTTTTCCAGTCTTTCAAAGATCGTTCTTTCATTAGGTTCCTGTGTAGATGTTGCAGGTGCACTGGTAATAAAAGACAGCTCTGCTTTTTCTTTCAGAGGAAAGGACACATCTTCCACCGGGGTATCCGGATCTGTTTCTGCTTTCATGTGTTCTTTTCCATTTCCACATCCGGCACTGCATACCATTATAATTGCAGAAAGCCCGATTGCCAATAATGCCTTCATTCTTTTTTTCATCATTATCAACCTCCTGTCATCAGCCTTTTACAGAACCAACCATAATGCCCTGGTCAAAATATTTCTGGAAGAATGGATACATGATCAGAAGCGGTAAACTTGATACAATGATCGTAGCATATTTCAGAAGTTCCGCTACCTTTGCCATCTGTGCAGTACTCTGGATATCTGCGATCATTCCGGGCTGCGGTGTATTCTGTACAAGGATGGAACGAAGTACCAGCTGCAATGGCTGCAGTTTCGCATCATTCAAATAAATCATAGCGTCAAAATAACTGTTCCACATTCCTACAAAGGACCACAGTGCAAGCACTGCGATGATCGGTTTGCATACCGGCATCATAATCTTGAAAAAATGCTCGATTTCCGTGGCACCGTCAATGGCAGATGCCTCTCTGAGTTCCTTGGGGATAGACTGATAATAGGTTCTGGCAAGGATCATGTTCCAGACATTAAACGCACCCGGAAGCAGGATTGCCCAGATTGTATTTACCAGATGCAACTGATTGATCAGGATAAAAGTCGGGATCATTCCTCCACCGAAAAACATGGTAATGAGAAAAATAACATTGAAGAAATTTCTTCCCACAAATTCTTTCTTGGACATTGGATATGCTGCCAGCAGAGTTACCAGAACTGAAATAATGGTAAACACCAGGGAATAAAAAAATGAGTTTGCAAAGCCTCTCCAGATCATATTATTTTCAAGAACTCTGCGGTACGCATCGATCGTCCACTTCCGCACATCAAAGCTGATCCCCTGGCTGTTCAGCACATTCGGATCCATAAAGGATGCGATCACAACATATAAAAGCGGAACCAGAATGGAAAGTACAAATGCACCCAGAAGTACGTATCCGATTCCTAAAATGGCTTTGTCAGATGCCGAATATTTCTTTTTCTTTGCTTTTGCCATAACAGCACCTCCTATAATCCCTCTCCGTCATTCAGTTTCTTGACTACCCAGTTTACAAAGATCAAAAGAATTACATTGATCACTGAATTAAACAGCCCCACTGCTGTAGAATATCCATAGTCTCCATTCAGAAGACCGATTCTGTATACATAAGTAGAAAGAATCTCAGATGCAGGAAGGTTCATATCTGTCTGCAGTGCATATGCTTTTTCAAAACCAATGCTCATAATATTTCCGGCCTGAAGGATAAACTGGATCACAATGATGTTTTTAATAGCCGGAAGCTGTACATACCAGATCTGCTGCAGGATATTTGCTCCATCCACCACTGCTGCCTCTTCCAGATCCTTACTTGCATTGGCAAGTGCTGCAGTATACATAATGGATGCCCATCCGGCTGTCTGCCAGATTCCGCTGGCTATGTAAATGGTACGAAATGCTGCCGGCATAGTCATCCAGTTGGCATCGGAACCGATCAGTTTATTCAGCGGACCTACCGGTGAAAGAAACATACGAACCATACCGCAGAGTACGATAACGGAAATAAAATTCGGCGCATAGATCAGAAGCTGAATTTTTTTCCTGATCCCGGCTCTCCGGATCTGATTCAGAAGAAGTGCCAGGATGATCGGAATCGGAAATCCCCACAGTAGTCCGTAAATACTCAGTTTCAGAGTGTTCACAAGATAATTCATAAAATCCGGTGATGCCAGAAATCTCCGGAAGTATTCCAGTCCTACCCATTTGCTTCCAAATACACCATCAATGACATTGTAGTCCTCAAAAGCGATCAGTACGCCACCCATGGGCACGTATTTGAAGATGATCGTCAGAAGAAGTGCAGGCAGCAGAAAAAACACATACAGCTGCCAGTTCTTTTTCACATACTGAAGCTTTTCTGCAGCAGTTCTTTTTCCTGCCGGAACAGCTTTCGCAGAACCTTTTTTCATTCTCTTTTCCTCCCGTTTTTGTTCTTTCGTTCTTGTTTAGTAACCGGTAAAGTAACCGGTTACTTTATAATTTGATACTACTATATGACATAGCTTCTGTCAACCTTTTTTGTTAATTTATTCAAGAAAAGTTACCGGTAACTTAACTGGTTATTTTTTTTATTGCTATTTAACGTCTGTATTGTTATACTTAATTACATCAATCCAATTATCCTGTACGGTCTGCAGGTTTCTCTTATATGATCACATCTGCATTCCGTATCATAACTTTCTGCTGTTAAAAGGAGACTATTTTTTTATGGCTAAAAAGCAGGTAACATTTGCCGATATTGCAGAATACACTGGTTTTTCCAAGACTACGATCTCCAGATATTTCAATCATCCGGATTCTCTGACCCTGGAAAATCAGGAAAAGATCGCAAAAGCCCTTGATGAGCTCGGCTACAGAAAAAACAAGCTTGCCAGGGTTCTTGCCAATGGAAAAAGCGAATTTGTAGGGATCATTGTCCCGAACCTTTATCTTCATTATTATTCCGAAATGCTGACACAACTTCTTCGAAGTTACTCCGATTATCATTACAAATTTCTGGTTTTTGTCAGTGATGGCGGCCCGGAGAAAGAAATGCAGTATCTGGACGAGCTGATGGCTTATAAGATTGAAGGACTTATTGTTCTCAGCCATACTCTTTCCTCTGAAAAACTGGCTTCCTATAATATTCCTGTGATCGCCATTGAACGTGAAGCAGAACATATATGCAGCGTTACAACAGACAATTACATGGGCAGCATGCAGGCTACTTCTCTGCTGATACGTAATCAGTGTGATGTACTGATCCACATCAATGTCCATGTACCTGAGAATATTCCGGCTTATGACCGTATCCGTGCCTTTGAGGAAACATGCCGGGAATATCATGTTCCTTATGAACTGAACCTTAATGTTTCCGGTGATTCCTATCAGGAGCTTTTTGAACAGATGCGTGTGATCTTTCAGGATATTGACAGTAAATATTCCGGTCAGAAAAAAGGCATATTTTTATCCAATGATACTTACGCAAATATATTTCTCAATCTGATCTTCCAGAAATACAACTGTCTGCCGGATGAATATCAGATCATCGGATTCGATAATTCACCCATTGCTGCGGAGTCCATCATCCCGATCACTACTATTGGACAGCAGATTGATGTGATCGCACAGACTACCATGGAACTGCTTGTGGAACAGATGAACGAAATGAAGAAAAGAAAACCGGCACCGCTTCAAAAACCGATCCACAAAAAGATCACTCCTGTTCTGATACGACGGCAGACAACAGGAGACTGAAAATACTTACAACATTTTTCCATATTCCATAACAACCCGTATATTCATGTACTGGAAACTTCATGCTATAATTCTGTGGAAAAATGTCAGATAACCATTACCGCCGGGAAATATTTTACAGGTTTCCCGACATCTATAAATATCTATTCAGGGAGGAAATCATGAAAAAAGATCAGGAAATTTTTCAGGAACGTTTAAACCATCATCACGACGAGCTTCGCTGGCTGTACACAGAGCTTTATCACAATGGCGATATGTTTGCAGAGCTCTGCGATCAGATGTACCAGTATTTTACAGCACGCCGCCGGGCTCTTAAAAACCGTGATCTCGAAAGAGAAAAAAATCCGGACTGGTTCCGCCAGAAGGATATGCTTGGCATGATGCTCTATATTGACAACTTTGCCGGCAACATTAAAGGAGTTTCCGCAAAACTTCCATATCTGAAAGAATGCAACGTGAACTGTCTTCATCTGATGCCTTTCCTGGATACCCCGAAAGGCCGTTCCGACGGTGGTTACGCAGTAGCCGACTTCCGCAAAGTCCGCCCGGACCTTGGTACTATGAAGGACCTGGCTGCCCTTGCAGATAAATGCCACAAAAACGGAATGAACCTGTGTATGGATTTTGTTATGAACCACACCTCCGAGGATCATGAGTGGGCCAAAAAAGCACGCCAGGGTGACGGCGAATATATGAGCCGCTACTTCTTCTACAACAACCGTGAGATCCCGGACGAGTACGAAAAGACCGTACCACAGGTATTCCCGACCACTGCTCCGGGGAACTTTACCTGGCTTCCGGATATCGGTCACTATGTCATGACTACCTTTTATCCGTACCAGTGGGATCTGAACTACGGCAATCCCCGTGTTTTCAATGAGATGATGTACAACTTCCTCTTCCTTGCAAACCAGGGAATGGACGTGATCCGTATCGATGCGGTTCCGTATATCTGGAAGGAACTGGGAACTCCCTGCCGTAACCTGAAGCAGGTGCATACGATCGTTCGTATGATGCGTATGATCGCCGAAATCGTCTGCCCAAGTGTTGTACTTCTGGGTGAGGTCGTTATGGAGCCGGAGAAGGTTGTTCCCTATTTCGGAACCGTAGAGAAGCCGGAATGCCATATGCTTTACAATGTAACAACCATGGCTACAACCTGGAACAGCATTGCCACTCGTGATATCCGCCTTCTGAAAAAACAGATGGATATTGTAAACAGCCTTCCGAAGCAGTACACCTTCCTGAATTATCTCCGCTGCCATGACGATATCGGCTGGGGACTTGATTTCGCCACCCTGAAAGAATGGGACATGGATGAGCCATCCCATAAGCGTTACCTGAATGATTTCTTTACAGGAAAGCATCCGGGAAGCGACAGTCGCGGAGAGCTCTATAATGATGACCCGGTAACTCAGGATGCCCGCTTCTGCGGAACTACTGCTTCCATGTGCGGGATCGAGGCTGCTCTTTTTGAAAAAGATGACGAGAAGCTGAAAAGGGGTATCCGCGAGGATCTGATGCTTCACGCATATATGCTTACCCAGTCCGGAATCCCGATGCTTTACAGCTCCGATGAAATCGGACGTCTCAATGATTATTCCTATAAAGAGGATCCGGATAAGGCTGCAGATTCCCGCTATATCCACCGTGGTGCTTTCCAGTGGGAGCTTGCCGGAAAAAGAAAATCCAAATCCTCCGTTGAGGGACAGATTTTCCAGACTCTGGACCGCATGGAGCAGATCCGCAGCCAGGAATCTGTTTTTGATAAAGACTGTGATGTATATACATACGATGTTCATGATGACAGCATTCTCTGCATCCTCCGCCAGAAAGGAAAAGAACGTTTCATCGGAATCTTCAATTTCAGTGACAGCGAAAAAACTGCCTGGATGCAGGAGGAAGGAACCTTCCGCGATCTGATCACTGACCAGACACTGGAGCTTAAGGACGTGGAGCTTCCGGCTTATGGATTTATGTGGTGTAAGAGGATGTAACTGTTACTTGGTAAATAAAAAAGACGTGGCCTTACGGATCCACGTCTTTTTATTATGTTATATCTTTATTTTTTTTAAGCTGTTCTGGTATTCAGAAATTACTTACAGAGCTCCTCTGCCATTGCATCGATCTCTGCCGCATTCTCATCACTGAGGGAAGACATGATCTTTACATTGTTCTCAAGCCATGTGATATTTTTACTCTTCTCGAACATTCCTTTCATGACTTTAGCTGCAGTCGGTGCCCAGCTTCCGTTCTCAATGAGGCCGATGGTACGGTTCTGGTAATTACGCTCTGTCAGGTTCTCGATGAATGTACGCATAAACGGGAATGCTTCTCCGTTGTATGTAATGCTGGCCAGTACCAGCTTACCGTAGCGGAAAGCATCCTCCACTGCCTCTGCCATGTCTTCTCTTGCAAGATCGCAGACAACAACCTTCGGGCAGCCCTTTTCTTCCAGCTTCTGTGCAAGAAGCTCTGCTGCTTTCTTTGTATGTCCGTATACAGATGTGTAGGCGATCATTACGCCTTCGCTCTCTACTTTATAAGAAGACCAGATATCATATTTCTCCAGATAATGTCCAAGATTTTCGGTAAGGATTGGTCCGTGGAGCGGGCAGATGGTCTGGATATCAAGAGTTGCTGCTGCCTTGAGAAGCTTCTGTACCTGCGGACCGTATTTTCCAACGATTCCGATATAGTAGCGACGTGCTTCGCAGTCCCAGTCCTCTTCTACATCGAGCGCTCCGAATTTGCCGAAGCCGTCTGCGGAAAACAGAACCTTGTCTGTGCTGTCATATGTAACCATAACCTCCGGCCAGTGAACCATCGGTGCAAATACGAAGGTAAGGACGTGTTTTCCAAGTGTCAGGGTGTCACCGTTGGCTACAATATGTTTCTTTCCTTCCAGATCCATTCCACGGAAGAAATTCTCCATCATGGTGAAGGTCTTTGTGTTGGCAACAACAGTTGTATCCGGGTATACTTTCATGAAATTCTCAATATTTGCTGCATGGTCCGGCTCCATATGCTGGACTACAAGATAATCCGGTTTCGCACCATCCAGAACCTCTGCAACTTTTCCCAGCCACTCTTCTGTGAAGCCGGCATCTACAGTGTCCATAACTGCGATCTTCTCATCTTTGATCACATAGGAGTTGTAGGACATTCCGTTTGGCACTACATACTGTCCCTCAAACAGGTCTACCTGATGATCGTTTACTCCTACATAATAAATATCATTTCCGATTTTCATTGTATTGAGTTCCTCCTTGGTCTGCTGTATTTTATATTTCCAATATTTCTGAAAATACTTTCTTATTACTCTCATTTATTATATCATTGTTCGTACTGAAATCAATGTAGAATCTATAAATAAAAACAAACCTCTGCGCCTGATAAAAGAACTATTTTCCCCTCTTTACAAACCTATTCCAACATAGTATTGTATACCTTGGATGAAGGAATTTTTTATAATTTTTATGAGGTAAACTATGTGTGAAAATGAAAAAAAGAAAACGTCTTCCATTGAGATGACCTCCGGCTCTCTCTGGAAAAATATCCTCCTCTTTAGCCTTCCCCTGATGGGGTCCCAGGTGTTGGAGGTTCTTTTTAATTTAAGTGATGTTGCGGTTGTAGGGCGATTTGCAGATTACATGGCACTTGGAGCTGTGGGTTCCACAACTCTGCTGGTCACTTTATTTACCGGAATCCTGATCGGCATGGGCGCCGGAGTCAATGTTCGTGTAGCACACGAGCTTGGTGCCGAAAACAGAAAAGGTACCGAAGAAACGATTCATACATCTCTTCTTCTCTGTGCCATCGCAGGACTTCTAGTCTGTGTCGTCTGTCTTCTGTTTTCCGGACAGATGCTGTCCATGATGAATACGAAACCGGAGCTGATGGACCAGGCTGTTTTATATATGAAGATTTATGCTCTGGGTATGCCGGCCATGGCTGTATACAATTTCGGTAACGGCGTATTAAGTGCCCGCGGCGATACGAAGCGACCGCTGATCTATCTTTCCATTGCCGGAGTGATCAACGTTCTTCTGAACCTGTTTTTCGTTATCGTCTGTCATATGGCCGCCGCAGGTGTGGCAACTGCCAGCGCGATCGCACTGTATATCTCCGCAGCGCTGGTAATGATCCACCTCCTTCGGAGAAAAGACGAATGCAGGGTATCCCTGCGTAAGCTCCGTCTTCACCCGAAGGCCTGTAAAGCAGTACTGCTTCTTGGTATTCCCACAGGTCTGCAGAACGGGATTTTTGCCATTGCAAATCTGTTCGTACAGACCGGTGTCAACTCCTTCGATGCAGTCACGGTTTCCGGAAATGCCGCTGCCGCAAATGCAGACTCTCTGATCTACAACGTCATGTTTGCTTTCTATACTGCATGCGCAAGCTTCATCGGTCAGAACTGGGGTGCCGGAAATAAAAAACGTATGCTGAAAACTTATGGGATCAGCCTTACCTATGCCTTCATCGCAGGCGCGATCCTTGGTGGACTGCTTCTTGTTTTCGGTCCGCAGTTTCTGTCACTGTTTGCCACAGAACCGGCAGTCATCGATGCCGGCATGGAGAGGATCCGGATCATGGGCTTCAGCTATGCCTTCAGCTGTTTTATGGATTGCAGTATCGCCGCTTCCCGTGGCATCGGAAAAAGTATCCCACCGACCATCATCATCATTCTGGGATCCTGTGTATTCCGTGTCATCTGGTTCTATACGGTGTTTGCACACTTCCAGACCATTTCCTCACTTTATCTCCTGTATATTTTCTCATGGGGAATTACAGGCTTTGCGGAGGTTCTGTTCTTTGCTGTAAGCTTCCGGAAAATTCGGACCTGATACTTCAAATATATAGCGCCAGACGAAGCATTGATCTGGCGCTTTTTATATCTTTCTCGCGTTTTATGTACATTTGTCTTTACAAGGCGGACATAATTGTATATAATTATCCTGTTGTGCTTTTACGCGATGCAGTAATACCGGCTTAGAACGATCCGCCCTTTACACTGGATCGTTGCTTTGCGGCTCAGCATTTTTTAGCACACTCACACAATAGGAAAGAGGAAACTAGTTATGAAAAACCTGATTCAAAAATGGAACAGCATCAACCTGATCAAGCGTATCATCTGTGGTCTGATCGTTGGTATCATTCTCGGACTTGCAATCCCTCAGGCATCTGTGATCTCCATTCTCGGTGATCTGTTCGTCGGTGCTCTTCGTGGAATTGCTCCGCTTCTGGTGTTCTTCCTAGTAATGAGCTCTCTGTGCCACATGGGAAAAGGCCAGAAAACAAACATGAAATTCGTTGTTGTACTTTATCTTCTGGGAAATATACTCTCAGCACTGGCAGCTGTGATCTCCAGCCGCCTGTTCCCGATCATGCTGACTTTTTCCGAAAGTACAAATACTTCCGACGTCACTCCGCCAAGCGGTGTTGCAGAGGTCCTCAAAAACCTTCTGATGAACATTGTTTCCAACCCGGTTGACGCACTTGTCAACGCCAACTATATCGGTATCCTTGCATGGGCCATCATCTTCGGTATCGCACTGAAGGCCGCAAGTGAAACTACCAAGACTGTCATCGAAAACATTTCCGATGCAACCTCCACAGCCGTAAGATGGATCATCAGCCTTGCTCCATTTGGTATCATGGGCCTGATCTTCACAACCATCTCCGAGCAGGGGCTTGGCGTACTGTTAAGCTATGGCCGTCTGATCTGTGTACTGGTGGGAACCATGCTCTTTGTCGCACTGGTGATCAACCCGATCATTACTTTCATCTGCACACGCCAGAATCCATATCCGCTGGTTCTGCGCTGCCTGAAGGACAGTGGTATCACAGCATTCTTCACAAGAAGCTCTGCCGCCAACATTCCGGTAAACATGGAGCTGTGCAAGGATCTCGGACTTGATGAGGATACCTACTCCATCTCCATCCCTCTTGGTGCGACCATCAACATGGGTGGTGCAGCGATCACCATTTCCATCATGGCTCTGGCAGCTGCACATACACTCGGTATCAGCGTAGACTTCCCGACCGCTCTGATCCTCTGCATCCTGGCTGCTGCAAGTGCGGCTGGTGCTTCCGGAGTTGCCGGCGGTTCTCTTCTTCTGATCCCGATGGCCTGCAGCCTTTTCGGAATCCCCAATGATGTTGCCATGCAGGTAGTTGGTGTCGGTTTCATCGTAGGCGTGATCCAGGATTCCTGTGAGACAGCACTGAACTCTTCCACAGACGTACTTTACACAGCATGTGCCTGCAGGATCAGAAAGAATAAATGATCACACTTATAAACCGTCAGTCGGATATTCCTGATCCGCATTTGAGTCAGGCAGATATTTGTAATTGAAACAGGGGACTCCCTTGATTCGGTTAAAAAGAGCAGATCTTCCGTATTTGGAAAATCTGCTCCTTTTTTGGCTTAGAGCGTGTTTGAAAAAGGCTTTCTGCAAGATGTGCGTCACAATTTGTGGGAGATTTTGTCCGGATGAGGGCGCCGTAGCGGGCTACGGCAACTGAATTCGGGTAAAATATACCGCAAAGTGGGGCGTGCAGATTACGGGAATGATTTTTCAAACACGCTCTAACCTTCAGTTCCTGCAATATCTGCCCCATATAAAATTATCCGTAATCGGTAAATGAAACATCCTCTACATTCGAAAAAGCTTCCAGTTCTCTCCCATCTGCACAGCCAGATATACAAGCTCAAAGATCACAGCTACAGATCCAAGCTTAAAAAGCAGGGAATCCACAAAGCCTCCTGCCTTACAGAAATCCAGCGCAATGCCTCCCGGCAGCGGATATAGGATCCGTACCCGTTTCCGGTTAAAGCAGTCCAGCACCAGATGTGATGCGAATCCAACCACAAAATAAAGGACCAGCTTCACGGACACCATGGATATGGCTGCACTTAAAATGGCCATAGCCATGATCGAATGCATAAATGACCGGTGCGGCTGATTTTTTCCAAAGGCGCAGACTGCAATAAAAATAATAACTCCCATGGCAACCGGCGCCATAGACTGGTTATTGCGGATCTTTTCCCAGATGGAAAAATTATAAAAATAATTCAATGCGATCTCTGCTGCCACAAGCAGTACCGCGATCAGTGTGATCCGGTCCGCATCCTTATGGGATTTGGAGGTTCCTACATCAATGTCGCTGATCAATGCTCCAAGCATTCCTGTTCCTGCCGCAAGTACCAGACCGGAAAACGTAGAGGGCTGTGTAACTGCCAGCACTGTTCCGAGTCCGACTGCCGCGTGTGTTTTTCCTGTCATAATTCTCCCCTTATTGTAAAAAATCTTCCGTTATTCAGGATTATCCACTGCTACAGATCAGACACTCTCTTCTGATCTTCTGCATATATAAATGTATCACTTTATCATTTACCGCAGATCTGAAAATACAATAAGGCAGCTGTCAGCCTTACCTTTTACTGACAGCTGCCTCCACGAAACAGCATTATATCACATAAAAAATCACAATTCTATCTAAAATCTTTCTACTTTCTTTCACGTCCCGTTTAAATGGAATATGTCTCTTGGATCTCTCTTTTAATCAGACCAGTTCATACGTCCGTAGCGAAGTGCAATATCATGGATTTCTTTCTGAAGCTTCACAGTCAGCTCCCTTTTGCGGATCCTCCACTTCCAGTTCTTTCCTACTGTGGAAGGCTGGTTCATTCTGCAGCTGTTATCCAGGCCCATATAATCCTGCATAGGGATCACACAGAGCTTTGCACTGCTTCTCATAACCAGGCTGATAAAGCATTTATGCAGCTCTTTATCCGGTGTATAGTTATCACAGAGATAATCCCTGGCAAGCTTACGCTCTTTTGCCATAATGCTCTTCCACCATCCGGCGATGGTCTCATTATCATGGGTTCCTGTGTATGCCACACTGTTCTCCGGATAGTTGTGTGGAAGATAATCATTGGCACAGCCGGAATCTCTGGAATCAAACGCAAACTCCAGGACCTTCATTCCCGGGAATCCACTGTCATGGACAAGCTGACGCACAGAATCTGTCACATAGCCAAGATCCTCCGCAATGACCTGCTTCCAGCCAAGGGCCTGCTCCACTTTACGGAACAGATCGATCCCGGGACCTTTTTCCCAGTGACCGCCAATGGCATTTTCTGCACCGTACGGAATGGAAAAATACTCGTCAAAGCCACGGAAATGATCGATCCTTACCACGTCATAAAGGCGGAATACGTAGCTCAGTCTGGAGATCCACCACTGATATCCTGTATTTCTGTGGTAATCCCAGCGGTACAGTGGATTTCCCCAAAGCTGTCCTGTTGCGGAAAAACCGTCCGGCGGGCATCCGGCTACAGCCACCGGCACATTCTCCTCATCCAGCTGGAAAAGCTCCGGATGAGCCCAGGTATCTGCACTGTCCATAGCTACATAGATCGGGATATCTCCGATGATTTGAATGCCTTTTTCGTTGGCATATTTTTTCAGTTTCATCCACTGCTCATAGAATTTGAACTGCATATACTGCTGGAATTCAATATCAAAATATAATTCTCTGCGATAGTAGTCCATGGCATTTGCCCAGCGAAGGCGGATATCCTCTGCCCATTTTGTCCACTCAACACCGCCGAACTGATCCTTTACTGCCATAAAAAGTGCATAGTCGGAAAGCCACCAGCTGTTTTCTGCAACAAATTTCTGATAATCCGGATTCTCGCTGGTGTTGCTGTTTTCGTAAGCTTTGCGGAGAAGCTTATAACGGCCTTTGTAGATTTTTTCATAGTCTACGCTGTCTGCTCTTCTTCCCCAGCTGACCTTATCACAGTCCTCCTTTGTAAGGACGCCTTCCTCCACCAGTGCCTTCAGGCTGATAAAATACGGATTTCCCGCAAAAGTGGAGAAGGACTGGTACGGAGAATCTCCGTAACTGGTAGGTCCCAGCGGGAGGATCTGCCAGTAGCTCTGTCCCGCTTCCTTCAGCCAGTCCACAAAATCATAGGCACTCTTTGAAAAACATCCGATGCCGTACTCTGACGGCAGGCTTGTGATCGGCATCAGAATGCCGGCTGCTCTTTTATCCATATCTTTTCTCTCCTTATGTTGAGCCCTGCATCTCAGAGCATCTTATCTATTATCCTCTCACGGATGCATATTCATATAATCTACGCAACCGTTTGCGTAAATTATACGTCCATTTTGCATGAAGTGCAATGCGTTTTTGTCTTTTCTACCTTTCTTACAATTTTTATATCCTGATTTTGTGCAGTTTTTCATTATGTCAAACAGAATCTGTCTGCATCTCACTACCTGATTTTCTGTGCATCTGTTTTTACGCAATTTCATGCAATTTTCCGTGCAATATGTTTGACAGTATCCTTGTTATGAACTACAATATCTCTATCAGACTGAGATAAAAAAGCCGGATCAGAGGCATACTTCCGCTTTGATCCGGCATATCCGTGAGGAGGCAAATTTATGGCAGTAACCATCAAAGATGTGGCAGCTCTGGCCGGGGTGTCCCCGTCCACCGTTTCCAGAACCTGCAAAAATAATCCATCTATCAGTGAAGAAACCAAGGAACGTGTACGCAGAGCCATGGCGGAGCTTGGCTATGAGCCGAATTTTCAGGCCAGTAACCTGGCAGCACAGATTTCCCGCTCCATCGGTATCATCCTGCCTCCGTCCCCAAAGGAGACATACGAGAATTCCTTTTACCTTGAGACGATCCGGGGGATCAGCCACTACTGTAACGCACATCAGTATATCAGCACCATTGTTACCGGTCAGAATGAAGAAGAGATCCTTAACGCAGTACGTTCCATGTCCAGAAGCGGTAAGGTTAACGGATTTATTGTTCTTTATTCCCGTGTGAATGATCCTGTTATTGATTTTCTCTTCAGTGAAGGACTTCTCTATATCCTGATCGGAAAACCGGCACAATACACCAATCATACGATCTATATCGATAATGACAACCTTCTGGCCGGACAGGAGGCAACGGAGTATCTTTATGCTCTGGGCCACCGGAAGATCGCTTATCTGGGTGTAGATAATTCCCTGGTCTTTTCCGCAGACCGCAAAACCGGCTACATGACTGCGCTGATCAGCCACGGATTAACCGTACAGCCCGAATACTGTATAGAGGTTCCTGCCGCTTCCCAGAATGAGTTTCAGGAGCTTCGAAAGCTGCTTTTAAGTGAGGAGCGCCCTACAGCTGTGCTTGTCAGTGATGATATTCTGGCACTTTCCCTGGAAAGGATCTGTATGGAAGCAAATATCTCCATACCGGAGGATCTGTCCATTCTTTCCTTTAACAACTCACTTTTTGCCAGACTGACTTCGCCACAGCTGACCTCCATTGATATTAACTCCGGGCAGCTTGGAATGGAAGCAGCCACGCAGATGATCAGTCATATCGAAAATCCGAGCCTTCCGGCCACAAAGATCATTGTACCTCACCAGCTGATCGAAAGGGACAGCTGCCGGAGGATCTGATCTGCTTTCAAACAAAAAACAGGTATCTTCTCTGCTGACTGTGTATTGACCACCACTTATCGATCTGACATTGGTGGTCGATCTACCGCCCGGCAAAAAGATACCTGTTTTTCATTTTTTATAATGCTTTCTCATAACACCAGTACATATGTCCCCAGAGTTCACACTCTCCCACGTTCTCAAAATTCAGCTTATCATAAGAACGGAGTGCTTTTACATTGTCCTTCGCAACAAGAAGATGTACAGCTTTATAGCCCCGCTTCTTCAGCTCTTCCATCACACCCTTAAGAAGTTTCCCGGCAATCCCTTGATTCTGGAATTCCTGACATACTCCCACCCGGGAGACCTCCGCTGACGGCACCATGGTTTCTGACCAGCATGTGAGACATTCCACATTTGGATCATCATCAATGGAGATCACACCTGCAATATTTCCCGCATCGTCCCGCATACAGAACAGCGCATCTCTGGAAAGATCAAATTCCACTTCTTTTTCTGAAGGATACTCTTCTGTCCACACACAATAGGGCGTCCCCAGCAATGAACGATACAGCTTCAGAACTGTATCTGCTTCTTCTCTTTTTACACGCTCGAAATTCATTTTATATCCTTTCTCCTGAAAATACATTCTTTTTCCGCCCGGATCCCGCCAGTATCAGGATCACAGCAAATGTAATGATCTCTGAACTCAGAAAGGAGCTCCACACGCCATTGATCCCAAATAATCCGGAAATAGCTTTTTCCCAGGACCGTCAAATCTGCAATCTGCACCATGTCCTTTTCTGATTCTGGTTTTCATCCCATTTATCATTTATTCTAACTCAAAAAAGCTTCTCTTTTTGTTACTGATAATAACATCTTCCGCTGCACCCCGCCGGAAACACTATCCGTTTTAACGTACATTTAAATTCCCTCTCATTTTCTGCAGCGTCCAGAATTTCCAACGCTTTTCGCAAATTCCGGATATCTTTTTCCATGTGATCCACATAGTTTCCCCGGCCAACCAGCTTCAGATGCGTGATCCCTGCCTGCTTCAGCTGATACAGTGCACACAGTCCACAGCCTGTCTCACCACAAAGATATCCGGATTCATCATATGCTTTCAGATCCGGTTCCTGATCCCACGCCTGCTCCTGAAGAGCCATTATTTTTTCCGGAACAGCATCACCATTCCGTACAGTTCCAAGCCAATAGGACACCCTGCAAAGATATCCCATCTCATCACAGTGAAGAGAATTACAGAATGCTCCCGTAAACTGGCACATTTCATTCAACACAAAGGCCTCGAACTCCATTTCCACCTCCGGTCGGATCCCGGCCTGTTTTTCCACTTCTCTCTGAGATGCAATAACAGACTGCATATCCCGGAACGTGTTTTTCCGATGAAAGATCAATCTCTTCAGAGGAAAGCGCCGGAACATCTTCAGCATTTCGCTGTTCACTTCCCCTGTCTCTCCGCTGAGATGGATCTCACAGGAAATCCCCCTGTTTTTCAGATAAACAAGAAGCGCCGGATCTGCAATGATATAGCTTCGAAATCCAATTCCCATGCACTTTTCTATGATATCTCCGATCTCCGGATACTGTTCCGGAAGATAATACAGGGAATTGAAGGTGAGATGTACCGGCTTTTTATATTTTTTTACCATCCGGGAAAGAATTTCCAGCTCACTGTATGCTCCAAGCTGAACATTACAGCAGAGAACCTCCCTGCGATTTAACGGCATTACTGTGCCGTATTTTTCCGCCCAGGAAAAGGGTACATAGCCACAGAAAAATTCATCTGCTCCTGCCTGCACAAAACGTTCATATTCATCTATGGAGCCTAACCCGGCTGTTATTTTCATACTGTTCTCCATGTCCTGTTCCTTTTTTCCGCAATGTATTCTTGTCAAACGGATATTCGCGATCCACCTTCGAAGCCTGCTCATCACCTGTCATATATTAACAACAATGCGATCCGGCTTTGTGCCTTTTATATTTTTCCACATTTCCGTTGACTCCGGAAGTGTTTTATCCACACCAAACAGGGAGTTATACCGCCCTGCCATGTGTAAATGTTCCGGATAAAGCAGTGCGTATTTTTCACAGAATTTCGGACAGTGCTCCGCAAGCTGCTGTGTACCGCGATCTCCGGTGGTGCACAAAGCATACAATGGACAGTACTGCGAAGTGTTTGTCTGATAAAAAGGCAGATGCAGACTGTTTTTTCCCGGCGGAAGCTCCTGTGGATATCCGCAGGACTCCCATTCGTATCTGTGGATATGAAATTCTTCAGCCAGAAAATCCCGATAAAACCCCGCATTCAGGCTGTTTTGCTGAAATAATAAGGTATCACCGGATTTATATTTCATTCGCGGATCCTTTTTTCGTTTATTGAGCAATGTGCCCAGAACAGGATGCAGGCGGGATGTTTTTCCACAGAGCATTTCCACCATGGCCCAGTCATTGACTACGATTTCCACATTCACCCCATGAATACAGCACCAGTTATCCACCTTTTCCAGAAGCTTTCCCACAGACGAAAGCATAAATTCCCGGATATAAGAAAATACCAGTGTGATCTCCGAGCCCTCCGAATACATTTTATCCATGATAGAAAAAAGCTGCTCTTCTGTCGGAAACAGGTTATGGCAGAACTGATTTCCAATATAAAATCTGTCCGGTGTCCGGCCTGCAAAATAACTGTGAGTGAGATAATTCTTCTGCCAGTAAGACGCCAGAAAAGCCTGCAGCGGCTGGCGCAGATATTCTTCATACAGGGAAGTGCAGTTTAATTCCAGGGCAAACTCTGTATTATCCAAAAGCCTTAATTCTTCTGCACCCATTGTATCCTGTGGATTTCCGGAAGCCTTTTCACTTTCTCTGAAAAACCACCGCTTCTTCTGTTCCTCCAGACTCCTGCAGTGCATCTCATCCAGCTCCGCAGGATAACCGGTCAGTGATTTCGCCAGCTCTCCATCGTCTCCATCCAGCTTCAGACGGATATATCTGTTGTACTCTCCGGCCAGACGCCGAACCTCCTGTACATAATCCTTCTGTTCCACTCTCACAGAATATTCCCTGTAAAAATATTTTCCGATTTTCTTTTCAACTGGCTGTTGATCCTGCAGGCATTGCTCCTCTGCTGCACTCATCCCAAACCTCCGGATCTCCACTCTCCTGTACCCGGCTTTTTTCATATCATAAAAACAGATCAGAAACTGCTCCGGTTCCGGGCATTCCTCTGCCAGCCGAAATCGAAATCCATCTTCACCCAGCTCTGTGATCCTGATTTCTTTGCTGTCCATAAAGCCGGACAGTAATCCAAATGGTATCATAGAGATCCTCATCAGGAAAGCTTCCTCCCTTCAAGCAAAAAAGGAGATGCCATATGCTCCCATACAGCACCTCCCACTGTTCCTGCTTATTTCACTTCTACTAATTCAATTCTGAAATTCAGCTCTTTACCTGCCATCTCATGATTAGCATCGAAAGTAATGGTTTTTTCATCTTTTGCGTTAACTTTAACCGGGAACGGCTGACCATACTGATTGGAGAGGTATACCTGCTGTCCTACAGTAAGATCCTCAGCACCCGGAAGCTGTTCGATCTCAAGTGTAAAAATCGCATCCGGATTCGGCATACCGTAAGCTTCCTCAGGCATCAGATGAACATCTACCACCTGGCCAACCTCCATGTTTGCAACTGCCGCATCAAAGCCTTTGATCATCTGTCCTGCTCCGCAGATGAATTCCAGTGGCTCGCCACGGTCATAGGAAGAATCGAACTGTGTTCCGTCATTAAAGGTTCCTCTGTAATGTGTACGGCAGGTTTTTCCGACATTAGGGCCTGTGATAGATGGCTGGGAACCACATCCTCCGCCACAGCCTCCGCAGGAATGTCCGTCTTCATGACCGCCGCAGGAGTGTCCATTCTCATGGCTTCCGCAGGAATGTCCATCCTCATGATGGTGATGATCACAATTCACACCTGTGGATACCAGCTCGCCCTTCAGATAAGCATCCACAGCTGTGTCTGCATCTCCCTGTGCTCCGGAACATAACTCAATGCCAGCCTCAGCAAGTGCACTCTGTGCTCCGCCGCCGATTCCTCCACAGATCAGAACGCTGATTCCCTGCTCTGCAAGAAGTCCTGCAAGTGCACCATGTCCGGTGCCATTGGAACCGATCACTTCACTGGAAACAACCTTGTTATCCTCTACCTCGTACACCTTGAAAAACTCCGTTTTTCCAAAATGCTGGAAAATATTTCCGTTGTCGTATGTTGCTGCAATTTTCATTTGTAAAACCCTCCATTAATCAGATATGTATTATATTAGTATATCGTGCAGGCAGGATAAAAGCAAGGTTTAACTTCTCTCACAAAAACACCTCGCGGGACATTGCCAGTGAACAGTAACCTCTTGCTGTCATTCAATGAATCCAGTATAATAGAAGAATCTGTAAAAATAAACGATTTTTTAAATAAGAAGGTTTGAATTAAAATGAAATCATACGAAGAATTACTTTCAGATATTGAAGAAGACATGGAGCTCATGGGTTCCTCACACATTGTTTATTCCATGGAAGAGGACGGCGTTGTTACTGATTATGATTATCTTCCATCCGATTCCTGTACGATCTCCATTACCTTAAAGGAACTTCAGGAAAAGCTTCAGCTGCAAATGCTCTATACAAAAGTTTCCGCTCATACAGCCGGAGCAGATAAAAATGCCCCAAAATTAGCTGTTGTTTTTCCGGGCATCGGATACACTGCTGACAAGCCGCTTCTGTACTATACCAGCCGCCTTGCCAGCAAACAAGGCTACCAGATCCGCACGGTATCCTATGACAACCTCCCGGAAAATGTAAAAGGTGATCCGAAGAAAATGAAACAGGCCTTTGACCTTGCCCTGGAACAAACAGAACGCTCCTTAGGCAGCATCGACTGGAATTCCTATGGCAGCATTCTGTTTATTTCCAAAAGCATTGGTACAGTCATCTCCTCTGCCTATGCTTCCCGACACGATCTGACTGTAAAAAGCATCCTGTTCACGCCTCTTGCAGAGACCTTTTCCTTCCCTCTTGCCGGAAGCATCGCCTTCCACGGCACCGCAGATCCCTGGGCCAAAACCAATTCCATCCGGGAACTGGCAGCGCAGAAAGATGTCCCTCTCTTTCTCACCCAAAACGCCAACCATTCTCTGGAAACCGGTGATGTACTGACGGATATCTTTATTCTAAAAACCACAATGGAGCGGGTCCAGCGTTTTATTTAACGCCGGCCCGCTTATTTTTCTCCACCCACTAAAAACTGAGGTGTCAGCTTGTTCAGCTCACGTTCCATGGAAGTTCTGGAAATATCACTGATGTCCTTCAGGGCAAACACTTTGGAAAAGCCGATCTCCATCATGTAATCCAGATCCCATGCCGGACGCTTTTTATCACTCATAAACAGCTTACTGCTGAGCTCTTTCCCTGTTTCCGCATCTTCATGAGCATGGATACCTCTTCCGTATTTTTCCCACATGGCAGCATCATGTGCCTCGTAAATCTTTTTCTTTTCTTCATCATAAAGATGCAGATACCAGCAGGCGTCCGATACCAAAAGACGTCCGCCTTTTTTCAGTACACGCAGCCACTCCTTGTAAGCCTTCTGTGGATCGTCCAGCGTCCATGTGATATTTCTGCAGATAACCATATCAAATGTCTCATCCGGAAAATTCAGATCGTGGCAGTCCATAGTCATCAGATCTGCGGATAAACCTGCTGCCTTTACATTTTCCTTTGCTTCATGGATCATATTTTCAGTAATATCGATCCCGGTCACATGATGTCCTTCTTTTCCCAGCATAATTTCAAAAAATCCCGGCCCGCAGCCTACGTCCAGTACTTCCAGATGTTCTTTTTCCGGCGCATACTCCAGAATCAGATTCTTCCAGTTTTCTGCTGTTTCACTTTTCAATTCTGCCTTGATCCCTTCGCTGTAAATGCCAGCTTCTCCTTCCCAGTACTCTTTGATCTTATCGTTTTGCATGTCACTTCTCCTTCTTTGTGGCTACTACAATAAATTTTTTTCCCTGATATCCGTATTTCCAGAAATCCATCGTCCATGGTCTGTTTAGCCAGCGGTTCTCTCTGATCTGGATCCTGGCAAAGCGTACCTTTTTTAATATCTGAAAGTCCGCTTCCGGACGCTTCTGCGATGTAAATGGTAGCTTTTCATAAATTCCGCTGTTTTCCTTCACGTCAGATCCATATGTTTTTCTTTCTGTAACATAAATAAGAAAATCAGCAATTTTCATATGGATCTTATTTTTTAATGTGGGTTCGACGGTCCGATAGTCCCCATCAAAATAAATGATCCTTCCACCTGGTTTTAATACAGCCTTCCAGCGTCTGAAAGCTTTTTCCGGATCATATAATGTCCACACCGCATCTCTGGAAAGTATCACATCATAGCTTTGTTCCTGTTCCAATGGCAAAGTTACACCATCTTCCTCACAGATTTCCACCTGCTGATGATACTGTCGCATATTCCTTCTGGCTTTTTCTACCATTCCTGATGAACCATCGATCGCTTTTACATCATGTCCCAGACGCGCTGCTATGATGCTCATAAAACCCGGGCCGCAGCCCACTTCTAAAATACGAAGGGGCTCAGGTCCAAGAAGTCTTTTCAATTCTTTTGTCCAGTGAGATACCGTTCTTTTGTTACTCAATTGTTTTTGGATCATATCATCATAATCACCGGAATCTTCTGTCCATTTATTCTCGATCTTTTCAAACATTTTTTACTCCACTACATCCAGTGTTGCCCAGTTAATGCCTTCATAGGCAGTCGGTGCAAGCTCTACATTGGTCAGTCTGGTATTGTTATAGATATAATCACGGTTCGGATAATACAGCGGCACTGTTACTGCCTGATCATTGATACGTGTGAGGATCTTATCGTATAATTCCGTCCGCTTTTCTTCATCCTGTGTCTTTAATACTTCTCCGAGATCTTTGTTCAGCTCCTCATCGTACCAGTTTACTGCCTTTGCTCCATCTTCCGCACAGAACATTGATTTCAGGAATCCATGAGGCATCCAGGAATCTTCATAGCTGCGGTAAATGCACAGATCGTAATCTCTGGTGTTCCAGATCTCATCATAGTAAGCTGCGGATTCTTTTTCTACCAGTTCAATACCTACACCGACCTTCTCATATTCAGATTTCAGGAATTCACAAAGAGATTTCCATGAAGCATATTCTTCAGTCTGGAATACCAGTCTGAGGCTCAGTGGTTCTCCGTCTTTTTCTACAATACCATCTCCATCTGTATCCTCATATCCTGCTTCCTTTAACAGTTCCTTTGCTTTATCCGGATCATATGGATAGCCCTTGCTGTTTTCTTCTGTTACATAAGGAACTGTCGGAGACATAAGTCCGGTTGCAGGATTGCCGTAACCATCCAGCAGATCATTTACAATGCTTTCTTTATTTGTTGCATAATTCAGTGCCTGACGTACGTTTATATCCTGAAGCGCCGGTGTATCATAATTTTCGATCAGATAGTAAGAAAGTGTGGAAACCTGCTGTTCTGTCGATAAATTTTTATCTGCCTGGATAATACTGAAGCTTTCGGATGGAATATCCTGAAGATTCAGATCTGCCTCTCCACTCTGAAGTGCCATCACTCTGGCATCACCGTCTACCACCTGTTTCAGAACTACTTTATCAATATTTGGTTTCTCACCGTAATAATTAGGATTTGGTACCAGGACAACCTCCTGACCGCTTTCATAACTGTCGATCATCCACATTCCGGTACCCACTTCCTGACAAAATTCTCCGTCTTCATCCAGTGCACTTTCACAGGTGAAACGGAATGGTCTTGGATAGCTGAATTCGATCAACAGTGTATAGCATGGTTCTGCGAACTTAAATTCTACAGTATAATCATCTACCTTTGTAACATTTTCCAGTTTGGCTGAAAAGTTACCGGTCACATCCTGTTCCACCCATCTGTTATAATTCCACATCACATTGTCTGCATTAAACACTGTACCGTCTGAGAATTTCACATCTTTTCTTAAATGAAACGTATAGGTTGTGCCATCTTTACTGATATCCCAGGATTCTGCCAATGCCGGTTTGATTTCTCCATTTTCTCCATAACGCACCAGTGGATCATAGATCATTTCATAAAGACGAAAGTCCGGACCACTTTTTATAGGGTCACAAAGTTCAGGAGTCAGATCAATGGATGTCATTGCCGTAACTACTTTTTCCTCTTTTGCCTGTACATTGACACCTGTCAGTAAAGTTGCCGCCACCATGCTCAATGCTATCAGTTTTGCTACACGTCTTTTCTTCATTTCTTCCTCTCCTTTGTTTGTTTTATATTTTACAGCATATGACATGCCGCAAAATGTCCTGTTTCAATTTCTGTCAATTCCGGTATATGCTCTCTGCATATATTTATACATCTTCTGCACCGGTTCTGGTATGGGCAGCCCTGTTCCGGAATGGTATCTGAAAATATTTTCTTTTCCTGCGATCCGATTCTTCGCATTTTCGGTTCTTTTACTGGAATAGAATCAAACAGATCTTTTGTATAAGGATGTACGGCAGTCTCCTTTAAGCTGTCCGTATGATCGATAAACTCGACCACGCGTCCCTGATACATAATAGCCACCTCTTTGCAGAGATATGGAACATTGGATAGATCATGAGTGATCAGTAAATAGGTCATCTCATATTTTTCCTGCAGCTCATTTAACAGATGCAGGATCTGCTTTCGTATGGAATAATCCAGACTGGATACCGGTTCATCACAGATCACAAGTTCCGGTCTTAATACTAATGCTCTCGCAATATTAGCTCTCTGACACTGACCTCCTGAAATCTGTCCAACATAACGGTTACGGATATCCGGATCAAGCCCCGTCTGGATCAAAGCCTCCTTTACTCGCTCTTCATACTCACCCTCTTGCAGTTTTTCATGTAATTTCAAAATTTCCAGAATATTTTCTCCAATGGTATAACCGGGATCAAATACCCCACTGCTGCTTTGAAAGACCATCTGAAGGTTCTTGCGATATGGACGAAACTGCTTTTCAGACAAATCCTGCATTTCCTGTCCCTGAAACCAGAATTTTCCATCTGTAGGTTTCTCCAGGCCGGCGATCAGCTTTCCGAATGTAGTTTTACCACTTCCACTTTCACCGATCAGAGCCATGGATGATCCTGCATGAATTTCCAGACTTACATCATCCACTGCCTTCACAATTTTTTTCTTGCCATAATATTTTTTTAAATGTTCTGTCTTTAGTAACGTACTCATACTTTTCCCCTATAAAACTGCATCCAACAGTTTTTTTGTATATGAATGCTGCGGATGATAAAAGATCTCTTCAACCGTTCCGTTTTCCACTATTTCGCCGTCTTTCATGATCGAAACATCATCTGCGATCTCTGCCACCACACCCAGATCATGCGTAATAAATAACACGCCCAGATTTTCTTTCCTGGATAGCTGATAGATTTCTTCCAGGATCTGCTTCTGTACGGTTACATCCAAGGCTGTCGTCGGCTCATCTGCGATCAGATAATCCGGTTTCATGGACATGGCAATGGCGATCATAACACGTTGGCACATACCACCAGACAATTCGTAAGGTTTTTTCTTCATCAGTTCTTCCGGATCACGCAGATTCATCATCCGCAGACTTTCCAACGCTGCTTCCCTTGCCTGTTTTTTGCTCATTCTGCGATGTTTTCTCAGTCCTTCCAGAAGCAGTTGTTCAACTGTAAAAAGCGGATCAAGAGCAGCAGTCGGATCCTGAAAGATCATTCCGATCCTGTCTCCGTATAACTGTCGTTTTTCTTTTCCTGATAACTTCAGAAGACTCTTTTCGTTCAGTGTCACATCTCCGGATATCACCTTTCCATTTCCTGCAAGCAGATTCATGATCGTCAGAGAGGTAACTGACTTGCCGCTTCCACTTTCTCCCACCAGAGCATGGATCCTTCCGCGTTTTACTTCCAGGCTGACATCTTTTACTGCATGAACCATTCCGTGAGATGTCTGAAACTCCACATGTAGTCTTTTTACCTTTAGAACATCATTTTTGGGCTGTTCCATTCTGTATTCCCTCCCCCAGATAATTAAATGCCAGAACAATGATCATGATCAGTATGCCCGGATAAAACATCAGTCTTGGATAAGTCTGAATATAACTTCTACTGTCACTGAGCATGATCCCCCATTCCGGTGTCGGTGCCTGCACACCAAGTCCGATAAAGGAAAAGCCGGCAATTGACAGAATGATCGAACCTATTTCCATTGTTGCCAGTGCGATCACAGATGGCAGGATATTTCTCAATACATGCCTAAATATGATCCTTGCGTGGCCGCAGCCACCGGCTTTTAGTGCGGTCATATAATTTTTATTTTTTTCCTGAAGTGTCAATGCCCGGGCAAGCCTTGCATATTCTGCCCAGGATACGACCGATAAGGACAGGATCAGATGAGCGCCGCTGGCTCCTACGGTTCCTGCAATGGCAAGTGCCACAATAAAGACCGGCATAGCCATAAATACATCAATGATCCTCATAATTATGGAATCGATTTTTCCACCTACATATCCGGCAAACAGTCCGATCGGCACCCCGACACATACAGTGATCAGAAGCACCGTAAAGCTATAGCTCAGTGAATACCGGCTGCCCCAGAGAAGTCTTGATAAAATACATCGTCCCAGCTGATCAGTACCTAAAGGATATGCCGCCGACGGATTCTTTAATTTTATCGAAACATCCACAAGCAGTGGATCATGCGGCGCCAGTACAGGTGCAAAAATAGCTGCCAATGCAAAAATTATGACCACCATCAATCCTATTTTTGTTTTCGGTGACCGGAATACCTGTTTCCAGTACAGATTCTGGATCATGCTTTTTTCTGTTTTCTGCTTTCTTCTGCTTCCCATTCTATGATCTCTCCTTTACTTTAACTGGATTCGCCGGTCAATCGCAGAATAGGCGATATCCACAAGAAAATTTAATACTACAATGCCAACAGCCAGAATAAAGATAAAACATTGCAGCACCGGAGTGTCTTTTGAGATCACGGATTTCAATGCCAGATTTCCGATTCCCTGAATTGAAAAAATACTTTCTATCACAGCTGAGCCACAGAAAAAACCGATCACAATTGATACCAGACGTGTAAGCACAGGAATCAGGATATTTTTCAGACCATGACGCAAAATTACATTTACAGATGACAATCCCTTAGCTCTGCTGGCACGTATGTAATCCTGCTTCAGCACCTGTATCATATTGGTACGGATCAATCTCGTCATAATTCCAAAGAAACTGATATCCATGGCAAATGCCGCAAGAATCGGGATGCCTCCGGCATCTCCTCCGATCACGGAAATCACTTTTAGCTTTACTCCAAATATATAGAGCAGCATCAGACCGATCCAGAAAGATGGCATAGATACACTGAGGGACGACAAAATGCGAATGACTTTATCCAGAACTCTGTTTTCATAAATTGCCGACAAAATTCCAAGAGGGACTGATACGATCATCAACAATAAAAACGAAGTAACTGCCAGTTTAAATGTCTGTGGAAAATATCTTTTTAATTCCTCAAAAGCCGGTTTTCTGGTAGAATATGATTTTCCAAAATCGCCATGAAGTGCCTGATCCAGCCATTTCCCGTATTGTACCAGCACCGGCTGATCCAGTCCTTCCTCATGCCGTACTTCTTCTACCTGCTCCGGTGACGGATGCTCATATTTTTTCTCCGCCAGCACTCTGGCAGCATCACCTGCCGATATAAAACTCAGCATAAAAATAATAAATGTAACCGCCAGCACTACCGGAATCATAAATATAAAACGCTTTGCAATTACTTTTCCCATCTTCATCTCTCCTCATTTTTTATCTGTTTATTGTTTTTAAAATAAAAAAAGCTGATATGATCCAGCATCATATCAGCACAAAAAACAAACCTCCACCTCAGGCAGAGCTTATTCCTTCTGTATCCCATCCGAATCAGAATTCTTCTGTCAAAAAGGCAAGTCTCCTGACTCCAGTTCTTCCTACTTACCATCTTCCCGGATCTCTCCAGTGATATTTTGGTTTTCGTCCCTGTCACAGTAGCGGTGGCTGTTCTGGCATTTCACCAGATTCCTTATTAAGTACTTTGTACACCCTTCTGACTATTCAATTTTCATAGTTGCAATGAATAAATATTATAATATCATACTTTTCTTTTTATATAAATAGTTTTTTGTCAAATATAAAATATCTGAACATTTCATAGTGAAACCCGGATATTTTCTGCCTGTATTATTATAGATCCCTTAAGTAAATAACATTATGTATGAACGGTGACTTCTTTATATTTCCGTATAATGATCATATAACTTACGAATAATAAAACAGCTGCACTGCTCCATGCACAGATCTCTGCATAGTATATTCCATCTTCACCGATCAGTTTTGGCAGCAGCAGCGCAACACTGACACGCATTATAAATTCTGCAATGCCGCTGGCAAGCGGAATCAAAGTATTACCCAGGCCCTGGATAGCGGAACGATACACATACAGCAGATACAGCACCCACAAAAAGACAGCCATGATAAACAAATACTTATATGCTATATCCAATACCTGTCGGGTCTGATCCGGTTCACCGGATACAAACAGGGACAGTACATTACGTCCAAACAGTACCATCATGCCGGAAATGAAAGCCGAAGTGAGCACTGCCATATAAGTGCCGCTGCGCACGCCTTTTCGAATCCTCTGGTATTTTTTTGCACCAAGATTCTGGCCCACATAGGTTGTAATAGCATATCCATATGAAACGGCAGCCATCTCCAAAACCCCATACAGCTTGTTCGATGCCGTAAATCCCGCCACAAACAGAAAACCAAATCCATTGATCACATACTGTACCACAAGTCCTCCCACGGAGATGATCACATTCTGTATCGCAAGAGGAACCGCCAGTTCCAAAAGCCGCAGGCTCATAGAGGGCTGCCTGTAAAAGTCCTTCTTTTCCAGGCGGATATCCGGGATTTTACGTAATACGATCAAACAGTACAAGGCAGAAAATCCCTGCGCGATAACGGTCGCCACTGCTGCTCCGGCTATACCCCAGCCAAAAACCGCCACAAATAACAAATCCAGTCCCACATTGATCACTGCTGCCACTGTCATTGCGATCAACGGAGATCTGCTGTTTCCAAGTGCCCGAAGGATCGCTGCAAATATATTATAAGCAGCTATGATCGGGATTCCTGCAAAGATCAGCCGCAAATATAGCATTGTCAGATCAATGACATTATCCGGTGTCTGTAAAAATAAAAGAACATGATAAACTGTACCTTCACTTACTGCGAGTACGACCACAGACAGTAATGCTGTCATGATATAGCTTTTCGCTACTGCACATTTCAGATTTTCCTTTTCCCTTGCTCCATAATACTGAGATACAAGAATAGAAAAACCCTGTGTGATACCTGTCATAATCCCCAACACCAGCCATACCAGCCAATCTCCGGCACCTACTGCCGCCAGTGCTTTAACTCCTACCACTTGTCCGACGATCATGGTGTCTGCCATTGTATAAAACTGCTGAAAAATATTTCCAAGCATCATTGGTATGGCAAAAGTTATGATCAGTTTTCCGGGAGATCCGGCAGTCATATCTTTTTCATTAGTTCCCATAAGAATCTCCTTTTCTTTTCATCCTTGACCGCTATTTTACAAGGGACTCTTACGAAACACAAGCCTATTTTTTCACAAAGTTTTTCTCATATTTTTGGTAGCTATTACATCTTTATAATCATTATTTTTAATGGATCATCTTTGCCACGCCTATCTTAAAACTCTTTCTTCTTCATGGCGCTCATACTATACTTATACGAAGCAAACCATATAAGCAGACTTAGCACAATGAGGGCAATCCCGATTTCAAGATCCCCTATTCCCCCTATCATATGCAGAATACTTTCTTTTAATCCCAAGTTAGTCTTCACAAAAGATCTAATTGTATAACAAATCGCAAAAATAATTAAAATTGCGATTGGCAGCACAATTCGCCCTTTCTCTCCTTCGAACCTTATCCTGATCGCGATCATAATTCCCGCAATTGCCTGAAACACAAAAAATGTGATCAACTCCATTGCCAGCATTTCCAGATCAAACACCTCTTCAGGATTTATGAGTACCATAATTCCTGCACAGATCATTCCAATGCACCATCCACATGCTGTCATGATAAAGGAAAAAATATATTTTTCTCTGACATATATTTTTTTATTTACGGGTAAAGAAAATAAATATGTGTAACCATGGCCATTTTCATCATAACTGATCGTATTACCTGAATATATCGCCAGAACAGATGGGATATACATTGCAATGAAAGCAGCTGCCTTTTTTCCTGTAAGTATAAAAAACAATGCTACAAACACTAACACCAAAAAAAGATTACCACCCTGTCGAAAAAACAATCGAAAATCCTTTTCCAAAAGCCCTCTGATTCCTTTCATCATCTTTCGCCTCCTGTCAACATCAGGATCACCTGATCGAGTGATCCGCTCTCTACTACGATTTCCGGATAATTTTCTATATAATACTGCTTCTCGTTCGTCAGACAGGCAACTCCAAAAAACTCTTTTTTCTCTTTCAAAAGATACCTTTTGTCCACTGCCTGATATTGTTCCTCACTGACCTTCAACACTGCATATTTTTCAAGAATCGTATCCATCGCTTCATGAAGTACAATCTTTCCTTTATGTATCACATAAATGTCATCACACAGATGTTCTAAGTCCGAAGAAATATGTGAGCTGATCAGGATACTTCTCTCCGGCTCTTCTTCCATATACTCTCTTAAAATATCCAGCATCCTTTCCCTCGCTCCGACATCAAGCCCTGCTGTCGGCTCATCCAGCATCAGGAATTCTGCCTGATGTGTCAATGCAACGATCAGATTCAGCTTTGCTTTCATTCCTGTTGAGTACTCTTTTATAAATTTATCCAACGGAATCTGATATTCTTCACACATCTGATGAAATTTTTCTGCTTCAAACTTTGGATATAATTTGGCAAGGACTGCCTCAACATCTTTCCCTTTCAAGTATCCACTGAATCCGGTTTCTGCCAGGACAACTCCCAGCTCTTCTTTCTCTTTTTCACTTAACTCTTCCGGTATTTTTCCCAGGATCTTTATCTCACCGGCATCATAAGAAATGAGTCCGAGCACTGCCTTGAACAAAGTACTCTTACCGGCTCCGTTCTCTCCAACCAGACCGGTGATTCTTCCTTTTTCTACATTTAACGAACAGTCTAACTGAAATTCACCGTAGCTTTTCTTTACTCCTTTGATCTCCAACATAATCATTCATCCTCCATGATGAGTTCAAACAACGAACGGATCTCTTCCTCTTTCATTCCGCAGCGCCTTCCCTTCTGAATTGCTGCTTCCAGATCCGCCTCAACCTCTTTCCTGCGCTCTTCTTCCATCAGCTGTGTATTCGAAGCCGCTACATACGTTCCTTTCCCATGAACTGTGACTGTCATGCCCTCTGCTTCCAGATTGTCATATGCTTTCTTCACAGTAAGTGCACTGATCTTCAGTTCCTTTGCCATTGTTCTCACGGACGGCAATATATCATTTTCTTTTAACTCTCCGGAGATGATCTGCGCCTTGATCTGCTCCATGATCTGTTCATAAATTGGTACCATCGATGTATTATTGATTATAATCTTCATATGTTCCCTCCTGTTGCAAACAGTATATAACAGTATAATACTGTTGTCAACTGTTATATACTGTTTTGCAGCAGTTGACTGCCGGGATATATTTTTTAGCACGAAAAAAGCACCTCTCGGTTTTCTGATTATTAACTCTGAGAAGTGCTCTTGTTTTATATCTAATTTTAGTACAGCTTTGCACCTGCCGGGATTCTGTCATCTACCATCAGAAGGTTCAGTCCTTCATGACCATCTTCCTCAGGTACTGCTGAGATCAGCATACCCTCGGAATCGATTCCCATCATGAAGGAATTCATTCTGATCAAATGCTCTTATTTTATTTCTTTTTAACTCATTCAATGTTAAAAGTATAGTTTTTGTTTCTGTCTTCATTATCCTGCTGCTGAAGATAAAACATTGCCTTTTGAGTTTCAATCTCCGCTTTCAGTTCTTCTTTTGTCGGCAGGTATAATTTGTACTTGGAAGCAAATAATTGTTCATTGCCATGCATAACAGAATAACGGGCAATATCATCATCTGTATCGGAACAAAGAACAATACCGATTGTTGGGTTATCGCCCTCACTACGTTTCAATTCATCATACATACGGATATACATATCCATCTGTCCTACATCTTGATGTGTTATCTTTTCTGTTTTCAGGTCGATGAGGACAAAGCATTTCAGTATGTAATTGTAAAACACAAGGTCGATATAATAGTCCTGTTTCTCCGTATGGATATGCTGCTGCCTTGCCACAAAAGCATATCCCTTTCCAAGCTCCATCAAAAATTTCTGCAAATTGGAAAGAATACTTTTCTCAAGGTCACTCTCTGTAAAATCTGTATTCTGCGAAAAGCCTAAAAACTCCGCAACTACCGGATTCTTGATAAACTCCAACTTATCATTCTGATACGGTGCAGTCAGTTCCTTCATTTCACTTTCTACAAGCTCTTTTTTCTGAGTTTTGAGCATACGGTAATAATACTGAGAAGAAATATTCCTCTGCAAAGTACGGACACTCCAAGTCTGTTTTGCGGCTTCTTTCTCATACCAGTCGCGAGCTGCCTTCTCTTTAACCTGTAATAATGTTGCATAATGCGACCAAGACAGTAACCCAACAGATTTTCCAGACGATGTCTGGAAAATTTCAGGATAGGTCTTATAGAAAGAATAAAAGCTATATAGATTCGACTTTGTATAACCTTTTCCATATTCAGCCGATAATTCTTTTGCTAACTTTTTTATAATTTCAGCTCCATATTTTGCCCTATCCTCGCCCTGCAATTCTTCACTTGCAATTCTATAACCAAGGAGCCAATTTCTCTGTATAAGCGTTGTATTGACCGCTCGATATGCAGCTTTTTGTGAAGATTCGATAATCCCACACATATCTTTTAAGATGTCATCGGTTTTAACAAAATTATCCATAAAATTATTTTGACCGATTTTTTCTAATTTATTCTCCATAGCTACCGCTCCTTTGGATTTCATTTTCAAATTATTCGCTTTCCTGCATATTCTCATCAGCTTTTGCAATCATCTGTCTGTACTGTTCTTTCACTCTTTCCGGTGCAAGTATCTGTACTTTGCCATTGAAGCCAAACACCCAACCGAAAAAAGTAGGACTGGCTGATACTTCGGTCTGTACTCTGAAAGACGTCATATCATACGCAAGGGTTGTCACATCTTCTCCGAAACGGTCAACCATTGTTTTCATCAGACTGTTATCACACCGTAAATCCACAAGGACTTTCTCGCCTGAGAACATAAAGAATACTTCCTTTGTGTAATTCTCAATATCAAAATCATCCGGCATAGGAATAATATCTTTATCCAATATCTCCGGCTTGGAAGCAATACGGTCTACCCTGAAATTGATAACCTTGCTTTTCTTCTCTGAATATCCGAGAACATAATAATAGTCCCCACACCAGAGAAGTTTATACGGACTGAACTTATACACTTCGCCCTTATTCTTCAGAACCTTTTTCTTCAATCCGGTATAATCATAATACTGAAAAGAAATCTGCTTACCTGCATTGATGGCATCATTTATAGCGTCGATGATATAATATATCTGCTCATTATCCGGCTTAATTCGATTGACCACATAGTTATTACGTTTCAGCTTTGCCACCTGTCCCGGACTGGTCATCGTATGTATCTTCTCAATCAGGGTTTCGCTTTTCTTCTTTGTAATGAACTTCGATGACTCTACTGCATCTATCAGCAGTTTCAGTTCCGGCAATTCAAACTTACGACTGGCTACAAAGTATTTGCTCTGAGTAGAATGGATAGTAACAATGTCCATCCCAAACTCCTGAAGTGCTGCAATGTCTTTTGTGACTGTAGTTCTATGTGCAGATATTCCGTACTCATCATTCAATATATTGATTAACTGTGTTGTGGAAAGAGGATTTTCTTCATCAGTTCTTTCCAGTAAAATCTTTTGTAAATATAAAATCCTTGGCTTTGTTTCCATAATTTTTATATACCTATCGCTCCATCAATAGTATCTGTCTACTTTTTCTTTTTAATCTTAGGTGCTGACAATTCATCGTACATTGCATTAAATAGTCCTGTTAAAAATTTCTTATTATCCACATCTTCTACAAGCAGCATTTCCTTTGCCCCATCATACGGCAATTCATAAGTAGCTGTCGGCATATATGAAATTGCTGATTTTATCGGTTTTACAAGTAATCTGTCATCATAAATTCCGCCGACAATTTTACCACGATAATAAATAATATATTCGCCCATCATCGCACGGTAAGTAATCTCGTCCAATTCTGCCAACTGCTCTAATACAAATTCCAAATATTCTTTACTTGATGCCATTAGTTGTCCTCTGACCTAATTTCATTTTACTCAATTTATGCCTTCTTTATTGGGTGTCTTATTACTGTTTTGCATTTCTCCGGTGCAACTTTTCTTGGGTCTGATAAATAGATTTCGTGATGGCGTCGCTCACCAGTAAAATCATTTACATAACCGTTTTCTTCAAGATATTTATCCATCATTGCCACGGTTGCAGGTTCATCATCAAAAGCTCCTATATGCATTATTTGTACGCACAAACCTTCGTCAATACTCAAGAACTCTGCACCAGAGCAATCCATCTTTTTCTTTTTTGAAGCAGTTTCCACCGCCCAATCAAAATCTTTCTTTGCAATAAAATCAGGCATACGAATAATAGAAATCCAGTTGAAAGCTGATTTGTTGGTATAATCTACACTTTCAACATTGTCCTGCCACCAAAATCCCTCAAGCGGTGGTACAACATATTCAAAAAATCCGTCTATTTTGTAATCCGTCTTATAACTCATCTTGAGAGTATAGGCAACAGCATACAAAACACCAATAGCAGTTTTATATTCCTCGCCTTCTTCATTAGGATTTCCTTTACCTCGTACTGCTATATAATTTGCCTTTGGAATTGCCACAATCTGCGGCTTATTCTTCGGCATATAAAATTCTTTATATTCTTTCTTAAAATCGAATGCCATTCATCATTTCCTCTCTGAAAAATCATTTTACTTACCTTATAATTTATAAAACACAATTTGTATATATTTCAAATAAGGCTAATAGGAATAAATCTTCCATTGTTTCTATGACTTCTCCATCGTATCCTCCCGGAGAACCGTATGATTTATCAATGTTTTTATTTTTATTCCCATAGATTGCTGAAAACTCTGCAATAACAGTAACCAACTGGCATGTTTCTATTCCTTCGCAACTTTCAAAATTATATTCTACCGACAACTGCTGAATTGGTGTAGCCTTTTTGTCATTACTATTAAACGCATTAGCCAAAACATCTGTAATATGATTTTGATACTCAAACTCTTGATGTGGAATTGGTTTAGCAGCATAGTATTCTAAGCTACGAGTAAAATACTTCCCTCCATCGTAAAAAACACTTTTATCATCAGGGAAGCGTTTATTTAGCACACTTTCTATTGCAACCAAACACTTTTCATAAATACTGTACTCACTGACTCGTAAATCCAAACCGCAATATTCCAAAATTCTATTTTGAACCTCTTTAGTACAACAGCAAAATTCTCTATACATCTCTCTGTTGCAATTAGCATTATAGTGTAGGATTTTCCATAGCGATTCATCTTTTCAATTTCTTCTTTTTGAATTACATCTTTCATAACTTCAATATCTCCTTTGATTAGATTGTCAAGGGAAATTTGAAAGATTTCACTCAGTAATACCAAACTATTCACATCTGGATAGCTTTTATCATTTTCCCAATTTGAGATTGTTTGCCTTGAAACATAAACACGATTGGCTAACTCCTCTTGGGATAAATGTGCTTCCTGACGATGCATTTTTATTTGCTTTCCAAGTTCCATCTCGTCACCTCCTTGCATACTCATACTAATCGAAAGGTCTTATTTTCGCTATCAAAGTGCATTGACATCTATGTTTTCCGTGTGTCAAAGGTCTTTTACAGACCGTAAACTTCCGATTTGTATTTCTATTTGTTTTAAAAATGGGCAACTCCGATTGGAATTGCCCACTCATTGTACTAATTATGCGATTTTTTCTTGCTTGCACCGATTTCTGCATCAAATGATGTAAGTTTGATGTAAATCGCTGTTTTTTTAGTTTTTTATCAAATGAAGTACGTCCCGTCTATTTGGTAAAACGGTACATCTTTACATCATCTTAATAGAGCTTTGCACCTGCCGGAATGTGGTCATCTACCATCAGAAGATGGAGCTTTTCTTCGCCTTCTTCTTCATGAATAGCACTGAGGAGCATACCGCAAGAGTCAATGCCCATCATAGCTCTCGGTGGAAGATTTGTGATAGCAATAAGTGTCTTTCCAACAAGCTCTTCTGGCTCATAATAAGCGTGGATTCCGCTTAAAATAGTGCGGTCTGTGCCTGTTCCGTCATCAAGCGTAAACTGTAACAGTTTCTTTGACTTCGGTACTGCAACACACTCTTTAACCTTTACTGCACGGAAATCTGACTTGCTGAATGTGTCAAAATCAACTGCTTCCTCAAACAAAGGCTCAATCTTTACCTTAGAAAAATCAATCTTTTCAGGCTCAGCTTTCACTTCTGCAGCTGCCGGAGCTGCTTCGGAAGTCTTGGAAGCTTTCTTATCAGCGTCCAGGGACTTCATTGTCGGGAATTTTTTTAGCATTTCTTCGTTATTCTTCATAACGCTTCGCTGGGCTGTTTCTATTAAATTGTCTTCTCTTCATCATTATTCATGATGAACCATTGTCAAATTATATTTGTTGTCAATTTGATGTCATTTGGTTCTTTCTGTTGTCAGATGGAAGTCTTCATAAGCCCTTCTTAAAATACATCCATTGTTGCAGCCAAATGTTCAAATGTTTCCTGTTTTTTCTCCTCGGTCGCTTCCGCATAGATATCCATAGTAGTCTGAATATCCTTATGCCCCATGATCGACTGGATAACCTTCAGATTGGTTTCTCTTTCACAAAGTCTTGTACAAAAAGTGTGTCTCAGATTGTGTGCCGAAAAGTTGGGGAGCAGCACTGGCTCTCGATGCTCTTTTCTTGCTTCTACTTCTTCCGTCGCATTGTAGGAAGAAGATATCCTCTTGATTGCCCGATTGACTGACTGTGCATTCATTATATTTCCATAACGGTTACAGAAAATAAATCCTGTCATTCCATCAATCTCTGCATCCGTCCAGCCTTTCTCTTTCTGTTCTTCCCAGATCATTTCAAAAGCATCTTTTACCGCATCCAGCATAGGAATCGTCCGCATCCCAGCTTCTGTTTTCGGTGTTGAAATGTGATTTTCTGAGGCACGATCCTCACCTACCGGATAATACGTCAGATTATGATTAACGCAGATAATCCGCTTCTTATAATTGATGTCTTCCCATCTCAATCCCAACACTTCACCGATACGACAGCCAGTTCCAAGAAAAACGGTAAAGATTGGCCACCAGTGATAATAAATCGGATGCGTGGCAATATATTCAATAAATGCTCTCTGCTGTGGAATTGTCAGTGCATGTCTCACACCGGTTTTCATACCCAAATTTTTCTTTAACTCTGCCATGACACCATCCGAAGGATTTTTTCTGATAATGTCATCCCTCACTGCCAGTTGAAAAGTCGGATGCAGTAACGTATGAACTGTTTCCAGTGTATTGATCTGCAATTCTTGTTTCTCAACCAGGTAATTATAGAATTGCACTACATCTGAATACTTGATCTCTGCTATATTCCGCTTTCCAAATGTATCTCGCACAAAGCGGTCATACATATACAGATAATTGCTCTTGGTCGTCGGTTTCAGATTGTTTTTGAGACTCATGTAACGGTCAAATACAAAATTTACAGTAGCCTTTCCGGCAACATAGATATCCAGACCGTCCATCTGATCTTTCAAGAGTTGTGCTTCTTTTTCCCGAAGCGTTACAAGGTCTTGTGCATAAACATATTTACGTCTTCCAAGTGGGTCCGTATAAGTATATACATACCTCTCATCGGAACGTCTCTGTGATTCACCTTTCCGCAGGACTCTGCCCCGCAGATCTTTTCTTGTCTGTGCCATATAAATCCTCCTTCAAATAAAGGAAGGACTCCATATTATTCAGGTCTGTTCAAAACTTTCTCCAGTCCCTGCAAGACAACTTCTGTCACAGTCATTTTGTGTTTTCCGGCATAATCACAGATACGCTTATACATAGAATCTTCCACCCGGATACTCAATACTTTCTTTTTTACATTTTCCGATTTTGGTCTCCCTGTTCTCGCCATATCTGTTCTTATTCCTCCACATCCACATTATAATTTTCGTATGACAAAAAGTCAATCCCTGTTTTTCGTCCTTCCGCAAGTTTCTTCTGTTTTCTACGCAATCCGAAATGTCTCCAGATATTTCTCAAAGATCTCACAATTTACAAGCGCAACTTTATCAATCTTGTACACTGCTTTCGCCTCTTTTGCCAGCTCTTGGAATTTTGTCAGCCCAATGCTGTAAAGTTCTGCCCCTTCCTGATAACGGACAAATTTCTTGGCTATTTTCTTTGTCTTTTCTACATCTTTACGTGCATATCCCATACACGACACCTCCTTTTGGGCATGAAAAAAGCAGCTACCCTATTTTTTTCATAGACTAACTGCTCGTGTTAAGTTCCATATTCAGTTTTATTCTATAAATCCGACAGTGAAATTCGGTCATATGCGCCATTTTTCTTATCTTCCGGGTGTGGTTCCAGTCCGATAATCGTAATGTCTTTCTGGTCTGGTCCATAAACCCAGTACATTCTCATTGCGCCACTGGTTTTGTTTTCCAGATAAGACTGCCACACTTTCATTCCATAACGTCTGGACAATGGCTCTATCTCATGGGTTTGAAGACTTGGATACCCTGGATCTGCCGATAACAGCTTTAAAGCCTTTCCCCATTTTTTATACAACTGTTCTTCCTTCTTTTTTATATTCCCAGAACGATATTTCTCCTGCAGATCTAGCCAAAGTTCCTGCATTTCAGGGATTCCCATTCGTATATTAAAGTTCATTCTTTGTTCCTTTTAAAAATCTGACAGGTCAATAGCCGGAGAAACATCTCCTCTTTTAAAGTTACTTACTGCACGATCCATATCTGCCAGGGTTCTGGCTGAAATGCTCTCTGGCACTGCCAGTTCCCGAGGTTCCAGAATAATGCAGCCATTTCCATATTCTTTTACATTATAATACTGATAAGCAGCTCCTCTGAGGGTAATCCTTTTTTTATTGTCCAGATGAGCAACATAATCTTTCATTGCTTCCATTATCAACACCTCCTACGCAAGCATTTGTGTGGGAAATCCCACCTCTTGCTATTATAATACGCTTTTCTATATTTTCTGTCAATCCAAATTTACTTATTCCTATACACTTAAAAATATCCATACGCCGGCAGGTGGCAGACGGCAGATAAGGTATCTATAAAACGCTGTACCTTCTTAATCTGTCTGCCACCATCCGTTTTTTAATCAGATATTCCTGTTTATTCTTCATTCGGTCTCTTACATCACACATTATCTGCCTGAATGTTTTCTGCTTTTTCACTTTCTTTAGTACACTCATAATCTTCAATGCTTTCCGTCAGTTCATTCTCTATTCCCTGTTTTAATCCATTAAGAATTTTCTCACCTTTTTCTTTATGAACTTTTTTCATTGAATAAAGTTTTTTTGCTCCAACTATTAGTCCTACCCCAGCAAGAGTTGCTGTTGCACCAAGCAATGCGCCTTTTCTCATACCGTTTTCTTCAAAAAAATCTACCATAATTTTCATTCCCTCTTTCATATCCCCATCACCGATATTTTTCAGACCATGCGTCATATCCGGTGCAGCTTTACATTCATTAGACAATAACTCTGTTATTTTTTTACTAAGATCACTCATTTGCATCCCCCTTTACATTCTCAATGTTTTTCAATAAATATTCCAGGCTTTTTACCTTTGTTTCTTCATCAACTATTTCCTGTTCAAGCTGGGCAATAGCCTTCTTCTTATTTTTTATATTTGCATTAACCGTTACAAGATTCTCTTTCAATATCTTTTTTATTTCCTCCGAATCAACAGTAGAATTCTTTATTGCTTCACCTTTTTCAATATTCTTTGCTACAAAAGTTCCTAACAACAATGTCGAGGCAGCAACAATTCCTCCTATCGGATTAGCCAATGCAGCAGCATATTTAGGCGTATTCCTTGTGAATTCTCTCAACATTGCATCAGTGATAACACTCCCCTTCTTCCGCGAATCCATATTAGCCTTTAATTTCCCTGAGCGAATCCATCTTCTAACAGTTTCTTCAGACGTATTCATCATTTTGGCAACTTCTTTTACTGTGTACGTGTCCAAAGAATCTCACCTCCTAAAATCAAGTATACATTTTAATGCTACATTTGTCAATTTTTATAGCATTAAAATGTAGCATTAAATTCAACGATCTATACAATTGTTAAACGGTTCTGATTGGTTGGATTATTCTTTAATATTAATCACACTTTTAACCGAATACAGTTTTCCTGCTTCTCATTTATCCAATACTCCAGTTCATTCTTCATCCGGCTTCTTACATCACGCATTGTCCTCCCGGATATTCCCTGTTCCTTTGCTTTGTCGTCTAATTCCCTGATTGAAATTTCGTTTTTATCAACAAGCAGTTCCTGAATCAGCTTTGCTCCTCGTTCCAGCTTTGTTTCGGTTGCTTTTCCTTCTTTTCCATCTAACAATTCATCTGCCGAAATTTCATAAGCTCCCACCCATCGGAAACCTTCTTCATCTCCCAGTTTAAAAGCCATTGTCTCCCCTGGCGGTGCAAGAGAACTTTTTTCATGAATCAACACTCTCGTTGTCGGATCTTTTCTCACTTTTCCAATAAAAATCAAGCTTCTTACTGCTGCCATGATATCAATAGAGCCAAGCCCCCGGTAAGTACTCTGTGTCCCAGAAGATTTGTTCAAATGACCAATCAGTACGATAGCACAACTGGTTTTCTCTGCAATCATACCCAATTTGCGAAATACCGGACGAACTTCATTTGCCCGGTTCATGTCCACATCTGCTCCGATAAATGCCTGTACCGGATCAATGATTACAAGCCGGACATGATTCTGTCTGACCGCTTTTTCAATCCGATCATCGGATAAGGTCAATACTTCTTCCGAATCATCAATTACCATAACCCGGCTCAGATCTGCTCCTGCTTCCACCAGTCTTGGCTTAATAGTATCGCCCATGCCATCCTCTGCTGTCTGGTAAATCACATTGAATGGCTCAATATCTTCCATGTTTGGAAACAACTTACGGTTCGTGCACGCTGCTGTCAGCATCATGGCAAAATAGGTTTTTCCCTCTCCCGGATTGCCCTGAATGATTGTTAGTTTTCCAAATGGAATATAAGGGAACCACAGCCATTCCACACTGGTCTGTTCAATATCTTTATAACATAACATCGGCACCAGTGCTTCTTTCTCCTGCATTTTCATTGTAACGGTTTCCTGTATCACTTTCTTTCTGTCAGCATTTTCGTCACAGAGAATTTCATTCCAGTCTTTTCTGGCAGGTTTCAACCGGATCACACGATATCCATCCGGAATTTCTCCTGCCAATTTTTCACAAGCTTCATTTCCTGCGTGATCATTATCCAGGCACAGGAAAACCGAAGTAATCTGAGGGCGTTCAGAAAGAAAAGTCATCAGTGCCACACTGGAGACTCCGCCCAGGCTCAGGTAGCTACGTTTCTTCCAGTCTTTTGGAAATAACTGGATAAATGACAGCAGATCAATGGCTGCTTCAAATACAAACAGTTGATTATCCTCTCCTCTGTGACAGAATCCATAAGATTTATCCGAACCAGCTACATCTCCCCGATATTTTATCCCGCCAGTTCCCCTGCAGTGCGCATATCTCGGAATACCGTCTGCATCTCTGCCGACAAATACAACATTATGGTGTTTCTTTTCTTCGTAAATATTCCCACCGGCAATCCATTCCTCCACCAGATCTTTCTCAAGCCTCCTGATTTCTGTCAGATATTTTATGACCGTCTCATTCGTTTCACTTTTCTCCGGTAACCGGAAGTCAGGTGACGGGGCGAGGCAGGACTTCTGCCTGCCTTCGCCTTCTTCATCGATCAACATCTTCACCGCTTCCGGAAATGTGGCATGATAAAATTCCATCACAAAATCCACCGGATAGCCACCCTTATTCTGGCTATGACGATACCAGCGATTTCCTGATACCGTTACACTGTCATGCTTTTTCCAACGGTATTCTCTGCCACTTTTTACCAACTGTTCTCCCCGTGCATTCAGAAAAGAAGCAAGATCTGTCTGGTTTGCTCTTGCGATCTGTTCTTCTGTATACTGCATTTTCATCATCCTTTCCCGTCTGTCCTGCAACAGATTTTTATAAACTTATCTCATTACTTCGTTTTTTCTTCATTTGTCGATTTTTCACTTTTTCTTCCTCAATCAGTTTCTGGTTCTCCGCCAGTCTGCCATGAATAGAAGATTTCTGTTTCGATTCCTGCTCCGGCATTTCTCTTTTTTCTTCTGAAAGCCCGGAAGTATCTGTTTCTGGCATTTCACGATCTCGCCTGGCAATATCAGCACATCTCTGTACCTTTTTCACAAAGGCAAGCTCATCCTGATAGGGCTGATTATCAGCTTTTAATTCTTCAATCATTATACGGAGATCTTCTTTTTCTTTTTTCCATCTGGATTCTGGCAGCCGTCCCTTTTTATCCCGGTATGGTTTTAGTTCACGCTCACATTTACGATAATAATTGATCGCTTTTTTATGCTCCGTATAAAACTTTTCCCGTCTTTTCTGGAAAAAGAAGTGGTTGTATTCATCTATCAACGGCTGATTCTGCTTCAATACCTGCATCTTCTTTTCCAAATCTTCCAGGTTTTTCAGTTGTTCTCTCTTTTCACTGATTTCAGCTTTGCTGGCAGAAATAATTCCATTCAGTTCCTGAATTCGTGTTTGTAAATCGTCCATTGTCTCAATGTTGTGTACCTGAAGATAATTGATGGATTTTGCAAACTCCTGTAAGTTTGAAATTTTCTTTCCCCTTCGTTCCATCTCCGCATAAAAATTTGAAAGTTTCGGGCTATTCTGCGTTTTTTTATCATAATAATCTTGCAGACTCTCCAAAAGCGTCGGGTTCTGCTGCCTTCGATCCAGTTCCATTTTCATTTCTTCATAGGCTGTTTTCATCCACTGGATAGATTCTTTTAAGGAAATGAACATCTGATTGAATTGCCGGATCGCCCGATTCAACTCTCCAATGATTGTTTTGATTCCCTTCTTCTCCATTGCTCTGACTTCGTACCCTTCATGAATTGTCGGGATCAGATCAATTCCCTGTTCTTTATAGGAACGATGGTCGATTCTTGCTGCCATATGACACTCCCGGAATTTATCATTCACTTTCTCGGTCCATGCCTTTCTCCATTCCTTTAAAAGTTCAGGATCGTTCCAACCGGTAGTAGAAACAGCATTGAAGACATACTTTCCTTTGGCATCTTTTATCCTGTTTCCTTCTTCGTCTAAAACATATTCCCGTTTCTGTTTATTTCCCCAAATTCCTTCTTCTGTAAAAGGACGAATTGGAGCAAGTACATGAAAATGAGGATTATCCGGTTCATCTCCATCTTTTGATTTTCCCTCATGAACTGCCAGATCCACAATCATGCCACGTGCCACAAATTGTTCCTGGCAAAATTCTCTCGCCAGTTGGATATTCTCCTCTAACGTCAGTTCATTCTGCAATGCAATGTCAAAAGAATAGGCAAGCTGTGCCCGCTTGCCCTTTTCTGCTCTCTCTACCTCGTTCCATAATGTTTCCCTGTCTGATAATCGTTCCGGCACATAATCCGGTTTGAGGATTTCTGTAAACATCACACCGGATTTCCTCGTGTAATCATGGACTTGTCCATAATAATCGTTATACAATTTTTGCCCGGAAATATACGCAGCCGAATTCACCACTGTCTGCCCTTTTCCTCTGGATACCTGCTTTACAGAAAAATGATAAAGTGCCATCAGCTATCATCTCCCTTCGTGGTTTTCTCTACTTCTTCAGCAATCTGCTGTCGTTCCTTTCTTCCTGCCTCCAGATATCTATCCCGGACTGTATCTCTGTTGTATTTAAGAACTTTCATTTCATTCATTACTTTCTGGAAATCCTCCTGCTCAAGATCTTTGGACATAGGAAACGCTTTTTCAAACTCAGCACCTTTAACCACCAATCGGTGTGATCGTTCTTTCCTCTCGATCAGCTTTTTTCTCTGTTCCAGAATATTCTTATTGTGCATTGCCTGTTCAAGTTCCTTTTTACTTTTTTCCATGTTGGCTTTCAATTCTTCCAGTGACATGGATTCATATTTGGGGTTCTTCTCTCTGGTCATTGTCTGTCTCTCCTTATTTTCACAAACAAAAAGAACCAGCTTTCTCTCATAAATGCTGATTCCCTGATATAAATGAGATAGGCACCTGTGCCGCAAGGGGAGCTATCCCCTTGTCCGAAATCTATGATTTCGCTACATTCCCGGATTAAGATTTCTCAAATCCGGGAACAGCACCGCAGGTCGCACGATACAGGCAGATGTAATTGCCTGTATAGAAGTGCGCTCTTAGCTTGCTAAGAGAATTATGCCGTATCCGGCGTGCTATTTTCATCATCCGTAAATTCCATCATCTCATCAATGGTACAGTCCATTTTTTTACAGATCTTCTCAACTGTCTCCATGGACACATACTTGTTTTTTCCCATCCGGGCAAGAATATTTCCGCTGATTCCGGCGAGGTATTGCATCTCTACTCGCTTCATATTTTTATCAATGAGCATTTTCCATAATCTGTTATAACTCACACCCATAATCCACACCTCCAACCACTTATTCCAGATTAGTCAAATGGGATCTCACCTTCTGCTGCTTCCATAAATCCGTCCTTATCTGTTTTCGGTGTACCAGTTGAGTTTTCACCACCGCTGTTGTCCTTGTTCTGAGCAAATTCATGCTCTTCCACAATTACATCCGTGGTATAAATCATCTTTCCATCCTTGTCCTTATAATTACCAGTACTGATACGACCACCGATCACAATCCGCATTCCTTTATGAAGATATTTCTGTGCAAACTCTGCACTCTTTCCAAATGTTACACAGGAAATAAAATCTGCTTCCTGTTCCCCATCACGTTTATATCTTCTGTTTACTGCCAGCATGTATCTTGCTACTGCCATATCATTATCTTTCCCGGCATATTTAATTTCCGGATTTTTTGTCAATCTTCCCATTAAAATAACCTTATTCATAGTCATTATCATCCTTTCCAGGCATTTCGCCCTGTGAATATTATTATCAGTTACTTTTTCGCCAGCGGTTTCCGTGCGTTTCCCTGTCACCTGCAGCCATCTCAGACTGCCTCTGCCTGCATATACAGGTCACTGACCATAAGGCTCCGGTCAGCCGCCCATCATCGGGAGTGTCATTATGATCTCGCTCACTTTCAGAAAAGAAAGGTCATGGCAAGACTCCTGGTAGACTTCCAGGGTGCACTTATCAGTTGTCAAGGTTCAACAAAGGAACATTTTCAAAACGTCCTCTAATTACTAAAGTCAAATGACCTGGCACGATGCAAAAAATTCGTGATATTTTTTTGCGTTTTTATTACCTTACCTTTTGTTTTCGTTAGTTCCTTCATATACTCTGTACTGAGGCGTATAAAAACGGACATGATTTTGAAAAATAATTGTTCCTCTACCTATAAAGCTTTAAAAACGGTATTTACCAACCCTCTTTTGCAAGTTTGTTATACATAAATGAAATATTTCTTCACTAATTACCTGTCACATAGAACGTGAGGGCAGATATTTTCTTAGAAAAATCATTTTTCCACTAATCACACGTGGCAAAGGATATAATGTCAGATGATTTTGAAAAAAAGCAAAAAAAATAGGCACTAACCATTTACGGTTAATGCCCTTTGGGATAATCATTATTTATCTGTTTTTATCTGATTGCGAAAGTACACTTGCAGCTAAACTCTTTGTTGTTCCAGAATACTTATTACTGTTCATTACCATAGATGCCTTTGTTTCCATAGCTTTACCAGTAATTTTTCCGGTGTTTCTCTGTGACAATACACTTGCAGCTAATGACTTCTGAATTTGAGAACTATTATTCGATCTCATAATTTTTGAAGCCTGTGTTGATAATTTCTGTCCACTTGATTTTTTATTCATGTTTTGTCTCTCTTTCTTTTTAAGAGAGAATGTGATCATCAAACATTCTCGAACATATTGTTACTTATAATTTATTTATCGTTCTTTTCTTTGGCTTCTTTACGTGGAAAGCAAAATACCTTTTTGCCAACCTGCTTAGCATATAAACGATTTCCATTTCTTAATGTAATATATGCTGTAAAAACCATGTCAGTCTGGTCACATTTTACCATGCAATCTGCCTCCTTTCCAAAAGATTTTTCTCAGACGAATCCGAAAAAGTATGGAAATTGGCAGAAACAAATACTAAAATATATTTGAAAGATATGGTTTTAGTAGATGATCTTTTGTCTCTGCTATTTCCGCCAGAGTTCGTTTGAGGCCCTAATCTCAAATGAACTCTTTTTTTGGAATCAGAAAAGTTGCAAGCCTTATATCATAGTGACTGCTTCATTCAAATCAAACAGCATTAAATTCATTTCTGGAACTAATACGCCATTTACTCGATACGACAACTGACTCAAATCCCAATCACAAATTCTTGCAATCGTGTTAATCAAATCTTTTGCATTCCATCGAACCGACAAAACACCATTTGATTTTTCCTTATAAAACTGTACTGACTTATCATCATGTTCATCACATGCTTGAACCGCAATCTGTTTATCAGATTCGTTTATCAGAAGCTTTACATATGTTGGGTATTTCATCTTCATGATTACAGATTTGTTGAATGTAATACCATTACTTGTAATCGAAATATATGGTACACCCTCGCTAAAGTCAAACGTCTTAAAATTTGATAAATCAATCACTCTGCTCGCCTCCTTTCTGTTTTCTATATGATTATAACATATTCATCCATTCTGTTCAATCCTATTTATTTTCTTGTTTTCTTTTCGTCTTTTATTTGTTTTTTATTCATCTTTTGTTCTTCTATTATTTTATTATTTATTCACTTGTCATTTTGTACATTTGTATTAAAACTCATGCGAATACTTTTTATTTAAAAGAATTTAACTGAAAACAGATACAATTTTTATAGTAGTCAAAACAAAAGGCACTAACCATTTGCGGGTAATGCCTTTTCGGTTAATCATTATTTTCTATTTTTCTTCTGTCAGCTTCTGATACATTTTCATCAATTCTGCCACACAATCGGCTTCCGACATTTTAGTGCTGAATCCATAAGCCTCCATCACAGCTCTGTTGTTTGCGTTATGTGCTTTAAGTAATTCCGGCGGCATAGTCAACGGGTCATAAAGATCTGCAAGACTGCTATTTGGATAAAGTGCTCTGGCATTTAAGATTGCCTGTGCAGTTTTCTTTATCTTTTCTTTTTGTTCATCCGTAGGTGACGGCCATGGGAAATTATTGTAAACAATCGTATTAGAATAACTATAATCACTCTTTAATCTGCCACATACAACTCTTGTCCATGCCATATGAACATTCGACATCAATATACCAAACTCATAGCTTGTTGCAGATGGCATTGTAAAAAGTTTATCACCCGGAATAATTTCACCATCCAGATAATCCATTGGAATATATCTTCTGTTTTGTGATGACACCTTCGGTATCGCTATATACGGAGAATCATATTCAAGTATTGATGCAAATAATCCTGGAGTATCTGCAGCTTTTCTTGTATTATTTCTCGTGCTTGCCATTCTAAATTCACGAACTTTATCAATTCTTTCTCTGACAAGCGGACACCGTTTCAATAATGATGGATCTGCCCCAACCAGCCATATACAATATCTTGGTTTTCTATCAATAAAATCTTTTCCCATCATATAATGTCTGATGAAAGATATTGCCTGTGGCTCTTTAGATATCAATTCTTCTTTTTCTTCTTCCGTAAGTATCAAATATCCGCCATCTATTGCCTGTCCTCCTAATGAAATAGGTGGAACATCTGATAAAGGTTTCATTCTTTTTTCAATTGAAATATTATCTGCATCCAGCAGATAACCATTAATATTTTTTGCTACTATTATATCGTCCTTGGAATATATCTTCTTCTGATACTCTGCACCATTTTTTCTACTAAATCCTATAATGACACAATGTACATGTGCTTTGATTGAAGCCTCACTATCCCATATAAATGTTCTATATGCATAATCAATTTGTATTCCATCTTCAAACAGTGGTTTCCACAAAATGGAAACGCTCTCTCCCTGAGTAATTGAATTAGTCGATACAAGAGCTGCTCTGATATTTATATTTTCCTTCATGTAATCAGATGCCTTTTTATACCAGCAACTTACATAATCGAGATTACCTACACTTTTCCATCCAGCAAATATATCAGCAACATCTTCTTTTTGTTTTTCTCCCATCCACCTTGCACCAACGAAAGGTGGATTCCCCATTATATAAGATAATGACTTAGCCAAAACAACGCTGTTCCAATCTATCTTCAGTGCATTACCTTCTGCAATATTTACATACGTCTTCAACGGAAGGAAATCATCATTGAACCCATATACAATATTTTTTGTTTCCTCCATCATCTGTGATTCTGCAATCCACAAAGCTGTCTTTGCTACTGTCACGGCAAAGTCATTGATCTCAATTCCATAAAATTGTTGAATGGATACTCTGATTGGATTATGAACATCTCCCAACGTCATCTGACCACCAACTTTTTCACGAATGACTTCATTTTCTAACCGTCGAAGTGATAAATATGTTTCCGTCAGAAAATTTCCCGAACCACAAGCCGGATCTAAAAATGTCAGTAAAGCCAGTTTATTCTGAAATTCATCCAGACGTTTTACTTTTGTCCTCTGCACCTGTATTTTCAAAATCTCATGAAATTCCGTCTGCAATTTATCGAGAAACAACGGATCAATCACTTTATGTATATTGGAAATACTTGTATAGTGCATTCCACCGGATCTTCTCGTTTCTGGATTTAACGTTGACTCAAACACTGCCCCAAAAATTGTAGGGGATATATCACTCCAGTCAAAATCTTCAGAAGCTTTGGTCAAAAGTAATTCTTTGATTTCTTCTGTCAACGGCGGAATCTCAATAGTTTCATCTGAAAACAATCCACCATTCACATACGGAAACTGTGCTAAATCTTCTTCTAAATATTCGTCTCTCTCAGAGACAGGTGTATCCAAGACTTTAAACAGTTCCAGTAATGCACGCCTACAGTCTTTCACTTCATATGCTTTCAGATAATCATGGAAAATATTCCGTTTTCCAAAAATCCCAGCATCCTCGGCATAAAGACAGAACACAATTCGAACACATAAAGCATTCAGACTTTTCAGTTTATGCTCTCTTTTCTCTTTTTGTTCAATGGTTTCCTCTTTCGCTTTTACTTCTGGAATCTTATACTGTGTAAGGAATGCTTCATAAAGCAGTCCAACAATATCTCCTGCTTTAATCGATACTTCCATCTCGTGAGAGATTTTCTGCACATCTTTCTTTATTAAAATATCAAGCAACGGATACTTACTCGGTATTTCATCCAATGATATTTTTACTGCCTCCGGTACTCTGGCATTCATATCATAAATCCATATATCAGAGAAATTGCTGGTAATGATCCAACGTGCCTTTTCATCATATGGGAGATTATCATTATATCGTTTTGCTTGATCATACGGCGTCAGTTCTATTGAACCAGAATTCATAATCTTATGGTCCAGTGCTTTACCAAGACTCTTTTGTTCAATCAATACATGCGTTTCTGGAATATACACATCAATTCTTTTTGTATTTCCATCTACCACAACTTTTTTCTCAAATTCCACACGATCTGTCACATTCTCCATTCCAAGAACGTTTGACAGAAAATCAATCCAATATGATCTTCCATCCTCATCTTCTCTTCCTCTCCCCTTCCATTTATTTGCAAATTGGCGGGCAGCTTCCCTCTGTTCTGCATCGGTCATCGTTTTTTTCCTCCTGCGTATCCGTAAGCTCTCATATTCATAATCTATTAACTCAGACAGGTAAAGTACCGATACTTATCATGTATCTGTATATCATCATTCATCTGCAAAAATGTGTACTTTCCTGTAAAATGCTCATTTTTTCTCTACTACTCCATAATATCATAAAACAGCCTATCTTCCAACGATAGAAGTTCGTTGACGATACCTCCAAAGCACTTGTCAAAAAGTACACTTTCATGTAAAACACCCACCTTACAATAATTTGGCTTTTTCGTAAATTTCTGCACGATACCGAAAAGTTGATAAGGGCATATTACATTCTTTCGCAGCAGACGTTCCAGTTATTTTCCCGTTTTTCCACCGCTGATACACATCGTGAAAATTATCTGGCAATCTGCTTGGTGGTCTACCGAACCGCACACCTCTGGCTTTTGCCGCTGCAATACCTTCTGCCTGCCTTTGCCGAATATTTGTTCTTTCGTTTTCTGCTACAAATGACAGTACCTGCAATACAATATCTGACAGAAACGTTCCCATCAAATCTTTTCCCCGGCGAGTGTCAAGTAAAGGCATATCAAGAACCACAATATCAATTCCTTTATCTTTTGTGAGAATTCTCCACTGTTCCAGTATTTCCGCATAGTTACGTCCTAAGCGATCAATACTTTTTATATAAAGAAGATCATCTTTCCGGACACGTCGAATCATTTTTCTGTATTGTGGGCGCTTGAAGTCTTTTCCAGACTGTTTATCAATAAAAATATTCTTTTCTGGGATAGCCAACTCCTTCAATGCAATCAATTGCCGATCTTCGTTCTGATCCCGACTACTGACACGTATATATCCAAATATATTTCCCATCCTTGTTTCCTCCTGCATAGTCTCTGATAGGTGAAAAGCTGTCTTCCCCAAAAGAAAGACAGCTCCCCATGTCTTCTCTGAACTTTTTCACTCTAAACTACTCTCTTATTCAGGACAATGCTTTAAGGATCTGTTTCATGCACTTTTTCAACTTCATCCCATCTTTTAATCCCAGTCGATAAAAGAATTCCTCTGTATCTGCTCCACTGTTGAATATAGCATCACAATATTTCGTAATCGCTTCTTCCTGCTCCGGCGAAAGTGAAACTATTACTTTTTCATATTCTTCCTCGACTTTATCTGGTTCTGTATCTGTTTGCTGTTTTAATTTCCAGTCCGTATATGCCTTTCCCATGTGTTCTGTTATTGCCAGATTTAAAAATTCTTCAATTTCTTTTGTCATTTTCATAGATTCCCACCTGCTCTTTCTCAATCCTGTATCTCATTTGCCCTCCTATACATACACCAATTCGTTCAATACAATTTCCTGTGCACGATTCCTGATATTATTTGCCCTGCGAACCCATTCCATAGGATTCTGTGCTTTCAAGTCCTCTGTTACGCCCTCAGCACTTCTCATCTGTGCTTCAATCAGCTCAAAGCGTTCCTGTGCCTGTTCATTCACATCTGCCAGATGACTGTCCAGCCTGGCGGTCAGAAGAAGACAGCTATACATTCCTGATTTATGTTCTTTCAGATATTCCTTCCGTAGCATCCCCCAGCAGCCAATCGGTCTGGTTTCTTCCGGTAAGGATAACACTGGCAGATAATAATCTCCTACCAGTACATAATCCAATCCATTATTATCATCATGTATCTTTTTTCTTAATTCGCTCATGTGCTTGCCTCCCTCAGATTTTCCTTTGCTCACGTAAATATGCTTCAAATATACTTCTTCGAATCAAAACTTTCTTTCCAATCTTATAGACTGCTCCAGCTTCATGTGCCATGCGAATAACAGGTTTCATTCCCAACCGGTAATACTCACACGCCATATTGTAGGTCACATAGTCATGGCTCATAAATTCCAGATCTTCATCGTCAATCTCATCTGAAAACATCCATACATTACCGCTCATCTGTCTTCTTCTCCTTATCTTTTCCTGTTGCCGGTTCATGGAAACGTTCCAGGTAATCATCAAAAATATCACGACGAATCAGTACCGTTCCATCAATTCTGTAAATAGCTCCTGCATCACTGGCAAGCTCTAAAAGGCCTAATACTGCACGAAGCATAATCGAATAAAACAGCAACAAAAAAGCACCGTCGAATCTGGACAGCAAAGAATACTTCTATTCTTCACTTATCCGGCTTCGTACGGTGCTTGGTAGTTTAGCAAATAAATTGCTTATCTCCGCTTACTCGATTAGAAATCGTTTCGATATTTACTTGTAATATTCATCGCCTGCAATTCCTACTATATCCGTTCCTACGGATTCTGCGGAAGTAAGCGAGATTTAAGATATGGACATTCTTGCATTTCTGACACTTCACACTCAAATGTCCGGTTGCGTCTGAAAATACTCTTTGTATCCTGAACCCACAAGTCGGGCAGAGAATATCACGCTCTTTCAGACTTTCTGCTTCTACTCTTGACAGAAGCAATCTCTTTTGTATTTCAGGTGCTACCTGAGTCTGTAACCTCATTGTGAAACACCTCCCAGATTTAACTCATTGGAAATGTACTCAAGGATATTGTGATACTCAAATAGTCCCATATCTCTCAATCTGATAACCAAGGCTGTATAAGATACTCCGATATAAGCTGCCATTCTGCGGATAACTGCTTTATCCTTTGAAGTAATGGTATTATCGCCATAAACTTTTATCGGATTTGACTGATTATATTTCGCCAAGGCATTTTCAATAATTCTTCTCGGCATAAGAAGCGAAGCTCCCATTGTATCTGCCTGCCACTCAACAGACGCAAACATCTGAGCCAGTTCCTCTTTGGAATAACTACGCTCACTGTCATACTCTGCATGAAAGCGTCCTTCACTCGGCATTGCATACATCTTGCTCAAGATATGATGTGACGCTTCGTGTGCCATTGTAAATCTGCGACGTCCCTGCTCCTTTTCAGCAAGAAGAAATTTATCAAGTACGATGGTATCTTTCGGGAAAACAAAGGGAATAATTTTTCCGTCCTGATGTACCAGCAGTGGTGTTGCTCCATCTGCCAGAAAACCAATCCTGCCTGCATCATCTTCTGCGAAAGAAGCGTATTCAATTCGTAACATAAGAAATTCTGTAATGAAATGTTCTATGTCGATGGATTGAATCACTCGATTGCTAAACTTATTAGCATAAGCTGTTATCAAGCCTTCGCTGATTTCTTCCAACTCGGCTCTTGACATATAAATACTCAAGTTGTGTCCACCTCCGACTCCACCTTGTCCGGCGGTGCAACTCCTCCGGCAAAGTTCTGTTGTATTTCCGCACTATCCAAATTGATTAGATAGCGAATTCCTTCAAGTGTTCTCATTCGTCTGTCCTCTGTTATAGTTCTTTGATGATGTGACAAGCCACACCCTGAATGCAGCACTCATCTACAATGATGTCTTTCATCTTCTTATTTTCCGGATGGAGAATGATTTTCTTATTCTCATCATCTCGGAAGTAGCGTTTCAATGTATTCTGATTATCCACAAGGGCAACTACTATATCGCCATCATTGGCTTCTACCTGCTTTTTAACAACCACAAGGTCGCCGTCATCAATCCCTGCTTCAATCATAGACTGACCGCTTGCTCTTAATATGAAGAAATCTCCTTTGCCGAAAATAGCAGTAGGAAGTGATACATATTCTTCAATATTTTCTTCCTCATACTGAGGACTGCCACAAGGAATAGAACCTACAATCGGTGTCTGTGTCTGTTCGCCACTGTACTTACGGGTCACATTGGTGCGAATCTCCTGCCCGTCGTACTCAATCATATTCTTCTCAGCCATCTCTACTAAGTATTTGTATGCTGTACCTCTGGCAATACCAACCGCTTCAGCAATCTTTGTAGTTGATGGGGATTGTCTGTTTTGCAGGTAATAATCCTCGATATACTTTTTTATCTCACTCATAAGTTCAGGACTCTTGCTTCTCATACCTGCACCTCGCTTTCTTTTCTATCGGAAGCAATTTGCTTTCGATAGTTTTATTATACCTGATACGAAAAATTTTTCAAGTAGGTTTTTCGCAAAAGAAAAGAGGTGTCGCAATTTGCTAACACCTCAAAATTTCTTTGCTTGCACTGAAATCATTAACTCCAATGGCT
>CAUEAK010000010.1:0-57676 GCA_958454115.1 Blautia wexlerae
ACCCACGTATCCAGCTTGGAAGGCTGGTGTTCTACCATTGAACTACACCCGCATGCTTGCGGTAATAAGTTTACAGCAGTCGGGGTGACAGGATTCGAACCTGCGGCCTCCTGGTCCCAAACCAGGCGCTCTAGCCAAACTGAGCCACACCCCGATGTACCATTTACTTATGGTTTTTATTAAGTTGTTGTCGTCTTCGTTTGTGTTTCGTTTTCGTTTCCTGCCTGACGACAAGTGATATTATATTATAGCAATCTACAAATGTCAACACCTTTTTTGAATTTTTTTAAAAAAACTTTTTTTCACGTTTTTTCCGCCTATTTAAAGGTTTTCTTGTCATTTGCGACTGGCTTATGGTATCATGAAACCATAATTAAAGTCAAGAAAAAAAGCAAATAATAAGGAGATGTTTTTACATGGATATAAAATTATTTCAGCAGAAGCTTAATGACATCTGTGCCATCGCTGAGGAAAACAATAAGCAGCTCTCCCAGCAGCAGATCCGTGATCATTTCGATGAATCGGATCTGAGCACTTCACAGCTTGTAAAGATCCTGCAGTATCTCAAATTAAAGGGGATCACCATCGAAGGCGCCGATGAAGCTGCCGGCGCTGCCAGAGCAGATGCTGTTTCATCCGAATCCAGCGACAAGGACGAGCTTCCGGGTACCCGTGCTGCTCTTACTGCCGAAGAACAGGCTTATCTCAGTGACTATATGGAAAGCTTTTCCCCGGAAGGACTTGATCCGGATGATCTTGCGTCCCTCTTTCATGCCTTTGCAAAGGGTGACACTGCTGCCGAAGGTGCACTGACACAGTTCTACATGGCTCAGGCAGCCCAGATGGCCGCTGAACTGAACTGTGAGGAAATCCACCTGGCCGATCTCATTCAGGAGGCAAATCTGGCCCTTCTGGCGTCTCTCAAAGAAACTGCCCCACAGGAGAAAAACGACACCTGGATGCGTGGTCGTATCCGCAGTGGGATCCTTCATGCCATTGAGGAACAGACACAACAGAAATTCCGTGACGACTATCTGGTATCCAAGGTAGAAAACCTGGAGGCTGCGGTTAAAGAACTCACAGACGATGATGACGCCACCAAATTCACCATTGATGAGCTTGCCGTGATCCTGGATATGAATGTGGATGAGATCCGGGATGTACTTCGCCTTACTGGAGATGATAAATAAAGCTTTCTTCATATTCTTCACAAAAACGGGTCTGACATAGCTTGTCAGACCCGTAATCTTAATATTCTTTATGCTTTTTCTTCCCGTTTCAGCTCCGCCGGTTCTGCCAGATGGATCTTTCCTTCCCGAAATATGTGGATAAATACCTCCGCCATATCCGGATCGAACTGTTTTCCTTCCTCTTCTCTTATGATCCGAAGAGCTTTTTCCACTGGCATCAGTTCCTTATAACAACGTTTGGATGTCATGGCATCAAAGGAATCTGCGATGCAGAGAATCCTTGCAGATGCCGGGATATCTTCTCCCGCGATCCTCCTTGGATAGCCGTTTCCGTCATAACGTTCGTGATGACCGATAACCGCAGGGATAACATAATCCAGCGACGGAAGGTGACGTATGATCCCGATGGACGCTTCCACATGACCTTTCATGATCTCATACTCTTCATCCGTAAGCTTGCCTTCTTTATTCAGGATATGCTCCGGGATCCCGATCTTTCCAACATCATGAAGAAGCGCCGCCTGACGGATGATCTCCACCATTTCCGTTGTATAGTTCAGCGCCTTCGCAAGACTTGTTGCGTAATAAGCCACATTGTTGGAATGTCCGAAGGTATAATGATCTTTGGTATCAATGGCTGCAGTCAGCGCATAGATCGTGGATTCATAGGACTGATAAATATGTTCATGATCGGATTTCTTACCCGCATTTTCTTCATCCAGGCTTTCCTTCAGCATGGTGTCAAAAATCTCGATGCCATTTTTACCGCTGCGCTTTACATGATATACTGCCAGGTCCGCATTATCCAAGAGCTCCTTTGCTGAGCGTGCCGCATAAGGCGCCGCACTGATCCCCACGCTTACCGTAAGGATCTTCAGCTTGTAGTCTGCAGAATCGTTGCGCATATGCAGGATCTGCTTCTGTATGGATTCTGCCAGATTTCTGGCGGAAAAAATATCGTAATTTGGCATCAGGACCGCAAATTCCTTGGCACTGTGACGTGCCACATATCCCTGTTCTCCCACACTTGCCTGGATGATATCTGCCACCTTTCGAAGTGCAACATCTCCCTGCTGATTTCCGTACAGCTGATTGTACAGCTTGAAATCATCAATATTGAACAGGATCAGTGCAAGCGAACCCTCTTTATTTTTTTCGTATTCCTCATCCAGGATCTCATAAAAATATTTCCGGTTCAGAAGGCCCGTCAGTTCATCGGTCCTTGCCTCAGTCCATGCCGCCTCATAAAGTCTGGCATTTTTGATGGCAATGGAAGCTACCGAACTGACCGAAGACAGCATGGCCAGATCATTATGGTTCAGATTTCTGTGTCCGTCACCGGAAATCGCAATAATCCCGGCCAGATCATCATTCTGGCGAAGACCTGCACAGTATTCGATACCCAGCTCTGAAAACATATGTTTTTCCGACTCCCACATGGATTTGTAGGCTGTGGAAGAACGAAAATCCCGGATCACCACACAGTCCTCATTTCTGGTAAGCCAGGTGACCACCGGATTATCCGCTTTCAGTGAAAAGGTCAGATCGTTCAACGGACGGTTGCTGTAAACAGCCTGATATTCCCCTGATTTTTTGTCTCTCAGACAAATATAGATCCGTCCTGCATTGGTAGTTTCCTTCAACACATTTACCGTATTGCGCAGGATCTCTCCTACCCGGAGTGTCCTGGATACTGACTGGCTAAAATCTTTCAGCTCCTGAGACTGCTGGATCTCTTTTTTGATAAAAACATTGTTCATCAGACATTTCCACAGCACTGTGACCAGCCATGCAGATATAAGAAAAACGAAAGAAAAGATCAGCACATGATACTCACTGGCTGCAGGGAGCAGCATTCGGATATAACTCATCAGGTACGGTGAAAGATTGATAAACAGTACTACCGTCAGGACCACGCCCACACCAAAGCAAACCCCATCTGACGCAAGACGGCGCATCTGGAACAGCCGTCTTCTGGTCAGTGCATAAAGCATCAGGACAGCATTGATCAGACCGCTGACAATATCGATGGGGAATCCGGAAAATACCGGCACTGCCAGCGCAAGGTTTCCCACAAAAATGATCAGTATCCCCACAAGGATCGGTTCGATCTGTTTGCGGTATCCGGGATGTCTCCGGCATCCGCGGTACATGGTGATAAAGATCTGAATAATGGTGATTCCTGCCACCACAAAGAACAGAAGGAACCAGGGTGTGATCTTATAAACAAAATGCGCACCACCGTTTTTACGGATCAGATCCGGCCAGCGCAGGATGATCCCGCCCGGGATGTTGATTGCAAAAAGCAGCAGCATCAAAAGCAATGGGATCTTGCTTTTTCTGCCCATACGCACTCCCATGAATTCACTGATGAACACATAGTAAAAATATGGCAGAAACAGGATTCCGGCCAGAGACACATAATACCACAGGATGTAAGAGGGTCCTGCCTCCATACGCATCAGAAAAGAGCCCAACGTCCAGCAGAGCATTCCTCCCAGCACACACATGAAACTGTTGATGATCCGGCTGCGCTTACCAGCCAGAAGAGTCAGTATCATAAATGTATAGAAAAAAACTGAAATGATTGAAAATGATATATAGCTTTCCATAGTTACTTCCTCATATTCCCGAATCCGATTTCATCCTGCAGTCTCAAAAGTTCCGCCACCTCATAATAAGGAGTGCTCATATGCCGTGGTTTCCGTCCTTTTCTGGACTCATACAGATGAAAGGTACCACAGCGCAGGATGGTCACCACAAGGGGATCCATTCCCAGGATTTTCTTCAGATCCCGGTAATCCTGATCGATATATTTGAAATACGTGGTCAGAAGTTCTTTCAGAATATCCGTGCTCATAGCCTGATACATCAGCGCTTCTTTTTTTACTTCTATATAAAGATGCAGATATGGGCGTTTTTTCTCATTATATTCTTTCACTGCGATCCAATCCGTAACCGGCTGCCCGGACAGCTGGATCACACTTTTGATACCATTTTCCGAAATCCTGGTAAAGCCTGCGATATCAATGATCCACGGAACACGGTCTATGTACTCAAATCTTGGGATCTGTGTCCGATCCTCCTGGTTGGTAAGACCCACGCATCGATACATATCTCCCACACGGTACCTGGCAAAGGCTCCGCCCTTCAACACAGTGATCACAAGCTCATATTTCTCCCCGGGAACAACCTCATCCATAAGATAGGTCGGAGGAGTGAACGTGGGATCCTCATAATTATGGAGCATATCCTTTTCGGTGATAAATTCATAAAAGCAGGTATCCGGGAAAAAGTACATTCCGTTCCTGGTCCAGGTCTCGGTTCCTATAATGGAAGGTTCCGTTCCTGCAAAAAGCTCCATGGGCCGAACTCCCCACATTTCCTCCAGATCATCCTTATAGCACTGGTTGTCGGTTCCTGCCACCATAAATCCCTTCAGGTGAAAAAGGTCTTTCGGAAGAAGCTCCCGTTTCTCCTTCTTACAGATCTTTTTGGCATTCAGGATCCTTTTCAGCATCTTTGGTTTATACTGCAGAAGTTCCGAAAAGGAGGTTTTGCTTTTTCCTGATGATACGCTTCCGGTGAGGCTCTGGCTTACTGCATAGGCCACACTTCCAAGTCCGAAGAAAAATTCCACGTCCTGTTTCATGGCCATCTTGAAGCCCTCTTTGTTCCGCTCACCAAAGCTCATATTTACCGCATCTTCCACTTCCGGAAGAAAACGGATGTCGATATCTTCTTTCAGCGCCAGTGGAAAAAGGCCGGTAGCAAAAGGCAACGGTGCCAGTCCGTAAAGGATCTTGTCCGTTTCCTCCACATCAAATTTGCCCTTTTCACGGCTTGTAGCTAATATGAGGCAGGCAACTACATTGTTCCTGTAGGTATCCAGCATACTTCTTGTGTATGGTGCTACCTTTATCGGATGGCGTCCGCCTTCCCAGGTCGTCTGTATCCAGATGATCGGATTCCCTGGAAGAGTTTCACTTCTCTTCTGGAGGAGCATATCCGCATAATCCTCATAAGTGGTAAGAGGTACCAGCCGACGGAACTCGTCGATCCCGGACGGTCTCCTGCCCTTCAGAATGCTTTTGCCCAGTTCACAGTCTGACCAGAGCTGGATCTGCTCTTCCATCAGACGATTCTGGATCTTCATGTAATCCTGCATTGTCAGATCAAGAAATCCGCAATATTCTTTCCAGATAGCATCATACTGCTGTTTTCGAAGCTTTTCGCCAAGACTCACCGCCTTTTCCCCCCTTTTCGCCATGTTTTTATGCAGGCAGCTGTACTGTTTCGGTCTGGGATCAGAAAGGGAGTTGTCTGCTGATACGCTCCGTAATTACTGAATGTTTCCGGAAACACGATCCTGTCCTGGTAAAAAATGTACAATATGTTCCACACAATAAGGACCCCAAAAGCCCCCATTGCCTTCCCGGATCCCAGAAATCCGGCCAGGCAAAAATAAAATCCGGCGAACCACAGAACGCCAGGATGTCGGCAGAGTGCATAAACACCCTCTGTATAGGCCAGCCTTTCATGATTTTCTTTGACATATGTCTCATCAAAGGGCAGCGCAAAAAACAATGTATAGATCAACAGTCCCAGAAACAGGATCGCTGCTGTCAGAAAAACAGCAGAAATAAAAAAAGAACTTCCCCGCCGCGGCCAGCAGCTCCGGATCACCAGACCTGTTGACACTGCGATCAGGAAACATCCTATGCTAAAAAACGGATGAAGAAAGCTTTTTTTCAATCGGATACTGTTATGATCATACAGGAAGCAGCATAAAAAGCCGATACTCCCTATAATAACCGCAGTCATGCGTATTTTCCCCCTTCATTTATGTAAAGCGGACCTTCTCATTCCGCTCTGCTGCATTCTCAGGAACGAGACCCATTCATGGTCAGTACCCTAAAGAATGCTCTATATTACTAAAAAAAACTACTTGTTCATTATATAGCACATAGCTGACTTTCGCAATCGTTTTTGACTAATATATGCTGAATATTGGCACAAATTTTATCAATTATGACAGTTTATTTGTTTTTTCTGCCGGAATCAGAGGTAACGGATCTCTACGTGCATTTCGCCCTTTCCATCTGTCTCCATTACTGCATAGCTTGGACGGCGTCCCCGTTGTCTGGGATAAGCCAGACTTCCGGGATTTACCAGAAGCACACCTGCTTCCTTTTCAACAACCGGTACGTGGATATGTCCGAAAAAAGCCGCATTGCATCCCCTTGAGCGGGCAGCTTCTGCCAGCTGATCAAAGGCCATGGATACACCGTAGTAATGACCGTGAGTTACCAGAATCTTATTTCCCTCGACCTCGATCACATCTTCTCTCGGAAGATCCGAGAAAAAATCATTATTTCCGGACACAATACTGCAGGGACATTCTGCAAGGGCTTCGATATAAAATTCTCTGCCTTCCACATCTCCGCAATGTACCAGCATGTCAAAAGGAGCCTCCCGATTTATCGCGATCTCCAGGTTTTCATCTCTTCCGTGAGTATCGCTTACGATCAGCACCTTCATACAAGCTCTTCCTTTATAAGGCAAAGAGCTTTTCCACGATGGCTGATCCTGTTCTTTTCTTCCATGGAAAGCTCTGCGGAAGTACAACCATATTCCGGAAGATAAAAGATCGGGTCATAGCCAAAGCCATTCTCCCCTTTTTCCTCGTAGCCGATGCGGCCTTCCATGGCAGCACGGACTGTCTTTCTTCTGCCATCCGGGAAAGCTGCCGCAATAGCACATACAAAACGTGCAGTACGTTTCTCATCAGGTACACCTTCCAGACGCTGGATCAGGTTTGCGTTTTTAATATGATAAGAAGTATCCTCACCCATATAGCGTGCGGAATAGATTCCCGGCTCTTTGTTCAGATAGTCGATCTCCAGACCGGAATCATCTGCCAGAACGATCTCGCCGGTCATTTTACTGATTGCTTCTGCCTTGATCATGGCATTTTCTTCAAAGCTTTTTCCATTTTCATCAATATCCGCATGGATCCCGGCATCCTTCAGGGAAAGGATCTCCAGAGAAGGATCCGCAAGTATCTTTCGGATCTCCTTCATTTTATCCTCATTTCCGGTAGCAAAAATGATCTTTTTCATTCTTTAATACTTCCTTTCTTCGGCGGACGTGGTCCAAGAAACTGGTAATAGTAGGTTTTCATCATTCCGTTATAGATCTTACGGTTTTTATCTGCCTTTCGGCCGATGTCATTCTCTGCCTTGTCATAGGCAGTGATCAGATACATGGACCAGCGATCCAGCCCCTTATAGCTTTCACCGATCTCACGGTACAGTGCAGGGAGATTGGATTTTTCTTCGATCCGCTCACCATATGGCGGATTTGTCACGATAAAACCAAAGGGTTTGGAATGGCGGAGTTCACTGACCGGGCGCTGCTGGAAATGGATCAGTCTGTCCACTCCTGCCATTTTTGCGTTGGCGCGTGCTGCCTTGATGGCAGCTGCATCGATATCAAAGCCCTGGATATCGGTTTCAATATCAAGATTTACACGTTCTCTGGCTTCTTCTCTTGCATCCTCCCAGCATTCCTTCGGGATCAGATGCTCCCAGCTCTCGGCCAGAAAATGACGGTTCAGTCCCGGCGCCATATCCGCTGCCATCATTGCCGCCTCAATAGGAAAGGTGCCGCTTCCGCAGAACGGATCGACAAGAATACGGTCCTTTTTCCAGGGAGTGAGCATCAAAAGAGCACTGGCAAGCGTCTCGGTGATAGGTGCCTTGACAGTCATCTGGCGATACCCTCTCTTATGGAGGGATACTCCTGAAGTGTCGATTCCGATCAGAGCTACGTCTTTCATAAAGGCCACACGGATAGGAAATTCCGGACCGTCTTCCGGAAACCAGGAAATCCCGTAGATGCCTTTGAGACGCTCTACAATGGCTTTTTTCATAATGGACTGGATATCAGATGGACTGAAAAGCTTACTTTTGATGGAGTTTGCCTTGGCTACCCAGAATTTACCGTTTTTCGGTATGTAATTCTCCCATGGGAGAGCCTTGGTCTTTTCAAAAAGCTCATCAAAAGTCTCGGCCTTTACTTCGCCTATTTTCAGAAGCACACGTTCTGTGGTACGAAGGAACAGATTGGCGTCTGCCACACCCTGGGCATCAGCCTCAAAGGTTACTCTTCCGTCTTCCACCCTGGTCACTTCATAGCCAAGATCCAGTATTTCACGCTTCAGCACCGCCTCTGTTCCAAAATGACAGGGCGCCGTTAATTCCCACAGATTCATAAAGTGATCTCCCGTACTGTATTTCCTTCAAAATCTTTAATGGTAAAAATTCCGTTCTCAAGAATTGCATAGGTCGGCGGGTTACCTTCCTTTGGAATGGATACGGAACCTGGGTTCAGAAGGATATAATTCCCCATATTTTCTGCCTTCAGCACATGTGTATGGCCGTGGATCAGAATGTCTCCGTCCATCATCGGCGGAAGATTATCCTTATTATAGATATGACCGTGTGTGGCGTACATCGTTTTTCCTTCGATGGCAAGGATACAGTAATCTGCCATAACCGGGAAGTCCAGGACCATCTGATCCACCTCTGCCTCACAGTTTCCGCGTACTGCATAGATCTGGTTTTTTCTCTCATTTAAAAGGCGGATGACTTCCTTTGGTGCGTATTCCTTCGGAAGGTCATTTCTTGGTCCGTGATAAAGCAGATCTCCCAGAAGCACCAGTCTCTCCGCCTTCTCCTTGTCATATGCTTCCAGCATTTTCCGGCAGTAATATGCCGAACCATGTACATCGGACGCAAACATATATTTCATAATCTTTTCTCCTTGTAATTTGTGTTGGTTTTTATCTCTGTTCTTTACATTATCATGATTTCCTTTAAAATACAAGATTTGTTACAGATATGCATTCGCAATCTGATTTGATATTGTCCGCTTTTTTTATCCGCGCACAAGATTTCTCCCTCTGTAGGCTGCAAATCCACCAATCACGGACCTGGTACGACAGCCCTGTCTTGCCAGGCTCCGGGCAGCCTGCATGCTGGCGCCGCCGCGGTCGCAGTAAAATATCAGCAGCTTATCTTTGGGAAAACGATATTTCTGATCCTGTTTTTTCTCAAGATATTCCTCCAGCTCTCTGTATGGAATATTTACCGCGTTCCGGACATGTCCCCTTCTGTAGGCGGCAGGATCCCGGAGATCTATGATAACAGCGTCGCTGCGCTCCACATAATAATCCAGCATTTTTGCAGAGATAGTTTCGATCTGAAACATGGAAAAAATCTCCTCTTTTTGGTATATTATATGGAAGCTTCCGGGTGAATGTTCCCTTATATGTATTTAAGCGGGAAAAGCCATCTCTGACTTTTCCCGCTTTTCTTATCCTTTAATATCTGTCAGAGCCTCTGTCCTTCTCAGAATCATATTCATCGGAAATTTTGTTTCCGTAGCTGCTTTTGGAACTGTTTCTGGAAGAATTTCCCGAACTGTTCTTAGAGCTGTTTTTTCCGCAATTTCTGGAAGCACTTTCCCCGTGATTTTTTCCTGCATAATTAGACTCATTTCTGTCTGTTTCGTAATTTTTCGCCATTTGAATTACCTCCTGATGAAGTTGATTTTACGGCTTTCCGAAGCTTTCTGCCGCTTTTTATTACAGGAAATAGTATCCCAAAAAGTTTGGAGATTATTCGCCAAAATCATATTGCTTTTTTTTCCAGTTTATATTATAATCATTCTTGTAAAAAGAATTTACCCTTCAAAAATTTTTTTTACATAACCCCTTATTTAATTATTTATACTCCCCTCGAAACACCCGGTAGCTCCCCTACCGGGTGTTTCTCTATACAAAAACAAGCCGCCGGATGACGATCACAGTTGCTCCGGCAGCTTGTTTTTTTATCCGTTGATCGGATTTACATGCACCATACAGTGCTTTACATCTTTGAATTTATTCTCGATCGTATGATGTACATTTTCCGCAATATCATGTGCATCAAAAAGGGAAATATTTCCATCTGCTGCGATCTCGATATCCACATACATCTTGGATCCGAAAAGACGGGTTTTAAGAAGGTCTACTCTTCGGACGCCCGGTACCTTGAGGATTTCTCTCTTCATAGATTCCTCCGTTTTTGCATCACAGGAATGATCTACCATCTTGTCAATGGCATCCCTGAAAATGTCGATTGATGCCTTGGCGATCATAACGCAGATCACGATACTGGCGATCGGGTCCAGGATCGGGTATCCCAGTCTTGCTCCTAAAATACCGACAAACGCTCCGATAGAGGAAAGTGCATCTGAACGATGGTGCCATGCATCTGCCATCAGGGCTCCTGAATTGATCTTCTTTGCGGCACCTCTTGTATACCAGAACATCCACTCTTTTACCACAATGGATACCACTGCTGCAATCAGTGCAAGTGTTCCCGGAATGGCAATGGTTCCGCCGGATGTGCTTTTTACGATATCACGGGCACCGGTAATTCCGATCCCGAGACCAGTGACAAGCAGCATTCCTGCAAGGACAATGGAAGAAACACACTCCATTCTTTCATGTCCGTACTGGTGCTCTTTGTCTGATTTCTTTGTAGAAAGACGGACACCGATGATTACGATGAAGGTGCTTCCCACATCTGATGCAGAATGAATGGCATCCGAGATCATCGCTCCTGAATGTGCCACAATACCTGCGATCAGTTTAAATACAGATAATAAAAGGTTTACCAGAATACTGATCCCGGATACCTTCATTGCTGTCTGCTGTTCCCATGAAGCTGTTTTTTCTGTATCATGTATAATTGTTTTGTTTTCTGTGTGTTCCATAAACAGAATCTCCTTTTAAATATATGATCAGGTTCTTCTTATGGCACAACATTTTCCGTGAAAAAACCGGCGGTTCCTTCACTACTCGCTGCAGTGCGATTTTCCGCCGGTGTTCTTTCTTTTCTGTATAGGGATATCCCAGCTTCTACCTTCTGTTCCATCCATATTTTTGCAGTAAAAAAGACATACCTGCGAAACATACACTGTCCCGCAGATATGTCTGAAAGCAAAGTCACATTCTGCTTCACCTCATATTCCGTGAATGCAGGTTCTTTGCAATTACGTTTAAATCCATATCCGCTGCCGCTTCCTGCGGCCCGGCCCCATGCCTTCGATAAATATTTTCGATTCCGAAAAGCATCGCCTGCTCAGTTTGTACTGTTGATCTCGCATCCTGTTCGAATGTAATGCAGTGCAAAGAGAATTTTTGCAGTCTTACGGGTCTCCCGCTCAACTTCTCAGAAAGGATACACCATATGCCCTCTGTTAGTCAAGCCAAAGTTTTTTATTTTACAGGTAGATATCTTCAACTTTCTGTTTATTCCATGTCTGGAAACATGCTTCGCACTGCACAGTTCTATATCAAATAATAGATCCTCAGTTGTTTGTCAAAAAACCGGGAGCGGATAAATCCACTCCCGGTCAAATCTACGATCTGTATTCAGTTGGAATGATCGATTATGCCTGCGGGCCAGCAGCAACGAGTGCTTTACCAGCAGCATTTCCTTCATATTTAACAAAGTTCTTAACGAATCTTGCAGCAAGATCTTTAGCCTTTGTCTCCCACTCTGCAGCGTCTGCATATGTGTCACGTGGGTCAAGGATTGCAGGATCTACGCCTGGAAGCTCTGTCGGAACCTCGAAGTTGAAGAATGGGATCTTCTTTGTCGGAGCTTTAAGGATAGATCCGTCAAGGATAGCATCGATGATACCACGAGTATCTTTGATGGAGATACGTTTTCCAGTTCCATTCCATCCTGTGTTAACGAGGTATGCTTTCGCACCGCTCTTCTCCATTCTCTTAACGAGCTCCTCAGCATATTTTGTCGGATGAAGCTCAAGGAATGCCTGTCCGAAGCATGCGGAGAATGTAGGAGTAGGCTCTGTGATTCCACGCTCTGTACCAGCAAGTTTAGCTGTGAATCCGGAAAGGAAGTAGTACTGTGTCTGCTCCGGTGTCAGGATAGATACTGGAGGAAGTACGCCGAATGCATCTGCGGACAGGAAGATAACCTCTTTCGCTGCCGGTGCAGAAGATACAGGGCGAACAATGTTCTCGATGTGGTTGATCGGGTAGGAAACACGTGTGTTCTCTGTTACGCTCTTGTCAGCGAAGTCGATCTTGCCCTCAGCATCAAGTGTTACGTTCTCAAGAAGAGCGTTTCTCTTGATCGCATTGTAGATGTCCGGCTCAGACTCTTTGTCAAGGTTGATAACCTTAGCGTAGCATCCACCCTCGAAGTTGAATACTCCGTTGTCATCCCAGCCATGCTCGTCATCACCGATCAGGAGACGCTTAGGATCTGTGGAAAGTGTTGTCTTACCTGTTCCGGAAAGACCGAAGAAGATTGCTGTGTTCTCTCCGTTAAGGTCTGTGTTTGCAGAGCAGTGCATGGAAGCGATGCCCTTCAGCGGCAGATAGTAGTTCATCATGGAGAACATACCTTTCTTCATCTCTCCGCCGTACCATGTATTAACGATAACCTGCTCACGGCTTGTAATGTTGAACATTACAGCTGTCTCAGAGTTAAGTCCTAATTCTTTGTAGTTCTCAACTTTAGCCTTGGATGCGTTGTAAACAACGAAATCCGGCTCAAAGTTCTCAAGCTCCTCAGCTGTCGGCTGAATGAACATGTTTGTTACGAAGTGTGCCTGCCATGCAACCTCAACGATGAAACGGATAGCCATACGTGTGTCTTTGTTAGCTCCGCAGAATGCATCTACTACGAAAAGTTTCTTGTTGGAAAGCTCCTTCTTGGCAAGATCTTTAACTGCATTCCATGCTTCCTGAGTTGCCGGATGGTTATCGTTCTTGTACTCATCGGATGTCCACCAAACTGTGTCCTTGGAGTTCTCATCCATAACGATATATTTGTCTTTAGGGGAACGTCCTGTGTAGATACCTGTCATTACATTGACAGCACCAAGCTCACTGACCTGACCCTTCTCAAATCCTTCAAGCTCCGGTTTGGTCTCTTCCTCAAATAATGTCTCGTAGGAAGGATTGTACACGATCTCAGTTGTTCCGGTAATACCATACTTTGTTAAATCGATTTTTGCCATCTTAACATTTACCTCTCTTCTTTAATAGTAATTATGATAGCCACCTACTGCTGCAGGTTTTTGTCATCCTGCCATAGGAATTGGTCATTCCAACATCCCTATCCACAATTATACATAAATTGTACGTAAAAGCAACCAAAAAAATTCATTTTCCGCAAAAAAATGATAAATCTTTAACAGTGACGTTTTGGTACTGTCAGATTTTACTCCATCTATACTTGACTTTTTCAGAATAATGGCTACAATATATCTGATTATAGTTATTATATATATTTATAATAGTAACTATATGATTTTAATATATAGAAAGAAGTGATTTCTATGTCAGATATTCTGATCAAACGTAATCATATGGAAATCCCTTGGCACAACTACGTAAGTACCAGGAACAGCCAGCCCATTACAGAAGCTTCTCTTTCCGAAAAAGCTTCCCTGATCGGCCGTACAGGCATGATGCTTCTCTCCTGTGGGACCGGTGCCTGGCGGGTACGGAGTTCCATGAATACATTGTCAGAAGCACTTGGTATCACCTGTTCCGCAGATATCGGACTGATGTCCATAAGCTACACCTGCTTTGACGGTGAGAGCAGTTTTTCCCATGCACTTAGTCTGACTACCACCGGCGTAAATACTTCCAGACTGAACAGGCTGGAACATTTTGTCAGTGATTTTCCTGCGGAGGGTATCCATATGAGCGGTGAAGCACTGCACAGTCAGTTAGATGAGATCGAGCGGATCCACGGGCTTTATTCCCCTGCCGCCCTGGGACTGGCTTCTGCACTGGCCTGTGGTGCATTTACTTTTCTTCTGGGCGGTGGCCCGCTGGAAATGATCCTGGCTTTTGCAGGCGCAGGCATCGGAAACGCCATCCGCTGCAAGCTTGGCAAGCATCATTTTACTCTGTTTATGTGCATTGCAGTTTCTGTTTCCTCCGCCTGTCTTGTATATGCAGGCTTCCTGAAGCTGGCAGAGCTTCTGTTCCACATTTCCGTCCAGCATGAGGCCGGGTACATCTGTTCCATGCTGTTTATCATTCCGGGCTTTCCGTTTATCACAAGCGGGATCGACCTTGCCAAGCTGGATATGCGTTCCGGTCTGGAACGACTGGCCTACGCCATTATTGTTGTAATGGTGGCTGCTGTCTCTGCCTGGCTGATGGCACTGCTTCTTCATCTGAAGCCTGTGGATTTCCTGCCTCTGGAGCTTTCGGCAGCTCAGAGGATCCTGTTCCGGCTTCTGGCAAGCTTCTGCGGGGTATTCGGCTTTTCGGTCATGTTCAACAGCCCTGTCCGTCTAGCCGCAGCTGCCGCATTCATCGGCGCACTGTCCAACACTTTACGTCTGGAGCTTGTTGATCTTGCCGGTTTCCCACCTGCTGCCGCGGCTTTTTTCGGAGCACTGACAGCCGGACTTCTGGCCTCCCTCATTAAAACCAAAGTGGGATATCCCAGGATTTCCATTACCGTACCATCCATTGTGATCATGGTTCCCGGACTTTATCTCTACCGGGCAATCTACAATCTGGGAATCATGTCCCTGAATGTTTCCGCCTCCTGGTTTGCAGCTGCGATTCTGATCATCGTTGCTCTTCCCCTGGGCCTTATTTTCGCCAGGATCCTTACGGACAAAATGTTCCGCTACTGCACCTAATTGGCATACAAAAAGGACTGCTTTCTGTAGCTTCCGGTCATCAGCTATCCTTCTGATAACCGGAGCAATACAAAAGCAGTCCTTTTTTGTACATTCTATTTCATTACGATCTCATCCGCGATCCCGATCATTTTTTCCAAGCGGTCCGCAAATTTATGGATGGGGAGAAAAACGCCCAGTCCGTCATAACGTTTTCCACCATCCTCCACAGAATCCTGCCCATAATATACAAAGGCTCTTGGAAGCTTCTTCTGAATTGCCATCATGATATCCCATACAGCCGCATAGGCCTGTGCCTCCGTTTCCTTTTCCCTTACGCTGTCCGGAAGCTCATACACCAGCAGCACACCGATATGTTCGCCCATTTTGTACTCTTCTACTTCCATGGTATCTTCATCATAGGCATGGCGCTTCCGGTAGCCATACGCCAGATACATCTTTACGCCCTGCTTCTCCCTGTATATCCTGCGGAACCGGTCGTAATCCCTATCACTTACATGAATTCCCTTTTCCCGCAGAAAATTTCCTTTTTCATCTGTGAGAAACACCGGATTCTCCTGTCCATCTGCATTGAACCTGAACGGTGCCAGAAAAGAATTTCGCAGAAGATCAAACATACTGTTCTGGCAGATCGCCATAAGGAGAGCTGTCAGATCACGGTTTTTATATGCGTCCAGCAATGCATAGGCGAATTTTTCCGGAGGAAGATATCCGCATTCTATGTCTGTATCCGCATCCATGGATTCATAGAAGGTCTCCGTCAGCCGTCTGCACGCCTCCGGATCCTTCAGGATCTTTTCAAATAAAAGCTCCGCCTTTTCCTCTCTTGGGAATAATGTGCTGTTTTCCACAATTCCTCACCCTTTCTAATCTCTATGTTTACTGGAAAACATCAGAATAAAGCTGATCAGAAGCAAAACATCCGATACCCAGATTGCCGGGATCCCCAGCCTCATGGACAGATTTCCTCCGCCACCGGCTCCAATGGCAAAAAAGAAAATTATTCCGAAATAATAAAGAGCCTGCTTCAGCTGTTCCGGACGTTTTTCACGACAATACACGGACAACGCCGCCGTGCCGCTTCGTAAATTTCCGATGCACATAGTGCTTGCATAGGAATAACCGCCCACCTTCCGGAAGGTCTGTACCTGCATGGCGCAGGAAAAGGATACCAGTACGGTTGCCAGCATATCCAATTCTCCCGGCATAAATCCCACCACAAAAAGGATCAGGATCTCGATCAGCAGGATCATCTGCCTCCAGTGAAGTTTTTTTGCATATTTAAAGGTACTCTGGATCCGCTCCGCCGCTACAACACCAATGGCAAAGGCTAAAACAGGAAACAGATACCTTAAACCGTCTCCCCACTGTCCTGTCATAAAATTATGGCTCATCAGAACCACGTTGCCTGTCTGGGCGTTGGAAAACACCTCATCTCTTGTAAAGTATGTGTAGGCATCCTGAAATCCGCCGGACATTGCCAGAAATACACTTGTGATAAAAGCTTCTGACATCTGCCGGTCCGCATTTTGCAGCTTTCCGCCTCCTGAAACCACTCTAAATCACTCCTGTCATTGATTTTTTTCCTCGGGTGTATTATAGTTTGCTCAGAAGCAAATGTAAAAAGTATTATTAATATCGTAAACATATTAAAATCATATCACAGGATGGAGACAATACATGATCACTTACGACTACTACCGGATCTTTTATTATGTAGCCCAGTATAAGAGCTTTACCAAGGCAGCAAGAGCTCTTCACAACAACCAGCCAAATATCACCCGCTGTATGAACAACCTGGAGCAGGAGCTGAAATGTACGCTCTTTCTCCGCTCCAACAAGGGAATCGCACTTACACCGGAAGGCCGCCAGCTTTATGAACACGTTGCCCTGGCTTTTGAGCAGCTGTCCATCGGCGAGGAGGAAATCCGCCAGAACGGAGAGCTGGAGCATGGTCTGGTTTCCATCGGCGCCAGCGAAAATGCCCTGCGTCTGATCCTTCTGGAAAAGCTGGAGCTGTTCCGCGAGCAATATCCCCATGTTCGCCTGCGCCTCTTTAACCATTCTACTCCTCAGGCAGTACAGGCACTGAAAAATTATGCGGTGGATTTCGCTATTGTCACTACTCCGATCTCCATCCGCAAGCCTTTACAGAAAAAAAGTCTCCTGCGTTACCGGGAAATTCTTGTATGCGGAAGCAAATATAAGGATCTGACCACTGCCCCTATCAGCATCCATGAGCTTCAGGATCTGCCCTTTGTAGGTCTTGCGGAAGGGACCAGCACTAGAGAAATGTATATGAATTACTTTATGGAAAACCGTGTTTCTTTTCATCCTGACATCGAGGCAGCAACTACAGACCAGGTCCTTCCCATGATCGTCCACAATCTGGGAATCGGCTTTTACCCCGAGCCCCTTGCCCGGGAAGTGATCAATGACGGGAAGATTTTTGCCCTTCAGCTTAAGGAGCCGCTCCCTCAGAGAGAGGTCTGCTTAGTCACAAACAGCAGTACTGCCATGAGTACTGCTGTCAAAAAAGCTATTGAATTTATTGTGTAAATCCCTGAGGCGGATCAGCCATTTACATTTATTGTTCCACTGTCCGCTCAATATGCATGGCAAGATAACCAATTTCAATAGGATCCAGCTCTTTACCCAGGCTTTTGCCCAGGCTCTCACAGACATCCTCCGCGATCCTGTAGGATTCCGGATATTTTTCTTCTATATATTCATTCATATCCAGCTTCAGTGTCTCCCCTGTGGAGACACGGGCTACCATATATTTGATATGGTTCATCATACGGTTGTAGGACAGGGAGATCACATCGATCTTTCTTCCTGTGGCCATCTCGATCATGGCGATGCATTCCCGTACCGTTCTTGCTGTCTGCATGGCAACAGACACCTTTTCATCTCCAAGTGCTGAGTGAATATGAAGTGCCACATATCCCACCTCATGCTCGTCGATTTCAATATCCATCCGCTCCTTCAGGATCTTCTTCAATACCTCCGCCACCTTGAATTCGCTGTAAAAAAGCACCTTGATATCATCCGTCAGAGGATTGCTGATCTGCTCATGATTCCGGATACGTCCCACTGCAAAGGAAATATGATCAGCAAGGGGAAACAGGATCCTTCTGTCTATGGTATCCCCAAAGGTCTTCTCAGCTTCTCTCAATATCTCATCTGCGATCTCCAGAAATTCCGGTGCTATGCTCTTTGCCAGTTCTTTTGCTGAGCCACGTTCTGTCTCCTGAGCCAGCCTGTAAATAGTACAGTCTGCCGGAGCCTCAAAACGCTGGCTGACCTTCTTTCCAAATCCCACACCTTTTCCCAGAAGTACATATTCCTGGTTTTCTTCCATATTTATGGCAATGATGCCGTTATTGTTCAATACCTTGCTCACTCTGTACATCTTTTTCCCCACCATTTTTATATATTCTGCTGCTTTTCCACATTCCACCACTGTCTGCCCCGGATTTTCAGTCGACATTTTTGTCTGCAGCTGTTGATTTTCTTTATCGTAACAGAATCTTTCTTTTGTGTAAAGCCCTTCTGACAGACAGTTATTTTCTTTGCCACAGGAAAAGCGCGCCCGGGCATTAGGCGCGCTTTTCACAAAACCAATCTTCTATATTATTGCTGAAAAATTTCCTATTCTTCCACAGTCTCTACTGCGAACAGCGGCTCTCCTGCCTTGATCTCTCCATTGGCAAGAAGGCGTACTCTCTGATTATCCTCGATCTCTGTGCAAAGGATCGGAGAACATAAGGACGGAGCGTTTTCTATAAGATACGGGATGTCAATCTTCATCAACGGCTCGCCTTTTTTTACATGCTGTCCCTGCTCTACCAGGATCTCGAAGCCTTTTCCTTCCAGCTTTACAGTATCAATGCCGATATGGAGGAGCATAGGAAGATCTGTATCTGTCTGGAATCCGATGGCATGCTTTGTGTCAAAAATAAACTCTACCTCGCCGTCTTCCGGAGCACAGATCACCGGGTCCTTCGGTGTGACTACAGCACCCTCTCCCATCATTCCTTCCGCAAAGCCTTCATCCGGCGCTGTGGAAAGGTCTGCGGCGATACCGGTTACCGGGCTGTAGACAATCGCTGTTCTGAGAACCTTTTTCTCTGGCTGCGTGCTGGCTTCGGATGTCGGAGCTGTGTTCTGAGTAGCCTCACCTGTACTTTCTGCTGTACGCTCTGTATCAGACTGAGCCTGATTTTCCGCATTGTCTGTTTCTTTCTCATTTGCACCTTCAAAATATTCATTCGGCGCTGTCTCCAGATAATCCTCCAGCTTGGATTTGATCACAGTTACCTGCGGACCGTAGATGATCTGGACACCCTGGCCTTTTTTCACGATTCCTCTGGAACCTGTTGTTTTCAAAATATCGTCGTTGACTCTTGCTGCGTCATGGACGGTGATACGGAGTCTTGTTGCACAGCAGTCCACATCACTGATGTTTTTCTTTCCTCCAAGGCCGGCTGTGATGGCTTCGCTTACCGGGTCTGCAGATGTACTTCCTGCTGCTTCACCGGCTTTTCCGGCTTCTTTTCTTGCGTTTACATCTGCTTTTGTATAAAGCTTTGTTTCTGTGTCGTCATCCTCACGTCCCGGAGTCTTAAAGTTGAACTTTTTGATCAGGAAGGTGAAAATCACATAATAGAGAATAAAGTAAATGATACCTACCGGGATAATCCTGAACCAGCTTGTCTTTGCATTTCCCTGAAGGATTCCGAACAGGAACAGATCCAGGAAACCGCCGGAGAAGGTAAGTCCTACTGCAATGTTCAGCATATGTGCGATCATATAAGCCGCGCCTGCAAGAACAACCTGTACTGCAAACAATGCAGGAGCTACAAACAGGAAGGAGAACTCCAGTGGCTCTGTGATTCCTGTAAGCATACATGCAAGGGCTGCTGAAAGAAGAAGTCCGCCTGCTGCTTTTTTCTTCTCAGGCTTTGCACAGCGGTACATGGCAAGAGCAGCTCCCGGAAGACCGAAGATCATGAAAATGAACTCTCCGGAAAAATATCTTGTTGCATCAGCACTGAAATGCGCTACATTTGCGGAATCTGCAAGCTGGGCGAAAAAGATGTTCTGTCCGCCCTGTACCATCTGGCCTGCAACCTCCATAGTCCCGCCAACGGCTGTCTGCCAGAATGGCATATAAAATACGTGATGAAGTCCGAATGGGATCAGCGCGCGTTTGATAATACCGAAGATCAGGGTTCCGACATAGCCGCTGCCTGTTACAAGACCGCCCAGAGCATAAATACCGTTCTGGACTGCCGGCCATACGAAATACATCAGGATTCCCACAAACATATATACAATGGTGGAAATGATGGGCACAAATCTGGAACCACCGAAGAAGGAAAGTGCGTTTGGAAGCACGATCTTATGAAAACGGTTGTGCAGAGCCGCAACACCAAGGCCGACGATAATACCGCCAAACACACCCATCTGCAAAGACTGAATGCCGCAGACAGAAGTTACAGTACCTTCCAGAACGCTTTTTGCGATCTGTCCGTCTGCTGTGATCTTGTCATTTACTACCAGCATACCGTTGATGGCTACGTTCATAACGAAGTAAGCGATCAGTGCGGAAAGAGCTGCTACCTCTTTCTCTTTTTTTGCCATACCGATGGCCACACCTACTGCAAAGATCAAAGGCAGGTTATCAAATACCGCACTTCCGACTTTGTTCATGATGACTAGGAGTGCATTTAAGATGGTTCCGTCTCCCAGAATCTTCTGAAGTCCATAGGTTGCAATGGTCGTTTCATTTGTGAAGGAACTGCCGAATCCAAGAAGCAGGCCTGCCACAGGAAGGATTGCGATGGGGAGCATAAAGGAACGTCCCACACGCTGCAAAACTCCGAAAATTTTGTCTTTCATGTTCTCTCTCCTTTTCTTTCGACGTTTTGGAGCGGGAATCTTTTAAGTGGGCAACAAAAAAAGACACCAACCCCCATAAACGTCAAATAAAAATAATAACATTTATGACTGGTTAATGCCTGCTTATCAGTTACACACCAAATCTGAAATACACTATACGGGTTTTGTTCTTCTGTGTCAAGGAGTAATTTGATTTTTTCCAAAAAATATCTCCTCATATCACTATCCGCTCCGTTGCCAACAATCTCTTGCGGAATATTTCCTGTGAACAGCAGCCATATAGTTCCTGTTCTCAGAAAGTATACAGAAACGAAACAGGCCAGAAATTCACTTATCTTGACTTTATTCTCACTTATGATAAGATGAACATAGAATGTCCGGCAGCAATATTTTTTGCTCAGACAACACTATACATTTCATAAAAACGGAGGTACTTTTCCGATGAATACCATCAAGAAATTCATCCACTACTACGGCCCGTACAAAGCGGTCTTTTTTATTGACCTGATCTGTGCAGCCGTTATCAGTCTGGTAGATCTTGCTTATCCCCAGATTCTTCGTACTATGACAAAAACTCTCTTTACACAGGATAAGGATATTATTCTTCATGCCCTCCCTGTGATTGCAGCTTCTCTTTTTGTTATGTACATTGTGCAGAGTCTCTGCAAATATTATGTAACCTATCAGGGACATATGATGGGTGCAAAGATGGAACGTGATATGCGCCGGGAGCTTTTTGACCATTACCAGGAGCTGTCTTTTTCCTATTACAGCAGGAATAATTCCGGTCAGATGATGAGCAAGCTGGTCAGTGACCTTTTTGACATTTCCGAGTTTGCACATCATGGTCCTGAGAATCTTTTTATCTCTCTGGTAAAGATCGTCGGTGCTTTTATCTTCCTGTTCTTTATCAACAAAAAACTTGCACTGCCGCTGATCCTCCTGGTGATCGTAATGTTTGTGTTTTCCTTCCGCCAGAATGCAAAAATGCAGGAAACCTTCATGGAAAACCGTCGTAAGATCGGAGATGTAAATGCCAGTCTTCAGGATACGCTTTCCGGAATCCGCGTGGTGCAGTCCTTCGCAAACGAGGACATCGAACGTGCCAAATTTAAGAAAAGCAATGAAGCGTTCCTTGTTTCCAAAAGAGATAATTATCACTGCATGGGAAGTTTCATGAGTTCCAATCTTTTCTTCCAGGGCATGATGTACCTGGTAACTCTTGTTTACGGCGGCTATCTGATCGCTCAGGGTGAAATGCAGACTGCAGATCTTGCCATGTATGCCCTGTATATCGGAATCTTTATCAGCCCCATCCAGATCCTGGTGGAACTTGTGGAAATGATGCAGAAGGGTCTTTCCGGTTTCCGCCGTTTCCTGGATGTGATGGAAACAGAATCCGAGATCAGGGATGCAGACAACGCTGCGGAGCTTACGGACGTGAAAGGACATGTGCGTTACGACCATGTTTCTTTTCATTACAGCGATGATGAAACTCCTGTGCTTTCCGATATCTCTATTGATATCCCGGCTGGAAAATCCATTGCCCTGGTGGGACCTTCCGGAAGCGGAAAAACCACGATCTGCTCTCTCCTGCCCAGATTTTATGATGTGACCGGCGGTTCCATTACTGTAGACGGAAAGGATATCCGCGGGCTGACTCTTAAGAGCCTTCGAAGCCAGATCGGTATGGTACAGCAGGATGTCTATCTTTTTGATGGAACCATCAAGGATAATATTGCCTACGGAAAGCCCGGAGCTTCCGATGAAGAGATCATCAAAGCCGCCAAATGTGCGAGTATCCATGACTTTATCATGGAGCTTCCGGATAAATACGACACTTATGTCGGAGAACGTGGCACACGCCTTTCCGGCGGACAGAAGCAGCGGATCTCCATTGCACGTGTATTCCTTAAGAATCCTCCGATTCTGATCCTGGATGAGGCCACCAGCGCTCTGGATAACGAAAGCGAACGTTGGATCCAGAAGAGTCTGGAGGAGCTTTCAAAAAATCGTACTACCATTACGATCGCGCACCGGCTTTCTACGATCCGTGATGCGGATGAGATCATTGTGATCACGGAGGAGGGTATCGCCGAAAGAGGCACTCATGCTGAACTGCTTGAGAAGAATGGATTGTATGCTGCATATTACAATATGTAGAAAGATACGAGGGAGGCGCTTCGCTGTCCCACTGAGATTTTTATAGGGCAAAATAAAAGGCTGCTGTATACCTTATCAATAGTGATATAGATATATAGCAGTCTTTTTATTTGTCAATTACTATCTTTTCAAAAAATTCAATCAAAGATTACAGCAGATAAACCGGAAGCTCGTCTTTAATTCCTACTGGCTGGTTGTTGTCCGGCTCATCTTTCTTTGGGGTGAGGAATTTGGCCTGGAGTTCGTCGGCGTTTCCTCCGCTGATCACGTTCTGGGCTACAGTTCCTGTTGTTTCTGCTGCAGCTGTTTTCTTTGCTGCGGTTTTACGTGCTGTTGTTTTTCTGGTAGTGGTTTTCTTTGCTGTTGTTTTTGTTGCGGCTGCTTTCTTTGCTGTGGTCTTCTTTGCAGGAGCTTTGGCTGCTGTTTTCTTTGCTGTAGTTTTTTCTGCCGCTTTTTCAGCTGTTTCAGCTTTTACCTCTGACGGCTTCTCTGCTGCTTTAACCTCAGCCTCTTTTACCTCTGTTTTTGTTTCTGTTTTGGATGCTTTTTCTGCATTTACTGCTCTTGCGATGCTTGCTTTACCTACTGACACGATTCATTACCTCCTCTGCCAATGCTATGTACTCTTTTGCGCTGCGGCTGCTTTTTTTGAACTCCACAACTGGTTCACTGCTGTCCTGGGACCATTCGATGGAGCTGTCTACACGGATAAAAGATTCGAAAAGATAGATTCCTTCCATTTCTTTCAGTGTTTCCATAGTCTGTTTGAAATAATTCTTTCTGGCATCTGCCTTGGTTACTACGATTCCCAAAACCTTTAAATCCGGAGCGATCTCCCTGACTTCATTGAGGAAATCAAACATATTTGCAAGACCAAACATACCCCACGGACTTGCCTCTACCGGAACAAGAACATAATCGGATGCACATAAAATATTCATCACCCAGCCGCCAAGAGTAGGCGGTGCATCAATGAGAATGTAATCGTACACTCCGGAATCTTTAACCTTCTGCAGACATTTCCGCAGGATAAACTCTCTCTGCCATTTTGTAAAAAGCTCATATTCCACGGAGCTCATCAGCGTAGACGACGGAACCAGATCCAGATTCTCATACTTCGTATGCACGATAAAATCGCTGAGATCCGACTGATGACCGATAGCATAGTAGAGATTCTTTTCCCCTGCTGCCATCTCAAGCACTTCTTCCTCCGAAAAAAAAGAAAGGGAAAGATTCAGCTGCATATCACCGTCTACCATCAGTACCTTCTTACCAATGCCGGCCAGTGCCGCTCCCACATTGGAACAGCTGGTGGACTTTCCGCTGCCGCCCTTATTATTTGCAAAACAGATCGTTACTGTATTTCCCATTACAGCCTCCCGACAACATAATTTCGTATTTTCTGTCACTTGCCCTTATTATAATATAACGTTCTCCTAAAAACAAGCACATCCCCCATAAAACCACGAAAACCGACAAAATAACCTCACATAAAACAACAGTATATACACCCAAAAACAGCAGGTTCCGGATCACTCCGAAAACCTGCTGTCCTGATTCGCTGACTATTATTATTTTACGATAAAAGATTTTCTCTTGCTGACAACATCGAAGATAACCGCTGCCAGAAGAACCATACCTTTAACAACCTTCTGGATATTCTGGTCAATACCCATGATACTCATGCCAAGATTCAGAACACCCATCAGAAGTGCACCAATGATAACACCAGGAACTGTACCGGTACCACCATAAGCAGAAGCACCACCAATAAGTCAATCACAGTCCTTCTCCTGTATGTTTTTCCTTACTGCTCGAATCTGCCCTTCATCTTCACTTCCTGCTCCCACACAGCGACCTTGCCGCGGGCAAACAGGCTGTTGATGTTGAGATTCTCATCCAGTACCAGAAGGTCTGCGTCTGCGCCTTCCGCTACACAGCCCTTGATTCCTTCTTTGCCAAGGAGTACGGCCGGAGTGCTGGTCAGAAGCTGTAAGGCATCCTCCAGCGGCATGCCCTCTCTTACCAGGATCTGGATGGTACGGTGCAGATACTTCGGGGACGCGTAGGTCAGGCCAATGCACTCGCCCTCTTCGTTGAAGCGCGGCTGGCTTCCGAACGCGTCACTGGACATGGTTACATGATCCAGGCTCACATCTTCGCGGTGCAACAGCTCATAGAGCTTCAGAGCATCGGATTCGACCTCCACATCATCGGCGCCGGCGGTGCAGTCAATGTAGCCGCCACGGCGCACCAGATCCGCGCCGGCATCAATCAGTCCAGGATTGCGTAAGATGTGGGTCGGCAGCAGGTTCTTGGCTGGAACGTCGGAATGATCCAGCACATAGAAAATCGGATCCAGTCTTCCCTCTCCGTCACCCATGTGCATGGTTACCAGGCCAGGGGTATTGCTGAGTAAGCCGGCTCTGCGCGCTGCAGTAGCCAGCGCGATCAGCTCTTCTCCGCCTGGGTTGGAGCTTCTGTGGTCCGATACCGCTATCTTCACACCGATCATCGGTGGAACCAGGATGATATCGCGCTCTACACTTCCGGTCAGGGTGGTCGGCGGGTAACCATAGGAACTGGTCAGAGTGTACACGGTCATGCCCTCTTCGGTCAGGGCGCGAGCTTTTGCGACCAGATTTTCCACACTGCGGGTTACGCCATCGGTTCCCAGAAGTCCGACTACCGTGGTAATACCATTTTTGAAGAATTCACTGAGCTGGGATTCCGGTACACGGGATGCCGGCCCCTGCTCTCCGCCGCCGCCTGTGATATGCACGTGCATGTCAATGTAAGCCGGAACAACGGTCTTTCCCTCCAGATCATAGGTTTCCACTCCCGGAAGTCCCTCATATCCCTCAATAGTATCCTGCATCAGAAGGATTTTTTCCCCCTCAATAAGGATATCTTTCTTTCCCAGTTTCTCCGGTGCGTACACATTCGCGTTTTTCAGTAACTTGATCATAATGTCAATTCTCCTGTCTCTTTCTTTTCCGCTTTTCTATTTCAAAGCTTCTGTCAGTCTGTCTCAAAGGTGCCTTTTACCAGTGCTTTTCCATACTCCACCATTTTCTGTCCACGGACAAATACCGTATCTACCAGAAATTCCTCATCCAGGATCACAAGATCCGCGTCGCTGCCCGGACGGATGCAGCCCTTTTTCGGGAATAATCCGTTGGCTCTGGCCGGGTTCTCCCCGCAGATGCGGATGGCTTTTTCCACCGGAACCCCTGCCTTTACAGCATCACGCACTTCCTCATGCAGGGAAGAAAGCCGTGTAACCAGAAGCTTTGCGCCGCCCCCGCCAATCACATGAACATGCTGGTCCACATAACCAGGAATTACCATTTTTCCATCTGCAGAAACAACTTCCACCGGAGCAGAAAGTTCCGGTGGATCGATGTGTTCTGCCACAGAAAATACTTTTTCATCTACGATCAGGATATCACGGATTCCTTTTGGATCCGGATCATACAGATTCGCGTTTTTAATCAAAAGCACTCTGGACATCGTATTTAGTTCTCCTTTTTCTTCTCATCATCGAGCTTGGCAATACCAAATCCGGTAAAGCCCCAGATGATTGCAAAAATCCAGCCGGTGTAGCACAGGATTGCCCATGGAAGGTAATCCAAAGTCTCTACGCCAAGGGTGGAAGCCATGTAAGCACCTGCTGCGGACCACGGGATCAGCGGTACAACTACGGTACCGGCATCCTCAAGGGTTCTGGACAGGTTCTTTGCCGCAAGCCCGCGCTCTTTGTAAGCGTCACGGAACATCTCGCCCGGAATCAGAATGGCAAGGTAAGAGTTACCGGTGGTCAGTGCCATGGTAATGCAGGCTGCAACGGTTGCGGTGATCAGCGCACCGGTACTCTTTGCCACGCTTAAGATCTTCTGGAGTACCACATCCAGACAGCCAGCCCGGCTCATGATACCTGCGAAGCAGAATGCGCAGAATACCAGAAGTGTGGTGCTCATAATGCCGTTCATACCGCCGCGGTTTAACAGCTTGGTTACGGCCTCGGAACAGGTCTCGGTGTCAAATCCTGCACGGTGGATCATGGATACATCAAAACCGTTTACGGTTGCCTTTAACACATCTCCTAACGCTACGTGCTGAATGAAGACACTCTCCAAGCCTGCTACAAAAGTAGAAAGAAGCATAACCGGAATGGTTGGCTTCTGAAGCAGGGAGCCGCCCAGCACGATCACTACCGGAATGATGATCAGCAGGTTCCAGCTGTACATGGAAGAAAGCTGGCTTAATAAAGTAGTAACGGTGTCAGAAGTAATATCTGCGCTTACATCTGCGTTCATACCAACAATGGCATATACCACCAGGGAAACGATGGTTGCTGGGACAGTGGTGTAGAACATATGTCCGATATGCTCATACAGTGTGCTGCCTGCCGCGATCGGAGCCAGGTTTGTGGTATCGGACAGCGGAGACATCTTGTCACCAAAGTAGGAACCTGCGATGCAGGCGCCTGCAGTAGCCGGAAGGGATACGCCAAGGGCGCTTGCGATTCCCATCAGGGCAACACCCATGGTTGCAACGGAACCCCAGGAGGTACCGGTAACAACCGAAACCACTGCCTCGATCAGGAACGCGGTAACCAGCATGAATTTCGGGTTTACGATCTGGACGCCGTAATAAATCATCATCGGAATGGTACCGGATGCCATCCAGGTACCAACCATAGCGCCAACACATACAAGAATCAGGATGGCAGGCATGCCCTTTGCGATCTTGGTGCAGATCTCATCCATCATCTCATCCCAGGTAATGCCTACACGGAACGCGATAAATGCTGCGATTGCAGCTACCATGATCAGAAGCGGCTCTGTGCTGTAGCCGAATACGCCTTTTCCGATGGTAAGGATCAGGAGCATTGCGACGATCGGTGTGATCGATTCCGCAAAAGTGGGCAGACGTTTGGCCCGTTCTTTCTTTTCTTTCATTTGTAGTTTCTCCTTTTAGCCTCCTTCGTGACAGTTTCACATTTTATCACGGCAGAGTATTAAGATTTGGACTTATTATATCAGAAAAGATAACGGGCAACAACTAAAACTTTATATTTTTTTATTTTCTTGTTACACGGGAGTTTGACACATTGAAATTCAAAAAAGTACCGCAAAGCCTTGAAACAGGCTTATTTTTTTGTCAAATTTTTATTTTTATTATATAGTAATATTTAGTGATATGTACTATAACAGTGGAAGCGGTAATTATTGTGCGTATAACAACATCAAAATCAAAAAATTCCGAGTCCTTTTATATCACTCAGTCCTATACAAATCCGGTTATTAAACCGCGCTTTGAAAGGAACTTATACTACAGAACAATTGCTCCATATTTTAAAAGACATAAAATTTGCAGATGTAGAAGAACAGGGTTTCATGCCGGTATATGAACGTCAGAAAATCACTGACGATCTCCACGAAACCTGTGGATTCAGAACAGACTATCAATTCATAACAAAACGGAAAATGAAAGGAATTCAGAAAAAAAGTAAGCGGAGATAAAACATTACTATGTTTCGTGTATGCAGATAAAAGTGCCACACCCCTTGTATTTGAAGGGCACTGAAAAACTTCCATTTCTTCTTAAGTGGAAGTTTTTCTTTTATATTATTTTCAAATCTTTACTTAGGAAAATCATAAAAAGCTATGGTTTACTCCATAGCCAGCTCATCTAATCTTACTATTCGTTTTACATTTGCTGTAAATGCCGTAAAATACATTTGCAGATGCATAGCAAATAAACCTCTCGAATCTGCTTTACGCAAACCGTGAGCTTCCTTTAGTTCTCCATTCTTTTCTTCTATCCTGTGCCGAATCTTCATTCGCTCCTGAAAATATTCGCTTTCTTCAAATTTAAGCCTTTCAAGATTTTTCTCGCTTGCTTGCGTGATACTGTAGCTTCTTGTTTTAGCGTTTGATCTTCCTACACGGCATTTTTCTCTTTGGGGACATTTCCGACACGTTACTTTGCTAAATATATATCTTAAATAAGTATTCCCATTTTTTGCCGTTCTTTTTTCTACACGCGTGGAAAGCTCTCCGGCAGGACACTGCAGCATCCCAGCATCTTTATTAAAGCAGAAACCTTCCTCAAGGTTCCCGTTTGCTGCAGCAGCTACTGCTGTATTGGTTCTGGCAATCAATGTAATCTCTTTTCCGCAGACTTCCAGATTGTCATCACTGACATATGCCATATCGCCTATAACTTCTGTAACTTTTATTCCATTTTCCTTCGCGTTTTCTATCAGTTTTGGTAATTCCTGCCCATCTGGTGCTCCTCCATCTGTTACAGTGATCCCCGCAATGAGACGTTCTTCAGTCATCGCAAGATGATTCTTATATCCATAGAACGTACTGGTTGCCGTTTTATGTCCAAACCGTGCATCTTTATCATCTTTGGATCGGATCTCTTTGAGCCGCTCATCTTCTAGTAGTTCTTTCATTTCATGAGAAAGTTTCTGTATCTTTTTATTTCCACAGGATTTTATTCCTTCCTCCAGAACCTGGAGTAGTTCCCTAGTATAGGCAATTTCTTCATCCAGTCCTGCTTCCAAAGAGGGTTTCTCAGGAAATCGCTCTGATAATTCAAAAGCTGTTTTATAAACCTCTTTCCGAAGTTGTTTGCTCATATCCCGCAGAATCTGCGTTGGAGATTTTGCCCAGACAGAAGCAATTGTATGGGTGGAATCAACGATAATGGTTCCCGATTTGATCAGATTTTTATCCAAAGCCTGTTGAATGGTTTCTTTTAACATTTCTTCCAGAATATCTTCTGTAATACGAGTTTTTCTGAATTTTGTGAGAAGACTGGGATCTATCATTTTTGCTTCTGGTTCCAGGTCAAGGAAAAATTTATATGCCATGTCCGTCTGGGCGCTGCTAATCAGGGCTTCGTCAGAAAGATCGTACAGTTTTTTCAGGAAAAGCAGTTTAAACATCATTTCTGGTTCCTTTGCCGGGCGACCGAAATTTTCACAAAAAAGCCCAATTCTTTTTTAGAATCAGACTTTTTCAGTGCCCTTTTAAATATGGTTTTGATTTGGTTTTGTAGCATAAAAAAATCTCCTTGTAGTTGTATTTGCATCGTGCAGATGCTTCTTTAACTACAAGGGCCGCTCTCACTACTTCTAAAAACCAATCAGTAGTGAGAGCGGCCGCACATTTGAGTTGAAGTGTCAACCCCTATTTAGGGAAAAACTAAAAAAGAGGTTAGACCTCATGTATAAGATCTAACCTTGAAAATTAACTAAATGACATTGACCAGTGAACAGTAACAAAATAACCTTACATAAAACAACAGTATATACACCCAAAAACAGCAGGTTCCGGATCACTCCGAAAACCTGCTGTCCTGATTCGCTGACTATTATTATTTTACGATAAAAGATTTTCTCTTGCTGACAACATCGAAGATAACCGCTGCCAGAAGAACCATACCTTTAACAACCTTCTGGATATTCTGGTCAATACCCATGATACTCATGCCAAGATTCAGAACACCCATCAGAAGTGCACCAATGATAACACCAGGAACTGTACCGGTACCACCATAAGCAGAAGCACCACCAATAAAACAAGCACCGATCGCATCCATCTCAAAGTTTGTACCAGCCTGCGGGTTGGAAGAATTCAATCTGGCCATTGTCACCATACCTGCGATAGCAGCCAGAAGACCCATGTTCAAGTAAGCAAGGAAATAAACTTTGTTCGTATCAATACCGGAAAGCTTTGTTGCCTTCTCATTACCACCAACTGCGTAGAAATAACGGCCTGTTGTAGTCTTGGAAGCAATGTATGTATAGATCGCGATGATCACTGCAACCCAGAGAAGAGAATTCGGGATACCTTTGTACTGAGCAAGTCTGAACATGAATGCAAGAACAACTACACAGATCAGAACCATCTTCACTGCAACACCACCGAAAGACTCAACACTGTAGCCTTTTTTTGCACGGTCTGCACGGTTTTTCATAACAAGTGCAACATAGACGATGCAGACAATAATGCCAACTACGAAACATGTTCTGTTAAATCCTTCACCTCCACCAAGGAAGTCCGGAATATAGTTATTGAACAGAGCCAGATAAGCATCCGGCATCGGGGCCAGGGTCTGTCCTTCCAGAACTACGTTGGAAAGGCCACGAAAAGCAAGCATACCTGCCAGAGTAACAATAAATGGAGGAATTCGTACATAAGCGATCCAGAATCCCTGCCATGCACCAATGGCAATACCCACAAGAAGCATCACGATCATAGTGAGATACGGGTTCATACTGTTGAGAACCATCATCTTACCACCGACAGCAGCAACAAAGCATACAACAGAACCAACTGACAGATCGATGTTACCACCTGTTAAAATACAGAACAGCATACCGGTTGCAAGAATAAATACATATGCATTCTGGGCTACCAGGTTATTTACATTCTGCGGAAGAAGCATAACGCCCTTTGTGTTCACAGAAAACATGATCACAACAAATACCAGAACAATGACCATGGTATATTTTTTTAATATTTCTGAAAAACTAATCTTTTTCTCCATCTTCTTACTCTCCTTTACCTGACTTCACGATCCTGGACATGATCAGCTCAGATGTAGCTTCCTCACCACTTACCTCTCCTACGAATCTGCCCTCGTTCATGATATAGATTCTGTCTGACATTCCAAGCACTTCCGGAAGCTCAGAAGAGATCATGATCACAGATTTTCCTGCTGCGACCAGGTCATTGATGATACAGTAGATTTCATATTTGGCTCCTACGTCAATACCTCTTGTAGGTTCATCCAAGATCAGAATATCCGGCTCTGCAAACATCCATTTTGCAAGAAGGACCTTCTGCTGATTACCACCGCTCAGGTTTCCGACATTCTGTTCAACTGTCGGACACTTGGTTTTCAGTTTCTTCCTGTATTCCTCAGCAACTGCGTATTCTTTATCCGTATCGATCACTTTTCCATTACTGATACCAGACATGTTTGCAAGCGTAGTGTTCATCTTTATGGACTTGGAAAGGATCAGCCCGTTTCCTTTTCGATCCTCTGTAACATAAGCAAGCTTGTTGTCGATGGCTTCCTGAACTGTATTCAGCTTCACTTCTTTTCCGTTCATGAACACCTGTCCAGAAATTTTAGTTCCATAGCTCTTGCCAAAAATACTCATAGCCAGTTCTGTACGTCCTGCTCCCATCAGTCCTGAAATACCGACAACCTCTCCTTTATGTACTTTAAAGGATACGTTATTTACCACCTTACGTTCTGTATACAGCGGATGATAAACATTCCAGTTTTTAATCTCCATGGAAACATCGCCGATCTTTACATTTGGACGTTTCGGGAACCGATCTGTCATCTCACGTCCAACCATTCCCTGAATGATCCTCTGCTCAGAAAAATCGTCTTTCTTTTTATCCAGTGTTTCAATGGTAGATCCATCTCGGATAACTGTGATCTTATCTGCTACATAGGAGATTTCATTTAATTTATGGGAAATGATGATAGAGGTCATTCCCTGCTTCTTGAATTTCAGAAGAAGATCCAGAAGAGCTTTGGAGTCATCTTCATTCAGTGATGCGGTAGGCTCATCCAGAATGAGCAGCTTTGCATTCTTTGCAAGTGCCTTTGCGATCTCAACCAGCTGCTGCTTACCTACACCAATATCCTTGATCAAAGTTCTGGAGGATTCCTCCAGTCCTACTATTTTCAAATATTTATCTGCTTCTCCATAAGTTTCATTCCAGTTGATGGAAAAGCTTTTGCCTCTTTCATTACCCAGATACATGTTCTCCCCGATAGTCATGTACGGGATCAGAGCAAGTTCCTGGTGGATGATTACAATTCCTTTATGTTCACTGTCTTTGATAGTGTTAAACTTACAGATCTCACCATCATAAATAATATTTCCTTCATACGAACCGTACGGATAAATACCACTTAATACATTCATCAATGTAGATTTACCGGCACCGTTTTCACCTACCAGTGCGTGGATCTCGCCTTCCTCGACCTGGAGATTAACATTATCCAGTGCCTTTACACCTGGGAAAGTTTTGGTGATATTTTTCATTTCCAGAAGTATCTTAGCCAACTCAATTTCCCTCCCTTTCCACTGTTCATGCAGGCGGTTATATTCCCCGCCTGCATGTGATAAATTTCTTTCTTAAAAATTCTGATTATTTGATCTGATCCTCTGTGTAGTATCCGGAGTCGATCAGGATCTCTTTGTAGTTATCTGTTGTAACAACAACCGGATCGCAAAGGTATGTCGGGATGACACCGGTTCCGTTATCATAGGATTTTGTATCGTTCACTTCCGGCTCCTCACCTTTCATGATGGAGTCAACCATTTTTACTACTGCAGATGCAAGAGCTCTTGTATCTTTGAATACAGACATTGCCTGTTTTCCTGCTACAAGGTTCTTAACGTTTGGTGTGTCACAGTCCTGACCAGTAATGATCGGATATTCTCCTGTGTAGGAAGCTGCCAGTGCATTCTCAACACCAAGGGCTGTGGAATCGTTGGAGCAGAGAACTGCGTCAAGATTTGTTCCGTCAGAGTAGTTACCTGCGATGATAGTATCCATTCTGTCCTGTGCTTTTGCACTGTCCCAGTTAGCTGTAGCAACCTGCTCGAACTCTGTCTGACCGGATTTTACTACCAGCTTACCGTCATCGATGTATTTCTGGAGAACATCCATTGCACCACCGAAGAAGAAGTTACAGTTGTTATCGCCAGGATCTCCTGTGAACAGCTCAATATTGAATGGTCCGTCCTGATTGTCAAGATCCAGTGCATCTACCAGGTACTCGCCCTGTTTCTGACCTACTTTGTAGTTATCAAATGTTGCATAATAGGTTACTGCATCGGAATTCATAAGAAGACGGTCATAAGAGATAACCGGAATTCCTTTTTCTTTGGCCTGTTTCAGAGGCTCGCCAAGGCTGCTTCCATCGATGGATGCCACAACCAGAAGGTCACATCCGTTTGCTACCTGGTTCTCAAGCTGGGAAACCTGTGTGCTTACATCATTGGATGCATACTGAAGGTCTACCTCATATCCTGCTGCCTCCAGCTCTTTCTTCATGTTATCGCCATCCTGGTTCCATCTCTGGAGATCCTTGGTCGGCATGGTAACACCGATCAGTTTCTTGTCTGCTGCCTGTGCTGTTGCTGCCGGAACTACCACCATACCAGCTACCATTGTTGCGCAAAGAAGTGCAGATACCATTTTTCTTTTCATTGTAAAATCCTCCGTTTCATTATTTGTTTTTGGAATCACGTTTCCTTTGATGATGTTACTATAACACAGGACTGTCTGGACATAGTTGGCAAGGACAGAGACATTTTTTTGCAAAAGAAAAATGCCCTGCATCAGGCAAGACATTTTTGCACCAAAAATCTGCTATTGATTTTTGTCATAATTGTGTATTATTGCGCATATGGATACACTGCCACATTACTTGCAGAATTTCACTGCCACATATATGCCGGTATGCAATCTGTTCTGCATTACTCTGTATCGTAATCTATATTGAGATATACTTCATCTCGTCTGTGGAAACCGCCGTCAATGATCACCTCATCAATATTATCCCTTGTAACGGCAACCGGTTCCAGCACCTTCGCCGGGATATCATAGCTTCCATCGCTCATGGTATCTGTCACATCTGACGGAATCTTTCCCTCTTCTGCCATCTTCACCGCATATTCAGCTGCCTGGCGTGCCAGATCTTCGATAGATTTAAATGCTGTCATGTACTGGGTTCCTTCCACAATACGCTGACATGCAGCCAGATCACCATCCTGGCCTACCACGATCACCTGTCCGGCAAGCTGGTTTTCCGCAAGAATCTGTATCACCTGGCTGGCAATATCATCATTTCCGCACATGATTCCCTTTACATCAGGATACTCTTCCAGTGCTTCCTCCACATAATCTGCTGCCAGCTCTGCGATCCAGCCCTCACAGTTGGCTTCGTAAACTACCTTCAGATCACTGTTTTTCAGAGTGTCTTCAAATCCCTCTTTTACCATGTCCACATTGTTATCTGAAGCAGAGCCCTGGATCATAAAAATCTTTCCGCCATCAGGGATCGCTTCCATCATGGACTGTGCCATGATCTCTCCGACTTTCCGGTTATCAAAGGAAATATACATGTCTGTATCCGCATCATTTACCATGCGGTCATAGGAGATCACCCTGATTCCTGCATTGTGGGCACGCTCCACAGCCTCAGATAATGCTTTGCAGTCTCTGGCAATGATCACGATCACGTCCATATGCTTCTTGATAAAATAGTCAATCTGGCTGATCTGCTCTTTTGTATCTGCTCCCGCATCCTGAACATTCACTTCCGCTCCCAGCTCCCTTGCTGTTGCCACGAATACATCCCTGTCACGAATCCACCTCTCAATAACAAAAGAATCCACTGTAAGACCGATCTGAATTTTCTTTTCACCACTGTCTTCCTCTGTATCGTTTTCCTGTGCAGCTGTCTGCTTTGTTTTTTCGGAAGCGCAGCCATTCAGCATCAATGTCAACAGACACAGCAAGATCAACAGCTTCCTAATCATTTTCCCCCCGCTCATATTGTCTACCTCAACTTCTCTCTGAATTCACTTGGTGTCACGCCTTCGTATTTCTTGAATATCCTGCTGAAATAATTGGGGTCGCTGTATCCGGATTCCGCACAGATCTCCTTGATGGAAAGCCCTGAATCCTTGAGAAGTTCTCTTGCATTCCGAAGCCGCACTTCTGTAAGATACTCGATAAAATTTCCTCCGGTCTCCTGCTTAAAAAGCTTGCTGAAATAATAAGGGCTGATATCCACCTCCCGTGACACCTCATCCAGTGAAATATCTTTTTTGTAATTGTCCCGAATATAGGACTTTGCTTTTTCGATAATAGAAACCGCTTCTTTTTCCCTTGCACTTTCCATGTTACTGCAGATTTCTGATGTTTTGCCCAGGAACCATTTTTTCATTCCTTCTATATCTGTATATTCCTGGATCTCATGAATATAATTTCTGCGGCAGCTGATCGCATATTTCACGGTACCTGCAAAAAAAGCCTTTTTTTCCACTCCCATCACAAGCTCCAGAATCTTGATGCGCATGTCCTCCAGATCTACTCCCGGCTGCTTCTCCATCCACCGGATAAATTCCTCGGCACAACTTAAAGCTCCTGCCACATCCTTATCCATCACGCGCTTTTCATAGCGACGTTCCAGATCTCTTGGATATTCGCCGTCATATTTCTGTGCAGCCGGAACATCCTCAATATGTATCACATGGCTGGTGCTTTCCCGAAGTGCGATCATGGCCTCCTTGAAGGATTCTTTCATGGTGCTTCCCATCTCCTTCACCCGGCCGATACCACAACGAAATTTACTGTCGATCCTGCTTTCCAGCTTATGTACCATGTTTCTGGTTCTTGTTACAACTTCCACACATTCCTCATAGGACTCCCTGGAATTACGGTACGGAACAAGCAGTACAATACGGTTTCCCATAATGGGTCCTACCAGACATTCAAAAAATCCCTGAGCGATTTCCCGGAATGTGGAATAAAATTTGTTTGCCTTCACACTGGCCCCCACCGCATTGGTAAGAACGCCATTTTCCGTGGAATCCCCGAATTCAGCCACGATCATATATCCATATTCTTCCCGGATATCCAGAAGCTCCCTGTAATTATCCTGATATGTCTGAAAATCATCCTGCAGAAGAATATTATTGATATATCCGCTTTCGATCATGGGCACAACTGTCTCCAGCTTTTCACGGATACGGAGATCATCGCTTCGCTTCTGTCTTGTGTAATCTACCTTTTCCATAGCTTTGGAGCATGTTTCCAGAATCACCTTTTTGTTTACCGGCTTGGTAAGAAATTCCATAACTCCAAGATTTACCGCTTCCTTGGCATAATTAAATTTATCATAGGCTGTAATGATCACAAAGACCACAGATCTGTTAAATTTCTGAATTTCCCGGATTGCCTGGATTCCACTTAAGCCCGGCATCTGAATGTCCATAAAGCAGATATCCGGCGGATATTTCTCCGCCTCCTCCACAACCACACGGCCTGTCTTGGCTGTATGGATCTCACATTCATTTCCATAGTTGGAACTTATAATATTTTTCAGGGATTCCAGCATGATCCCCTCATCATCAGCAATCAGGATTCTGTACATTTTTTTCGCTCCTCTCCAGAGGAATATTGATCACTACCTCTGTTCCCATTCCTTCACCTTCACTGTATATTTCCATTAATCCGTCCCGCTCATAATACAGTTCCAGACGGCTGATCACATTATTCATTCCAATTCCCGTGGAATCACCCTCGCCTGAACTGCTGTGGACTTTTTTTGACAGTACTCTTTGTATCTGTTCTCCGGTCATGCCCAGTCCGTTATCCCGAACACTGATCTCAATATGGTCGTTCCATTTCTCCACACTGAGATCAATATGTCCTTCCCAATCTATATTCCGGATTCCATGATTGACTGCGTTTTCCACAACCGGCTGCAGGATCATACTGGGAACACGTACATTTTCCACATCACATTCCACTTTTTTTGAAAAATGGATGTCCCCGGCAAACCGTACATTCAGAATATAAATGTAATTGTCCACAGCCTCCAGTTCTTCCTCCAGTGTGGCATCTTCCTCACCCTTCTTTACATTGTAGCGAAAAAAATCTGCCATCTTTTCCACAAAGATACTGGTTTTTTCTGCATCCTCCATCATTGCAAGCTGTACTCCTGCATTCAGGGAATTAAAAAGGAAATGCGGATTGATCTGAGACTGGAGATACTTAAGCTGTGCCTCCTTGAGATGTGTTTCCATCAAAAGCTCCCTCTCTATCATCTGCTGTTCTTTTTCCATGCTGGCCTTTGTCCTGGCAATGTAAAGACCAAGATTATCCACCATGGTATTAAAGGCTCTTGTTACCGTTCCAAGCTCATCCCTGGAATCTGCTGGGGGCATCTTTACATTAAAATTCCCCTGACCTACCAGCTGTGCAGTTTCTGCCATATTAGTCAGCGGCAGGAACATCTCCCTTGTTGCCATGATCAGAAGGAACATCCCACAGATCACCACCAGAAGCATGATCATCATATTACTGATCTCCAGATATCTCATAACCGCCCGGAGAGCTGCATAAGTCTGGGAATTTTCTTTAAAAAGCTGCTTGTTCAGCTCATCCATAGAACTCTGGATATAACTATAAAGCTCCAGACTTTCATCATATTCCTGCTTATATTTCTCCACATTCCTGCCTCTCTTGGCAGCTACAGTTCCTGCGGTACAGTAAAGATATGATTCTGACATCTTACGTATCTTCTTCTCCAGAAGTTTTACGGAATCATCAATATTCCGTTCATTTAACTTCTCCAGCTCCTGCCTGTATTTCGCCTCATTCTGATAATAATCCATCAGTGCCTGAGAGTTTTTTACCTTCAGATACTGGTACATACTGTCCTGCACATCGTCAAAAACCTGCCCAAGCTCTGTGATCTGGGCATTGCTGGCATACACATCATCCATCTCCTGCATGGAGTTGTTGATCCGCGCATAAAACAGCATGTTGATGCTGAACAGTAAAACTGCCAGCACGCCAACCTCGATCATGATCTTGCTTACAAGAGAAAAGTCACTCCAACGGATCTTTTTCATCTGTGACTGCCTCCCTCCTCATCTTCTTCACTGCTGTTCTGTCAAGAAAATTAATGTCTACGTTGTAGAAAGAATTGGTTCTTCCATCTTCTATATAGCTGGTAACTGCCTCCACACTGTACTGTCCCAGCTGGGTCGTGTCCACATCACAGGTAACTGAAATAACACCTTTTTCAACTGCCGCCAGAATATCCTCAGATGTATAATAACCAATGATCTTCACTTTTCCTGCAAGGTTGAAATCCAGAATTGCCTGTCTTGCACACTCCGTTGTCTCCTCATCCATACACACAAGGATATCCGGAACATTCCGCTTCTGCTGAAAAATATCAGTAACTGCCTCCTCTGTTTCAAAGGTTCCTGTTGACAGAAGATTCCTTCCCTTGATCTCAATATCCTCAGAACCAGCTGCCATCTTCACCGCATTGCTGATCTGAGTGTATATCTGACTTTCGTTCATATCATCAATGTCCCGTTTCTGCAGAATCAGGATCTTCTTCGTGTTCTCATCCACGTATTTGGCAACAATTTCCCCGTAAGCCATGCCAAGCTGATAATCGCTGACTCCCACAAAGCTCTGGCGGCGGCTGTGCACCGCATCACTCATGACTGTAACCACCGGTATTCCGTTTCTTACTGCAGTATTGATTGCTTCTTCCAGACCGGCTTCTCCATTATACTGCAGGATAATACCATCCGCCTTGGCCGCAATGCTCATATTCATATAATCAAGTTTATCATAGGATGTTTCTCTGTCCGGCCCCATGATCTCAAGCAGTACATTATTCTGAGCTGCTTTTTTCTTCGCACTGTCATATACTGCCTGCCAGAACTGGGAATCGGGGCTGTCCACGATCATGTCGTACTGGTATTTATATATTTTCTCTTCCTGTTCATCCAACCCTGCTTTTTCACTGATTCCTCTATAATAGGATTCTCCTGTCATATAAGTAAGTACTATCACGGCAGCAAAAACCAGCAGGATGCAAGCTGATTTCTTTTTCATAATACACTCCATTCTGTTTCACAAAACATTCCGGGTTTCAGTTTATCATAATTTCACAGAAAAGTCACTGTTTGGCATGGATTTTCTGTGCACTTTCATGTTATATTAGTAACCACAACATTACCAAAGGAGGCCGCAAAACATGACAAATGCAACCAAGCTTGCCCTGGAAGAATCCCTGAAGCATCTACTTCTTAAGAAACCTTTAGATAAGATCACCATCAATGACCTGACTACGGACTGCGGGATCAGCCGCATGACTTTTTACTATCATTTCAAGGATATCTATGATCTTGTGGAGTGGTGCTGTCTGGAAGATGCCAGAATTGCCCTTCAGGGCAAAAAAACCTCTTCCACATGGCATGAAGGGCTTCTGCAGATCTTTGATGCCGTGATGGAAAACAAGCCGTTTATCTTAAATGTATACCGCTGCGTGGGGCGGGAACAGATCGAGAATTATCTGTTCCAGCTTACCTGCGATCTTCTTATGGGCGTGGTAACAGAAAAATCAAAAGATATCCCCATCACGGATGAACAGAAAATTTTTATCGCAGATCTGTATAAATACAGCTTTGTAGGAATCATGCTGGACTGGATCAAAAACGGCATGCGCGAAGATTATCGCGAAATCGCAGATGATACCGCAACCGCACTGTACGGAAGCATCGACAACGCCATCCGCAATTTTGCCGCCAGAAACAAAACAGCAGAAATGCATACAGAATAAAAACTTATCAAAACAAACATAATGATAAAAAACTGAACACTTTCGGTATTTTGTAAATAGAATCTTTTTTCCGGATGGGCTATCATAGCCTCAACAGCAACAAAGAACAGTTAATCCGATACAAACAGGTATCTCATTTACGAAAGGTGGATGTCATATGTCAGATAAAAAAGGATTCATGGGACTTGCAGCACTTGCGGCAGCCGGAGCCGGCGCAGCCATGCTGATGAAAAAAACAAGAGAGATCAACGAAGAGGAAAACCTCCATGTGAAAGAAACTACTGCAAACTACCGCAACACCGAGCGTGGAAAGCATGACAAAAACAGCAAAGGGATTTATTATTCCAACGGTAACTACGAAGCCTTTGCCCGTCCGGAAAAACCGGAAGGTGTGGACGACAAGCATGCCTACATTGTAGGAAGCGGTCTTGCTTCCCTGGCTGCTGCATGCTTCCTGGTAAGAGACGCACAGATGCCAGGTGATCATATCCACATCCTGGAAGCCATGGATATTGCCGGCGGTGCCTGCGATGGAATCTTTGATCCGTCCAGAGGCTATATCATGCGTGGCGGTCGTGAGATGGAAAACCATTTCGAATGCCTGTGGGATCTTTTCCGCAGTATTCCTTCTATTGAAAAACCGGGTGCTTCTGTTCTGGACGAGTTCTACTGGCTGAACAAGCACGACCCGAACTATTCTCTCTGCCGTGCAACCGTCAATCGTGGACAGGATGCACATACTGACGGAAAATTTAACCTGAGCCAGAAGGGCTGTATGGAGATCATGAAGCTGTTTATGACAAAGGATGAGGATCTTTACGATAAAACCATCGAAGATGTATTCGATGATGAAGTGTTTGATTCCACCTTCTGGCTGTACTGGAGAACCATGTTCGCATTTGAAAACTGGCACAGTGCTCTGGAGATGAAGCTTTACTTCCAGCGTTTTATCCACCACATTGCAGGTCTTCCGGATTTCAGCGCCCTGAAATTCACCAAGTACAACCAGTACGAATCCCTGATCCTTCCCATGAAAAAATATCTGGAGGATGCAGGTGTTGACTTCCAGTTTAATACTGAGGTCACAAACGTGATCTTCAATTTCAAGGATGGCAAAAAGATCGCCACTGCTATCGAATGCAAGGTAAAGGATGTGGAGCAAGGTATCCTTCTTACAGAGAATGATTATGTTTTCGTCACTAACGGAAGCTGTACAGAGGGCACGATCTACGGTGACCAGAACCACGCACCAAACGGTGATGCAGAGGTCCGTACCAGTGGTGTATGGTCTCTGTGGAAAAATATCGCAGCTCAGGATCCTTCCTTCGGACATCCGGAAAAGTTCTGCTCAGACATTTCCAGAACAAACTGGGAATCCGCTACTGTCACCACTTTGGATGACCGTATTATCCCTTATATCACCAATATCTGCCAGCGTGACCCACGTACCGGCAAGGTTGTTACCGGTGGTATCGTAAGCTGCCAGGATTCCAAATGGCTCTTAAGCTGGACCATCAACCGTCAGGGACAATTCAGGGAACAAGATCCGAAGAAGGTCTGTGTATGGGTTTACGGACTGTTCACAGATGTTCCCGGTGATTATATCAAGAAGCCGATGAAGGATTGTACCGGTAAGGAAATTACCGCCGAGTGGCTGTACCACCTCGGTGTTCCGGTAGAGCAGATCGACGATATGGCAGAAAACAGCGCTGTCTGCGTTCCGACTATGATGCCATACATCACCGCCTTCTTCATGCCACGCACAAAAGGTGACCGCCCGGATGTTATCCCGGATGGCTGTGTAAACTTTGCATTCCTGGGCCAGTTTGCGGAAACTCCTCGTGATACCGTATTCACAACAGAGTATTCCGTACGTACTGCAATGGAGGCTGTATACGGACTTTTCGGTGTAGACCGTGGAGTTCCGGAAGTATGGGGAAGCGTTTACGATATCCGTGAGCTTCTGGACAGCAGTGTGAAGCTGATGGACGGAAAATCCCCGCTGGAGATCCAGCTGCCAGGGCCGCTGAATGCACTGAAGAAACCACTTCTGAATGTTGTGAAGGGTACTGTGGTTGAGAAGGTACTGCGGGATCATGATGTGCTGAAAGATTATATGTAAGATATACAGCCTGCCAGACAGATATTCTCAATCCGAAAATTAAGATTTGAACACAGTAACGGAGCCTACGGTTCTATTCGTGCAGCAATCCCCCGGAAATACTTCTCGCGCGGTATTTCCGGGGGATTTTTTTGATTTTCATATTTTTATTTTCCCAATGTTTCATTCATACTTCCGGAACGGAATCCCTGAAGATCCAGAGTCACGTAAGAAAATCCCAATGTGCGGAATTTCTCTGTGATCTTTGTTCTTGTTTCATTATCTGCAATTTTCAGGATCTCTTCTTCCGGAACCTCGATCCTTGCCATGGTACCGTGGATGCGAACACGGAACTGATGGAATCCCAGATCCATCAGAAACTGCTCGGCCTGATCTACCATGTGAAGCTTCTCCTCGGTAATGGTCTCACCGTATACAAATCTGGAAGCAAGACAGGCAAAGGATGGCTTGTTCCAGGTTGGAAGATTCATGTCTTTTGACAGCTCCCGGATTTCTTCTTTATAGAGGCCTGCTTCCTGGAGCGGACTGCGGACCCCAAGCTCCTGGATAGCCCTTTTTCCCGGACGGTAGTCGCCCAGATCATCCATGTTGGAACCTTCCACGATCATGTTCATATGGCGCGCCTTTGCAGCTTCCCAAAGTCTGGTAAAGATAGCTTTTTTGCAGATATAGCAGCGATCCGGCGGATTCTGACGGAACCCCGGGATGTCGAATTCGTTGATCTTGCATAGCTCCTGGCAAATGTGATTTTCCTGGCAGAAATCTTGCGTTTCTTTCAGTTCTCTGTCGGTGAAGGAGCATGGACATGCGGTAATGGCCATAGCTTTATCGCCAAGTGTTTCCTGTGCAGCTTTCAGCAAAAATGTGGAGTCTACTCCACCGGAAAAAGCTACGGCTACACTTCCCAGGGAACGGAGGATTTCCTGAAGTTTTCTGTATTTTTTTTCAAGTGTGATGTTATCTGTTGCTGGCATATGTTCTGTCACCTCGTAATTTGTAAAATCTTATTTTTGCCGGATCCGAATCTGTAATTTTCAGATCTGTTCTTATTGACATGCTCTTGCAATGCTATGTGTGTATTCTTTATTGTAAACGATACCTTTTTGCCATACAAGTATTTTTCTACCTGACAGATGTACTATGAAATTTATTAGTATCCTCTCTGTTTCCAAACATAATAAGACCGGAAATACAGCATATGCCATACTTCCAGTCTTTCTTTTTACAGTTATTACATTTCGATCACATCAAGATCATCCGGAACAAACAAATTTCCGTGATAATACTCTCTGCCTTCTGCTCCGTAAAGCTCTTTACGTTTCTTAATGTTCTTATCCTCTGTGTGATACAGGACAAGATTCTTAACTCCAAGGTTCTCAGCCAGCTCACTGGCATCCTTAACTGTGGAGTGATGTTTCTCATATGGATTGAAGATATCACGCTGTCCATACAGACAGAATGCTTCGTGGAACATCCAGTCGCTGCCTTTTGCGTATTTCTCTTCACATTCATTGTATGGCTCGTCTCCGCAGCAGGTAAGTACCTTACCACCGTCATAGATCATCTGGAAACCGAACTGTTTCGCCTTGGTGGAACCGATATCAAAGAAGGTCACTTTCTTATTAAGAATTGTTTTTTCCTCGCCGTCTTTTACCTCGATCAGATGAAGTCTGTCACCGATGTACTGTGTCTCCTTCTTATTCAGAAGCTTAAATGCCATGTCTTTGAGAAGTCCGATCACTTCATCATGAGCATAGATGTTTGCCTCGCCCTGATAAGTGCCTTTTTTCATGTTCTGGCAAATGATGCGGATCACCCACACGATCCCCATGATATGGTCTACGTGCTTATGTGTAACAAAGATCTCATGAACATCCATCAGATCAACGCCTGCTTTTTTCAGCTGGGAAAGCACGGTATTTCCGCCGCCTCCGTCAACCAGAAAATGTCCATACTCATCGCTGAGCACAAAGCAGGTATTGTAACACTCAGTTACCAGAGCATTTCCGGTTCCAAGCATGGTTAATTTCATTGTTTTTTCTCCTCCTGTATATGTACGGTTTCTCTTATTTTTTCTGTATTTTTCGTGTCTCATGATATCATTACGGAGAATTATTTTCAATAAAATTTATTTTTTTCTCACGTATATTGCTTTCACATAAGAATTCATCCCAAAAACATATTCACCATCATCATATACGGTAAACGGGCAAACTTTTACATAATATCTTTTTCCTTTTGCCAGTTTGGTAAGGGTTTTGGTTCTTGTGGGAGAATATATTGTTTTTACGCCTTTGCGGAAGCGGTAATCCGTAGAATACTGAATTCTATATCCAATCGCATTGGATGCTGCTTTGCAGACAACCGTTGCCTGTCCGGCTTTTTTACTTTTAAGCGATGTAATACTTCCACGTGAAAGAGTGATCAACGGTTCTGCCTGGATTTTGAAATAGTATTCCCGGTCACTATAAACATTATCCCAGGCATATACCTCCAGATAATACGTACCTGCATTTAAAGTTTTGGATACCCTCGCACTACCTTTTCCAGTCGCATTATTCTGCTTGAATGTTACATTACCAGGCACCATAACTGCTTTACCTGAAGAATTATATATTGAAAACAATACTTCCCCATCTAATGTCGTCGCTTTTAATGAGACATGCGATTTCTGTTTAAGTACAAATTTGTAATATGCATTTGAATGATGTTTTCCCTTACAGGTTTCTCCCAGTCTGTAGTCTATAGATTCACTGTTCATAGAGGCCTGTACCGAAACTACACCAAATCCTATAATGCACATAGCCATGATCAGTAATGCCGCACTGATCTTTGTCAAATACTTTTTCATATCTGCTTCCTCCTTTTTTTGACCATTTCTGACATTTTTAGTCATCTATAAAATGATTATATTACCACGCTGATGCAAGTGTCAATATACGGTTATTTATTATATAATAACCAGCTTATACCCGAATTTTTTTATTCCTTTTATATTTTTGTGTTACAATATAGCCGAAGCAAATGCAGATTTTTTTCTGCATTTGCTTCGGCTATACATAATAAACGGAGGAATTCAAAATGAAGATCACAATCTTAAACGGCAGTCCACGCCACAACGGTAACACACAGATCATGGCAGATACTTTTTCAGAAACTGCCAGAGAAAACGGTCACACCGTAAATATCCTTAATATCGCAAATATGAACATCCGCGGATGTCTCGGATGCAAATACTGCTACTCCCACGGCGGAAAGTGCGTCCAGGATGACGATATGGAAAACGTTCTCGCAGAGCTTTCCGACACCGATATGGTTGTTTTTGCATCACCGGTCTACTGGTTCGATATGACCGCACAGCTTAAGACCGTTATTGACCGTCTGTACGCCTGCGGAAGCACAGGATTCCATTTTAACAAAACTGCACTTCTTCTTGACGCAGGCGCTGATCATGTTTTTGACGCGGCCATTGCACAGTACAAGGGAATGACCGCTTATCTCAAGTGGGAGGATAAAGGAATCATCACCGTCCCGAATATGCTGGATAAAGGCAGCATGAAAGCCTGTCCAAAGCTTGAAGATATCAGGAAGCTGGCAGCCAGCCTGTAAGCCTACCAGACCTCCGACTCTACAGCTGCACGCTCAATGCCAATGCCTTTCATATACCGGTCCATAAAAGCATTGAAGCCCTTCACGCCCTCTTCTTCCGGTGCGAGTGTGCTGCCTTCATTTCCCTTGAACACGTTTTCATCCAGGAAATCTGCAAGATCCTCGCCATCTTTTTTATTAACAAGATAGGAAGCCAGAAGTGCGATTCCCCAGGCTCCGCCTTCTCCTGCTGTAGACATTACGGATACCGGTGCATCTACCGCATCTGCAAGGATCTGCTGGCCGACACCCTTTGTCTTAAAGAGACCGCCGTGGCCCAGAAGCTTATCGATCTTTACATGCTCCTGATTCAGAAGGATATCCAGACCTACACGCATGGCGCCGAGGCAGGTGTAAAGATTATTTCGCATAAAGTTTGCCAGTGTAAATTTGCTCTCAGGAGAACGTACAAACAGTGGACGTCCCTCTTCAAAGCCGGTCATATGCTCGCCGGAGAAATAGCAGTAGGAAAGAAGTCCGCCACAGTCCGGGTCGCCTTCCATGGCTTTGTTATAAAGAGTTCCGAACAGTTTGTTCATATCTACTTCCATGCCCATAGCTTCTGCAAATTCCTTAAACACATTTACCCATGCGTTCAGATCCGAAGTACAGTTGTTGGAATGTGCCATGGCAACCGGATCTCCTGCCGGAGTGGTAACCATGTCGATTTCTTTATACGGTTTGGAAAGTGCCTTCTCCAAGACGATCATGGCAAATACAGATGTTCCCGCAGAAACATTTCCGGTACGCCGACGGACACTGTTTGTGGCAACCATACCGGTTCCTGCGTCTCCCTCAGGCGGACACATCGGGATTCCAGCTTTCAGCTTTCCACTTATATCCAGAAGCTTTGCGCCTTCCTCAGTAAGAACTCCTGCATCCTGACCTGCCACCAGAGCTTTCGGCATAATATCGCGAAGCTTCCATGGGAAACCATAAGGCGCAACCAGTTCATCGAACTTCTGAACCATCTCCTCGTTATAGTCCTTCGTTTCACTGTCGATTGGGAACATACCTGCCGCATCACCGATACCAAGAACTCTTTTTCCGGTGAGTTTCCAGTGCACATAGGCTTCCAGAGTGGTGATATAATCGATATCTTTTACATGCTCCTCACCGTTAAGGATCGCCTGATACAGGTGTGCGATGCTCCATCTCTGAGGGATATTGTAATGGAAAAGCTCTGCCAGCTTCTCAGAGGCTTCTCCTGTGATGTTGTTTCTCCAGGTACGGAACGGGACCATCAGCTCTCCCTCTTTATTAAACGGCATATAGCCATGCATCATGGCACTGACACCAAACGCACCTACGCTTGTAAGCTCCACTCCATATTTTTTCTGAACATCTTCTGCCATATCCTGGTAACTGCCCTGGAGACCCTTCCAGATCTCCTCCAGGCTGTATGTCCAGATACCATCTACATACTGGTTCTCCCATTCATAGGCTCCGGATGCGATGGGCTGGTTCTTATCGTCCACCAGAACTGCCTTGATCCTTGTGGAACCAAACTCAATACCAAGAGCCGTACGATTCTCAAGAATTGCTGTTTTTGCCTCATTTACTCCCATTGTAAAAAACCTCCCGTATTATTTGCTGAAATACATGCTGTTCCATCTCAGCTCATTCTGCAGATTCCGGATCGTTGTATCGCCACCGCTTCAATACCCATAGCTGCTGTTTTCCAGTCACCCTCGCCACCGAAGCCATAGCCTTTTCCATCAGTCGCTGGATCGCAAGTCTCGGAAGCTGTTTCAGGGAGCCCAGATCACCAAAGTGTGTTACGATAGCCTGATAATTTTTCTCCTCGAGGAAGCGCTCAAAACCGATCTCGATCCCTGCCTGGACTGCTACATGCTTCTTAAATTCCTCAGGGGCACGTCCATCCAGAATCATATCGTATTTATTATAATATTCTTCTACCAGAACATCAATATCTCCCTGACTTACATCCTGAACATATTCTGCGATCTCATTAACCGGATAAGCATCGATCTCCCAGTTTTTCCTGGGGATGGGTGATAGTGGTAATGCCCTGTCCCTGTCTTGCATATAGTGAATTATCATAGCCGGTTACCGCAACATCTTCCGGGATCTTTTTGCCCTGACGTTCCAGTTCTTCCATAACCTGGACAGCGATCTGTTGTTTTTATTATTTATCAAAAGTTCCATATAAAGAAAGGCCGGAACACCCTCCCCATTCTGGTGTTCCGGCCTTTATATGTCGCCTTGCATATTTATTTCAAAGTTTTTGCTGCCTTCCGATCATTTTCTGCCTTAGCGGTACATCTTCATATAATCCCCATGTGCCTCGATCAGCTCATCACACATTGCCTGGATGTCTTTGATGTTCAGCTCTGCACCTGTGTGCGGGTCCATCATGGCTGCCTGATAGATTTTCTGGCGGTCTTTGGTCACTGCTGCCTCAATAGCAAGGAGCTGCGGGCTGACATTGGATGAGTTCATAGCTGCCAGCTGTGTAGGAAGCTTGCCCACTTTTACCGGATGTACACCGGTTCCGTCGATATAGCATGGAACCTCTACGCAGGCATCCGACGGAAGGTTATCGATGTAACCGTTGTTAAGAACATTTCCACCGATCTTGTACGGTGTGTTTGTAACAACAGCCTCCATAATATAGGAAGCATACTCTTTACTTCTCTCATGGCCGATCTTGCCATCCTTGAGGATATCCTCGCGCTCTTTTTCCCAGCCCTCGATCTGTTTGATACATCTTCTCGGATATTCGTCAAGCGGAATATTGAACTCCTCGATCATCTCCGGATATTTGGATTTAATGAAGAACGGATTATACTCTGCATTGTGCTCACTGGACTCTGTGCAGTAGTAGCCAAGATGACGGATGTACTCATAACGTACCATATCCTCATGTTTCTCACCGGATGTATTCTTCTCCTCTGCAATTCTGCGGATCTCCGGGTACAGGTCGTTTCCATCTTTGTCATGGATCTCAAGAAGCCATGCCATGTGGTTGATACCTGCGATCAGCTCGGTACGTCCCTCAATCTTGTCTTCCATTCCCATTCCCTCAAGAAGCTTCTGGGAGCAGACCTGAACGCTGTGACAGAGGCCTACAGTACGGATCTTTGTAAAACGCTGCATATAGCCGGTAAGCATTGCCATAGGGTTGGAGTAGTTCAGGAACAGAGTGTTCGGGCAGACTTCTTCCATATCCCGGGCAAACTCTTCCAGGACCGGAATGGTACGAAGTGCACGCATGATTCCGCCGATTCCCAGGGTATCTGCGATAGTCTGTTTAATGCCGTATTTCTTCGGGATCTCAAAATCTGTAACTGTGCATGGCTCATATCCGCCTACCTGAATGGCGTTGACTACGAAATCTGCATCTCGAAGTGCATCTTTACGGTTCTCGGCACCGAGATAAGTTTTGATCACTGCGCGGTCCTCGTTTACGTTGTGGTTGATGGCACTTAAGATAATTCTGGAATCCTCCAGTCTCTTCTCGTCAATATCATAAAGTGCGATCTCGCTTTCGCGAAGTGCCGGTGTGCACATACAGTCTCCAAGTACATTTCTTGCGAAAACCGTGCTTCCTGCTCCCATAAATGTAATTTTGATCATGTTCGTTCCTCCTGCCTGTCTTTTTGGATTTTTCTGTGACAGATTTTTCTGTTCTTGGCAAAAATCCTGATTTTCTGCTGATTCTGCGGCGCAGCCCCGCTTCGTTATTATTATGGTTTTATGATACTACCGGAAGCATCTTTAAAATATGTACTTTGATGTCAATAATTGTTGTTTTGTTGCATGAAATATAAATGCCCGTTTACTGATACAGTTCAGAAATTTCCTATAAAACATATTTCCTATAAAATTTACTTCCATTCGTTTTTATGCTTTTTTATGTTTTCGAAACATTGCAAAGTAATTTTCCATAATGCAAAAACTCTCCATCCGATACCAGGATCATATATATCCTGATTCGGACAGAGAGCTGTTATTTTTTATTACAAAGGTCTGCCAGCAACAAAAGGTACTGCCAGTTATCAGGACTCAGATTCCATATAATCGCCCTTCTTTCCCTTCACTACAAGTCTTCTCTTTTCTTCCTTGTATTCTCTCGGACTTCTTCCTGTTCTTGCCTTGAATACCTTGGAAAAAGCCAGCGGATCTCCATACCCTACTTTTGCAGCTACTTCACTGACCTGAATACCTCCATTTTTCAGAAGAGTCTTTGCCTTCTCGATGCGAAGATTCATAAGATATTCCTGCGGCGAGCATCCGAGGCTTTTTTTAAACGAGCTGGTAAGATAGCTCCGGTTGACGCCAATGCGGTCTGCCAGCTCATTGATCTTCAGCCGCTTGTCAAAGTTAGCTGCAATGTAATCCACTGCATGCTCCACATAAACGGAATTTGGATATCTGTGGGATGGGAGAAGCTTGCCTTCTCTCAGACATGCATCCCGGTTATCTGTGATCAGGTCAGAAAAAAGAAGCATCAGAAGTCCGTTCCGTTTCAGTTCATTTTCAAAAACGAGCTTGTTGGTCTGGACCATTGCATCAATATATTTTGCAGCATTTTCCATGCAGTGGATCCTTCGGACCGGATTTTCCCGGCTGAAGCCGCTTACATGGATCACTTCCTCCGCAGTCATTCCCTCAAATCCTACCCAGCGATATGTCCAGGGATTGTCCATGTCTGCCTCATACCAGGCCTCCACACTGGATGGGATCAGAAATGCTTCTCCACCTGTCAGATGATACTGATGGCCATCCATCTCAAAAACTCCGCTTCCGGATTCCACGATATGAAGTACATGAGAGATCCTTTTATTTGGTCCAAATCGATGTCCCGGATCGCATTTTTCCCACCCACAATAAGTAAGACAGAGATCCACCGCACCTTTCTTTAAATTCTCCAGACATTTAAAGCTGTCCGAGCTTGTAAAACCAACTGTGTGAAACAACTTGTCACCTCCCTGATGTCATATATTATGTTTCCGCCTGTGAGCTGCTTCGCCACCCAATAACAGGCCGCCATATCCGGCGGCCTGTTATTTTTCTGGTCAGGCGGATGTTTTTCTGCAGATAATTTTTATTCCATCATTTACAGAAATCAGTCCTCTGCTTCAATTGTATACAATACAGAATGGAAATCACCGTTTGTCTTATTGCAGTAGTCACGATCAACCGGGATTCCTGCATACATCAGCTCATTTCCGTAAGCTTTCAGGCACTTATCTTCCCATTTTACTTTGTAAAGCTGATCCTCGTCAAGACCCTTGAAGCGCAGACGCATCCAGGAAGCATTGACCTTGTTCAGTCTTTCATAGTATCCGGCAACTGCCTGCTTTTTGTCTCTGGAAACAACCATCCATGCAGTATCATTTCCTTCGAACGGGCTTAAGATACGGTAGAAATCACCCTCCACCTGGATCAGGTCACGATGTTCCTTCATGAATTCCACCTGTGCCTTTACCTCTTCGATCTCTTTGGCACTTAAAAGGTTCAGATCCAGCTCATAGCCAAAGGTTCCGAAATATGCCACATTTGCTCTTGTGGAAAGCGGTGTGGTACGGTGCAGCTGATGATTCGGTACTGCTGATACATGAGATCCCATGCTGACGATCGGATAAACAAAGGAGGTACCGTACTGGATTTTTTCTCTCTCTGCTGCATCGGTATCATCACTGGTCCATGTCTGCGGTGCAAAGTACAGCATTCCTGGATCAAATCTTGCTCCGCCGCTTGCGCAGGATTCAAAGAGAATGTCAGGGAATCTCTCTGTCAGTCTTGTATACAGCTCATATACACCAAGGATATATTTATGCATAGTCTTGCCCTGATCTGCTGCAGATGCGCCGCGGCTGAAAGGCTCGGACATGTAGCGGTTCATATCCCATTTAATGTAGGAAATGGAAGATTCCTCGATAACCTTGGAGATGGAATCATAAATAAAATCCACAACCTCAGATCTGGAAAAATCAAGAACGTGCTGATGTCTTGAGTGGGACTCAAAACGGTCCGGTGCTCCGATGAGCCAGTCCGGATGTGCTCTGTAGCAGTCGCTGTTCTTGTTTACCATCTCAAGCTCTACCCAGAGGCCAAATTTCAGGCCCATCTCCTCGATCTTGCGGGAAAGTCCGGAAATTCCGTTTGGAAGCTTATTCTTATTTACGAACCAGTCGCCAAGGCCCTGGTAATCATCGTTTCTGGTTCCGAACCATCCGTCATCCAGAACGAAAAGCTCTACCCCAACCTCTTTGGCTTTTTTTGCAATATTGAGGATTTTTTCCTCATCAAAATCAAAATAGGTTGCCTCCCAGTTATTAAGAAGGATCGGGCGTGCATGATTTCTCCATTTTCCGCGCATCAGGCGGTCACGGTACAGTCTGTGGTAAGCCTGGCTCATTCCGTTTAAGCCCTTATCGCTGTATACCATAACAACCTCCGGAGTCTGGAATTCCTCATCTCTGGAAAGCTCCCAGGAAAATCCCTGTGGATTGATTCCCATCATAACTCGTGTCATCTCGTAGGTGGAAACCTCGACCTGTGCAAGGAAGTTGCCGCTGTACACAAAGCTGAAGCCGAAAACCTCGCCTGTATCTTCTGTTGTATGAGGACGCTTCAGCGCGATAAACGGATTCTGCTCAGAGCTGGAGCCGGTTCCTGCAAGACTCTGTACAGCCTGTATACCCATCTCAAGTTTGCGTGTTTTTACATAGCGCTCACGTGCCCATGCACCGGAAAGATGGATCATCTCATAATCCATATCCGGGAACTCCACTGCTGCACTCATCACGTTCTCAAGACGGATTTTCTGATTCCCTTTCTGAACAAGGCGTGCACTTCTGGTGACCACCGGGTAATCCTCATATACGGAATATGTAAGAACAAGGTCTGTGTCCATCACAGAATCATGAAGTGTAATGTCCAGAGATGTTGCCTCTTCCTCGTTCTCTGTGTAGGTTGCCGGAAGACCGGCAAGCTTCTTCTTGCCGCCGTAAATCTCATGAGAAACATATTTGAAATCTACGATCTCGCTTCCGTTCTCCTGACGAACAGTAAGGGCAGGATTTCTGAAATCACCGGTTCCGTAAACAGGATACTCCTGTTTGGTATACTGCATGGAAAGAAGTCCCGGTTCCGGAACGCATACAGCCATCAGGGAACGCATGATCTCCTCGTGAAGATAACTGAAATCCTCTTTATCGCGGATAGCTTTTCCATAGTACAGATTCTCCATCTGGCCATTTTCCATGATACAGGTGATGTAGCTTAAATGTTTGTTATAAATGTGGAATGTCTTTGATCCCTCGTGAAATTTGATCGGCATAATTTTCTCCTTTTTTCGTTTACTGCGGATAAAAATATCCGCCTCTTTCCTTAAGAATCATCAAATAACTGTGCATTTTGGCATTTGCTTCGATAAAAATACCGCTGACAACCTCAATAACCAAATCCTCAGTTATATACATTGTCAGCGGTCTTGTATTACCTTATGTAATATTTCTGATTACAGTTTTCCACCGCTGGTAGCAATACCTTCGATAAACTGTTTCTGGAAGATCATGTAGATCACGATCATCGGAATGCAGGCGATCAGAGATGCAGCCATCAGTTCCGGGAATTTGGATACGTACTGGCCCTGCATCTTTGCAAGTGCGGAAGAAAGTACCAGCATATCCTTATCTGTATTAACGATCATCGGCCACATCAGATCTTTGAATGCGAATACAGCTGTGAAAATTCCAAGTGCGACCATACTGGATCTTGTAAGTGGTGCCATGATGTAAAGGAAGGTCTGACCGATGTTACATCCGTCAAGTCTGGCAGCCTCCTCCAGATCCTTCGGCAGTCCCATATATCCCTGTCTCAGAAGGAAAGTACCGAATGCAGTAACAATACCTGGGAATACAAGGGCAAAGATCGTATTCAGCATACCCATCTTGCTGACCATCAGGTACTGCGGGATGATGAAGATCTGTACCGGAACCATCATCTGGAACAGTACAAGACTGAAGCAGAGATCACGGCCCTTGAAGTTCAGTCGTCCAAATGCATAGCCTGCCATAGTTGCTGTAAGAACCGCACACACTACTCGGAAGAAGATCAGAAGCAGTGTATTCTTGTACAGAAGCAGGAAGTTCATGTTATTGATAACAGAAATAAATGCGTCTTTTCTCCATATTTTCGGGAAAATGGTGAAAGGATCTACAGATGTTGCTTCCGTTACAGTTTTAAAAGCTGTCAGGATCATCCAGATAAATGGCACAAGCATCGTTATGGACACAATGATCAGTATGACATGTATTAAAATAGTGGTTAATTTCTTTTTTGTTTCCATACTATCCATGGTTAATCCCCCTTTTTAGTTGTAGAATACCCATTTCTTCTGACCGATCATCTGGAATACTGTCAGGATCATGGTGATAATAAGAAGTACTACTACGATCGTAGCGCCGTATCCCATGTTCTTATTGATAAATGCATATTTATAGAACAGGTAAACCAGTGACTGAGTCTTGGTAAGTGCCGGGTTTGACTTGTCAATAACCATATAGATCAGGTCGAATACCTGAAGGGATCCGATCACACGGGTAACAAGTACGAAGAAAATGGTTGGTGAAAGAAGCGGGACCGTGATGTTAAAGAATGCATTCACGCCTGTTGCACCGTCAATGGATGCTGCTTCATAATAATCTCTCGGGATTTCCTGAAGTCCTGACAGGAAAAGAACCATATTGTAACCGATGATAGACCATACACCGATGATCGCAACTGCAAATACTGCAATTTTCGGATTAGAAACCCAGTTTACATGAACATGGAAAACGTTATTGATAAGACCATAATCAGAGTTGAACAGCCATCTCCATACCATGGCTACCGCTGCCGGAGCTGCTACCATCGGAAGGAAGATGATGGTTCTGTAAATAGAACGGCCCTTCATCTTTCTGTTAAGAAGTACTGCAAGAACAAGTGCGATGACAATGGAAAAAGGGACCTCCACGATCGCATATTTGAATGTGTTGATCAGTGCCTGCCAGATCTCTTTATCTGCAAAAACCTTCTGGTAGTTCTGTAAACCGATAAAGATATTTCCTTTACCAAAATCTCCTGTCTTGAAAAAGCTCTGGTAAATAGTCTGGAAGATCGGAATGATGTTCAATACGATCAGTCCGATTGTTGTTGGGAGAATAAACAGCCAGCCCCAGAGGAACTCACTGCGCTCTCTCTTTGTCCGTGCCTGTGACTTGGTAGTTTTAGCCATAAGAATCACTCCTTCTATTCCTTCTATGTATGAGGCCGCTGCACCTGAGTGCGGCGGCCCCTCTCATTACTGCACTTAATTATCGGTGTTTCTTAATGCTTACTCCTCAGCCAGCTTCTCGTTCATCTGATCAGCCATCTGCTTGCAAGCCTCTTCCATTGTGATGTCGCCTGTGTATACGCCCTTAAGGATCTCGTTGTCCTCGTTCTCCCATGTTACAGTAGATTTGGAGTATGGACGGATCTCCATGTCATCCATCATGTTCAGATAAGCCTGAAGGTTGAAGTCTGCGGATTTAGCCCATGCATCAGATGTATCTTTGTATGCACTCATTGTAACACCAAGCTCAGCCTGTTTCTCCTGAGCCTCTTTGGATCCGAGGTACTCGATCAACTGCCAAGCTTCGTCTGTGTGCTCACCGGAAGCAGATGCTGCCCATCCAAGTCCGTTATATAAGGAAGCTCTTCTGCCTGTCTCAGCGTTCTTAGGAAGCTCTACACAATCACAGTTAGCTGCTGTGTACTCGTTCTCTTTAAATGCTGCAAGCATCCAGGAGCCCTGGCATGTCATAGCGATCTTGCCAGCCTCGAAAAGTACGTCCTCGTTGTTCTCGGACATTGTCTCAAGAGACGGGATCACGCCATCCTTGATCCATCCTTCCAGTGTCTGCATAGCTGCGATCGTCTTCTCATCATCCCAGCCGGATTTTGTCTTGTCATCGCTGATGATGTATCCGCCGTTATCATAGATCAGGTTGTAGTATCCGGCCTGGTTGTTATCATTTCTCATTGCGAGACCGTACTGGGAACCATCATCCTTAGTAAGCTTCTTAGCTGCCTCTGTAACATCATCCCATGTCCAGTCAGCTGTCGGATAATCAAGTCCTGCCTCGTCAAATAATGTCTTGTTGTACCAGAGAGCGATTGTATCTATATCCTTCGGTACTGCATAATATTTATCATCGTATGTATACAGTCCCCAGATATCCTCCGGATAGTTCTCCGGATCGATCAGATCGCTGTCTTTGATCTTATCGGTCAGATCAAGAAGCATATCGTTGGACATGTATCTCTGACTCTCGTTGGAGTGCATCCAGAATACGTCCGGAAGGGAACCACCCTGTGCACCGGCCTCGAGCATTGTCCAGTACTCATCCCATTTAACAACGGAGATCTCTGTCTTGATTCCTGTCTTCTCTGTGAAGTCTGCGAGAATTTCTTTGATTCCCGGCTCCTGGTTGGTGTCCCAGATGGATACGGAAAGTGTAACATCGTCGCCCTTGGCATATACCGGAACTGCTGTCATTACCATGGCACCTGCTAACAATAATGCTGCTACTCTTTTGAAATTCATAACTTCTTCCTCCTTTTAAATCTTTCTTATTTTCCCTCTTTCTTTGGTCAGTTTTTATATTTTTTCACGTCCCTGACCGTTGATATTATTATAATTGCACATGGAAAAATGATAAATGGATTATTGTCATTTCAATATGGAAAAATGTTACTTTTTATTCATTTTATCCATTTTTTGTTCACACTTTGTTAATTATCCGTCATTTTTCCAGTTTCTTTTACGTTTTTTTTATATACCCTCACAATTTTTACTATTTTTGAGTATGTTTTGGCGCTCATTTATCCCCTTGTAGCAAAACCAACATTTTTACATATGTATTTTTGTATGTTTTTACTAACTCAAAACATGTATAAATGTCATTTGCCGAATAATCTGTTTTTCCGTTCCTAACACAATTCCATGCACGCTATCATTTCCACATGTGCACGCAAAATTCCATATTTTTTTATACAGTCCTATAAACCGTTCTGTATCCTGCGTTTTTCCTGCCGAAAAATTTCCCGGCTGTACTGTTTTTCTCACCGTCAGATGTGTATTGACGATCCGTATTCGCTGCGAAGCATATTGCTGTTCATTCTGTGACCGGCAATACGCTTCGTGATGCACAAGATACTTATCTGCGTTCCCTCTCTTTACACACAGTCAAAAACTGTGCTAAGATTAGCTGGATCGGACTTTACACCTATAGTCTGTTTTTCATTTCTATATTTCTATATAAGGAGGTTATTAACAGTTAAATATAAATTATAAAATCATATAAGTACATGTTTGGTTTTATAAGATATTAGAGTAGAATATTATTGAAAGGAGTTGATGCTTTGAGTAAATATTATTCTATACATGAAT
>CAUEAK010000011.1:0-48872 GCA_958454115.1 Blautia wexlerae
GCAAAAAAACTCCCTCACATATCAGTTTTTTCTGATACATGAGGGAGTTTCTGATTTATGACTGATCTATGATCTATTTTGCTTTATAACGGTAAACGGTTTTTACTGCTGTGCTGTCTTTACCGGTTGTCCAATCACTTTCAGAGGTTGTGGTCTGAGTCTGGAGTTTTTTGTTCTGGTACTGGTTCATGCGGTACCAGGCCTGGCCTCTGGCTCCGTGGCTTCCGTATGCGCCGTTACAGGTAGTTCCGCTGGAGCACCATACCCGGCTGCCGTTCCCGTTCCAGTTCAGCAGATAATAGGTAATACTCGGGTCATCTCCATCTGCGCCGGAAGCAGCTACGGTTACCTGACTGGCTGCCACACTGTCAAAATGTACATAAGGGCCCGTCTGTGCGAAGTTTACATTCTGTCCGGTATTCGGTCCGCAGAAATGATAGTAATAATAGCCCACCAGTTGTCTGGAAGCAGATGTCTCCAGTGGTCTTACAGACTCATAAACACCACCATCATTGACATAGCTGGAGGTTGTTTTCTGATAGGTGTGTTTATACTGGATCGTATATTTATCGGAAGTAATATTCTTGGGAAGCGTATCCACATAAACCCAGTTTTTAGGTTTCGCCTTGATCTTAAAGGTCTTTGTTACGGTTCCGCTGTAATTCCCCTTAAACTTCACCGTTACCTTATAAGTACCAACATTTTTTCTTCCACGGGAATATGACACCTTATAATTACCGGAACTGATGGTTTTTTTATTCGCACCGGTTACTTTTACCTTCGGTGTTTTTACTTTTCCATCATATGTATAGCTTGTGGCAGAAAGCTTTATTGTCTTCGGATAATAGATGGTTCTCTTTCCGGTCACTGCACCGCAGGAGCAAAGATACTGCACATATCCGTTCCTGGATGTAGTTGCTTTCTTTACCTGTTTTTTGTAGCTGTGTTTATGAGCTTTTCCGGTGATCTTAAAGGTTTTTGTAACGGTTCCCGAGTAATTGCCTTTAAACCGAACTGTTACCCGGTAAGTTCCAACATATTTTCTTCCGGCAGAATAGGTAACTGTATAGTTGTCTGCACTGATCACCTTATTGTTGCTGTCTGTAACCTTTACCGTTGGCTTTTTTACTTTTCCATTATAAGTATAGCTTGTTCTGGAAAGCTGTATTTTTTTCGGATAATAGATGATCTGTTTATTCTGTATACTTCCGCAGCTGCACTGCTCCTGTGTATATCCGTTGGCAGTGGTGGTTGCCTTTACTGTTACTCTCTGATAGTTATGTGTATGTGTGACCGGAGCTGCCTGGACAGTGAAATTCACAGAATCCGAAAATGTATATGCATACTGTGCATGATTCACAGATGCCACCGCTACCCTGTAATTCCCCGCCGGCAATGTGCAGGACCAGCTTGTTCCATTCACTCCATACTGAAATTGCGTCGGATTGGATTCTCCTGCTTTATACACATATACATCATAATATCTGGCATAGCTTGTTGCATTCCAGGAAAACGTTGTGGTCTGATTCGCTTTTCCCGGATTCACGCTCACATATGGCTTGCCCGGTACACGAACGCCCGGATAGATAAAGCCAAGCAACACCTTGTTGGAATCATAAGGGCGCCTTCCTCCGACTGCATTGGTCAGTGTATATCCATATGCAACTCCATGAGAGGATGTCTGATCTTTGTCCGTTCTTCCTCCCTCATCTACCGTAAATCTGTTGTTTCCAAGATTAGCTGTTACATAAGCAACATGTCCGTAATAATCTCCGCTCCATACAGCAATAGAACCGGGAACAGGCTCATTTCCTACTGCATAGCCCTGATTGATAGCATTTTGCCACCAGCCTACCGCATTTCCCCATGCAGGCAATGCGATTCCCTGTCTGTCATACACGCACTGCCATGCAAAGCGTGTGCAGGGGATCTCGTATAAGCCATCTCGATCCACATCCTGTGTTGTAGGATAAGGATTACCTGCTGCTGTTACCGTTGCTGCCGGTACCGCACTGAAGGCAGTTACTGCGGACAGCGCAAGGACCATCAATTTTTTCAGAAGCTTCTTTTTCATAGCTTTCTCCTTTCCTGCGGTTTCATCCTTCTTAACAGACAAGTCTGATCTGGCATGTCTGCTACGATGAAAATGTTCTGCATGTTTATTACTCTTGTTTCATATTTTATCTCTGTCCGGCAAGTTTATGATACCTTTATTGTGCATACTCTCACGGAAGATGTCAAGGTAAAGAGATCCAGTCAAGTGGATATTCGCATCGGTAATTTTTTTCGGCCACAAGCAAACTCAGCCTTTCCTACCAGCTATCCAGCGAAGCGCTGATAGCCCATCCAACTCCCGAGCAGCCACCCTCCCCTACCGCCCTGAAAAGCCAGCCCGCCAGGCGTGTGCTGCCTGTCACCGGACTCTGCAGGAGGGGAGCTGATTCTTGACTGGCGGAAATCTGCGTTGCTTCAAAAATTCTCACTGTCTGAGCGTCTTCAGACGCGAGTTTGAGAATTTTTGAAGCGGTTTTAGCAGAATTCCGGCAGCCTAGAAGCCAGCCCACGACGAAGCCCCGGCGGCAGGCAGCACACGCCTCACGGGCGTCCCTTTTCACCAAAAAAAGCCGAACCAGCCACATCCCGCAGCCAGTTCAGCTCAACCCATACAACTACAAACTCACTCACCATCAACCCAGGCAAGCAGCTTCCCGGTAAAAACCCTATTAAAGAAATGAATCACCGGTCCCAGCCCAAAAGCCGTCACCAGTGTACCAATACCCACAACACCACCAGTCAGATAACAGATCAGCGCACAAAGCACATCATTAGACATCCTGTGCCAGAAATAAGGAATCTTCGGCCATCTCTCTGTCATGATCAGCGAAAGACTATCATAAGGCGCAACCCCCTCATCCGGCATCTGATACATCGACAGTCCCAGACAGCAGATCACAACACCCACACACAGTGCCACCAAACGTACCGGCAGCGCCACAAGCTCCAATCCAAACACACCAGTATAAATATTATAAAAGAAAGTAGTAATATAAGCCAGACAAACCGCATTCACAACCGTACCGATCCCAAGGAACCTTCTGCCAAAAGCAATCTCAATGATCAGCAGCACAATATTTACAATCAGCTGGAAATTACCATACGCCATACCAATCATATCCGCAACCGCCATATTCATTCCACTGAACGGATCCGTTCCAAGCCCGGCAAGCTTGAAAATTCCAATCCCCATACCTGCAAAAACATTTCCGATACACATGATCAGAACATGCTTCCAGTTAATATTCTTCAAAAAATCCCCCATAAACCTCATACCTCATCCTCTCTGAAAATATTGTCAGGCAGATATCCACGATCCACCTTCACTGCGCAAGATCCATACCAGATAATACCTTAATAACCAGCCTGCTGCAACGCTTATATTCTATCACACCCCCCTCACCCCTGTAAAACACAAAAACCCCAAGAAACAACAAAAAGCAACAAAAAAAGACATCCTGCAGACCACATTATATGATCTGCAGGACATCTCTCTTTTTCATATCACGCTGTTAATTCAATTTCACAATCACCAGTCAATCCCGAAGCTCTCATGGCAGAGCCTCGTTATTTCAGATATCCCGAAAAATTTTTTCAATATCCAATATTATTTAATGAACTTAACCTCAGGATAAATTGCCTGCTTGGCAGCCTCTTTACGCTCATTAAATACAACCTTGTTCTCCTCAAACAGGTTACGTCCCTGTGCATCGATAGATACGATCAGCGGCCCAAATTCTTTAACCTTGTTGCACCATAAAGTCTCAGGCATTCCAAGCTCATCCCAGTGATGCTCAGCAATCTTCTCAACCTCTGTAGCAGCTACAACTGCACAGCCGGCCGGGAAAACACAGTGGATCGCACCGAACTCTTTGCAGGCACGCTCAGTGTTCGGCCCCATACCACCCTTACCAACGATCACTCTGACACCAGTAAGCTTGGTAAACTCATACTCGAATTTCTCCATACGCATAGAGGTTGTCGGTCCTACAGAAACCATTTCATAATCATCCTCTGTACCCTCGATCTTGCGAACGATCGGGCCGGCATGGAAAATAGCTTTGTTGCGGATATCATACGGAAGCTCTCTTCCATACTCAACCAGACGACGGTGAGCAACGTCACGACAGGTCATCAGATCTCCGTCCAGCCATACAATATCACCGATTTTGATATCAGCCAGGTCTTCTGCGCTTACAGGTGTAATAAGAACTTTTTTATCTCCTCTGATTTCGATCATGATTTTTCCCTCCGTTTATATTATGCATTAAATTTCCATGTGGAATGAGTATCACAGGTTACTGTAAGATCCGGATTTACAACCAGATGTCCACGACGGTGGGACCAGCATCCAACATTTACTGCAACACCGATGGTAGATGGATGTCGTGCAGTATTCTCAATGTTAACACCCATTACAGAATACTTTCCGCCCATACCCTGCGGTCCAAGGCCGATGGCATTGATACCATCCTCGAGAAGCTTCTCCATTTTTGCTGCGTTTGCGTTATCGTTGTGAGAACCGATCGGACGCATCAGCGCTTTCTTGGAGTTCAGAGCAGCTGTCTCTACAGATGTTCCTACACCAACACCAACAAGAAGTGGAGGACACGCATTCAGTCCGTAGGTTGTCATCTGATCAAGAACGAAATCTGTAATACCTTCATATCCTGCCCCCGGCATCAGAACCATTGCTTTTCCCGGAAGGGTACATCCGCCGCCTGCCATATATGCGTAGATCTCACATTTATCGCTGTTAGGAACAATATCCCACCATACAGTCGGGGTTCCTTTACCAACGTTTTTCTTTGTGTTGTACTCATCAAAAGTCTCAACGGAATTATGTCTTAACGGTGCTGCAAAAGTAGCCTGAACAACAGCATCTTTCAGAAGTGCTTCCAGCTCATTGATATACGGGAAATTTGTTCCGCATTTCAGCCAGAACTGAAGAACACCTGTATCCTGACAGCTTGGACGGTTCAGCTCTACAGCAAGACCCTGGTTCTTTGTCATTGTCTCATAAAGAACCTTTGGAAGTGCAGCTGTTTCCTGTGAACCAAGCTCTTCAAGTTTATTAACTACGTCATCCGGTAATTTTTTTCCAATATGGGCAACAAAATCTGCTACCATGTCTGTTAATACTTTAACTCCATTTTCCTTAGTCATGATTTACCTCCTGATATGGTTCGATGGTTTAATGTTTTTTAGTTACATAGGTTTTTGTTGGTTGTTTCATCATTAATTTTGGCTGATTAATGGTTAAGATGGCTTTTTTGGCTTATTTATCATTTCTCCTTCACTGTATGGTCAGTGCAGAAGGGAATGAACTTAATTAAAAGTGTTGCTGGTCACAAAGTGAACAGTAACTCAAAAGTTTCTCTCCTTACGGATAGAACGGAAACAGGATCGGTAACAGAATCATACAGATCACAAAGGATACCAGGATCAGCGGCAGACCGGATTTCACATAGTCCTTGAATTTGTATTCTCCAAGACCGACTACCATGGTGTTTGCCGGCATACCGATCGGTGTTGCATATGCACAGGAACCTGCGATAACAGTTGCGATAACAACGGCTCTCGGATCTGCTCCGAGGTTGTTTGCAAGAGATACCGCAATTGGAATCATCAGTGCTGTGGTTGCTGTATTTGACATGAAATTTGTCAGCACACAGGTTACAATAAAAATCACCAGAAGAAGAAGGATCGGACTCGGATCTGCTCCAAGAAGTCCTACGATCTTATCTGCGATCAGTTCTCCGGCTCCGGTTGTATCCAATGCTTTTGCAAGTGTCAGAGAACCGCCGAAAAGAAATACAACCTTCAGGTCAATGGAATTCAGTGCGTCTTTCTCGGAAATAACTCCTGTCAGAACCAGGAGGATCGCTCCGATACATGCGGAAACCTCAATGCTGATGCCGATCTCTTTCTCAAAGATCATTGCAAGGATCACAAGAATCAGTACTACCAGGGAAACAGTCTGTTTCCACTTCGGTACATGGCTGAAATCCTGCTGATCTTCAAGAGCTGCACCGGATGCATTCTTTCCATCCGGAAGGAATTTATATCCGATAAGGACAAAGTAAAGGATTCCGATCAGAAGCATCGGAACTCCAACCGGCGCATACATAAAGAAGCTTGTGGAAAGCCCCATCTCCTGAAGTGCATTCACACCCATCAGGTTTCCGGGTGCACCGATAATAGAAAGGTTTCCGCCAAGTGCTGCGGCAAATACCAGCGGCATCAGAAGACGGCTTCTGGAATAGCCGGACTCATCGGCGATTCCACAGACTACCGGGATCAGCACTGCTGCAGTACCTGTATTGGATAAGAATCCGGACATTACACCTACGATCACCATGATCGCAATGATCAGTGTTTTTTCTGTTCTGGCAAATTTCGTGACCAGTCCTCCGATCTTATTTGCCATTCCTGTTTCGAACAATGCCTGGCCTACTACAAACATGCCAACGCAAAGGATTACGTTACTGTTTACATACTGTGAAAATGTTGTTGTTGCATCCACAACTCCTGTAAGGGTCAGGCCGATCGCACAGATCGAAGCCGTCAGACCAAGAGGAATTTTTTCAAGGATGAAACTGATAATGGTGAACACAAGAAACAGCAATGTGATAGTTGTCTGAGACATTTCTGTACTCTCCTTCCATTTGGTTTTTTCCTGAAAAGTATAGGCCGTACACGTTTCTTTTGATGGTTCCATTATAACCGATGTACATATAAAAAAACAAATTAATGAAACATATATCCGCATAAAAAATATTTATAGTATCAGTTTTTAATGATAATTTTTGTGCACTACTAACATAAAAGCAGCATCTTAGCAAATGAATCTGGCAAATATTATATTTCTATGCTATTTTTATGTAGACACCCAAATACTCTGTCACATCTTTTCCGGACGGAAATGAAAAACTTTACTAAAAAATTTAATCTGACAATACATCGAGAGAAGGTTTATCATGACACTGAATCAACTACGCTATTTCTGCACAGCCAGCCGCTGCCACAGCATCACAAAGGCAGCCGAAGAATTATATGTGACCCAGCCCACCATTTCCATGGCTATCCGCGATCTGGAGATTGAATTCGGGATCAGTCTTTTTTCCAGAAAAGGAAATCAGCTGAGTCTGACCCAGGAGGGAGAGTCCTTCTACCAAAAAGCTACCTATATCCTTCAATATTGTAATGAGCTTCAGGCCGATTACTCCAGCATGTCCAGGATAAAGCCCCCTCTTCGCATCGGGATCCCTCCCATGCTGAGTACCGTATTTTTTCCGGAGCTGCTTACGGCGTTTCACGAAAAACACCCGGAAATTGCCGTAGTACTGGAAGAATACGGATCTGTCCGTGCCTGCAATCTGGTACAGGATGACACCCTGGATGTAGCTTTGGTCAATATGGAACAGTATAATATAGATAAATTTCACAACACCGTCCTGGCCAACGACCAGGTGGTTTTCTGTGTGAGCAACGACCACAGGCTGGCAGAAAAAAAATCAGTCACAACAAAAGATATGGCGAAAGAGCAGCTGATCTTTTTCAATGCTGACTCCGTCCAGAATCAGATCCTGAAAATGCGTTTTGAGATGGATGGCCACACACCCAATATCGTTATGCGGAGCAGCCAGATCTACACCACCCTACAATTTGTAAAAACCGGAAAATATGGCTGCTTTCTCTACTCCAGCATGACCGATAACTTTTCCACTTCCAATGTTACCGGTATCCCGCTCAATCCACCTGTCCGCATAAAAATCGGCATGGTATGGAAAAAAAGCAAATATATCAGCGGCGATATGCTGACATTTCTGCATTTCACCCGCATGTATTACAAAGAACATCCGCTGATAGAAAAGTAAATCCCCAAAACTCCCAATTATATGTCAATTAATTTTTCTAATAAATGCATTTTTTTTAAAAAACCCATTGAAATCCATCAATTCATGTGATACTCTGTGTTACAGTGTTTTTCTACACAGAACGAATGACCGCCACTACCGTACACAAAAAAAGGATCCTGGCATCATTCAAAAATAAAAAACTCAGGAGAGTCTCTTCAAATCAAAAGGGAAGAGCGCCGAAGGTGTACGCAGCACACAAAATGCTGTAAATCTCTCAGGCAAAAGGATGGAGGAAAGAGTAATGTTTACACAAATCAACAACTTTATCACATGGTTTGACGGAGTCGTTTGGGGACTTCCGCTGATCATTCTGATCCTGTTCACAGGAATTCTGTTAACCTCTCGGTTAGGTCTTTTACAGGTAAGGCACCTCGGAAAGGCACTGAAATTCATGGTAAAAAATGAAGAAGACGGCGATGGTGAGGTCACAAGCTTCGGAGCTCTGTGTACTGCACTTTCAGCAACCATCGGAACCGGAAATATCGTAGGTGTCGCAACTGCTATCGCAGCCGGCGGACCAGGAGCACTTTTCTGGATGATCGTAGCCGCATTCTTCGGAATGGCAACCAAATACGCAGAAGGACTTCTGGCGATCAAGTACCGTACCATTGACAAAGAAGGCCACGTTCTCGGCGGACCTTTCTACTACATCGAAAACGGTATGGGAAAACAGTGGAGATGGCTTGCCAAGATCTTCGCATTTTTCGGAGCAGGTGTGGGACTTTTCGGTATCGGAACCTTTACACAGGTAAACGGTATCTCATCTGCAGTTACCAATTTCTTTGACCCGGATAAAGCACACACAGTAGCACTTTTCGGAAATACATATTCCTGGGCAACTGTAGTTGCATGTCTGATACTTACCGTATGTGTAGGACTTGTCGTTCTCGGCGGAATCCAGAGAATCGCAAAGGTATCCCAGGTCGTTGTACCGTTTATGGCAGTTCTCTATGTTGCACTGGCACTGATCATCGTGATCACAAACATCACTGCAGTTCCTGCAGCGATCGTAACTATCGTAAAATCTGCTTTCACAGGAAGCGCACTTGCAGGTGGCGCAATGGGAACCATGGTCGTAGCTATGCAGAAGGGTATCGCCCGAGGCATCTTCTCCAATGAGTCCGGTCTTGGTAGTGCCCCGATCGCAGCCGCTGCAGCTCAGACAAAGGAGCCGGTACGTCAGGGTCTTGTATCCATGACAGGTACATTCATTGATACTATCGTTATCTGTACAATGACAGGTCTTTCCATCGTCATTACAGAAACATGGAACACAGGTCTTGAGGGTGTTGCCATCACAACAGCCGCATTCCAGAAAGGACTTCCTTTCCCGCCGGTTGTAGCATCCTTCTCACTGATGCTGTGCCTGGTATTCTTTGCATTCACAACAATCCTTGGATGGGATTACTACGGTGAAAGATGTCTGGAATACCTGTTCAACAGAAACAAAGCCGCAGTTACAACATACCGCTGGCTGTACATCATCTGCGTATTCATCGGACCATATATGACTGTAGCAGCTGTATGGAACATCGCAGATATCTTCAATGCCTTGATGGCATTCCCGAACCTGATCGCTCTTCTTGCCCTGAGCGGTGTGGTTGTAAAGGAAACTAAGGATTTCTTCAAAAGACATAAAAATTACGAATTCTGATCCCAAATATCGTAATCAAATGTAAACACGCGCAAACCCATGATGATCCCCTAATGTCATACAAAAAAAGACGCGAACCTTTTTATCCTCCGATAAAAGGCCGCGTCTTTTTTATTTAAAAGCTTTCTATGCCAGCGTCAGGATCTCCATCTGCTGTGTCAGATCCGCTGCATCCAGAATCTCTCCATTTCGGATATCTTTCTTATCAAGCCGGACACACATTTCCTCTCCATCTGTCATATGGAAAAAATTATCCGCCAGAGTAACATCCGCATCAGTAAATCCAATAGCTGTAAACGGGCTGAAGCAGCTGCTTTTTAAATGGATCACAAATGCATCACCTTGCTCCTCCACCTCGGCAGTGATCTCCGGTTTATCCAGCTCCAGATATTTATACGGAACAAGGGTCTCCACATCACAGAGCACACCTCCGTCAGCAAGTGTCACTTCCGCCTCAAGAAAGATCTCATACTTCTTGTCTTCCCATCCGGAAACATCCACCGCCAGGATCGGAGCGGACTCCTGCACACCCACAGTGCCCGTTCCGGTAAGCTTCTCAAGAATCTCGCATTCCATATTTTTCACATAAAAGGCAACCTGATATGACTGTGCGTCCATACTTTCATTTGCCAGATACACCTGCATGATATCCCCATCCATGCACATACTCACCGCCTGTGGCCCATAGAATTTTTTTGCCATATAATGAAGTGCCTTCCAGCGGCCAAAGTAGTCGATACTTGCCCAGGATGCCACCGGCCAGTTGTCATTGATCTGCCAGTAAAGGGTACCCATACAGCGGCCTCTGTGACGTCTCCAGTGGTCTACTCCATACTTCATGGCCATTCCCTGAAGGATCTGGCTCACATAGAGAAGCTTGCGGAAATTCTCCGGATAACGGAAATTCTCGGAAAGATAATACAGGATCTTTCCGTTAGCTGCAGGATTTTTCTGGTGGTTCTCCATCACCCTGGAAAAAATATTCCTGTCTTTCTCTTCCGTAAAGCTCTCCACAGTTTTCAGGCACGGAAAAGACTGGAAGCCAAACTCCGAGCAAAAACGAAAATAATGCTTCTGATAATCTGTAAAAGGCTTCTGACCATGCCATACATCCCAGTAGTGACAGTCTCCTCTGTTCTCATCGTCCGGATCATCAAAGCAACCTCCGGAGCTTGGGGAAGACTGCCAGAAAAAGGTCTCGCTGTCTGCCGCCCTCACTGCTTTCGGAACTATGTACTCAAACATTTTTATGTAGTCCGCACGGAGATATTTCGACTCACTCTGTACCTCCGGCCAGTGATCCCAGGCAGACTCCATCTCATTGTTTCCGCACCACAGGCCAAGGGATGCATGATGACGGAGACGTTTTACATTTTCCGTGATCTCCTTCGTGATATTTTCTTCAAATTCTTCTGTAAGATCATAAACATTACATGCGAACATCAGATCCTGCCATACGATCAGTCCCATCTCATCACAAAGATCATAGAAATGATCCGAAGGATAATAACCGCCGCCCCACACACGGACACAGTTAAAATTGGCACGTTTGCAGGATTCCAGAAGATACTTCTGGACCTCCGGTGTGATCCTGGAATAGATGCAGTCCTCCGGAATATAATTTCCCCCCATGGCAAAAATTTTCACGCCGTTGACACAGAACGCGAACTCTTTTCCCCAGAGATCTTTTTCCTGGCTGATGGTAAGGGTACGGAGACCGATGCGCTTCGTTATGGTTTCCAGAACTGTGCCATCCTCGTCCAGAAGTTCCACCTGAACTTTATATAACGGCTGATCGCCGTAGCCGTTTGGCCACCAGAGCTTCGGGTTGTGGATCGAGGATGTCAGCACTGCTGGATTATTATTCGCTGATACAGTCTCCCCCACTTTGCATACATGGGCTTCCGTTTTTCGGTCGTTAGCACCCGTTCTATGTCCACAGACGCTCTCTGCATCCTCCTGGATCGTCACCCTCACCTGACACTTATCCACAGCATTTCCGCTTACAGCCACAGTTGTACACACATCCACAGCATTATCCCAATGCACCTGTGTGATCTTCACATCCTCAATTCTCGGATGACTGTATGCTTCCAGATAAATATCCCGAAAAATCCCGGCATCAATGGTCTGGGGGCCCCAGTCCCATCCAAACATACAATGAGCCTTCCGGATCAGCTGGTTTCCTTTCATTCCACCGCAGGGAACATAGTGGATCTCTTTATTATCTTCATACTCATAAGCTTCGATATACTTCAATACCGACCGGAATACGATCCGGATCTGATTCTCCCCGGAATGAAGAAATTCTTTCACATCCAGCTTCCAGGTACGATGCATGTTATCTGCAGATCCGGCTTTTTGCCCATTGATATAAATATCTGCAAGAGTATCCAGCCCCTCACAGACCAGTATTATTTTTTCTTCTTTCAGGATATCCTCTGCAGCCACAAATGTTCTGCTGAATTCATAATCCTTCCGGAACAGTTCCCTTGTCACATCCTCATTTGTCCGGTAAAAAGGATCTTCGATCTTCCCGGCACCATAGAGCCCGGAAAGCACAGATCCCGGAACCTGTACCTCACATAATCTGTCATTTCCTGCTTCTGCCAGCTCCCACTGGCCATTTAACATTATCTTCCTCATAAAATATATCTTCTCCTGTAAAAATCCCCTTCGCACGATCTTATATACAGGGCTGTTGTATCAGCCGTACTGTATTTTATTTATAGCCTTCCCCCATAATTCCGGTAATTCTCAATATAATCCAGGATCTCCTCCGGTTCTTTCATGAACCGGCACATACCCACAACATCTCGGGACATAAATTTTTCCCCGGCTGTGTATTCCAGGAGTGCCTGCATGCTGTCGTAATATCCCTGAATATTATAAAGAACGATCGGCCTGTCGATCCGTCCCAGACTCTTCAATGTCAGAATCTCAAAAAACTCCTCATAAGTACCAATTCCCCCTGGTACCACGATAGTCGCATCCGAGCGGCTTTCCAGCAGGTGCTTCCTCTCACGCATATTTTCAGTAAAAATAAACTCTGTACAATGCTCATACAACACTCCCGGCTGGTCAAAAAATCTTGGTGCGATACCCAGGATATAGCCTTTTTCTCTGTCAACGCCCCGGGCTGCCGCCCCCATCAGTCCCTCTTTTCCACCTCCGAAAACAAGGCCGTGCCCACGTTTCCCCATCAGCTGTCCTAGCTCTTCCGTTTTCTCATAATAGATCTTTTTCAGCTCTGCACTGGACGCTCCATATATACAAATATTCATAATCCTGTCTCCTTCCCTGCTGCCTCCGCAAATGCCCGGAGAAGCTTCAGCTGCTCTGAAGAATCATACATCATCTCCGGATGCCACTGCACAGCTACTGCAAATGGATGATCGTTTATCTCTGAATATAACTTTTGCCGGCCTCTGCACATGATACTGGCAAAGACCGGCTTTCCGTCATTTCCGATACATCTGGAATGCATCCGGAAATGCCTGTTATTTTATTATAATCTGACATACACATGGGGTCAAGCAATTGCCGCTGCCTAAAGCTCCCGTTTTATTATACGAGAACTTTTTCTACTGCGTTTTTCCATCCGCTGTATTTCTGGTTTCTTTCCTGCGGATTCATGGAGGGGATGAACTGATTGCGGTTCTTCACCTCGAAAATGCTCTCCATCTATAATTTAGGACTGATCAGTCATACAAGCCATTCTGCTCAAAATCTCTGAACAGGCTGGCTTCTCCATCATCAGCAAATGCATCTGCATCCCCCTGATCGGAATCATCCTGTCCTCCCTGGATATCTGGGATATCTGCATCCTGGGAATCCTGGGACGTGCTATCCTCAGAGCTGTCCTTGCTATCCTTGCTGGAACTGTCATCTTTACCAAGTTTTACAGTGAGTGTCTTCTCCTTATACTCATTGCCATCCAGAACTGCAACCGTCACATCGATCTTTTCCTTCGGCTCATAATACTGAAGCAGCTCAACCAGCTGATCGATACTGGTGATCGTTTTACCATCAAACTCTGTAATGACCATATTCTTGGTAATACCTGCATCATCGGCAGGGCCGCCCTCGGTTACCTTCGAAACAAATACACCCTGCGGGATACCATAAATCTGTACTGCCTCCGTACTTACTGTACTGCCTGTGATACCAAGGATACCATGATTATCCACTTTATCTCTTGCCTTGGCATTCATCATGTTCTCAAGAGAATCCGCAACATCAGAAATTGCAATGGCATACCCCATACCTTCAACCTCAGTAGAAGCAAGCTTGGAAGAGTTAATACCAACAACCTCACCATCCATATTCAGAAGCGCACCGCCACTGTTACCGGGATTGATAGCCGCATCTGTCTGGATCAGGTTCACGCCCTTGTTGATACTGCTGCTGTTATCTGTAGAATCACCCTCGATCTGTCCTGATGCATCTGTCTTACGGTTCTTAGCACTGACAATACCAGTAGTAACGGACTGGCCATAGCCAAGTGCATTACCGATGGCAACAACCTGCTCACCGATCTTCAGATCATCAGAGCTTCCGATCTTTGCAACAGAAATTGCATCCATTGTATCATCCGAAACATCCTTCGTTGCAACAGAAACAACTGCAAGATCCTCGCTTTCATCAAAGCCCTTTACCGTAGCCTCATAAGCATTACCATCTGCAAAGGCAACTGACAAGGTATCGGCACCATCCACAACATGATAGTTTGTGGCGATCAGTAGCTCAGAATCTGTTTTTCCGATGATAATACCGGAACCGCTTCCTTCAACTTCCTGCTCCTGGCTCGGCGCATACTGGGAACCAAACATGCTGTAATAATCCTGAACCTCCTGAACGGACTTGGTTGTGATGGCAACTACAGAAGGCATTGCCTTCTCAGCAACATCTGATACATCCAGACTGCCCTTTGTATCGGAGGATTTTGTAGCCTCTGTATCTTCGCTGTCTTTATTTGATTTTTTATCAGACTTCATAAGAGTCAGATTCTCGGAGCTATCGGTTGCCGCCTGTACGGACTGTGCACCGGAGAAATAATTTATACCTTCATATGCACCAACTCCAATGCCGCCGGCAAGTACTGCACACAGGCTGATGGTTGCACCCTTTTTCATCATTTTCTTTATTTTTAATTTTCTGTTGTTGTTCATGGTTAAGTCCTCCCTGGGAAAAAATTCTTCTCTGTTTCCTTTTGATGCTTCAAAGTATATGGGTTAATTGTGTTTACTTTGTGGGAAAAATGTGTTTTATTTGTTAAAACTTTTCACTGTCATCACAACTACAAACCACGCAACCTCAAGAAGAACGATCATTCCACCTGGTTTCAGTCCGGCATAATAGGAAAGAAACAGTCCGGCAATGGTGGTACATACCGCCACGATAATGGCACAGATCAGTGTACCCTTATAGCTTTTTGCCATCTGCATCCCACACGCCACCGGAACTACCAGCATGGAGGAAACGATCAGGGTTCCTACTGTTCGGGACGCAATGGAAACTGTCAGAGCCGTCAGAATAGTAAAAAGAAAATTAATATTCCGCACGGAAACACCGGAGATCCTTGCCGCATTTTCATCAAATCCGATATAAAACAGTTCCCTGTAAAAAAACAGCACTGCTGCCAGTACCAGCACACTGATCACAACTACCAGCGCCAGCTCTCCTTCACTGATGGACACAATACTTCCGAACAAAAAGCTGTTCAGACTGGCACCGTTTTCCACAAAGCCGGACAGCACACCGGCCAGTCCGATCCCGGCAGACATGACGATGGAGATCGCCACCTCCGAATAACGCGGGATTTTTTTGCGGATAGCCTCAATTCCAAGAGCAGCTACGATGCACATCACTACTGCACCGGCTACCGGATTCACTCCAAGTATCAGTCCCAGCACAACACCGGCCAGTGAAGAATGGGAAAGCGCATCTCCGATCATGGACATCCGTTTCAGAACAATGGTAATCCCGATGCAGGGCGTGATCACAGCCAGAAGGATTCCCACCAGAAAAGCCCTCTGCATAAATCCATACTGTAAAATGCTCATACTTCGTCGATCCTCCCCTCTTCCGCTTTAAAGAACCGGTTTGCTCCTTTAAACTCACCGGAATTTCCATGAGTAACCATAAGGATCGTCAGCCCCTGTTCCTCATTCCGCTTCCTCAGAACTTCTGCAAGTGTTTTCACAGAAACCATATCCATTCCTGTGGTAGGCTCATCCAGGATCAGGATCTTCGGTTTTCCTGCCAGTGCACGTGCCAGCATAACCCTCTGCTGCTGTCCTCCGGAAAGATCTCCGATCCTTCTTTTCCAGAACTCTTCCATTTCCATTTCCGCAAGTGCGGCTTTCAAACGCGGGATCTCTTTTTTTGCCCGGAAACGTGCCTTCCAGGAAGAGGAATACACACCTGTCATCATGATCTCTTCCACAGTCGCCGGAAAATTCTGGTTTCTGCTGATACTGTTCTGTGGAACATATCCCAGATCTCCCTTTCCGAATGTGGCAGAAATATCTTTTCCATTTACAGTGATACTTCCCTCCTGCGCCTTCAGTTCGCCCAGAAGAAGCTTCAGAAATGTACTTTTTCCACTTCCGTTTTCACCGGTAAGGATGGCATAATCGCCATCCTTCACCTCCAGGTTCACCTGATCCAGCACAGGTGTCCCTGTATAGTGAAACGAAAGATTTTCTATCAAAATTCCCATAATTTCTCCTTTTTTGTTACAGCTACTGTCCTGCACCTTCAGTTCAATGCCTTCCTGAGTGCCTCCAGATTCTTCCTCATCACAGAAAAATAATCCTCTCCGGCCTCTATATCCTCCTCACTTAATCCCTCGATCGGATTCAACACAGCAGTCACCGCATCCACTTCCTTCGCCACTGTCTTCGCCACCTTGGGACTTGCCAGCTCCTCAAAAAATATGGTATGGATGTCGTATTTTTTCGCATACTCGATCACTTCCTGCATCTTGGCAGGATCAGGCTCTGAATCCGGTGTCAGCCCTTCGATAGCCAGCTGCTTCAGATCATAAGCATTGCACAGATATCCAAAAGCCTCATGCGCCACTATGATATCCCGGCTCTTCGTACCTTTCAGACCATCTCTGAACTCCTGATCCAGCTCATCAAATTCACCGGCATATTTCTCATAATTTGCTTCATAATAATCACCGTTCCCAGGATCAGCCTTTACCAAAGCATCCCTGATATTCTTCATTTCCTGCTTTGCACGCATAGGATCAAGCCAAACATGAGGATCTTTTCCTTCATCACCATGAGCATGGTCATGTCCTCCATCCAGAAGCTCCACACCATCCGATGCCTCAGACACAACCAGGTCCTGATTCTCCAGAGTATCCAGTACATCCTCCGCCCAGTGCTCCAGATCCGCACCATTATAGACAAACACATCTGCATCTTCAAGATTCCGGATATCCATTGCCGCCGGCTCCCAGTCATGAGGCTCCGTTCCCGCCGGAACCATATCCTTCACCTGGATCCTGTCGCCCCCTACCTTCCGGGCAAAATCATACATGGGATAAAAGCTGGCCATCACCTTCAGTCGGCCATCCTCCACAAATGGCTGTCCCACCGTTCCGGCCCTGTGCAAACCATATCCGGTCACACCGCCCACAACAAGAAGCGTCACCGCCAGAACTGCTGCCGCTGTCATCTTCCCTCTGTTAACATTCATTTTTTAAGCCTCCTGCAGCTGTCACAATATCCATAAAAGATCGTCCGGCTCTGATCGATCTCAAATCCGTGTTCATCCAGCACATGTCCCACAAAATGATCGATACATCCACACTGCAGAGGAATCGTATGCCCACATTCCAGACACACAAGCTTACCGTAATTCTTCCGCTCCTCATCACGTATAAAACGATACTGGGCAGGCGCTCCCTCCACAGACGGAACCTTCAGCACCGCTCCCTCCTTCTGCAGCCGCTCCAGTCCTCTGTATACCGTTGTCCTTCCGATCTGGATCTCTTTTCCACGAAGGAGCTCCATAAACTGATCTATGGTATAAAATGTATCTCCATATTCCTGCAGGCATTCCAGAATTATTTTCTGCTGCCTGGTGCTGTATTTCATTTTTTCTTCCATTATATTTCCTACTCTCTTCTATCAACTGCACCTTACATGGCAGATTTGAATTTGAAAACCGTTTTCATATTACATTCAAATAAGAATTTCGTCAAGATATTTTTGAAGGGAAATAATTTTTGGTATGTTCTTATAAAAGCACTTTATCTCTACCTTCTTTTATGATAAAATATAACCAAGACTTAACCAATAGAAAGAAGGTAGACCTCTATGAAATCACAGCGACTGGACATGATCGAAGAATATGTGCTGGAGCATAAGAACGCTTCTCTCGATACATTATGTGAGAAATTCAACGTATCCAAAAACACCATCAGAAGAGATGTCGATATCCTTCTGAAACGTGGCAGTATCATGAAAGTATATGGCGGTGTCGCAGCACTCGAAACTCCACAGACTCTTCCCCTTCTGTCTTACGAAGAGCGTGGCGGACGTTTTCCTGACGAAAAGAAAGAAATCTGCCGCCGTGCCGCAGAGCTTGTGGCAGAAGACGATACCATCTATATCGATACAGGTACAACCTGCCTGAACCTGGTTGATTTTATTGCAGATAAGCACTGTACGATCCTGACCAACAGCCTGCTTATCTTCAACAAGGCAGCATCCTATCCGAACCTGGATATCATTTCCGTTCCCGGAAAGCTGAACCGCAAGACCCTGTCCTTCACAGGACCGGATATCAATGATTATCTGCAGACCTACAACATTTCCATGGCTTTTATGGCCTGCACAGGTGTAACCATGAAGAGCGGACTTACCAATGCCAGCGCAGAGGAATACATCACCAAAAAAGCCATCGCAGAGAATGCCAACAGCATGATCCTTCTTGCAGACCATTCCAAATTCGGCCGGATCTCGCTTATGACCTATTCTTCCATGGAAAAGCTGGACGCCATCGTAACCGACCAGCCACTTCCTGAAGAATACGACAGCTTCTGCCAGGAGCACGGCATCCGTGTTATGACGATCGATTAAATCGGATATTGACCCTAAAAAACGGTGCATCTGCCGGAAATCCAGCAGATGCACCGTTTTTGAATATGCTCATTTCATTAGAGGATTTTATCTGAAAGGCAGATCTTACCCGATCTGCCTTTCAGTGTCATAAATTTATTTATGAAGCTTTCTTAAGCCTCAGTACTTCCTTCCCATGTGCCGACCTTTCTCTTTCCGGCAGCTTCATCGAACCAGTGTGTTGTAACTGTTTTTGCTCTTGTGAAGAAACGATAGCCGTCTTTTCCGAGAACGTGCAGATCACCGAAGAAGGAATCCTTGTTTCCGGAGAATGGGAAGTATGCTGTCGGAACCGGGATACCTACATTGATTCCTACCATACCGCCATCTGTCTCCATAGCGAATTTACGGCTGTAATATCCGCTCTGTGTAAAGATACAAGAACCATTTGCAAATGGATTGGCATTCATGACTGCGATGCCTTCCTCGTAATCCTTTACTCGTTTGATACAGGTTACCGGTCCGAAGATCTCACGGTTTCCAACTGTCATCTCAGGTGTTACATGATCAAGAATTGTCGGTCCTACGAAGAATCCGTTCTCATATCCCGGAACTACTACATTACGTCCGTCAAGTACAAGCTCCGCACCCTCATCGATACCCTTCTGGATCCAGTTGCAGATCTTCTCCTTATGACCTGCATTTACAACCGGGCCGAGATCGGTATCTTCATCATATGCACAGCCAAGCTTCATAGCCTCTGCTTTTTTCTTAAGAAGTGAAACAAATTCGTCTGCGATACTATCCTGTACGCATACAACCGGAAGAGCCATACATCTCATACCTGCGCATCCGTATGTAGAGTTGATGATCGCATTAACAGTAGCCTCAAGGTTGCAGTCCTCAAGTACAAGTGCATGGTTCTTTGCCTCACACTGTGCCTGAACTCGTTTGCCATGAGCTGCTGCCTTGGAATATACCTGTTTACCAACACCTGTTGTTCCTACGAATGTAACAGCCTTTACTCTCTCATCTGTAAGAAGGATATCAGCCTCTACACGGCTGCAGGTCACAAGGTTTACAACACCCTTCGGGAATCCGCCCTCTGTATAGAAGAGCTCCATGATCCTCATAGCTGTAAGTGGTGTCTGGGAGCTTGCTTTCAGTACTACTGTATTTCCACATGCAATGGAAAGCGGAACCATCCAGCCCCATGGGATCATTGCCGGGAAGTTCATCGGAACAATACCAGCAGTTACTCCAAGTGGTTTGCGATATGTAGCTGTATCATATCCTGTAGTTACCTGCATTGCAGCATCGCCCTGGATCATTGTCGGAAGTGCACATGCCTCTTCTGTAGGCTCAATTGCTTTCTGAACATCTCCTCTTGCCTCTTTGATGTTCTTTCCGAGCTCTTTTGCACAAAGTACGGAAAGCTCTTCCTTATGAGCATAAAGAACATCTCTCCATCTGAACATATACTGCTGTCTCTTTGCAAGAGAAAGTGAGGACCATTCCGGGAATGCAGCCTGTGCGGAAGCGATCGCCTCTTCTACCTCATCCGGTGTACAGCAGGGAACCTGCGCGATCACCTCACCTGTACTGGAATCTGTAACATCCATGTATTTCTCTGCCTTTGACTCTTTCCACTCACCGTTTACACAGTAACCCATTTTTTTGATCTCGGCCATTTTAAGACACTCCTTTCGTGCTTACCTTTTTATTCTTAACTTCATAAAAATTTTAGTCATTCTCGTTTTGTTCTGGTCACAGATTATCATTTATTTTTAATTTTGTCAATATAGTATGGTTATATTTTGAGTATATTTTTCAAAATTATGTGTTAATTTATTCACATTTCATGATATTCCATGTTCCCTGTATAAACTCTTGAAACGCATGCATTTACAGCCATAAAACTGCATCGTGTCTTGTCGTTTTTTATTCCATTGTGAGAGCAAAAGTTACTCATTTTTGTTATTTTCATAACACACCATTCCACACACACTATTTATTGCTTCCAGCTACGCTGAGGCTTTTAGACCTGTGCAATCAGATTCACAGACAAGTAAGGGGTATCGTTGTTCTGTTACAATTACAGATTCCTCTGCTCCCGGCATATTTCCTCTGTATTTTCCAGGAACAAGAAAATACATCTGTTCGTACCTTGCGGACACGCTCATTTTCATGACCGCTCGCTTCTTTTCACGGCTTATTGCACCTTTACATACAATCCTGCGCCTGCTTATCTGATCTACAGCATTTTCATAAATTACTGCAGCAATCAAAAAACAGGATACGGTTATCGTATCCTGCCTTAGCTTTTCATTTTCTGTTTTTCGCATATTTCTGACTAACCAAATATGGTCTGCACCAGCACCATATAAAACACCGTTCCCCCTCCTATGCTGAGCAATGTACTCTTCTTCCATTTATGTAATACCACAATGAACAGTATTGCGATCAGCTCTGGCAGTCCGTAATGCGTACTTTCCGGCACATCCTTCAGACAAAATACCACCAGCAATCCGATCACTGCACAGGGCAGTACTTTTCCCAGATAGGTGATCACGGCCGGCGGTTCCTTTCCTTCCGGGAATATGATAAACGGCAAAAATCGCGTTGTCATAGTCCCCAGGACCACTACCACAACCGTTATGATCTGCTGTGTTATTGTCATAGTCATTCCTTATCCCTCCTGTCCGGCTATATCCCAACTGTCATGCCTGATATTCTCCTGACTTCTGTATACGTTCTTTTTTTCTCTTCTCCTCATGCTTCTTCATTCCCAGAAAGCATAAAACGATCGATGCCATTGACGGAAGGATAAACTTCCCTCTTCCAAAGATCACCAGGCAGATCACAGAGCATACAATTCCGACCAGCGCCGGCTTATGATCTTGTGCATCTTCCCACTGATCAATGAACATAACCACAAACAACGCAGTCATGACAAAATCCAATGATGTACGTCCCTTTCTGTTTTACAATTTCCACAGCTGATGCTGCCCGTCCATGGTAACAAGATCTCCCTCATTGATATCTCTTTCATACAGGAGGCCGTCATCATGTCGCAGACTTGTTTCATTTCCATTTTCATCTTCCATCAGCACTACTGACATAAGTGCTTCACCCGGCTGCCGCTCTTCACAGCCGAAATCCATGTCTTCTTCTATCTTCAGAACCTTATACTGCATGATCAGATTTCCTCAAGCAGCACATCGTTAACGGCCTCATAAGCGTCCTCAAGCGCATCCAGTGCCTCTGTCAGCGTGTCCATCTTCCGGCTGTCCGCATTTTCTTCCTCATAGGCCTCTATCACTTCAGCCATTACATCCTTCAGCTCTTCCAGTGAATTTGCAATGTCCTGCAGCTTCTGATCTTTGTCCTCTTTTGATGTGATATTTACGATCTTACTCATGATCCTTCCTCCTGTCGCTTTACTCTCATTCTTTATTCTGATCCTTTATCCTGCATATATCATGCTTTACATGTCATACTCCACATTTACCCATTGTATCATATCCTGCACGCAGATGCATCGGATATGTTTTCTATCTGCTTTATATAATACCACCGAATTCATAAAAAATTTGGTAAAATCTTACCAAATTACCCGTCTTAGTCTGTTTATACTGATTTTTCCACTCCGGTCTGGTATAATCGATCTAAAGGAGTTTTTCAATTTACAAACCACTCCTTTCCCACTACAAGGAGGCATATTGCCATGAAAGAAAAAACCGAAACCTTTAACCAGGGAAAAAGATATTTCTTTTATATTCTGATGTTCGCCATCCTTGGCTGGTTCATTTTTATGCAGATTTTTGGTGCGGATGAACGTTCTTCCGACACCTCAGCAGCCTCTGTGATCTATTCCGGTACCGTTACCTGGCAGAAACCGGATGGAACCACCCAGGAAATCTCCGTTCCGGGCACCTACAAGGTTCCCGTCGGTGACACGATGGTCCTCAACATCCAGCTTCCCGATGATCTTACAGATACCTGCTTTGCCATCCGTTCTTCCCTGCAGGATGTGGATTTTTATGTAGGGGACGACCTCAGGACCAGCTACTCCACGCATAAAACAAGGCTTGTGGGCAAAAACTCCGCCAGCCGTTATGTTTTCTGCCCGGTTTATGCTTCCGATGCCGGCAAAGAGCTCCGTATTGAACTGACCACCTACACCTCCAATTACACCGGAGTTGTCAATCCTGTTTACTGTGGAAACAAGGCAGATATCTGGATATATATTTTCAGCAGATACGGACTGGAAACCTACATTGCTTTTTTTATCCTGTTTGCCGGAATCGTCACGATCCTGTTCAGTTTCGCTCTGGGATTGGTCTATCATACACGATTTGACATGGAATATCTTGGATGGTGCATGGTTATGGGCGCCGTCTGGATGCTGGGTGAATCCAAGCTCCGTCAGTTCCTGGTCCCCAACGCTTCCGCTCTCGGATCTCTGTGCTTCGTTATGATCCTTTTGTGTCCGCTCCCGATCCTGTTTTTTGCGGACAGTCTCCAGAAAGGGCTGCATCACAGATTTTATGTCTGTCTTGGAAGCATCGCAATGATAAACTTTGCAGTCTGTACGATCCTCACTGCTGCAGGTATCGCAGATTATATCGAAACCATGCCTGTAAGTCACGGAATCCTGGCGATCACCGTTGCCACAATATTTGTACACCTTTTCCAATATATACGCACCGAAAAAAACAAGGCCGACCGGCTTTTGCTCATTGGTCTGCTGGCAGCGATCCTGTGTATTGCCGTTGAGGCAACCTCCGTATACTTTGTCACATTAATGTCCGGACTGTTTGTGGGCGCCGGCATGCTGATCCTGCTCTTTGTCAATATTGTAAGAGCCATCAAAAATGTCCAGGATATAGAACTGAAACGCCAGCAAAGCGAAATCCGCAAAAACCAGGAACAGAATGAAAAAATGTCTCTGCAGATGATTCAGACCCTTTCCACCACCATTGAGGCAAAGGATGCGTACACCCGCGGTCATTCCTACCGGGTTGCACAATATGCAGCCCTGATCGCAGAGGAGCTGGGCTGGACACCGGAGGAGATCCTGAATCTGAAGCGTGCTACTCACCTTCACGACATCGGTAAGATCGGTATCCCGGATCCGTTCCTGAACAAACCTGCACAGCTGACCGATGATGAATACAACCTTATAAAAAAACACACCGTTATCGGTGCCGAGATCCTGAAGGATATAACCTTGATCCCACATGCGGCAGAAATCGCAAGAAGTCACCATGAGCGTTATGACGGAAAAGGCTATCCGGACGGGCTGGCCGGAACAGAAATCCCCATCCATGCCCGGATCGTGGCTGTTGCCGACTGCTACGATGCCATGAACTCCCGCCGAATCTACCGTAATGCGCTTCCACCGGAGGTTGTTTACGAAGAATTCCGCAAAAACCGTGGTACACAGTTCGACCCGGAGATCACAGACATTTTTCTGAAACTGCTCAATGAAAAACGGCTGCCTCAGTGGGATCCTTCCCAGGAAGAACCGGACACTTATAACCTTCCGGATATGCAGCTTACCGTCAGCAAATTCATCTCGGACATAATGGCCACCATAAAAAGTCAGGAAGACGCAAAAAGCTATGATTTCCTTACCGGTCTTCCCATGCGTAACCTGGGCGAACGTCTTACCGCGGAATTTATGCAGACACATGATGGATGTTTGGTATTCCTTGATATGGACAACCTGAAAAAGATCAACGACATCCATTGGTCACAAAGCCGGCGACCGTGCACTGAAATGTCTTGGAAAGCTGCTCCAGAAACGGGCAGATCAGGGAATTTCCTGCAGACTTGGCGGAGATGAATTCCTGATGTTCCTTCCGGACACAGATCCTGATTCCCTGTCTCTGCAGATGGACGATCTGTTCCAGAAATTTCACACCATCACTACCGATGATCCGGAACTCCGTTTTGCCACACTGTCCGCAGGCCTGTGTCTGTGCAGCACCGATGATTCCTTTGAGGACTGCTATTCCAAAGCAGATAAAGCTCTGTATTACGTAAAACAAAACGGCAAAAACCAGTTCTTTTTCTACCAGCAGATCGACCGCAGCACTCTTGCGGCATCCGGTTCCGGAAAGGATCTGGCGCTTGTGGCAGAGTCCCTTCAGAAAAGCGGCATCTATGTAGGTGCTCTTGATCTGAATTACCGGGATTTCGCACGCCAGTATGAATACATGAGTCAGCTTGTCACACGCAGCCAGTGCAGATGTTATCTGGCGATGATCACCCTCGAAACACTTGTGGATACAGTTCCTGATATCGACTCCATTGAGCAGGCTCTGGAGTATATGGAACAGGCCATCCGGCAGAATATCCGCCGTGTGGATATCTGTACACGCTACAGTTCCCTGCAGTATCTCATCATACTGTTTGAACCTGACGAAACGCATATCCCTGATATCATAGAACGTATTTTTACCCAATATTACCGTCAGTGTGACAACCATGATTTCCAGCCATCCTATGAATACCTGGAAATATCTCCACAGGAGTTATAAATACTCCCATGACATGATAAAGCCATAACAAAAAAGAGGTCGTACTTGACGGCCTCTTTTTTGTTAAAGTTTTGCAAAATATCATTAAGACGTGGCTCTGGAATTTTCCTGCATGAAACTTTTTCCGTATGTTCGATACAGATAAACCGCCATGAAAATAGTCACGGCTTCTGCCAGCGGCATCGTCATCCAGATGCCTGCAACCCCTATAAGCTTTGGCAGGATCAATATGAACACAGCCACCAGGATCAAAGAACGCATTGATGAGATCAATGCCGAAATAAAACCATTTCCCAGCGCAGTAAAATATCCGGAAAGAAATACATTTAAACCAATAAACAGGAAAACCAGACTAAACAGCTTCAAGCCATCCCATGTCAATGTAAATACATTTCCCTCCCCAACGAATAAATGGATGATCTGTTTTCCAAATACAAGTGATACCGTGAGGATCAATACTGAACTGATGGCAATCGTAATAAAACTATATCGTGTTATCTCTCTGATCTTGTCATAATTTTCAGAGCCGTAATTATAGCTTATGATCGGAGCCGCTGCAACGGCAATTCCCATATAAAAAGCGATGAAAAAATAGTAAATATACATAATGATCGTCACAGCCGCAACTCCATCTTCACCAAAATATTGCATGATAATAAGATTAAATAAAAATGTAGTGATCCCGGTAGACATCTCCGTCAGCATTTCACTGCTTCCATTGGTGCAGGATTTCAGAAGAACACTCATGTCGGTCTTCGGTCTGCAAAACCTTATATGGCTGTATTTCAGAAAATAGATAAAGCCGATCAACATGCTTACTGTAATGGAGAGAAATGTTCCCCATGCAGCTCCAAGCGTTCCCAGTCTGAATACAGCCACAAAAATATAGTCGAAAACAATATTAAAAGCCAGACCTGTCAGAGACATGATCATTCCGATGTACGATCTCCCATCCGTCCTCACAAGATATTCGAAAAATAGCTTGAATGACATCGAAACCGATCCTAAAAATGTGACAAATGCGTATGGCACCACATGCTCCATCAGGCGCTCACTGCTTCCTAAAAAAATACAGATCGGTTTCAGAAAAAGGATTCCCACAGCTGTAAAAGCAACTGAAAGTACGAACAGCACGATCGTGATAAAAGTAAATATCTCATTTGCTTCCTGTTCTCTTTTTTGTCCCATCCTCTCTCCTATGATGGCACCTGATCCCGTTGCAAGCATGACAGATGTTCCGAAAATAACACAGGTGATCGGAATAACAATATTAATTCCTGCAAGCGCGTCAGAGCCTGCATACCGTGATACAAAAAATCCATCTATCGTTGTATAAAATGATAAAAAGATCATGGTCAGCACTGATGGAACCAGATATTTTAAAAATTGAGGATAAGACATTTTTGCCTCAAAGTATTTCATTTCTATAAAAGCCTCCTGCTTAGTTACATAATCAGTCAAAATCTCTGGTAATATTCGTAAGCCATTTATTTCTGAAATAGTGGATGAACACCACAGGCATTTTTTCGAACTCATCCAGGGTCATTATAAAATATACCCAGACAGGCGGCAGTTTTAAAACATATGCTGCAAGGAAGGTGAGAGGAACTGCAACAAGCCACATAAATATGGAATCTACGATCATTCCGAACCTGGAATCGCCACCTCCTCTGAAGCATCCGCATATAAGACAGGTATTGATACCCTCTCCTACAAGACGCCAGGTTGTCATGATTATAAAAATACCAAGATAATAAATAGCTGTCTCTGTCAGTTTATCCCGGTAGAAGTCCAGTATCATAGGGCGGACTGCCAGAATAATGGCACATCCGATGAGACTTACGATAATTGTTATTCTCAGCATACGTTTCCCATATTCTCTGGCTGTATCCTTGTGATCTTTACCAAGCTCCTGGCTGATAATGATGGTAGTAGCGTTGGCAAAACCGCGACAGGCGATGGCACCAATGTTTACCACCATAACAGCAACGGCATTTGCGGCAACCATATCATCGCCAATGTGGCCAAGGATCGCTGCGAACGCTGAACTGGCAAAGCTCCAGACAACATCATTTATCACAGCCGGAGAAGCAATTTTCATAAAGTCCCTGAACAGAATACCGGATTTCGCACAGAAATATTTTATCCGGAATCTGACATCGGAGCTGTTTAATGAATAGATGAGACAGATCAATACCTCTGCGATCCTGGCAATAACAGTACCAAGGGCAACACCGGTAACACCAAGCTTTGGAAGTCCAAACAGGCCAAAGATAAAGGTGGCATTACAAAATACATTGACACAAAGCGATACAATGTATGTAACAGAAGGCAGCATTATTTTTCCGACACTTCGAAGGGCACTCATGAAAACCTGAGAGAATCCCATAAACATAAAGGAAAACGAGATCACCTTCAAATACTCGCTGCCGGCAGCAATCGTATCCGGACTGTTTGTAAAAATCTTCATGATCGTAGTCGGCATGGAAAAGGAGATAACGAAAAATACAAGAGAAACGATCAGTGAGATCCGCTCCGCCAGGCCGAGAATCTTTTCTACTGTCTTTTTATCACCCTTTCCCCAGTACTGGGCACATAAAACCGAAGTACCTGTAGCCATGCCATAATACAAACAGAAAAGAATAAATGTGTACTGGTTGGCAAGAGATGAAGCTGACATGGCAGTCTGGCTTACATATCCCAGCATTACAGTATCCGCAACATTTACTAATGTTCCGATCAGATTTTGGATCATGATCGGAAATGCTAATTTTGATGCATATTTTAAAAAATCTTTTTTATTCAGCATCGGTCAGATCCTCCGTGAATTCCGATAAGATATTTACTTATGAAGAATAGTATATCATATACCCTACAAAACCGCGAGGTTTTTTCAGTACTCTTTCCAATATAATCCTCAATTGTATACTATATTTCACCCTCTGGTCATATTTCCATTGTACATAAAAAAAACAATATCACTTTAACGCAAAAAATCATTCTATTTTTTCACTTCTATGATATAATATTTTATTGTGAAACTAATAAAACGAGGTGAACCAGGTGAAGAAAAAAACAATTGTACCTCTTATCGTTTTTTTACTGGGCATATGCCTTGTTGGTTTAATTGTATACAAAATAGACTCACATGAAACTGAACAACAACACATAAAAGCACAATTAAATGCAACAACCTACGGCGAACGTATAAAAAATGAGATTACAAATGGAATTGCGATCACAGATACGCTAAAGCAGGTCCTGATCAGTGAAAACGGAAAGATCAGTCAGTTTGACACAATTGCGGAAAATATTATGTCTGACGTTATTGAAAGCATACAGCTTGCTCCGGATGGTAATGTAACAGATATTTATCCTTCTGAGGGAACGGAAGCGAGTAAGATCGATCTGCTCCAGGATAAAGATTGCAGCAAAATTTCCTGTTACGCAAGAGACAATCACGTGATCATTACACAAGGTCCTTTCGATTTAAAACGGGGCGGCTGTGGAATTGCTGTCCGCAATCCAGTCTACCTGAAAGATGAAAACAACCAGGAATATTTCTGGGGATTTACCATTGTTATCCTGCGTGTTCCTGACATTTTTTCAGATGCGATCAGTGCACTTTCGGATTTCGGATATGAATACAGACTCTCAAAAACCGACGTTCCCTGGAGCGATACTTATAAAGTTGTTTATCAGTCAGACGACCAATTAACTCATACTGTTTCTTATGGTTTTACGATAGGGGAAAAGAACTGGAAATTAGAAGTAGCTCCTGAAAGCGGATGGAGAGACCTTAGATTACTGGTAATCGTCGGCGGAATGTTTACTACTGTCGTTTTACTTTTCTCAGGTCTTACCCGGGTATGGTTAGTATCGAAAGAAAATAAAAACAAATTTCAAATACTGGCACACACAGATTCTCTCACCGATATTTACAACCGCTATGGATTTGATGAATTAGCCGAAAGGATGATCACTAAAAATCCAAAAACGCATTTTGTGGCCGCACTCCTTGATATTGATGACTTTAAGTTTATTAATGATATTTACGGACATGTCTATGGAGACAGGGCACTAAAGAGTCTTACAGATAGCATGAAGGCTTTTTTCCCAAAAAACACATTACTGGGAAGAAACGGTGGCGATGAGTTCTGCATTCTTCTGCCGGATCATACCTATAAAGAAGCGGGAGAACTGCTGTTGCAATTTACCAAGCTTCCAAAGACATTTTCATGCAAGGGAAAAGAATATCCGTTTTTTATTTCTCTCGGATATGCAGAATATCCAACCTTTGCATCCAGCCGTTCACAGCTTATGCGCTGTGCAGATGCAGCACTTTATGAAATAAAGCTTCACGGAAAAAACGGATGTATGGCTTACAGGGAGGGGCTCCGGTCAGGAGTCCGCAAACAGCTCGGATTTGCATTCAAGGATATCTCTGAACACCTTCCGGGTGCATTTATCATATACAGAGCAGACAAAGATGATGATGAACTCCTGTATGCAAACCATGAGTTCCTTCAAATGACCGGATATAAAAATATAGATGAACTCTTCAGCCTTACAAGGAAAAGCTTCCACAACCTGATCAGGGAAGATGAACAACAGCAGATAGAAACAAGCATCTGGAAACAGATCGATGCCGGCAATAACAATGACTATATCCACTTTCATCTTCGAAAAGCAGACGGCACTTACCTTTCTGTTCTTGATCACGGAAGGATTGTGGACAGCCAGCAATACGGAAGAGTATTTTATGTATTGTTTATGGACTGGGAAGCTATGCATGTTCATTACAGTGATAAATTTTCCGGCTAAGGTACAGACATCTCAGTCTGTATCTTAGCCGGCTGTTTTTTTCCTGAACAATTCAACATCTTATAATATGTATTCCATCTGCCTTTCTTTTGTCCGCATTCCCATTTTTTCATAAAATTTTTCTGCTGAAGTATTTCCTGCCCACACATTCAATGTCACTTCATAGCATCCCAGCTGCTTTGCTTCTTTTTTTACATATTCAAACAGGCTTTCCCCAATATGCTGTCCTCGTGTCTCCTGATCGACACACAGGTCATCTATAAAAAGAGATTTAAACGGTACCATATTGTTTGAAAAAGGCTGCTCCTTTAATTGACAAAATGCATACCCCACACAAACATCAGCCTCATCCGCTGCAACATATACTGGCTTTTCTTCATTTTTCAAAAGCTCTGTCAATTCGTCTGTCGTATATTTTGTTGTGCCCGGAATAAAAATATCAGGCCTTATATCTGCATGGATCTGCAGCACCTGTCCTAACAATTCCAGGATCCTCGGAATATCTTTTTCTTCTGCTTTTCTGATGAACATTTTTTTCCTCCTATTTTTCAATAACTGATTTCATAGATTCTTTATACATACACCATAATACCATCGTGTGAACGCTTATAACAATAAAATCTCTTTAAGCAGTCTCACTTTCCTTTTGCATTATAATGAAAAAGTTTATCGTTTTCCGTGATGTATATCACATTTTTATTCCTGAATCCGTATCATTACAGACAGTCAGCTCAAAATGGTTTCTGTTTGTTTTTATAAGCCCTTCTTTTTGCAGCTTTGATATCTCCGAAGACATTGCCGCACGGTCAATGCAAAGATAATCTGCCAGCTGCTGCCGGTCAAAAGGAATATCAAAGGATAACGATGCCTGTCTGATAGATACCGACGACAGATAGGACAACAGCTTATCCCTTGTCGTTCGCTTGCCCACATGTGTGATCTTATCGTTGAGGATCAGGATCTTATTTGCCAAGACACCGACCAGGTTACGGATCAGCTTCTGATGATGCTCACATACTATTGGGCAGGAAACCAGAAGCCTTTGAACATTTAATAAAATAATCTCACAATCTTCGTCTGCTACCACACTGACATTCAGAACAGCTCCCGGACTTGCTGCATATGGTTCACCAAAAAAATCTCCCGCATGACATTTTGACAGAATATTCCGATGTCCCCACAGGTCTTCCTGAATAACAAGAACACAGCCTGCCACCACAAGTCCCATTACTTCGGTAGAGTCTCCGGCTCTGAAAATATAAGAATCCCGTTTTCTGGAGATCGTTGCTGCATTTACACAATGCAGTATGGATAATATCTCATTATCAGTAAGACCTTTAAAGAAAGGGCTCGTTCTTAGAATGGGTAAATATTTTTTCAAAATTAATCCTCCTGTTGGAAATCAAACATACACGTTGTAATTATTATACTATACTCCTAACAGAAACCAAGGATAAATACTACTAGTCGAGGATAAAATAATAAGAAAGATCCTTCGAAAAAATCACAGGATAAAAGGAGAATACAATAATGGATAAAAAAATGTTTTGTTTTCAGTGTGAACAGACAGTCGGATGTACCGGCTGTACCGGAAATGCCGGTGTCTGTGGAAAAAAAGCAGATACAGCGAAATTACAGGACGAACTGACAGGTGCGTTGATCAGTCTGGCTAAAGCTGCCGACAGCACGGAAACTATTTCAAAAAGAACCGGACAGATCATAATCGAAGGACTGTTTACTACAGTTACAAATGTAAGTTTTGACAATGCAGCAATCGAAAATATGATACAAAAAGTCAGAGCTGAAAAAGAAAGACTGGCTCCTGACTGCAGAACAAAGGAATATGATCTTCAGCAGCTGTGGAATGCCAATGAAGATATCCGCTCCTTGAAATCTCTTATTCTCTTTGGTATCCGCGGAATGGCTGCCTATGCCTATCATGCAAATGTTCTGAATTATGAAGATGCCGAAGTGAATCAGTTCTTCTGCGAGGCATTATCTAAGATCGGTTATGAAGAAAGCACAGAAGCACTGCTTTCCACAGTACTCAAAACAGGAGAGATCAATCTGAAGTGCATGGCACTTCTTGATAAGGCAAATACAGAAACCTATGGAACACCAGAGCCAACTGATGTTACACTTACGGTAGAAAAAGGGCCTTTTATTGTCGTGACCGGACATGATCTGAAAGATCTGCAGCTTTTGCTTGAACAGACTGAGGGAAAAGGAATCAATATCTATACACATGGTGAAATGCTCCCTGCCCATGCCTATCCATTCTTAAAGAAATACTCTCACCTGAAAGGCAATTTCGGAACTGCATGGCAGAATCAGCAGAAAGAGTTTGACCATCTTCCGGCCCCGATTCTCTACACTACCAACTGTCTGATGCCTCCAAAAAGCAGCTACGCTGACAGAGTGTTTACAACAGAAGTGGTTGCCTTCCCGGGAGCTGTCCATATTGACGAGAAGAAAGACTTCACACCACTTATTGAAAAAGCACTGGAGCTGGGCGGTTACAAAGAAGATCGTATGTTCTCCGGTATCAACGGCGGAAAAAAAGTGACAACCGGTTTTGGTCATGCAGCCATCCTGTCCCATGCAGGTACTGTAGTAAATGCCGTAAAATCAGGTGCGATCCGCCATTTCTTCTTGGTTGCCGGCTGTGATGGTGCCAAGCCAGGTCGAAACTATTATACGGAATTTGTAAAGCAGACACCTTCTGACAGTATCGTTCTCACCCTGGCATGTGGAAAATTCCGTTTCAATGATCTCGATCTGGGAGAGATCGGTGGTCTTCCACGACTGATGGATATGGGTCAGTGTAATGATGCTTATGGTGCGATCCAGGTTGCTGTGGCACTTGCAGATGCATTTGGATGTTCTGTAAATGAGCTTCCGCTTTCCTTCGTACTCTCCTGGTATGAACAGAAAGCAGTCTGTATCCTGTTAACCCTCCTGCATCTGGGTATCAAAAATATCCGTCTTGGTCCTTCTCTTCCGGCGTTCCTTTCTCCTAATATTCTGAACTTTCTGGTTGAAAATTATGGTATTGCACCTATCACCACACCGGAAGAAGATATCAAAGCACTGATGAACCAGTAAAAGTAAATTTTTCAAAGCCTTTACAAAATCAACAAAGCCGATACAGGATTCCCAAAGTCCTGCATCGGCTTTATTTACAGGTCTGAAGACTCGGATCAGCCGACAACACTTTTAAACATGTGCAGCGATATTCTGATGGAGTTAAATGATAACGTTTTTTAAACAATCTGCAAAAATAATCAACGTTATGAAATCCGCTTTCATAAGCGATCGTTTTTACTTTTTTATTCGTATTTTTCAATAACCAGGAAGCTGCCTGAAGTCGATATCCTATCAGATAATTAACCGGTGTAGTATGTAAAAAACGGTGGAACAAATTAAGTGCAGTACTTTTGCTGATTCCTATATGCGAAGCAATTTCATCCAGAGACAAATTGCGATTATAGTTTTCATGTATATATTGCATGAGCAACTGCACCCTTTTCTGTGCAACTTCATCCACTGTCTGTACATCTCCTTTATCAGATAACTTTACATTTTCATAAAAAGTCAGCCATAAATCCTGCAGCAATGCCAAAGTAGCAAGTTCTCTTATTTTCTCATTCCTCTGTATTTCCATTATTTTTATCATAGTTTGTATGATCTTTGTTTGCCATAATTCATCAGTCTGAAAACGCTGGAAATATATATTCGATGAAATGATTGGCAAGATATATTTCTTATAGATCAGGCTGTTCTCCGGCGCAATAAATTCCGGCATACATACAAAGTTAGGAATGATACCACCTGATGATGCGTAAAAGCGGTGCAATATTTTAGAATTAATAAAAATTGCTTCTCCTTCTGACAATATAATCTGTTTTTCTCCTATTCCGCATGTAACTTGTCCGGACTCGACATATAAAAACTCAAATTCTCTGTGCCAGTGCCACTCAATACAATGAAAATCAAACAATTCCAGATTATCATAATAATACTGGAATGGATAATCACTGCTTCCATGCTGTTTAATTTCCATGAACTCCTCATCTGTAAGTATTTTATTATAATCCATCCCATATCACGTTCTTTCTTTTTTACGATATTATACAGTATTTCTATAATTTAATTCAATGTATATATCTAATATTTGCTATATAATCAAGCAAAAAAAGAAAAGAGGTATTCTTATGATTTTTAAATGGATGAATGAAAGTGAGATCAACATTGAGGGCGACAAAATTGAAATAACCGCACCACCCAGAACAGACTTTTTTGTGAAAGTATTGATGAATGTGAAGATTGAACATAAAACTGTTAAAAACATTCGGAGAGGAAAATAAAAAATGAATGCTGTAAAAAAAACTAACTACCATAAGACAAAAATAGCCTGTTATATGGGATTTATCACACAGGCTATTGCGGCAAACTTCGCACCGCTTCTTTTTTTGAAATTTCACAGTGACTACCATATTTCTCTCGGTAACATTGCTCTGATATCCACTTTCTTCTTTTTCACACAGCTTCTGGTTGATCTGTTCTGTGCCAAATTCGTAGATCATATCGGATATCGTGTGTGCATTGTTGCATCAGAAATCTTTGCTGCATTGGGTCTGCTTGGACTGGCATTTTTACCTGATTTTTTACCTGATCCTTTTATTGGAATTATATGTAGTGTTATTGTTTATGCCATCGGAAGCGGTTTAATAGAAGTACTTTGCAGTCCTATTATCGAGGCCTGTCCGTTTGAAAACAAAGAAGCAACTATGAGTCTGCTCCATTCGTTTTACTGTTGGGGAGCTGTTGGGACAATTTTGATTTCCAGCTTATTTTTCCTGATATTTGGAATAGACAGTTGGAAGTGGCTCGCCGTAATATGGGCAATCATTCCTGCAATTAATACTTATAACTTCATGACCTGTCCCATTGAATCTCTGGTTGACAATGGTTCTGGAATGGAAATTAAGGATCTGTTTTCCAAGCCATTTTTCTGGGTTGCAATATGTCTGATGATCTGTTCCGGAGCTTCTGAACTTGCAATGGCTCAATGGGCATCTGCTTATGCAGAATCAGCTCTGGAATTATCAAAAGCTCTGGGAGATCTAACAGGTCCATGTATGTTTGCAGTAACAATGGGAATCAGCCGTATAATTTTTGGTAAATATGGAGAGCAGTTAGATTTAATGAAGTTTATGAGTGGTTCAGGCATATTATGCGTTGTCTGTTATCTGCTTACTGCTTTGTCATCCAACCCGATCATCGGACTGATTGGTTGTATTGCATGTGGATTTTCAGTTGGAATCATGTGGCCTGGAACCATCAGTATTTCCTCAAAAACTTTTCCAACAGGTGGAACGGCTATGTTCTCTCTTCTTGCCATGGCAGGAGATTTAGGTGGCAGCATTGGACCTGGAATTGTTGGTCGTATCACTCAGAATGCTGGAAATAATATTAAGATCGGCATGGGATTCGGACTTATTTTTCCAGTAATTCTATTGTTTATGTTATTCCTGCTGTATCGGAAGAAGATATCAAAGCACTGACTTATTGATTGTAATTATATTTTTTCACTCTGCAAACCCGGAAGCTGTATCATCACTTGTTGCCAGATACTATAGACCTGATACAGCATTGAGCGGAACCTGAAGATTTCTGGTAAAATTGTCATGATTTCCGCATGCCAGCATCTTCATCTGTACCCGCATTGCAAAACTCAGATTTAATATCATCATGATCGCAGTACGTGCCACACGTTCTGTGCTGTATGCCAGGATATTACAAACTGTAATCCCCTTCTTCCGTGCTGCTATCAGTCGGCCATGATCTCCGAAGAGCCACATAGGATATTAAAAAGTTCGCAAACCAACCGGCTGGTACAGCAAGCCAGACAAATACAATGCCAAAACGCGGTGCACAGATCAATGCAACAGACAGGCGGATCGCCAGGTTCACCATATTTGCAATGAGGAATGGGCGCATGATCCCAAGACCACGAAGAACCCCATCGGTTGCCATTTTGATTCCCATAAAGATGAAGAAGTAACCAAGCCATCTCATATAGCCCTCGGATACCTGATAGGCCAAGGCAGTTCCATCTTTACCAAGGAATAGCGTGGAAATCTGCGTGTGCAGTGTTTCAATGACTATAAAAGCAAGAACTGCAAAACATACATCTAACACCAGTGCAGCGTGATATCCTTTTTTGATCCGTTCAATTTTCTTTGCACCAAGATTCTGGGAAACATATGGGGAAACCGCATTGCCAATAGAAACAAAAATCAATGAAAAAACATTCTCTACCCGCATCGTCGCCGCATACCCCGCAAGTGCCTGTGTACCGAAGGGATTTACAACAGCCTGTACGATCATCATACCGATGGACACTGTAGACTGCTGAAGAACCGAAGGTACAGCAATTTGAAGCATGGAATGTAACTCCTGCCTGTCAAACCAGTCAAAGCGACTTTTATATCGACGCATCCGGCTAAGGAAAAGCAAAAGTGAAAACACCGCAGAAATTCCCTGTGCTATAAGAGTCGCAAGGGCTGCACCAAACACACCGAGACCAAGTCCGGCCACCATCCAGAGATCCATAAAAATATTTAAGATTGACGAAAATATCAGAAGCCCCAGCGGGATTTTTGATTCGCCTATGGAAGTAAACATATTGGAAAGAATGTTATACATAAACAGAAACGGAAATCCCACGAAATAGACCCGCAGATATAACACTGCATCATCCAGTATATCGCCAGGGGTTTGTAACACACTCATCATCCAGTGGGAAAAGCAAAATCCAAAAACCCCAAGGACTATACTTAGAATTAAAAAGCTAAACAAGGATGTTGACACGATGGTCTTCATTTTTCCATACTCCCTGGCACCGAAATAGCGGCTCACGAGCACACCGGCACCGACACCTGCCCCCAGTGCCACACAAATGAAAACATTGGTCAGCGCTGCGCAGGCCCCGACAGCTGCAAGTGCAGAGGAACCAACAAATTGGCCGACGATGATAGAGTCAGCCATATTGTATATTTGCTGAAAAAAGCTGCCCAAAATCATTGGCATTGCAAAAACCGTCAGCGCTTTAAGAGGCGCATCTGTGATCAAATATTCATCTTTTGACATTATCCTATTCCTCCACAGGTTTCATAATTTCACTTATTGCTACACTGCCCGGCGTTATCAGCTGCAGCTGCAATACGATCTTATCACGTATTAAAGATATTAAAGGATTACGGCTATAGAAATCAGACCCCAAAGCCGAGACGTTCTCTCAATGAATTTCCCGACCGATCCATTCCATGATCACATTTACAACATATTCCTGCTCCGCTTCTGTCAATTCCCGTCCTTTCGGAATACAATGCCATTTTTCCAGACATCCCCTGCAACAGGTAGCTGTGGCATGCTGGGCTACAAAAACCGGATGCCCTCTCATCGGTGTCTGTTTTCCATCATTTGGTATTTCTGCCGGTGCAAGACGCTTTCTGATAAAATCACAGGCATGCTCACGTACTTTCTCCATTCCCTTTTCTGATACATAACTCCGATCGTTTGCCTTCAGGGAAAAACTGCTTCTGAACTTTGACTGCGACAGGCGTTTCCAAAGATTTCCCTCATAAACTGCCGGTGTCTCACATACCATAGAAGGCTGGATGCTGCCCTTATAGACGATCATCTTCTTACTGTCGCTTCCGTTCTCATTTGCGGTCTCGTCTACTGCTTCTTTCAAAAGCTGTGCCTTCACTTCCTGTGCTTCTTTGCTGTTCGGCTGCAGACGTCTTGCCAGACATGTATTTCTGCCAGTTGTCGTTTCATTTTTTATCGCATAATACACAGCTTTCTTCTCTCCGACAAGTACCAGGATCTTTTTCGCCCTGGTCACACCCGTATAAAGGAGATTTCTCTGTAGCATGACAAAATGACTCATGGTAAATGGCATGACAACGATTGGATATTCGCTTCCCTGGGATTTGTGGATCGTCACTGCATAGGCAAGCGCCAGTTCGTCCAGCTCTGTCACATCATAGACTACTTCCCGTTCATCAAACAGAACTGTCAGTTCCCGTTCTTCCACGTCAACTTTTGTGATAGTCCCAATATCTCCGTTAAATACTTCCTTATCGTAATCATTCCGGATCTGCATCACCTTATCCTTCAGCCGGTACTGTGTGCCGCCTCTCCGCAGAAAGATCTTTGACGGATTCATGGCTTCCTGCAGCACCTGGTTCAGATTTACTGCCCCACATTCGCCTCTCTGCATCGGAGTCAGCACCTGAATATCCTGCAGTGGATCTACATGATAGTATCTCGGCAGGTTCGTCTTACAATATTGGACGATAGTATCCACCACTTCCTGATTACTCTCTTTGGTGGCAAAGAAAAAGTCGGCATCTTTCCCGCCTCTCATATCAATGCCTTCCCCTCTATTGATCCGGTGTGCATTCATGATGATCCGGCTTCCCTGTGCCTGACGGAAAATCCTGGTCAGACGAACTACCGGAACACATCCGGAATCAATAATATCTCTGAGAACATTGCCCGCTCCGACACTTGGCAGCTGATCAATGTCGCCTACCAGAATCAGAGACATCTGCTGCGGCAATGCTTTTAAAAGATTATACATCAGCATAATATCGATCATGGAACATTCATCCAGTATCAGCACATCTCCTTCCAGCGGATGTTCTTCATTTTTCTGATAGCCTTCCGGAGGTTTATATTCCAATAACCGGTGAATCGTTTTTGCTTCCATTCCAGTTGCTTCTGACATTCTCTTTGCTGCTCTTCCAGTCGGTGCAGCAAGAATGATCTGACATCCAGCCTGCTTATATGCAGAAATAATTCCCAGAGTTGTTGTAGTCTTTCCGGTTCCAGGTCCACCGGTCAGCACCATGACCTTAGAGGAAACCGCTGTCTTTACCGCCTGCCACTGAATCTCGTCATAAGTAATTTCTGATGAAGCTGCTACTTTCTCCAATATTTCTTCCGTATCCTCAGATTTCTTCTTTCCACAGGACATCAACCGAAGCAGCCGCTTTGCACAGCCACTTTCTGAAAAATAATATGGGGGCAGATAGATTACTTCCCGATATTCTGCTTCATCTCTGATCACATCATTCGTGCGGATCATCTCATCCAAGGTAATCTCCAGCTCCGGTTCTTCCACTTCCAGAAGTTCCTTTGCCCTTCCAGTCAGCTGTTCTCTTGTTGTATAACAATGACCTGCTTCTGCCAGCTTATTCAATGTATAAAAAATACCACTGCGCAGACGGACAAATTTGCCTTTGTCAATCCCCATCTTCTGTGCAATGGAATCCGCTGTCTTAAATCCAATTCCCCAGATGTCATCTGCAAGCCGGTATGGGTTCTCCTTTACGATCGCAATGCTTTCACTTCCATACGTCTTGAAAATCTTTGTCGCATGAGAGGTGCTGACCTCATGACTCTGCAGAAAAAGCATGATATTCTTGATCTCTTTCTGCTCCTGCCAGCTTGTTTTGATCCGGTCTACACGTACTTTTCCTATACCTGATACTTTGAGCAGTTCATCTGGTGTCTCTTCAATAACATCCAGTGTATCCTTCCCGAATTTTTCCACAATTCTTTTTGCAAACTTTGGACCAACGCCCTTCACCAGACCGGAACCAAGATATTTTTCGATTCCATATACTGTGGCAGGAAGTGTCTCTTCAAATTTCTCCACCAAAAACTGCCGCCCATATTTGGCATCCATCTTCCACATACCTTCCAGAGACAGCACAGAACCAACATGGGTATCCGGCATCGTGCCAACTACTGTGACAAGATCACTGTAATTCTTCACCGCACATTTCAGAACCGTGTAGCCATTGTCGGCATTCTGATATGTAATTCTCTCAACTACACAACGTAAGTGCTCCATGCCCGTCTCCTTCTCTCATAATTCATCACAAATGACCACAGAATAAAATGCTCTGATCCATAAAAGATCACCAACATACATCCGCTTTACGGCAGAATCTCAAGCCAATAGTCATCTGGGTCTACGATGAAATTTCTTCTCCTTTTGTACATTCTGTGTTTCTAATGCGTGACTTATATTGCGGATATTCAGTAATAAACCGCTTAATTACATTGGCATCATTCCAGTAATGCATTGGAAAAATGACATTGCAATCTACATTTTTAAGGAAATACAGGATCCCGTCAGCATAGTGATCTCCCTGTCTCGGATCCAAGGGAACAAATGCAGCGTCAAAATGCATACCCTTGATTTTCCTGATCGCCGCGCGATATGCTGAAGTAAGTCTCTGGTTATCAGCTTTCGACCCACCATCCCAATACCAGTCGTTTAAATCACCGGCATGATAAATGGTACCTTCCTTTGTTTTGACAATAAATGCGACACCACTATCGTTAGATAGCAATGTATCAACTTTGGTTTCATTATCCAAACTATAAGCTTGATCATGATAAACATATGTGATCTTCATATCCGACAAATGATTCCTTTTTCGTATATCATTCGCCAGGATTGCCTGATAAGTCATTCCCATATCATCAAGGATCCCAAAAATTTGTGGGTTAAAATGATCCTTATGGAAGTGACTGCAAAAAACGATCACTTCTTTCTCCTTGTCAAGATTCGGTAATTCACCCTTGTAATAATCAAAAATATAGTAGCAGTCTCTGGTCTCAACCAAAAATCCACTGTGGTTAATGTAAGTAATTTTCATAATATCACCTATATAAATTAACGCCGGTACCGGATAGCAAATCTTTCTTTGCCATGTTTATTTTTCCTTTTTCGAGCGTTTGTAAATTTCACGACAACAGCATTTCTAATGCAGATTTTATCGTATTTTTTAGATTCCGTCCATCCTTTATCCACAGCTGGTAGAAAAATGTGAAATGATACTTTTACAAATTCTATTACTTGTTGTTAGTTCATAATTTATGTATAATCCTGTCTTTGACAGTCCTCTTTCACAGTGTTAATATCCTGCACCAGTGTCCGTATTTTTCAGGATCTTAATAAGACGGCTTGTTCCAAGACGCTCTGCGCCAAGACTGATAAATTTTTCTGCATCATCGAAGGATGAAATTCCACCTGCTGCCTTAACTTTTACATCTTTTCCAATATATTTCTTCATCAGCTCTACATCTGCAAAAGTTGCTCCCGCTGTAGAAAATCCGGTAGAAGTTTTGATATCATCCAGGATTCCTCGAATATCATCCCATGTTGCAGTCTGTCCAAGTAATGTGTGATCCACCTTTTTTAATATATCTTTTTTATCCATTTTACGTTCCTTTTACTTCAGCTCATCCAGAAGAGAACTTCCAATTGTTCCCTCCGGCATCTTAACTTCAAAATTATCTGCGATCGTTGCACCGATTACTGCAAAAGTATTCTGATCTTCCAGTTTTCCGTATCCCTCCATAGATGGGGAATAAGCAAAAAATGGTACTTTTTCTCTTGTGTGATCAGTTCCTGTATGCGTCGGATCATTTCCGTGGTCAGCTGTAATGATCAGAAGGTCATCCTCACGAAGCTCATCAAGAAGTTCACCAAGTTTTACATCAAATCTTTCAAGTTCCTCTGCATATCCCTTTACATTGCGTCGATGTCCCCAAAGAGCATCGAAATCTACAAGATTTACAAAACAAAGCCCCTCAAACTCTCTTTTCGCAATGTCAATTGTCTGCTCCATTCCATGAACAGAGCTTTTTGACTTATTAGACTCTGTCAGTCCCTCGCCGTCAAAAATATCAAAAATCTTTCCAACGGAGATCACATCATAACCTGCATCCTTCAATGCATTAAGCGCAGTTTTTCCGTAAGGCTTCAGTGCATAATCATGGCGGTTGCTGGTACGTTTGAACTCACCTTTTTTCTTGCCAAGGTAAGGTCTTGCAATAACACGTCCGACTTTCCACTCATCCCTCATGGTGATATCACGGGCGATCTCACAGCAGCGATACAGTTCATCCAGTCCGAAAGTCTCCTCGTTTCCGCAGATCTGCAATACAGAATCAGCAGATGTGTAAACGATCATATGACCGGTAGCGATTTCTTCCTCAGCCAGTTCATCCAGGATCTCTGTTCCGCTGGAGCTCTTGTTTCCAATTACTTTATGTCCCGTTCTCTTCTCAAGCTCATCGATCAGCTCTTTTGGAAATCCGGTCTCTGTAAAAGTCTTAAACGGTTTTGTGATGTGAAGCCCCATCATTTCCCAGTGTCCTGTCATAGTATCTTTTCCGGTACTGGCTTCTTTTAAAAATGTATAATAACCCATTGGTCGCTCCACTGCTGCAACCTGTTTCAACGGATGAAGATTTGCAATTCCAAGCTTCTGAAGGTTTGGAATCGTAAATTCATCTACATTCTGGGAAATATGTCCCATAGTATCTGTTCCTTCATCCCCGTACTGGGCTGCGTCCGGCATTTCTCCTGCCCCAAAGGAGTCTATTACAATAGTAAATATTCTCTTATATTTCTTCATAATTTTTGTCTCCTTTCTGCTGTCTTACTTATGGATCTTACATATTTACAACAACTTTTGTTACTAATTCCTTGAAGGATTTCGCTACGCGGTCTGCTGTTTCCTGCACTTCTTTATGGTTAAGCTCTTTTTGGGAAATTCCTGCTGCCATATTTGTGATACAGGAAATTCCACAGATTTCCATTCCCATGTGTCGGGCAGCCATAGCTTCGCATGCGGTGCTCATTCCAACTGCATCTCCACCCCATCTCTGTGCAAGTCTTACTTCTGCAGGAGTCTCATAATTCGGTCCTGTAAACTGTACATAAACACCTTCCTGAAGTTTGATGTCACATTCTTTTGCACATTTGCGGATCACATCCTGAAGACGGCGGCTGTATACCTCACTCATATCCGGAAATCTGGTTCCCAGCTCATCCATGTTCGGTCCTATCAGAGGGCTTGGAACTCCCGTTGTAATGTGATCTGTGATCATCATGAAATCTCCCGGTTTATAGGAAGGATTAGCTCCTCCTGCAGCATTAGTGAGAAGGATTTTTTTCGCACCGAGCATTCCCATAAGACGCGTTGGAAGAACAACATCTGACATTGCGTATCCTTCATAATAATGAACACGTCCCTGCATGATTACAACCGGTGTTTTCTCCACATACCCAAACACAAAACGTCCCTTATGTCCTTTTACAGTAGAAACCGGAAATCCCTCGATGTCCGTATAGTCGATGGTCTGTTCAATCTGAATTCCATCTGCAAAATCTCCAAGTCCGGATCCAAGGATCAGTGCAACTTCTGGTTTGAAATCAATTTTCTTTCTTACGCTTTCCAGGCATGTCATTAATTTTTTATACATGATTACTTCTTCCTTTCTTTTGGGTGTTGTCATTATATTTATGCTTTTTTCATAAAGGCAATTCCTCTGCAATGGTCTTTCCAATGCCCTGCGCGCCTCCCGTCACAATCACTACCTTATTGTTAAACTCCATATAAAATCCTCCCCAAAAATCCGCTTTCTATTTCTGTTGCCACAACATTGTGTATTCTTTTTCACCAGTAGCATCATCGAATCCTTCGCATTGAATATCGAACCCTTCTCTTTGGTAAAAAGAGATGGCTCTGGCATTCTTCTGGTATACGTTTAATCGCAATCTAACTTTTTTATTCTTGATATACTCTAATAAAAGTTTACCTATACCACATGACTGCATTTCATCAGAAACAAAAATACCTTCCATGTATTCGTTACTTAATCCGACAAATCCCTGAATCATTTTATCATCTTCATACACATAGACTTCCGCTTGTAACATCATTTCTTTCACTAATTCATAATTACTTGTCCAATATTGCTCAGGAATAAAATAATGTGCTTTTAAATTGGTCTTTAACCATATGTCAGCAACTCTATCAATATCTATGTTCTGCATCTTTCTGATCATAACAAATATTCTCCACCAACTTTGATTTCTCTGTAACAACCAATCAGCTATATCGTGAATCTCAACCAGAACCACAACCAAAATCTAATATCCTTGAACCTACCGGAAGCATTTTAGTGAACCGCTCCTGTATAACCGTAAAATCTACCAAACGAGTCCCCTAGACAAACATATCCGCATTTTTATTATAATATTCTATTGTTTTGTCCAGGAAGTTTCTCCTCGATCTTAGCTTATTTCATGTACCTTCGGATTTTATCTATCAAAGTGACGTCTGCCGGTAACCAGGCAACACTATCTAACTGATCCCTTGTAAGCCATTTTGCCGCTTCTGCTTCCTTTAATTCAATTCATTGATCACATTCGCATCCATTAATGTAAATCTCCCTCTCGTTTCGTGGTGAGCAAAACAAAATACTCTACTTTATTATACCTTATGGGAGAGGGTTTGTCATTGAAATCTCCAGGAAGCAAGTGTGGCAAAGGCAGCCGAAAGTAACGATAGCAACAAAAAAAACAGTTCCGAACATACTGAGGTTAATCAGTGTATCTGAACCTGTCTTTTCTATGGTCTTTCCAATGAATAGCTGGGCTGGCTTTCCCTTGGAATGGATTATTTAATTGTAAAAAATTCCCGTGAAATGATTTATAAAATAGGTAATTTTACAAAGTCTATTACTTGTTGTTAATTCATAATTTATGTATAATAAAATTAATACAAGAAATACACGCTCAGCATGCGGCCTGGAACATAAATAATCTGCAAGTTTAGCGATATACGAGGAGGAAATTCTCATGGGTAAACAATCCACCAGGGAAAACAAAACAATTTACCAGCTTTGCCGAGAAGCGGCAGGACTTACAAGAGCAGAGGCCAGTGAAAAAATGGATGCTGTCTCTGATTCAAAAATTGAAAAATTTGAATATGAAACACAAGAACCTACGCCTTATGATATCCTCCAGATGGCAGATGCCTATAAAAGACCAGATCTTTGCAATTATTATTGCTCTCACAAATGCGAAATCGGCTATCGTTATGTTCCAGAAATAGAAATGACCGATCTGTCAAATATCATTTTGGAGACAATTGCCAGTTTAAATGAAATCAATCCTCTTACCGGTCGTCTGATCCAGATTGCCCGTGACGGTAAGATCAGCGATGATGAAATGAAAGATTTTGCTTATATCAGTAAAAAACTTGATGAAATTTCTTTAGCCATAGACTCTTTGAATCTTTGGGTAGATAAAACAGCTGGAGAACAAGGGCTCAATCTTGAACTCTTAAATGCCGAAAAAGAAAAATTAAAATAATCCATAACACCACAAAAGGATTACGACTATAGAATAACACCAACCGCAGTCAGTATCTTTAAGGTTGAATTAATCTATAGAAACTGCTATCATATTTTATCAGAATTTTCCAAGTAAAGGAGGACATGAGTGGATCATGAACGTAATGCCCATTTCCGAAATCATCGAAAAAGTAACCATGATTTGCAAAAAAAATAACGTAAAACGCCTTGATTTATTCGGTTCCTTCGCCACAGGCACTGCAACCCCCACCAGTGATATTGATTTTGTAGTATACGGCTGTGATAATCTAATGCAGTTAGAAGATGATCTTCAGAAGATTGAAACGCTAAGGAAAATTGATATTTTTGACTTTGACAGTATAAAAAATGAGTATTTATTGGAGGATATAAAAAAATATGGAAAACAAATTTATTAACCGCTATAACACTTTCTGTAAAAGTCTCTCCAATCTTGCAAAAAGCAAAACAGCCGACCCCAAGACCGATTTTGTTCTCGAAGGAACTGTTCTCAATTTCAGTCTTACTTTCGACATCTCCTGGAAAGTTATGAAAGATATTCTGATCAAAAAAATGGGAATTCTTGATTTTGCAGTTGGCTCTCCACGCGAAACTCTGCAGCAGGCATTTACCAATGGTATTATTGATGATGACACCTGGCTGCAAATGCTGAAATCCAGAAATCATTTGTCTCATGATTACGATGGTACTTTCGCCGCAGAGAAATTTCAGGACATTATAAATATTTATTATCCTCTTTTTGAAAAATTCAAAAACGATGTTGCGAAATATTATAAGCAGTAAACTGTGTTTCGTAGAAGGATCACCTTCAGACTATTTTGTTTATTATAGCCTGAAGGTGATTTTAAAATTGTCAATATACATCCGCTTTATTAGATTTTCCAACCAAATTTACGGCAGGATCTCAAGCCAGTAGCCATCTGGATCTACAATGAAATAGATTCCCATTGCTTCATTTTCGAAACAAATGCATCCCATCTCTTCGTGCTTTTTGTGCGCTGCTTCGTAATCCTCTGCCTGAAATGCCAGGTGAAATTCGCATTCACCCAGATTATATGGCTGTGGATGATCTTTAAGCCAGGTAAGCTCCAACTCAAAATCACTTACATTGTTGCTCAGATACACAATGATAAAATCATCGGTAGTCGTTCTTCTCACTTCGTGCAGATCAAGGGCCTCGTTGTAAAATTTAATAGATCGGTCCAGATCTGATACATTGTAGTTTTCATGAATCATCTTAAATTTCATAATTCTTCTCCTTTTGTACATTCTGTGTTTTTAATGCGTGACTTATATTGCGGATATTCAGTAATAAACCGCTTAATTACATTAGCATCATTCCAGTAATGCATTGGAAAAATGACATTGCAATCTATATTTTTAAGAAAATACAGGATCCCATCAGCATAGTGATCTCCCTGTCTCGGATCTAGGGGGACAAATGCAGCGTCAAAATGCATGCCTTTGATTTTCCTGATCTCCGCATGATATGCTGAAGTAAGTCTCTGGTTGTCAGCTTTTTCTAGTGAAACATTCTATATTCTCTGCATCTATTTTCACATTTACCACTCTTCACATTTAATATCACTTATCTGCTCGATTGGAATAACCGTTTGATCCGTCATAATGATGGTATGCTCGTATTCGTCTATCTTTTTTACAATACCAGAGCACGTATCATAGGAGCCGCCTGCTTTTTTTGCATCGGGAATAAAATAAGTTATCGATACTTTCTGTTCTATACCGATATTATTTCTGATTATATTGATTTTTTCATTCAGCTGAGCAATCACTTCCTCGCTCAGTTCCAATCTTTCATCTGTTAATCTTGCTGTTTCTTTTATCGCAGCATCATGTCCAGTCAAGGCTGCAAAAGGAGCAAATTGCGCTGCCCGATCCCGAAGAGGCATTTGCGGATGATTCTTAGAGACCGGATGCGGTAAATTGATGATATCGTCATAAGAATTATTTTTCATCCTCTTTCAACTCCTTTACGCCTTATGACCGCCAATCTGTTCATTTCTGTCCCTGGCGGTTGCACCTTCCTGAAGATTCATCCCCTTCAGTACAGCGTTTTTTCCAAATTTCTTTTTGATACTGAGCATTGCTTCCTGCATACGTTTTTCGCGATCCAGCGCAGCCTCTTCCTCTTCCTGCTTTTTCCTTTGCGCCTCATAATCCGTAAAAAGATCCAGCTGCTCATATACTTCTTCTTTCTTGACAGAACTTTCATCCACAAGCCTGTTCGCTGTGATATTGATTCTTCTGACAAGCAGGTTTCTGTCAACGATCCTGTCATATAACTCTATTACTGCATCCGTTATCATCTTGGTTGAGGAAGTCTGCCGTTTCAGATTGGTCGTTCCATGTGCATGTTTCGGAATTCTTCTTCCATAACGGTCGATCGTAACCTCTCCATGATACTGCTTTTTCCTGTCGGCATTGTTCAGATTCTCAATATCATAACCAACTGTCAGCACAATCTGGTCTGTGACAAGCTTCTTATCCACCAAATCCAAAACCATCTGGTCCGTCATCTCTTTGACGACTAATTTTGCTTTTTCAAAATCATAAGGGCAATGAAGTACCTGCCCGGAACAAACACTGTTCGTTTCCGGCTTATAAGCCTTGACCATTTCCATGGTACAGGGCTCATATCCCCAGGCATGGTCGATCAGCAGCTCTGCATTAACACCAAACAACCTATATAACAAGTCTTCATTATATAACTCATTTTCTTTTCCGATGGAACATCTGGCAATATCTCCCATTGTATAAAGCCCGTATTCTTCCAGCTTCTTTGCATATCCTTTTCCTACTCTCCAAAAATCAGTAAGTGGTCTGTGCCTCCAGAGTTTCCTTCGGTATGACATTTCATCCAGTTCTGCAATTCGTACACCATCTTTATCTGCTTTAATATGCTTCGCCACGATATCCATCGCAATCTTACACAGATACATATTTGTTCCGATTCCAGCAGTTGCCGTTATACCTGTCGTTTTCAGCACATCCTGTATCATGGTCATTGCAAGTTCTCTTGCTGTCATATTATAAGTATGCAGATAATCCGTTACATCCATAAATACTTCGTCAATCGAATACGGGAAAATATCTTCCGGCGCAATATATTTCAGATAAATGCTGTAAATTCTGGTGCTGTATTCCAGATAGAGAGCCATCCGGGGAGGAGCAACAATATAATCAATCTCCAGTTCCGGATTGGTATCTAATTCTGTGCTGTCATCAGAGGCTCCGATAAAAGTTCTGTTCGGCACTTTCCACCTGCGGGCGCTGTTGGCTTCTTTTACTTTTTGAACAACCTCAAATAAACGAGCCCTTCCTGATATCCCATAACACTTTAATGCTGGCGATACCGCAAGACAGATTGTCTTTTCTGTTCTGCTTTTATCTGCAACCACAAGATTGGTCGTCAAAGGATCCCGATTTCGTTCTTTACATTCCACAGACGCATAGAATGACTTAAGATCGATTGCAATATAGGTTCTTT
>CAUEAK010000012.1:0-48787 GCA_958454115.1 Blautia wexlerae
ACCAGCCCTTCCATCCGGTAAACCGGTCCCATAGGATCGCAATTACTGATATGAGTAAAAGCTGCCACATTTCATTCTTCAGAATATTCCTGCGTTTAAAATATGCTACCATAACTACCAGCCACGCACAGGCACAGCCTGCTCCTGCAAACCAGAACCAGTCCAGTGATCCGGCTGTCATGAAATTGATCATTCCGCAGATTACCGCAATCGCAAGACACAGAAAACTAAAGGTCTGAACCACTTTCTGGTTTTCTTTTTTCTCCAGTTTCTGTCTCTCTCCATATCCTGGAAATTCATTTTTTAATTCTCTGTGTGAAACGTTTTCTTCACTCAGCATTCTCTGGAAATTTCTCTGGATGCTGTCATCCGGTATCTTGGAGGTGAATCCCAGAACCATCTCATCTCCGTAAGAGCAGGAACACATCTGAAGAGAATTGGTGCTTGCAAAAATTCCGAAATGCTGAATATATTCTTTATACTCTTCCGGAAAGCGGATAATTCCAATGTTGGAATAAACTGCTGTGATGCTTCTGCTTCCCAGGTTTGCTCCGATCATCAGAAAGTATTTCTTGATTTCCAGCGGTACAACACGTACCAGTGGATTCTTTTCGATGCGCACATATCCGCTCATATGCATGGCGATTTTTTCTTTTGCCAGTTCCTGTTCAAACTGCCGTTTCACATCTGCCAGAACTTCTTCAAAAGTTGTTGTATCTGAAAAAGTATAACCAACCTCGATCCATCCAAAGAAGTTGGTCATGGACTGAGATGGAAAATAGTTTCTCAGATTTACCGGGATCATCAAAGCTATGGGGCGTTTCTGCTGATTCTTCGGTACTTCTTCCCGAATGGAACACAGCATCATGGCGGTCAGCAGGATCGTGATGGAGACACCATAGGAACGGGCTCTCTGGTGGATATCTTTTACAGAAAGAACCACTTCTGTAATGTGCATATCTGAATGAACCAGCTTCTCCCCTTTCAGCTTTACCGCTGCTTTTTTCTTTTCTTTGTCCTTCGGTATATCTGAGGAATAATACTGGGAAAAGCTGTCTTCTTCTTTGTCTCCGTGCGTGATTTCTTCTGCATTTTCTATCCTTGGAAGATTGCTTTCCGGATGTGCAAGGATCAGGTAATTCTGTACCAGTTCCTGGAGAAAATGCATAGCTCCTGTACCGTCTGTCAGTGCATGAAATACTTCAAAATTGATTCTGTTTTTATCATAGCTGACCTGAAACAAAAGGGATTTTTTATCCGGAATATACAAACGGCTGCATGGCGGCTCTGTCTCCTGTTTTACAACGGCTCTCAGACTTCTGTGCTCCAGATAAAACCAGAACAGACCTTTTCTCAGAACTGCCTGAAACAGCGGATATTTTTCCATTGCCTGATCCAGTGCGCTTTGCAGGATTTCCCCGTCAACCTTTTCTTTTAGCTGACAGTAGAACCGAAAGACTCTGGTATCGTCTTTTCCTGTCACCAGAGGAAATGCCAGTGCCGCATTATCCAGTTTTCTCCATTTCGAATATCCTGTATCCATAGTTTCCCTGCTTTCTTTTTCATCTTGCATATTTTATATCTTTGATACTCCCTCATAGATAAAACAGAAAACTGCCCTGCCCTCTATAACTGCTGTCTGAATAAACAGAAAGTGTAATCAGAGTATCTTTTCATAACTCTTGTTCAAAAATTCGTTGATATATTTAAAACTCTCCTGTACATGCAGAAACTTGATTCCCAGCGCGAAAAATCCATGGAAGGCACCATGAATCCTGTGGAGTTTTACATGATTTCCGGCTTCTTCCAGGTTCTTTGCATATGCTTCCCCTTCATCCCTGAGAGGGTCATATTCTGCTGTGAGGACCAGAGTTTCCGGTAAATCTTTCAGATTATTTTCCAGAATCGGAGCAAAATATGGATTTTGTCTGTCCTCTTCGGTTCTCTGGTATAAGGTAAGATAATCTTCCATTTTTACTGCTGTCAGGAGATAATCGCTTCCATTTTCGTGTACGGATGGATAAGGAGATTCTTCTGTATAACAGTTTCCAAGTGCCGGATAGATGAGAATCTGGCGTTTGGGTGTGAAGTCGCCTCTGTCTCTTGCCATCAGGCATACGGCTGCTGTCAGGTTTCCACCTGCACTGTCACCCACGATCGTGATTTTCTCAGGGTCTGTATTTAAGATCAGCTCATTCGAGTAGAGAGCTTTTGCTGCCGCATAGCAGTCCTCCAGGGGAACCGGGAATTTGTGTTCCGGAGCAAGCCTGTATTCTACGGAAACTACAATATGTGCTGTTGCCTGTGCCATTCTGGAGCAGACACGGTCATAATTTTCCACGCTTTCCGTTACCCAGCCACCGCCATGAAAAAACAGCAGGATTGGAAATATATTGCCCTCTACAATCCCTGCCTGCATTGCTTCCTCTGTCGGGAAATACAGGCGGATCGGCACGGCATGATCTCCGTTATAAACTTTCGCATCCAGCTTTTTTACAAAAATCCGCATAGCATCCAGTTGTTTCAGATCTGCCAGTTTTCTGGAAGAATCCACTTCTATATTTCCATACGACAGTGTATGCAGAATTGTTTTCATTGTCTTTGATATCAATATTTCTTATTTCCTTTCTGACTATATAAGCATTTATTTATTATCCGGTAACGCCCGTTGCGTCACTATAAGCAGGCATAAAAATCCTTTGTCCTATAGCACACAACCAGGCGGATCATTTCACATACTGCTTATACTTAATGACGTTCATCCTCATTGCTGTACATTTCACAGAATCTTGCAGCAAATGCAGATGGTTCATCATGTACATATAAATGGGAAATGTCTCCAAATGCACTGACACGGAAGCTTGCGATTCCTTCCCGTCTTTCTTCTGTGTTTACGGTTGTCACAGAGCTTGGCGCCGCACACAGTCCATGCCAGAGTACCATAGGAGATACGCTCATCAGATGACTGAGAAGTACACATTCCAGTCCGAAATGGCAGAAGAATACCAGTGTGTCATCGTTTGCCTTTGTAACTCTGTAATAGTGTCCTTCACGGACATATCCATGCTCAGCCAGAAGTTGATCAAATTTTCCGGTTACATAATCATAATAGCCTTTGGCGTCTGATTTCTGTAATCTTTCGTTTTCAAACCAGTGATCATACTGATAAAATCTCTCGTCCTGTGTCCAGTCCTGTGGCAGCCAGTCCCACAGGATTTTCTTTCTGTCCGTGATGTCCGGGCGGTCGATCAGGACATTAAATTCCTGTAACCAGTCACATTCTGTTGCTGTCCGGTTCATCTTTTTTAAGGTAAGAGAGGCGGTGTCTCTTGCTCTTCCAAGAGGGGAAACATAAAACTCTTTTACATCAAGTTTCGCCAATCTCTCCGACAGATATTCCACTTCTTTCCATCCTTTTTCTGTCAGAGAATCAATGGAATAATCCGGGTCCCCGTGTCGTACGATCACTAATTTCATTTGTATTTCTTTCCTTTCCAAGTCACTTATGTATATGTTTATGCGATATCCGGAGCGAAAAATATTTTACTCCCAATACCTCATAAACGAATTAATTCATCACAGAACAACTCCTGTGATTCATTATTTTTCTACTCTGTTTTATTTTACATTTTCCATTACAAATCTGTGTGCATTTTTATAGAAAATCTTTTCTGTCAGTTCTTCTGTAAAACCGTGTTTCAGAAGTTCTTCTCTTAAAAATGGCATAGACTGGACACCTTCTATGTGTGCCGGGAAGAGTCCGTCGCAGCCGTCGAAATCGCTTCCAATGGCAAGGCAGTCTTCTCCGCCCATTTCCAGCACTGCATCCATATGTTTCAGAAGGTCAGATATCTGTGGTTTCTCACCAACGAACGGTGCGAAGAAATTCATTCCTATGATTCCTTTTCTGGAGATCAGCTCTTTCAGATGTACTTTCTGAAGGTTTCTCGGCGCATCCCACACTTCTCTGATATCAGAGTGAGAAGCCATGACCGGTCTGTCTGTCAATTGAAACAGATCTTCCACTCCCTGATCTGACAGATGGGAAATATCCATCACGATTCCCTGATCCGTCAGGACTTTTACCATTTCTTTTCCTCTGGCAGTCAGACCCTTGGCCTGATCTGCGGCTGCTCCGCAGGCATATTCATTTTCATAATTCCAGGTCAGCATTGCGAAGCGAAATCCCATTTCCCGGATCTTTTCTACATATTTACCCATAATGGATAAATCCTCAATAGATAAAAATGCCGCTGCTTTTCTCTGCCTGTGTGCTTTTTCCATTTCTTCTCCGGTCAGGCACAGAGCGATCTTGCGGTTTTCTTCTGCAAGATATGCCATAGCACGGTCATAAAGACGAAAAAAATCCCTGTCCGGTTCCTCTTTGTCCAGCTTCACCGCATCTTTCCAGATTGCAAAAATCTGTGTGTAATTCTCTACAAAGTTTCCCACTCTTTTCAGATCCAGATTGCAGGAATTTTCATCCAGTGTATCTCCTGGTTTTAAAATTTCAGTCAGTGTATCTACATGACAGTCAAAATAATTCATTTTATCCGCCTGTTCCTTTCTTTTATCCTGGTACATTATTTTCCAAATAACTATACCAGATATTTTCCTGAACCTTTTTCTGCATTCAGCTTACCATTCTTATATACGGTTTGTCCAGACTTGATTACTATCTGAATTTTACCTTCTAACTGTTTTCCCTCATAAATGGTGTAATCCAGGTTGCTTTTTCTGTTTTCTACATGAATTTTGGTATTTTCTTTTTCTGTGATCAGTACAAGATCCGCATCACTTCCCGGCTGAATACAGCCTTTCTGAGGATATCTGTGGTAAAATCTTGCTGCATTTTCTGATGTGAGTTCCACAAATCTTTTCATGGACAGTCCGCGTTTCTTCACGCCTTCGGAAAAGAGATACAGCATCCTTGTCTGAATCCCGTCCCACAGCAGATCCGTATCTTTCTGTTTGCGCAGAGGCGGCGTCATGGTATATAACGCCCCCTGTTCCCCTTTCAGTTTTTCATCTGTAAACTCCAGATAATGCGGGCAGGTTTCCAGCAGGAATCCTTCTGTATGCTCATTTTGCTTCCGAACGCTCCAAGCAGCATAGATCTGTAAACACTCAGCGGATTCTCTCCCACCATCGCGATCACGGCTGCTCCGAGCACCAGAGCAAGCACAATCGACAAAACAGGTTTTAAAATTTTCTTGATGTTCATTGTTCTTCCTCCTCGATGACTTTGCTTCTCTTCAGATTTCCGGCAAAACTCTGTGTAGAGTAGGCGGATGAAATTTTCATCCGCCCCTCATCAAACCGTGCATGAGGTTCTCCCTCACACGGCTTTCCGACATTCTTCTTTCTACAGCATTACGTCATGCTCTAGCCATTTTCTTTAATCCTTTTTCGTAAATGCTATTTCTAACAAATCCCACTCTTGACATATGTTTACGCCTTTGGTGTTTCTTGTTATACCATCTTGTAAAGGTGCAGATAATATACCAGTCTAATTCCTGCATCCATGTCTCATTTGTTTTGGTGGAATAATAATTCTTCCAACCTATGATTTTCGGATTTAGATTCTTTATTAAATCCTCTTCCTTTGCAACTAACAGACTTCGACCGTTTACATTCTTTTTGATTTCTGCTTTCATCTTCTTCATGGCTTTCCTGCTCGGGTACTGATAAGTTTCTTTATACAATTGTCCTTTGCTTGTTTCCGTTGTCATTCTTCTGTGGTGCATTCCAAGAAAGTCAAATCCCTCTTTTCCGTCCCACATGCTGACAATCTTTGTTTTTACTGGGTGTAGCTTTAAATCCAGTTTTGCCATGATGTACTGCAATAAGTTCAGTGCGTGATTTGCATTTTTCTTATTCTTGCAGATGATGACTGTATCATCTGCGTACCTTACAAGAATACCGTGAGTAAGTCCATACTTTTCCCACAGTCTGTCCAGTGTGTTTAAGTAAATGTTTGCCAGTAACGGAGATATGACTGAACCTTGGCTTGTTCCCAGTTCAGAAATTGTCAGTACATTTCCGTATAATACTCCTGATACTAACCATTGTTTTATCAGCTTCAATATCCTACGGTCTGATATTCTCTGCTCTGCCAGTTTCATCAGTTTATCTTGGTTTACGTTATCAAAAAACTTCTCAATATCTGCGTCTACTACATAATAGCCCTTGTTGTTACACGCTTTCCTTACCACTTCCAGTGCTTGCCTGGCACTTCTTTTCGGTCGGAATCCATAGGAACAATCTCTAAAGTCAGCTTCGAATACTGGCTCTATTGCTATCTTGGTAGCCATCTGCACAATTCTGTCCTTGACTGTTGGTATTCCAAGAGGTCTTTCACTTCCGTCTGGTTTTGGTATCATAACTCGCTTTACTGGGGATGGTTTATACTTTCCATCCATCAGTTCCGATTTGATTTCTGACAGGTATTTTTCAATTCCCATCTCTTCAATATCTTCGATTCCGATACCATCTACACCACTGGAACCTTTGTTAGCTTTTACCCGTTTCCATGCTTCAAAAAGTACATCATCACGATATACCTTGTCGTAAAGTGCATGAAATCTTCGGCTATCACATTTCTTGGCTGTCAGATATAGTTTGTTTTGAAGTTGTCGAACTTTTTCTTTGGAGTTGTTAGTCTGCATGACATTCTCTCACTCTTACCCTCTCTACAAACATGAATGAAGCAGGGAACCTTCCCATAAACTGCGTTTTCTTGCACAATCATTATCGGTACTATGTTCCCTTCCGACTCCCTTCCATCAGAAATACGATTTCGCAAGCTTATACGCTTTCTCTTTACCTTTCGGTGATGGGTAGGGTCTCTCCAGTTCCGAACTACACTTTTCATACATACCGTTTCCTATATACCGAGGGATTCTTCCGTGCTGTTTTCCAGTTTCTCCACACGTTCCATGGTTTTCGCCTATTTTACCAAGGCTCAACTTCCCTTTTTTTCTCTTTCGAGACCTTTTTTAACGATACGGCAGAATTCACTTTATGTTACGGTCTGCATGATTGCTCGCACCTTTTTCAAGGTTACTTTATCCACTCGCTTAGCACCCTGTATTACTACAACGCACCGAGTTTAACTACACGGCTCACTGGCGATTACCGTGACCGGACTTACACCGGCAAGTGTAGTCCAGCTTTGCTGGACACACGTAAAAAAAGAAGGGCGTTTTGATATTTATTTCTATCAAAACGCCCTTCTTTTAATCAAAAATTGTACAAAAAAGTACATGCCATATTCTATGTGAATTCTGACACACCGGTGTCACTCCCTTCACGCAGCGCTCCCAGCCAATCCTGTCGCTGTTTAATGTGAAGTCGTAATTGATCGGATTTCTCCAGTCATCACCTGCATAACATTTGTAATATTCATACCTGTATTTATCTGTTTTTTTGATCAGTTCTTCTGCCCGTTTCGGTGTTACATTCAGCATTTTGCAGATTCTGTCCACACAGGCATGACGGGGAGCTTCAATGTAAACGCTGATCACATTATTGAAATTTCTAAGTACATGATCCGCACATTTTCCAACAATAATGCAGGACTGTGCCCGGTGATTTTTTCCATTCTGTTACTTTTTCTATCACTGTTTAGGCTATTACACTATAAACACAATCTTTTGTTTTTCTCAGATTGTATCCGTAAAATCTGCCCCGCTGACTGCTCTCTGCCAGTGATTTTCGATTGCAGGTTCTCCTTCTGCAAAGTACGGAATCCTCTCTGTTTCCAGTTCTTCCAGTCTGGAAATCTTACCTTCCACATAGCTGTGGAGTCTGCGTCTGGTGCTGTCCAGACGGGTGATCACACCACCCATTCTCAGATCGATCAGTTCATATCCAAATGGTTTCGCATCTGCCATCCACAGGTCTTCTCTGAGCTCTTTTAATTTCCACAGGTTCTCTGTAAGATGTGGAATGATTTCCTCACAAATCCGGCTCAGTGTGGATAAATCATGTGCATCATATGCCGCTTTTATCTCTGATCCAAGATCTGCTTTCTGCGCCAGAACCTCTGCCAGACAATGATAATACCCGAAAAATTTTGCGTGATTTTTACATATTTCCGCACTGTTTTTCAGTTCTTCTGCCAGCTTTTTATAATACTCAGAAACCCCCGCATCCTTCAGATGATAATCAAAAATTCCCAGCAGCGCATCCTGATACAGCAAATATTTGGATGGATTTTCGGACTTCATATTCGCCTGATCTCCCAGAAACAGTTGGTCAAATTTATCAAGTTTCAGAAACTCTTTCAGGCTGCTTCCCACAGCATCCTGAAACTCGTCTTCCAATGCTGCTTCGTCAAATTCTTCATGGAATCCCAAGTGTGCAAACAGTGCAGCTCCCGGCAGAATTGCATCCACAGGTGTCTCTGCACCATTGTCCAGCCACGCTGTACAGAACACTTCCGGAACTTCATATTTCTTACAGGTGGTAAGTGCCGCTTTCGTACAGGTAAAGCTTCTGGAATAGTTCGGCGCAATCCCGTTCCAGATCCAGCATCCGCCTGCAAATACGATTTTATCGGAAAGCTGTTTATGTACATTGAGCATTTTTTCATAAATTTTTGTGTCCGCATTATAATAGTCCCAGTATACCAGACCAAGTTCCGGAGCCGGTTTCTTCCAGTCACTGCAATCGGCGTTTTCCGGTACTTCGTAGTAACTTTTTCCGGTATTGGAAGTGATGTACATGTCACTCCAGATCATAGGCTCCAGTCCCAGCTTGCGACAGATTTCCAGAACTCTCGCACAGTGCTCTTTGATCAGTTCAGAACTGTTTTTATAGCCATTTTCTTTCAGATAATTTCCCAGTCCAAGCTGCACTGCCTCGTCCATTCCCAGATGGATTTTTCTTGTATGGAAGCTGTCTTTTACTGCTGTCAGAAGCTTCTCAATGAACTCATAAGTCTCTTCTTTTCCTACCTGCAGAATGTCCGGCGTATCCATAATTTTTTGTGCTTCCGACCATTTCAGGGCATTATGAAGGTGCGCCAGTGTCTGAATACATGGAATCAGTTCTATCCCAAATATCTGCGCATATTCATCGATCTCTCTGATTTCTTCTCTGCTGTATCTTCCTCTGTAAACGCCAAAATACGGAAGCTCCGGCACTTCATACGTGTCTTCTGTATAAAGTAACAGCCGGTTCAGGCCCAGCTTTGCCAGAATGCGGATCATTGCTTTTACTTTCTCCACAGTAAATACCGCATTTCGGGAACAGTCCAGCATCAGTCCGTTTCCTGCAAAATAAGCCTTCTCCTTTTTCTCGCTTTCTCCTTCTGCCTTTTCCAGATGATTGAGTACCCAGTTCAGTCCTCTGAAAAAATGAGCTGGTTCGTGGCAGTCAATTTCCACATCTGCCTTCATTCGTTTCACTTCCAGTTCCATCCCCTCATGAAACTTTACAGTTACTCTGACATCAGAAAAAACATCCCCCGCTTTCTGCTCTGTCTTATTCCATTCTTCCTGTAGGATTTCCGTTCCCTTCTTAATCCTGCTGATGTTTGCTTCTGCCCCTTGCAATATAAAATTCACACCCATACATCCTTCTCCTTGTTCATTTACTCATGGTAATCCATTTTTTTAATTATATACCCACATCACTTACATTCCAATATCCCGGATTGGTTATTCTTTGCAAAAAATGTCATATAAATTTTTCTCCTTTTTCCTCTTGTTTAAGAAAATTATTTTATTTATTCAATTAAATAGAAATTTCTTTTCATTTTGTAATGACTTCATCTCCCCTATATGCTATACTAATTTTAAAACAACTGTTCCATTTATCACAATCCCACTATCAAAAAACCGAAAGGAGTACCCTATGAAAATTTTAGTTTTTGACATCGGCGGAACCGCAATCAAATATGGAATCTGTCAGGACGGACACCTTATGGAAACCAGTGAATGTCCTACTGAAGCTTATAAAGGCGGCCCTCACATCCTCGAAACCATCTGCACTCTCGCAGAGCAGTCCCTCCCATTTGATGCCATCGGCATCAGCACCGCCGGTCAGGTCAACCCGGAAGAAGGGTATATCATTTATGCCAACAGCAACATCCCGGATTACACAGGTACACAGTTTCAGAAAATCCTTCAGGAGCGTTTCCATGTTCCTGTCGCAGTAGAAAATGATGTCAACAGCGCAGCACTCGGAGAAGCCATCTTCGGTGCAGGAAAAGGAAAAGATTCTTTCCTCTGCCTCACCTATGGAACCGGTGTCGGTGGTGCGATTATTGAAAATAAACAGGTTTACCACGGTTCTTCCTTCTCAGCAGGAGAATTTGGTGCCATCATCACACACGCAGAAGAAAAGCTCGCCGGTACAGACCCGTTTGACGGATGTTATGAACGTTACGCTTCCGCTACTGCCCTGGTAAAAATGGTTTCCGCTGTAGACCCGTCTCTTACCAACGGCCGCCAGATTTTCGCCAATCTGGAACGCCCGGAAATTAAAGCAGTCGTAAATAAATGGATTGATGAGATCGTGCTTGGTCTTGCAACCCTGATCCATATTTTTAACCCTTCCTGCGTAGTTCTCGGCGGCGGCATCATGGTCCAGCCTTACATTCTGGAACAGATTCACGCGCGAATCCCACAGATGGTTATGTCCAGTTTTGCACATGTACAGATTTCCAGCGCAGAACTCGGAAACTCTGCGGGGCTTCTGGGAGCTTATTATCTTGCTTCACAGAAACTTTGAAATGGTTCGATTATAGCTCTTGGTTTCTCCACTGCGGAGAGTTTAAATATATCCTCTCCGTAAAACTTATAAACATAAAAAATATCCTGACAGGTATGAAACTCAAATGCCTCTTATCTGTCAGGATATTAACTTTTTATTTACATTCCTTCATTTTCCATATCTGCACCTTCCCAGAGACGATGGCCTTTATATTCCAGCTCTCCACGAACAGCCCAGATTTTCAGATTTTTAAATTGAAATCGAATACATCCACTTTTATCCGGAAGTTTTTTCCCTTTCCATGAAATACGAATCCAGCGACCGGATTTTTCTGTCACAGCATCTTCCATTCCCAGTCCTTCATAAGCATTTTCTGTCCAGACCGGATGTACTGAAGCCATAAGCTCCCAGTCTTTCTCTGCATCAGCTTCATCTGCCAGCACTTCTATATAATTTCCACCTAAGGTCAGAGTAGTCGTAGTCAGAATGCTCTCCATTCCCTCGTTTTTCTCTGTCCAGCAGGCAAATTTATCTGCTTCCCAGTATGCTCTTCCCAACGAAGATTCCCGGAAATTTGTATGCTGTCCATTTCCACCCATGTAGTAAATCCATACTTTCTGTCCGTCTGTCACAGGTGATGATGCATAGATACAGGAATTATCAAATTCTCCATCCGGATAATGCCCGTCACCTCTTGGAATAACCGCCTGATCCATTGCTGCAAAATCAAATTTTTTACCATCCGCAGACCAGGTAAGTTCACAATCCACACAGTCGAAATTTTTCTCGTTTCTGTCACCCTCATGGATCAGCGAAGCCAGACCCAGATATAATCCATGTGTTTTAAATACAGGCATCGAATAAATCTGGTTTTCATATCCTCGCCCCCGAAGTGTTTCTACGGGTTCACTCCAGTGGATAAAATCCTGGCTGTGACTGATGGTCGTCACACGGATTCCGTCTTTCCATATGCGGGAAACCAACATATAGCATTGCTCTTCTTCATTCCAGAATGGAAAATTATGACTGTCTGCCTGTGGATTATACTCCGGCCAGGGAATCAGTTCTCCCCAGTGGATTCCATCCTCAGAGAAACCGACCGCCATATGTGCTCCATGTCCCGGAATATCCACTTTGGTCACCATTTTAAATCTACGTCCGGCATTCTTATCCCGCTCATCAAGCATAACCCCTGTTCCATGCGCATATCGGAACAGAAGATTATTTTCTTTGCTTCCACGCCAGTCTACAAGACCCAATGAAGGTTTTTCCCAGTGGATTCCATCTTTGCTCCGGGCGTATGCCAAAGAAGTTACACGATCCATTCTCGGTCTGTAATTTCTCTGTGTACGCTCCTGCAAAGTAGTGCCTTCTGTATCTTTATCCTCTGTAAATAATGTATAATAGCAGTGAAAAATCTGTTCTCTGCGGTCATAAATTACATTGGGATATCCATTATCAATCCTGATTTCCCAGGGCATATCCTGAGTGAATAACGGATTATTTTCTGTATCTTTTGCCGGAACAGCTGCTTTCAGTTCCACATTTTCCATTGCCTGAGGATTCAGAAATCTCCTGTCAGCACTCAGAAATGTTTTCATAGATTAAGTCCATCCTTTTTGTGAATTTGGGTAACTGTAAAATTACTAAACAGTTACGATTCTTCATTAGCAGTATTTTTTTATCGCTTCGTCAATCATGCCGGCACATTTCTTAATCTGTTCCATATCCTCCGGGATGATTTCCGGTAATGGTTTTCTTACGCCGCCAATGTTCAGGTTTTCACGGATTCGAAGGATTTCTTTCATAACCGCATATAAATTTCCATGGCATTCACACATTGCATAAATGATCGCATCTGCTACATACTGGATTTCGCTGGCTTCTTTTACTTTTCCGGCATCTGTCAGCTCTTTGATTTTTAAATAAAGTTCCGGCATTACTGCATAAGTACCGCCGATTCCTCCATCAGCGCCCATGGCAAGACCTGACACTAACTGTTCATCCGGACCGTTAAATACAACAAAACCTTCTCCACCTTCCATTTTAAACATCTGGATATCCTGTACAGGCATGGAACTGTTTTTCACTGCTGCTACTCTTGGATTCTTTCTCATTTCGCGGAAAAGAGGCATAGTCAATGCTACTCCTGCAAGCTGAGGAATATTATAAATTACAAAGTCTGTATTCGGTGCCGCACTGGAAATATCATTCCAGTATTCTGCGATCGCATACTCCGGCAGATGGAAATAAATCGGAGGAATTGCAGCAATTGCGTCAACGCCCAGTGATTCTGCATGTGCTGCCAGTTCTTTACTGTCAGTCGTATTGTTGCATGCCACATGTGCGATCACTGTCAGCTTTCCTTCTGCTGCTTTCATTACATGTTCCAGAACCAGTTTTCTGTCTGCAACGCTCTGATAAATACACTCACCGGAAGAACCACCTACATAAACACCTTTCACGCCTTTTGCAATCAGATGTCTGGTAAGAGCTTCTACTCTCTCCGGACTGATTTCTCCATTGTCATCATAGCACGCATAAAAAGCCGGAATAATTCCCTGATATTTTGTAATATCTTTCATTTTCTTAGTCCTCCTGTTATCTTCCATATTCCCTTTTTGATATTCTTTTTTATTTTGATCTTACTATATTCGCACGGACAGATGATTTTTTCCTCTGTCCAATTTGAATAAACAATTTTATTTACTCTGTGACCAGTACTTTTCCAACTGCTTTTCTTACCTGTGAAATCTGGTCTTTCATAATTTTTACTTTATGTGCATCTTCCGGAAATACGATCAGTACCTTTCCCGGTGTCAGATCCATGTAATGTTCCACCGGACCATGGCATTCGATGGAATCTGTTTCTTCATCTTTAGCAGTTACTGTCATCAGAGACATATCACTGACTCCCATTTTTTCTTCTCCGGAAATCACCATATGGATATCTGCATATTTCTCATGTGCTTCGAAAGCTGTTTTTTCCTCTGGTAATGTTTCATATTCAAAGCAGTTGATAAATGCAAAATCTCCGTCAACTTCATTGCGTCCCTTTTTCAGATCATTCAGTGAATGTTCCTTAATATAATGAATTGCTGTATCCAGATGTTTTCCCATCCCAAGATAACGTTCAAGATTATTTAAATCTGTATAAATCATGCTTTTACCTCACTTCCATCATATAAATGACATGCAGTCATGTGTCCGTCAGCTCCATGGTAACGAAGAACAGGATCTTCTTTTTTACAGATGTCCATACAGTAAGGGCATCTGTTGTGGAACGCACAGCCACTTGGTTTGTGAATAGGACTTGGTACCTCTCCTTCCAGTACCTGGCGTTTCTTTTTGTGATGAATATCTGCCACCGGAATCGCAGAAAGCAATGCTTTTGTATACGGATGAAGCGGCTCATCATATAAAGCTTTGGAATCTGCCACTTCCACAATCTTTCCAAGATACATAACCATGATACGATCTGACATATACTGAACGACAGAAAGATCATGTGCAATAAACAGATAAGTAAGATTTAATTCCTTCTGAATTTCTTTCATCAGGTTTAACACCTGCGCCTGAATAGAAACATCCAGTGCGGATACCGGTTCATCACAGATCAGAACTTCCGGTGTTACTTCCAGTGCTCTCGCAATACACAGACGTTGACGCTGTCCGCCTGAAAATTCATGTGGAAAACGCATCAGGTAATCTGGCTGGATATTAACCATTTTTAATACACGGTTCATGATCTTTTCTCGCTCTTCTACGGAATCTACGCCGTGTGTTTTTAAAGGTTCTTCAAAAGAAGTATATATCTTTTTCTGCGGATTCAATGCTGAATACGGATCCTGGAAAACCATCTGTACTTTTTTTCTGAACTCAAACATTTCATCTTTGTTGAATTTTGTAATGTCTTTATACTCACCGTTATAGTTAAATAAAACCTCGCCGCCTGTCGGTTTCTCCAACATCATAACGGTCTTTCCAAAAGTTGATTTTCCACAGCCGGATTCTCCTACGATTCCCAGCGTCTCACCTTTATAAACCTCAATGCTGACATCGTCCACAGCCTTTACATTTCCTACTACTTTTTTCATGAATCCTTTTGTAATAGGAAACCAGGTTTTCAGATTTTTGATTTTAAAAATTACTTCCTTCTTTTCCGTTTCCATCTTATTTCACCTCCGGATAAGAATCAAATTTCAGGCAGCGGACTTTATGTCCCGGGCTGACTTCAAATGCCGGAATTTTTCCTTTACGGCATTTTTCCATACACTCAGAACAACGGTCTGCAAACTCACATCCTTCTTTCAGATCAGCCGGGTTTGGAGTAACTCCCGGAATTGTCTCCAGTTTCTGATCATCTCCAAGACCAAGTACCGGCACACTACGTAAAAGTGCTTTTGTGTAAGGATGACTGGTATGATCAAAGATATCCTCCAGACTTCCAAATTCTACAACACGACCCATGTACATAACGCAGACTTCATCTGCCATTTCTGCCACAAGACCCATGTTATGTGTAATCAGGATAATGGACTTTCCTTCATTTACCTGAAGGGATTTGAGCAGTTCCATAATCTGTGCCTGAATGGTTACATCCAGTGCAGTTGTCGGTTCATCGCAGATGATCAGTTCCGGATTACAGATCATGGCAATGGCAATTACCACACGCTGCTTCATGCCACCGGAGAACTGATGAGGATAGCAGTCAATACGCTCTTCCGGGTCCGGGATTCCCAGTTTGCGGAACATTTCCAGAACTTTTTCTCTTGCTTCTGCTTTTTTCATTCCTTTGTTATGCTGTAAAAGTCCTTCTGCTACCTGATCACCCACTTTATAAACAGGGTTCAGACTTGACATCGGATCCTGAAAAACCATAGATAAGTCCGGTCCTCTTAATGCTCTCATTTCCGGTCCGTTCGGTTTAGTGATACTTTCAAGATGATACTCTGTCACCTTTCCATCATGCAGCGCATTATACTGAATACTGTCTGCTTTTACGATTGCATTTTTTCCGGTAAAACGCATGATGGAATTCATGGTCACACTCTTTCCGCATCCGGATTCTCCTACAACAGCAAGTGTTTTTCCTCGTTTTACCTGAAAGGAAACATTTTTTACGATTTTAATTTCTTTTTTATCAGATACAAACGTTGTGTTAAGATTTTCAACGTTTAATATGATTTTCTGGTTATCCATGAAGCTCCTCCTTACTGCTGTTTGGCATCCATGACATCTCGGATACCATCACCCAGGAAATTGATTGCAAGAACAAATAAAGTAATGGCAAGTCCCGGGAATACCCATATCCACCACTGGTTTGTTACGACAGATACTGATTTCGCAGCATTGAGAATATTTCCCCAGGTAGGTGTACTGTCCGCAACACCAAGTCCGATAAAGGAAAGGGCTGCCTCCTGAAGAATGAAAAATGCTACGTTTGTTGTAGTGGAAACAATGATCGGGCTCATTACATTCGGAAGAATCTGTTTGAACATAATGTTCATACGGCTCATGCCAAATGCTTCACATACCTTTACATAAGTCTCTCCTTTAATGGATACAAACTCATTTCGTACCATACGGAATGTGGTCATCCATCCGGTAAATACAAAGATGAATAGTAAATTTCCAAGTCCTCGTTTATTTACAATGGCAACCAGCATCATAACCAGTACGAGCTGCGGAAATGCCTGAAAAATCTCAGAAATACGGATGATTGCTGCATCTGTTTTTCCTCCGAAATATCCTGCGATCGCACCAAGGATTGCTCCGATCACAGAACTAAGCACTGCACAGAAAACACCGATCAGAATAGAATAACAGCCTCCGATCAGAACACGGGCAAACAGGTCACGTCCCATAGTATCTGTTCCGAACAGATATCCGTTTCCCGGTGCTTTCTTCATATCCGGAAGATGCGGAGTGACATAATCTACACCTGCAATTGCGCCGATAATACAGGCTACGGTCATAATAACAATAACCAGCAGTCCCAGAAGGGCCAGTTTATTATTCATAAATTTCTTTACATTCTTTTTAAAGAGAGAAGAAGCTGCGGTCTTTTTCTCTTTTTTCATATCTACTGCTGACTGACTCATCATTTTCTCCTCCTTCTTTATTCGCCAAGACGTACACGTGGGTCTAACAGGGCATTCAATACATCTACCATGAAAGAACAGATCAGCATGGCTGCTGCAATAATCAGGGTAGTTACCAGTACCACCGGATAATCACCGGAAACAATCGCATTGGTCATGGTAAGTCCGATTCCCGGATAGGAAAATACACTTTCAATGACAACGGAACCGCCTACCAGCATCGGAATACGGAATACCAGAATAACCAGAACCGGTTTCATGGCATTTCTGAATCCATGTTTCAGATATACTTTCCATTCCGGGATTCCTTTGGAACGTGCGGTTTTAATATAATCACTGTTCAGTACATCCAGCATGGTATTTCTGGCATAACGCATCAGTACGGCAACCATACCGATTGTCAGAGTCAGTACCGGTAAAAATAAATGCTGAAACGCATCCAGTGCTGCATTTGTGGCATCCGGACTGACACGGTTGCTTGACGGGAACCAACCCAGTTTAATACAGAAAATCTGGATCAGAATAATTCCTACAAGGAACTGTGGAATTGCCTGTCCAAGCACTGCCAGAACACGTCCCACATAATCAATGATACCATTCTGGCGCACTGCGGAAATGATACCAATTCCAACACCAATGATTGCGGAAAAAATCAGAGAATATCCTGCAAGTTCAAAAGTATATGGAAGTCTTACTGCGATAATAGAAGCGATGGAGCTTCCTTCTTTCAGAGAATATCCGAAGTCTCCATGGAGACAGTTGCCAAGCCAGCGAAAATACTGAACGATCATCGGATCATTTAATCCAAGAGACTGTCTCAGTGCTTCTACATTTTCTTTATTGGAAGAAAGCATTTCCGGGCTTACCATAAAGTTGATCGGGTCGATTCCTGTAAGCTGAAGACCGAAATATACAATAAAGCTGATCAGCAGCAGCATCGGAATCATCATAAGAATTTTTTTTACAATATATTTGAACACTATATCACCTCATCTGCACTTATCTTTCTGAATGATAAAGGGGAGAAACATGAAAGGTTCTCCCCCTTTGGATCACTTGTTATCCAGCATCACTGCGCTTTTGCCGGAACAGGAATTATTCAGCTATTTCCCACTCTGCAAAATCAATATCACTCATGTAAAGTGGATTACAGAATTCTACGCCGTCCGGAATCTTTACATTGTCACTTGTGAATACATAAGTACCTACTGTGAATGCCGGAACTTTGTAAACCATTTCCTGCTCTTTATCCTGAAGTTCTTTCAGAACGGTATTTCTTTCCTCTTCTTCTGTTGCCTTGAACAGATCAGCTACCAGATCATCAAACTCTGTACCACCGCCAAAGATATTTGAAAACAGTCCATCTGTACTCATATATTCTGTGTACCATTCATCGATGGAAAATGCACTCTTTCCTTTGAATCCGATATCATAGTCACGGGTTGTAAACAGGTCTGTTGTTCCATCATTGGACAATGTCGCTTCAACAGTAATTCCGGTCTGTTCCAGATAATATACAACAGTGTTGATCAGGTCAATGGAAGTCTGGTCATTGTTATAGTAGCAGATTTTTAAGGTACGGCTCATATCGTATCCTGCTGCTTCCAGATCTGATTTTGCTTTTTCAGCATCAAAGGTATATTCAAATCCGTTGTATGCTTCGTTATCATTCGGCACACCACTGTTGAGAACTTTTGCAGTCGGATATAAAGTTGCCAGTGTTGCACGGTCAATAGCTTCTACCAGTGCTTTACGAACTTCAACATTATCCATTGCTTCGTTTACGTTTCCATCTGCACCTTTCATGTTAAAGATGAAATATTTATAGAACAATACATCAACTTCATGCTCTGTATAATTATCCATACCTTCCAGTGCTTCTACCATATCTGCTGCATTTCCGTATACATAATCAGCATTTCCGGCCTGCGCTGCTGTGATATAGTCAGATACAAAGTAGCAGGTTACATTGGCAATCTTAGGTGCTTCCCCTTCGTAATTTTCATTTCTCTTTAATGTGAAGTAGTTGCCTACATTCAGCTCATCAAGAGTATACATACCGGAGCATACCGGATCTGTCCAGAATGCATCAGATTCCAGTTTCAGAGGATCTGCATCCTTCAGGCAGTGTTCCGGTAAAATTGCAAACTGTGCAAGTACATCGATCATGGATGCGTATGGGGAAGAAAGCGTTAATGTAATTGTATTTCCGTCTACGCTCATGTCTGAAATATTTTTAAATGCAGAAGTATAAATAGAGTTGATAGTTGCTGCTTTCAATGCTGTCTCAATAGAGAATTTTACATCTTCTGCTGTCAGCTCTTCACCATCTGACCATTTCAGACCATCTTTCAGTGTGATGGTATAAGTCAGTTTATCATCGCTGATTTCATAGGAATCTGCCAGATCCGGCTGTGCATTTGTCAGATTGCTGTCTGCCAGGAATAAGGAACGGAACATTAAGTTTGTTGCCAGAAGTCTGTTGTACCATGGTGTTGGAATCTTATCATCAGAAGTGGAACCATCACCTGTAGTTACAGATAATTTTAAAGTTCCGCTGTCTGCTGCTTCTGCTGCTGATACGGTAAATGCTCCTGCTGTTCCTGAAATAGCCATTGTTGTTGCCAGTAATAACGCTGTCACTTTGTTTTTCATATGTCTGATCTCCTTTTCTCTTATGTTTGCCTTTTTGAATTTCTTTCTCGTTTTTATCTGGACTGAGTATATCAATTTCGAAATATTTTTTCAATCTAATTAATAGATGAAAATAATTTTTATTTTTGTGCACTTTCCATAAAAATAATTTTCATTTTAATATTTTTATAAAAATTTGTGCCTGTTTTAAAAAGATATCGCCTTGCATCCCATAAAATCTTGTTTTATAATATTTTTATCATTCTACGGAGGTTTTCTCATGGCAGACAATATTCTTGATTCCATAACAGAACAATACCATTCTCTTACCAAATCCGGAAAAAAGCTGGCAGATTATGTATTTTCTCATACAGCAGAGACACAGTATCTTTCCATTACATCTCTTGCCGAAAACTGCGATGTATCTGAAGCTACCATAACCCGTTTCTGCCGTGGCCTTGGCCTTTCTGGTTATAATGCATTTAAACTGGCATTAGCACAGGCTGACCGCATGACCGACTTAGGAGATTCCGGCAATTCCGCTGAACCTGTATCTTCGGAAGATTCTATTACTACCATAGCAGCCAAAGTACATGCTGCCAACATTATTTCTCTGAATGAAAGTTATGAACTTTTTGATGAAAAAACAATGACTCAGGCAGTATCGATTCTCTCGAAAGCACGCCGTATTTACTGTTTCGGACAGGGCGGAAGTATGGTCATGGCAATGGAAGCATGGGCCCGTTTTTCAACTGCTGCTCCTAACTTTATACATATCAGCGATTCTCATATGCAGGCAAGTGCAGTTTCTCTGGCAGATTCCAAGGATGCGATTTTGTTTTTCTCTTACTCCGGTTCTACCAAAGATATGTGTGATACTTTAAGCATTGCTTCCCAGCGTGGGGTTCCCGTGATCCTGGTCACTCATTTTCCGAAATCAGCGGGAGCAGAGTTTGCCACTGTTGTATTGCAGTGTGGCTGTAATGAAAGTCCTTTACAGTCCGGTTCCGTTGCAGCAAAAGTAGGTCAGTTATTTCTTATTGACTGTATGTTCTACGGATTCTGCTGTCATAAGCCGGAAGCTCGTTCTGCTGCACGTTCTGCAACAGCTCATGCGATTGCAAATAAACTTTTATAAAAAACAGAAGTTTTCTTTCTGTCATTTTCCGTTATGCGGATACAAAAAGGGGATGCAGCAGATATTCCTGAAAGGTTTATCTGTTACATCCCCTTTGATGTTTTATTTTCCGTAATTCTTTCTCCCTCTGTTTTATCCGAAATCCAGATCCGGGGAGAATTTTCATTGTTTTTTATCCGATTTATTTGCTTTCTTTGATCGCATTCTGGAAGCGCTGTGCAATTTCCAGAGGACGTGTGATTGCTCCGCCTACTACGATTGCCCATGCACCTGTCTGAAGTGCTTTTACAGCCTGATCCGGGTAGTGGATCTTTCCTTCACCGATAACCGGAATGTCAATATCTTTTGCAAGTCTTTCCATCAGTTCGTAATCCGGCTCGTCCTTTTTGGATGTGTAGTCGGTATAACCACTCATGGTTGTTCCTACGATATCTACGCCACATTTCCATGCGTTGACACCTTCTTCATAATTGGAAATATCTGCCATCAGGATAATGTCCGGATATTTCTCTTTAATCTGGGCGATAAACTCGTTGACAGTTGTGCCATCTCCACGTTTACGAAGTGTGCAGTCCAGTGCCACAACATCAGAACCTGCTGCTACCAGGTCATCAACTTCTTTCATGGTAGGTGTGATATATCCTTCATATCCAGGATACTGAATCTTAACCAGACCAATGACAGGAAGTCCTGTTTCTTCTTTGATCGCGATGACATCACGGATGCTGCTGGTACGGATTGCAGGTGTGCCTGCCTGTTTCGCAGCACGTGCCATTAAATACATAATGGATTTCTCTTCCACATATAATGGTTCGCCTTTTACAGCCTGACAGGAAATGATCATCTGTCCATGAATTGCATCCAGAAGCTCTTTTTTTGTCATGTCTTCTCCCTCTTTTCTTTCTCTCTATTATCGATTTCGTAACTTTTAATACTGTCCTCATCTATGGGCTCATTATAACATAAAGAAAATAATTTTCAATATTAATAATATTTAAAAATAATTATTATTAATCTATTGTCATATCTTCCAGACTTTTACCTGTGTTTCTGTAATCTCTACAGTACTTTCACAATATTAAGTTCTTCATCCGTCAGAACAATATCTGCCCGTTTTCCAGGGGTCAGAGAACCTACTTCATCATAAATTCCAATACTTCTCGCCGGGTTTGCTGTTGCGGCAAGGATGGCTTCTCTTTCCGGTACTCCCATGGAAATGACGCTCTTCATGCATCCGAAAAGGCAGGTCGCTGAACCGGCAATGGTTCCATCTGCCAGTGTTGCTTTGCGGTCTTTCATGGTTACTTCCTGACCGCCCAGTTCGTAGATTCCGTTTTCCATGCCTGTTGCCATCATGGAATCACTGATGAGAACGACTCTGCTGTCTCCGAAAAGGCGGAAAGTGTTGCGGACAGTTGCCGGATGGATATGGATTCCGTCTCCGATCAGCTCTACCATGCAGTTTTCATTATCTGCCGCTGCTCCGATCACTCCCGGTTCTCTGTGTCCCATCGGATTCATGGCATTGTATAAATGTGTGACATGAAGGGCACCCTGTTTCATGGCTTCTGCAGCACAGTTATAGTCTGCTGCTGTATGTCCGACGGAAATGACTACCTCATTATGTAACTCCCTGATAAATTCTTCTGAGCCTTCCATATTCGGAGCGAGAGTTACCAGTTTGATCAGTCCGCCTGCTGCCTCATTGCATTCTCTGAAAAATTCAATGTCCGGTTTGCGGATATAACCTTCCACATGGGCTCCCTTTTTGGACGGGTCAAGGAAAGGTCCCTCCATGTTGATGCCAACGATTCTTGCGCAGGTTTCGTCCTGTTCTACATCTTTTGCTGTCTGGAAAATTTTCAGCAGTTCTTCTTTCGGAAGGGTCATGGATGTCGGGCAGTAGGAAGTGATTCCCTGTGATTTTTCATACTGAAGAATGATTTTCAGTCCATCCACATCTGCATCTGAAAAATCATGTCTGACTGCACCGTGGCTGTGAATGTCTACCAGTCCAGGCAGCACTTTCAGACCTGCTGCATCCAGTTGGGTTTTATCTGTTACTTCGTCTTCGGAAGCTGCGATCCTGCCATTTTCTATATATAAATCTGTTACTTTATAGCTTCCATCTTCCTGAAATACGTTTCCATTTTTAATAATCATTTCTTCTTCGCTCCTTTTGTGATGCTAATTCTGAAGATTATTTTTACAGAAGTCCTTTTTCACGGATCAGTTTTAATGCTGCTTCGTCTGCTACAACGGTTACATCCGGATGAAGCTGCAGAATAGATGCCGGTACATTCGGGGTGATCGGTCCGTACAGAGATTTGTAAAGTGCATCTGCTTTTGCTTCTCCGGTTGCGATCAGGAGGATTTTCTTTGCTGACATGATACTTTTAATTCCCATTGTGTAAGCCTGTTTCGGAACTTCATCCATGCTTGCGAAGAATCTTGCATTTGCTTTAATTGTACTTTCTGTAAGGTTTACACAGTGAGTTTCTTTTTCAAAAGCTTCTCCCGGCTCGTTAAATCCGATATGTCCGTTTCCGCCGATTCCCAGAAGCTGCATGTCTACGCCGCCTACACTGCGGATGATCGCATTGTAATCTGCGCATGCTTTTTCGCTGTCTTCTTCCAGTCCGTTCGGTACATAAGTTTTTGTTTTGTCGATATTTACGTGGTCAAACAGGTTTGTGTTCATAAAATAACGGTAGCTCTGGTCGTTGTCTCCGGAAAGTCCTTTGTATTCGTCAAGGTTTACAGAAGTAACTTTGGCGAAGTCCAGATCACCTTTTTTATACCATTCAATTAACTGTTTGTACATTCCCACCGGTGTGGAACCTGTAGCCAGACCAAGAACTGCGTCCGGTTTCATAATAATCTGGGCAGACATAATGTTGGCTGCTTTTCTGCTCACGTCATTGTAATCTTTTCCTGCATAAATAATCATTGTTTTTCTCCTTTTCATTATAACACGTTCCGACAGATTTGTTACTGTCCGCACTACCCCATGTCTGCGTTTCAGCAAAAAAATAACTGTGTTTTCAGCGTTGTCTTTCTGTCCGTTCTGCTATCTGTTTTTTAGTTGAACTCATTATAATTCGGGGTGAATTTATTTTCAATAAATGTTATGGTTTTAGAATCTTCTTTCATTCCCTGTTCTTTCCGTTATTTTTGAGCATCTGTTTTTCTTTGTTTTTGAAATTACTTTCTTATTTTTTATATTACAGCGAAATTATTTACATCTCAGGTTGAGAAAGCAATTTCAAGATATTATAATAGAAGTAATATTTCAGATTGATACACCGATACCCTGCTTTCAGTTAAAACATACAGAAAGGATATGCCAGCTCATGTCATTAAGCAAACGAAAAATTATTCCATTAATTGAATCTTATTACCATACATTTACACCACTGGAACGAACGATCGCAGATTTCTTTATGCACAATACAGAGGAAGAAGACCTTTCCTCCAGACATATTTCGGGAATCCTTTATGTATCGGAGGCTTCTCTTTCCCGTTTTGCCCAGAAATGTGGTTTTCACGGATATCGGGAGTTTATTTATGAATATAAGCAGAGCCTTACTCCGGAAACAGAGGAGAATGTTCCGAACTTCGAAATTTCTGAGTTTAATACTTATCAGGAACTTCTGAATAAGGCGAATGCGCTTCTGGACAAAGCACAGATTGCGCGTATCACCAAACTGCTTGTGTCCAGACCAAGGGTGTATGTCTATGGAAGAGGCAGTTCCGGACTTGTCGCGCAGGAAATGAAGCTGCGTTTTATGCGCATTGGGCTGAATATTGAGGCGGTTACGGACAGCCACATTATGAAAGTAAATTCTGTGATTCTGGATGAGAGCTGTCTGGTGATCGGAATCAGTGTCAGCGGACAGACGGCTGATATTATTTCTTCTCTGAAAGCCGCTCATCAGAGAGGTGCCTATACCCTTCTTATGACTGCAAGGCAGGACAAATCCTATCAGGAGTTCTGCGATGAAACACTGATCTTTGCGAGTATGGAGCATCTGGAATATGGAAATATCATTTCCCCACAGTTTCCGATCCTGCTGGTCCTGGATGTGCTTTACGCTCATTATCTGCAGATTGACAGAAGCAAAAAAGAAGCGCTGCATGAATATACGATACAGACGCTTCAGCCTTTTCTGATCAAATAGACTATCAAGCGGATATTCCATTAAAAATCCCCTTTAAGCAGATTTTGGTTATTTACCAGGTCCACTTAAAGGGGATTCTATAATTCTTATTTATTATCCTTTACAAGACGGATCACGTTCCAGGATGCTTTATGAAGCATACTTGTCAGTTCGCCATTGTCCATGGTTGTCTGCTCTGTTGTTTTTGGTTTTACGTTTTCCTGTCCGAATGCATTGACTACTTTCAGGTCATCGCTTTCAAGTACGATATGCCCGGCAACTCTGTAGCCTTCGAAACTTCTTACGTCTGTGTTGAGCACAACGTCTTCTTTCAGGTTTCTGTTTACTGCGAAGATTGTAACTTCTTCTTTTTCTTCATTGTAAACAGCAACTGCTTCGATATCTGTGATGCTTCCATGTCCGCTTGTCTCATGCTCTGTAGAAGAGATGACCGGCTGGAGTGCAACACCACGGCCATATTTGGATGCATGCATGAATGGATAGAAAATTGTCTGTTTCCAGGAACCGCCGCCATTCGGATCTGTCATGATCGGTGCGATAACATTGATGAGCTGTGCAAGGCATGCTACTTTTACTCTGTCGGAATGACGGATGAGAACGATCAGCATCAGACCTACCAGCAGGGCATCCTCGAAGTTGTAGATGTCCTCAAGAAGCGGCGGTGCCACCTGCCATGGATGATTTTCTGTGATGTCGTTGTCAGCAGCGTTGGAATGATACCATACATTCCACTCATCAAAGCTGAGATACATATTCTTTTTGCTGCGTTTTTTCGCTTTTACATAATCGCAGGTTGCGATAATGGTGCGGATAAATTCGTCCATATCATCGGATTTTGCAAGGAAGTCATTGCTGTCGTCAGAACGGTTTCCATAATATGTATGAAGAGATAAATAATCTACATAATCATATGTGTGGCTCAGTACATGGTCTTCCCAGAGTGCAAAGGTCGGCATTTCCTGATTGGAACTTCCGCATACGACAAATTCGATGGACGGATCGATCAATTTCATTGCTTTGGCTGTCTCTTCCGCCAATCTTCCATACTCATCCATGGTCTTGTGACCGATCTGCCATGGACCGTCCATTTCATTTCCGAGACACCAGGTTTTGAATCCGTATGGATCCTTCTGTCCATGTTTGATACGGAGATCACTGTATTTGGTTCCGCCCGGATGGTTACAGTATTCCAGAAGGTTGCAGGCATCTGTGATTCCTCTTGTTCCCAGATTGACTGCCATCATAACCTCTGAGTTGGCTGCATCTGCCCATTTCTTAAATTCATGGAGTCCTACCTCATTTTTTTCCAGGCTTCTCCATGCAAGCTCCAGTCTGTGAGGTCTTTCCTCAACAGGTCCCACACTGTCTTCCCAGTAAAAGTTGGATACAAAGTTTCCGCCCGGATAACGTACGATCGGTACATCCAGTTCTTTCACCAGATCAATAACATCCTTACGGAATCCATCAGCATTGGAAAGCGGATGTCCCGGCTGATAAATTCCGTCGTATACAGCTCTTCCCAGATGTTCAATAAAGGAACCGTAAATTCTTTTGTCGATTTTGGAAATGGAAAATGCTTTGTCCACTACCATTTTTGCCTGTTTCGCCATAATGTTTTGAACCTCCGTTCTTATAAATTATCAACCTTTGACAGCACCGGATGTCATACCATCGATCAGATATCTCTGGAAGATCAGATAGATGATCAGAATCGGAAGAATACCAAACATGGAACCTGCGATCAGAAGGTTGTAGTTATTTCCATAAGGTGTCAGCAGTGTATTCAGACCGATCTGCAGTGTAAATTTACTTGTATCACGGAATACCAACATCGGCCATAACATGTTGTTCCAGGATCCCATTGCACAAAGGATTGCCATGGATGCAAATGCCGGTTTGGTAATCGGCATCATAATCTTAACACTGATACCATACTCTGTGCATCCGTCGATTCTTCCTGCATCCAGAAGCTCTTTCGGAAGACTCTGCATGTACTGTTTAAAGAAGAAAATCGTCGACGCACCACATAGTCCGGGGAGAATAACACCGGCTCTTGTATTGATGATTCCAAGAGATGTAACTTCGTTATACAGAGGGAGCATCAGGATTTCAAAAGGTACACACATAGTTGCGATTACCAGGAAGAATAAAAATCCCTGAAGTTTAAATTTGTACATAGTCAGACCATATGCAATGAAGTAGCATACCAGCAGTGTCAGAACTACTGTGATCAGTGTCAGGATCAGACTGTTTTTATACCACATGAAATATTTTCTGGAATCCTCATTTCCGGAAAACAGGTATTTGTAGTTGTCCAGATGCATCTTGGAGAAATCAAGATTCAGGGACATACCCTTCATAACTACTTCACGGCCTTCCTGGAAGGAAGCAAAGAATCCCGCAAGAAGCGGAAATGCGATCAGTACACCCAAAATAGCGAAAAGTCCTGTGGATAACACAGTCGCAATTTTATGATTAGATTCCATCGTCTTTGGCGCAGCTGTTTTTGCCATATCACTTTTCCTCCTTTTTGAATGTTCCTGTTGCCACAAGCTGGACAATATTGATCGCCAGAGCAATTACCAGAAGTACCATACCTACAGCACACGCATAACCCATATCATTTTTCTCAATACCACGTTTGTACAGATATCCTACGATTGTAAGACCGATATTCTTTGGTGAGGAGTTACCATTCCAGAGCATAAAGCTCTCAAGGAACATGGAAAGACCTGCATATACAGAAATTGTAACAACATAGATAGTAGTCGGTTTCAGGAGCGGCAGTGTGAGATACCAGAATTTCTGTTTTGCGTTGGCACCGTCGATGTCTGCTGATTCATAAAGGGAAGTATCAATACTTTTTAATCCTGAAATAAAATACAGCATGTTGACACCTGTCCATCTCCACATACAAAGCAGCAGCAGAGCTACCCATCCTGTAGTCTTTTCCTTCAGCCACGGAATGCTGGCATTTCCAAGTAAGTGCATTAACTGGTTCATCTGTCCGTTGTCACCTTCTGAGAACATCAGTCGGAATAACATACCGGAAATAACTACAGATGTCAGTGCCGGAATATACATGATCACTTTCCATACGCCTTTTGCCTTAGTAAGACGGCTTTCCATCAGTACTGCAAGCAACATTGGGATAGGTATCAGCAGAAGCAGTGTCAGAAGCATATATTCCACACTGTTAAATACAGCTGTTTTAAAGAACTTATCGGAAGCCAGTTTCTGATAATGCTTCAGACCAACCCACTGAGAACCGCCAAAGGAAATATCCTGAAAACTCATTACAATACCACTGATGAGCGGGTATAACCAGAATACCAGAAGGCTGATAACAAACGGAAGTACGAATACATAAGGTGCAACCTTCTGAGAATAGAGCATCTTTTTCACTTTATTCACAATGAATTCCTCCTCTTCTAAAAATAACAGTAACTTTTCAGCATCTCATGGAATCATGGTTTACTGAACAGTTACAGATAATTTCTTTTTTTCTTATTACCATTATCCTGAAAAGAAATCAGACTACACATCCCGTGAAAGTCTCATTCCTCACCAGGATAACAGTAAAGGAGGTCAGGGAATGCGTTTCCCTGGCCTCCCATATCATTTCGGTCACTGCAGTAACCGCACATTATTCACTTGATCAGTGAACTGTTATCATTTTATTATTCACACTCGAAATCAAGATAATCCTGTGCATCCTGAAGCGCTTCTTCTACATCCATGCCATCCTCTAATACATTGTTCAGAGTTGTTGTACACATGTAATCATTCAGTGTCGGTGAGTTCTTTGTTGTATAAACAGTTCCGATCGCATCATTTTCAGCAAGTTCGTTCAGAACTTCGTATGGTTTTACACGGAAGAATGTATTATATGTATTGGACTCATCATAAGCAAACGCTTCGTCAGACCATAATGCTGTGTTGCAGACATCAAATCCAAGTTCGTTCCAGATCAGGTTTTCACCTTCTTCAGAGCATTTAGCCCATGCAAGCCATTCAGCTGCAAGTTCAGGATTCTCACACTGATTTGTTACAACAGTACCTGTACCACCGATACCAACGGAGCATTTCTGTCCTTCTTCAAATACAGGGCATGTTGTGATGTCATATTTGCCTTCCATCTCAGGCATGTAATCTTTGAAACGGCTCATGTACCACATAGCTTTCGGGAAGGAAGCAATTTTGCCATCCATGATATTAGAGAATCCGGCTTCAAGGTCAACATGTCCGTCTGTGGATACCATTGCAATTCCATCATTTAACCAGTTCTGCTGCATTGTGAGCATTTCTTTTACGGAATCAAGCTGTACGTTTACAGTTCCGTCCGGACCGCCTGTCCAGTCTTCACCGTTCTCAGCCATTGCAAGCCACATCCAGTCAACACCGCCTGTATCAACAGAAGTTAAGTACACTTCACCATTGGAAGCTTCTTTTAACTCTTCACCAAGTTTGGTATAATCATCCCATGTCTTTACAGATTTGTAATCTAATCCGTAAGATTCAAGAAGATCTGCGTTCCAGTACATAACAGTTGCACCTACATGGAAAGGAACACCAAGTCTTGTTCCGTCAGCCTTGGAATAAACATCAAGTCTGGACTGTACCATTGTATCTTCATAAGGAGCAAGTGCATCATTCATAGAATATAACGGGCTGTCATCGCCGGAATAGTTCGGGAACTGTCCGATCTCAATATCGCAAAGGTCAGGAGCACCGGAGCCGGCCTGTAAGGACATCATTAATTTGTTGTGCATATCAGAGTATGGATAAGTACTGAATGTTACCTGGATCTGTTTATCCGGATTCTCCTCGTTCCATTTCTCTACCATCTTGCCATAAAACTCATTGTGCAGGTCTACAAATGACCACATCTCATACTTTGTTCCATCGTCAGGACCTACGGTTGTTACTGCTGTAGGTTCTCCCTCAGCCGGTTCTTCGCTCTCAGCAGCTTCCTCTGTTGTGTCTTCTTCTGCAAAGACATTCACTGCCATACTCATACTGGACACTGCCATAGCTGCAGTCATAAGTAATGCGAACAATTTTCTTCTCTTCATAAAAAGATCCTCCTTTTTTGCATTTCTTTGCGCTCTTCCGGTTTCAATGATGCCATTGTACAAACCCCATAATCATTTCGTATTTTTTTAAAATATATAGTCCATCTTTTTGTTATGGTCATTTTGCACAACTTTTTTATTTTCAGCTCCGGTTTATGTTGATATTATATAATTCTTTCCTGTAAATGTCAATATATTTTTGATTTATTTTTATTATTTTAGTTTTATCTAAAATAAATGCCCGTTATTTATTCATCAATCTATCTATTTTTTTTGCTATTTCCCTATATTTTTTTAACCAATTTTATGGTAAAATAACTAATCAAAACGTATTTTTCTAAAAATTCTTATTTAGTGTTATATACCTGTAAATACAGTCAAAAGGAGGTTTTTACATGAAATCCTGTTCTGTTTCCGATGGTCTTGCCATCTTCAAAGCTCTCGGTTCCCCTGTCCGTGTACAAATTTTGCGTCTGATCCAAGAAAGAGAAGGTCTGAATATTAAACAAATTGCACAAAACCTGAAAATTCCCGTTACAACCCTGTCCCCTCACCTTAATCTTCTGGCCGAAGCCGGGCTGATAGAATTCAGGGATGAATCTCTCTCACACGGAACACAGAAACGCTGCTATTTTATAAAAGACTGGGATCAGCTTCTGGTAAATATGGCGCTTTACGGTCCTGATCTGCAGACTTACAGTGCAGAAATCGGAGTGGGACATTTTTCTGATTTCTCGGTAACTCCCACCTGTGGTATGGCAACTTCTACTTCTTTTGTGGGACAGTTGGATCAGCCACGGTATTTCATACACCCAGGCAGCCGCCAGGCAAGGATCGTCTGGTTCACCACCGGATATCTGGAGTATATACTGCCCAATTTCATCCCTGATCACAGCGTGATTGAAGAACTGACAGTTTCCTTTGAGATCAGTTCCGAAGCCCCCCGATTCTGTAATGTGTGGCCTTCTGATATTACCTTTTCCCTGAACGGTGTAATCCTTGGCACCTGGACCAGCCCTGGTGATTATGGGGACCGCAGAGGGAAATACAATCCTTCCTGGTGGTTTTCTTTTCTGAATCAGTATGGTTTGCTGAAAAAACTGACGATCACCCCTGAAGGCACTTTTCTGGACACAGAAAAGCTGTCCGATGTTTCCACCAGACAGCTTGCACTCACTGATCAGTCCGTTATGAAATTGCGCTTTTCTGTTCTTCCGGGCGCCGAACATCCCGGCGGGTGTACTCTTTTTGGTGCAGGTTTCGGAGATTATAACCAGCATATACGGATTACCATCGGTTATCATCCCGAAAACATCTGATTTCTCCGCCTGACTTCAGATTTATATACTGCCCCGAATACTCCCACAGCCATTTATGGCAACAGATATTTCACACCCCATATAGTTTCATTATTGTCACCCTTAGCGCTGAAGCACATCGTATCATTGCCTGCCTCATCGGTCATTTCCAGGACAACTCCTGTATAAGTATTTTCACCGAGAGTCACATCAATATATGGTGTGCCTTCTTCTGCTTCCCATTTGCCTTCCAGTTCTTCTCCGGTAACTGTTCCGTCTGCATTAAGTTGAATCCTCTGCGGTTTATGTACCCTGTCCGAAATATCCGTACCATGATTTACCAGATAAAAAGTACCCTGGATTTCATCTCCGGAATATCCATCCTCTTTCAACGTCTCGCCGTCTGTGGCAAATGGCGCAGCAACCAGCCATCCGTCTTTTGTGCGGAACAACTGATGTACACGAGGCTCATGAAGTTCTCCGGTTTTAGCAAAACGCTGATGATAGACCAGGTATAATTTACCATCTTCATCTTCAAATGCAGTCTGTCCGCCTGGCGCCATATAGGTCTGGGTAAGACTCGGGAATGTATAATTTCCCATCATTTTCAGTCCATGATCTTTATGCTCCACAAATAAATACATATCCTTCCCTGCTGCATCTGTATAAGTTCCGTCTACAGTGTCACAGCGGAAGAGACGCATTTGATAACCTCCTTTTGCCTGCAGATTTCCATAGGACAAAAACAGATAATAATATCCATTGGTCTCATCATACATAATATGCGGGCCTTCGATGGAGTTGTGATAACCACCGAGAAGTTTCTTGCCATAATAGCTGTCCACATGATTTTCTTCGTCTGCTTCCGGATAAATCGGATAGCCGGTCTCTTCATCAATCTCAATCAGAAAAATACCGCCGGACCAGGAGCCATAAACCATCCACATACGCCCGTCTTTATCATAAAAAACATCCGGGTCAATACAGTTTGGCCAGTTATTATTGTCATAAGACGCTGCTGTATATGGCCTTGGGTCTGTTCCCATCAGTTCTTCGATATTACTTTCCTTAACATCATGATAGCTATAACCAGAGTACAGGAATGTGTCCTCATAGTGATACGGACCTTCAATATCATCTGCTGTTGCAAAGCAGATATTGGATTTCACATAAGAAGATGTGGTGCAGAAATACATCACATATTTTCCCATTTTTTTGTTATAGATGACATCCGGTGCCCACACGGAATAACCACCTTCCTCGTTCTTTCCTACATAAGTAAACGCTGCCGGATCGCCGTCTTCTTCTCCGTCAAAAAGATTGTCAAACAGCTTATTCTCTGCATTGACCCCGGAGGAAAAACCGGTCCAGTTTCTCAGATCTGTGGACTTCGCAGATTCCATATGGGAGCCAAAGATATAGTAAGTGTCATTGTCTTTGATGACAGATGGATCATGCACGGAAGCTCCGGCAGTAAAGCCACCTTTCTTAATCTTGCTCTCAATATCATCTGCGCCTGCTGTTTCTTTTTCGTTTGCCGCATCTGTTGTCTCTGCTGTGCCATCAGCAGTTTCCGCAGCATATATACTCTGTGCTCCGAGAAGCATCATTCCTGTCAGCCCCAGGATCATTCCCCATTTTTTTCTCATACCAGCTCTCCTGTTCTCCAAATATTATTCTCTCTCAGATTACGTTAATCTTCGTAAGAAAATATCGGTGCGCCTGTTTTTTCATCCCAGCGGATTTTCATCAGCATGGCATGACGGTTTGGATTGTACAGCGGATTCCCTTCAATCTCTGCTTCTGTTCTCGCATGATAAACCATGACCGGATTTCCTTCTTCGTCTTCAGTGAAGGAATTATGCCCCGGTCCATAGATTCCTCTGGATTCATCTGTACGAAGAACCGGATAACGTTCTTTTGTCCAGGATTTCGGGTCAAGAAGATCAGAATCTTCATCTGCTGCAAGCATTCCCATACAGTATGCAGCGCCTGTCTCAGATGCAGAATAGGTAAGATAAATCCTGCCGTCATGATGAATAACTGCCGGTCCTTCATTCACCCAGAAACCAACTCTTTCCCAGTCATAATCCGGTGAAGTGAGAAGTACCTGAACGGTTTTCAGTTTATACGGAGTTTCCATTTCCCCAATATAAAGATTGGAAATCTGCTTGCCGACTCCTACCTTCTCAGCCCATACATAGTAATGTTTTCCTTTGTTTTCAAATACTGTTGCATCCAGAGAGAAAGCTTCAAAAGAAAATTCATCTGCATCCGCACGTCCCATTTTGCCTTTCTCTGTCCAGGCTCCTGTAAGCGGATCTGTATCTGCACATTCCAGCACATATGGGCGGATTGCCCAGATATCATCTTTGTCCCCGCCCGCAAAATAGATGTACCATTTTCCGTCCAGATAATGAAGCTCAGGTGCCCAGATATGTTCGCTCATGATTCCTTCTTTGTGTTTCTCCCAGACTGTCACTTCTTCCGCATCTTTCAGTCCTGCCAGAGTTTCGCTTCTTCTCAGCACAATCCGGTCATAGGCCGGTATGGATGCTGTAAAATAATAGTTTCCGTCTGTGTGGCGGTAAACATATGGATCTGCTCTCTGCAGAATCCATGGCTTATTATACTTAAGTTCTTCACTCATTGTGTGTCCCCCTGTTCGCTTTTATTTTAGATTTATATAAATTATTTTTTATATATTTAAAAGTGTACTGCATTTTTCAGAAAATATCAACTATATTTTTTTCTTTTCGTTGCACATTTTTTGCAGATTCGTTATAATTTACCGTAAACGTTACAAAATCATTTTTAACAGAAAGGGAAATCCGTTATGTTATATATTAAAAGTCTGGAGCAGGCGGTCCCTGTCTTCAAAGCTCTTGGTTCTGACATCCGCATACGGCTGATCCAGACTCTCCTTGAGCATCAGGAAATGAATATGAATGAACTGGCTTCCAGTCTGGGGATTACCAACGGTGCCCTGACCAGCCATGTAAAGAAACTCGAAGAAGCCGGAATTCTCGCAATTCTTCCAGAGCATTCCGGTCACGGAAACCAGAAGGTCTGCCGCATTAATGTTGACAAGATTTTGGTTGATATTGCCTCTAACAATGACAGTCCGGCTGAAGACAGTTACTCTATTGACATTCCGATTGGCAACTACTTTAATTATTCTGTTTATCCGACCTGTGGGCTGTCTACTACCGATAATCTTATTGGTGAGGTAGATGATCCCCGTTATTTTGCTCATCCGAGCCATGTAGATGCAAAGATTTTATGGTTTGGACGGGGATTTATTGATTACCGCATTCCAAATATGCTGCCTCCGGGACAGAAGATTGACCGGCTGACACTCTCCTTTGAAATCAGTTCAGAAGCTCCCGGAGTCAATAATGACTGGCCTTCTGATATTTCCTTTTTCCTGAATAATACAAAGGTCGGAAGCTGGACAAGCCCCGGGGATTTCGGTGATGTCCACGGTATGTTCACCCCCGACTGGTGGTTCCCGAACTGGAATCAGTATGGTCTGCTGAAGATGCTTGTCATTGACCGTCACGGTACTTTTATCGATGGATTAAAGATCTCTGATGTGAATACACAGCAGCTCACTTTTACCTCTCAGGATGATATGGTATTCCGTTTCCAGGTGGATGAACCATCTCAGAATATCGGCGGTCTGACACTCTTCGGAAAAGATTTCGGAAACTATAATCAGGATATTAATGTGAAAGTGCATTATACTCCAAATGTATAATTTTACAGAGTATCTGAAAACAGTAAAAGCAAGGAACCGATGTGTTTTGCCACATAGTTCCTTGCTTTTATTTTATATTCCCTCTGATTTTTCGGTTATTCCCCACGCATCCAGACTCTCATCTGGTTTTCTCCGCGGTTGCCCCATGTATAATACGGCACTGCTGTCAGTGTTGTCAGCGTTCTCACCGGTGCAACTTCACTGTACAGAGAATCTCCCACTGTCTCCAGCTTACGTGCTTTGATCTTAAGCAGGACGCAGCCTTCCAGCAGACCCTCTTTGCAGACTTCCTCTTCCATCTTTGCATCTTCAAAGATGTGGTAAGACTGAAGCAGACCCGGATTATCCACACCCTCGAAACAATAAACCATCGGCCCGCGCATAAACGCTACACAGCCGGCATCTTCCCTTACTTTAAGGTTTGCATAAATCTTGCGGATCTTCATCGGAAAAGCAAGTTCTACTTCATCATTTTCCCACACTCTCTTAAGGATCAGATATCCTTTTTCCACATCTGCAGTGATATTCTTCTCTTTTCCATTTATACGTACCTGAACAGAACCCGGGCGTACCCAGGATGGGATATGGATTCCCAGGATAGTCTCTTCCTCTGTTTTTCCGGTTATATGATAGGTCACTCTGCCATCCCACGGATAGTTGCTTTCTACAGTTACATCCATCTTATCAAAGTGTGCTTCTGTGCCTGCCGGGATATGAGAATAAACTCCCTCTTCAGTCTCACTCCACAGATATTTGCCAAGAGACATCAGCAGACGCACTACATTGGGAGGACAACATGCACATGTATACCAGCCCGGACGCTCCGGCAGAACATGCTTATATCCATATAATTTTCCGCTGACTCCAGGTTCTGTTTCCAGTGGATTTACATAGAAAAATCTCTTTCCGTCAAGCTGCATTCCGCTGATGATCCCATTATAAAGTGCTCGTTCCATCACATCTGCATAGCGTCCATCCATCACATTATCAAGCATCTTTCTTGCAAAAAATACCAGCCCGATGGATGCACAGGTTTCCGCATAAACGGTGTCATTCGGCAGATCATAATCAATGGTAAATGCCTCGCCGTCTACGGTACTGCCGATTCCTCCGGTGATATACATTCTCTTCTGAGTCATGTTCTCCCAGAGATCACAGCATGCCTGATAGAGTTTTTCATCTTTGTAAAGAGAAGCCAGTTCTGCCATGGCAGTATACATATAAACAGCACGGACACTGTGTCCTACTGCTTCTTTCTGCTCATAGACAGTAGCATGTGCCTGATTATATTCTCTGTTATGCACATCCATATCAAAGTGAACCCAGCCTCTTTTTTCCCTCTCTTTGACAAAGTAATCCGGATCTTTTCCACGCTGTTCAATAAAATATCTGGCGAGGTCTTTGTAATTTTCTTTTCCGGTCACTTCATAGAGACGCAAAAGTCCCAGCTCGATTTCCTGATGTCCCGGAATCCCCGGTTCTTTGCCTTCTTCTGTTCCAAAACGTTTCCCGATATGTTCTGCCATGCGCTCCATCACATGAAGCAGACGGTCTTTTCCAGTCACCTCATAATAAGCCGCCGCTGCTTCCATCATATGTCCGGCACAGTATAATTCATGGCATTCCTGTAAATTCTGCCAGCGGTGTTCCGGCTCTTTGATTGTGAAAAAAGTATTCAGATAACCGTCATCCTGCTGCGCTTTTTCAATAATTTCAATAACCTTATCTGCACGTTCTTCCAGTTCAGCATCCGGACGGACTTCCAGTGCATACGCCACACTTTCCAGCCATTTGGCAACATCACTGTCCTGGAAAACCATTCCGTAAAACTCACCCTCTTCCAGTCCTGCTGCAATGCGGAAGTTTGCCAGTGCATGGCTTTTCTCCACTCCCGGAATCTCATCATTTAATATTTTCTCCTGATAAGGAATTACTGTATCCATTACCAGTTCCTGATATCCTCGCCAGAATTTATCCGTTACTTTTACCTTATTCAGCAAACTGCTCTTTAAACCTTCTTTCATTTCTGCGCCTCCCATTTTGCCGGCAGATCCGGACATTTTCGCACCTTCTGTACAGCCCGCAGTTCCACAAAGCATCCGCAAAGCCTGCACATCCCATTCATTAAGCGGTCACAGGTGCTGCATATGTTAAGCCTTTTTTCGTAAATCTGCTGGTCTACTTTCAGATCCTCATCCATGCGCTGAATGTAGCGTGACAGATCCTCGTAAAAAGTCTCTTCATTATTCTGTCCGGGCAGACATTTTCTGCACACACGCAGCTTCCCGTTCATACCTTAGTCTCCTTTTTGTTTCCATTATAAATATTCACAGAAAATACCTGCCTGTTTTGTCAGAAGCGGCATTTTCTGTGAATCTGTAAAGTTCATTCATTTTTATACAAAACTCTTTATCTGTGTCAAGCGAATAAAATCATCCGCTTCACTACCTGATTCGACTAAAAATCTTGTAATTATCTTACTTCCAGATGAAGAACACTGCATTTAGGAATTGTGAATCTGATTCCTTCTGCTGTTTTTTCTACTTCGTTAAATTCTTTTACACGTACCTGGTCCGGTGTTTCGAAGGTATTCATTTCGTGCATTTCGCCGTGTACGATCTCACCTTTAACTTCATTTACCTGATAGTCTGTAAGGATAGTTCTGATCTCATAATCTTTATCCAGTGACAGGTTTGTCAATGTGATATGTACAGCTCCATCTTCTGCTACAGATACAGATTCTGTCAGGTTCGGTACCTGCCACTCTTCTTCCACACCGATGGTTTCTGTTTCGATAGAACTGTCTACAAGCATTGCATCCTGATGATATTTGTACATATCAAATACATGATAGGTTGGTGTCAGGATCATATCAGCACCATCTGTAAGGATAACGGACTGAAGAACATTTACGATCTGCGCAAGGTTTGCCATCTTTACTCTGTCACTGTGTTTGTTAAAGATATTCAAAGTGATACCTGCGATCAGGGCATCTCTCATTGTGTTCTGCTGATACAGGAAGCCAGGGTTTGTGCCTGGTTCCACTGTGTACCATGCGCCCCACTCGTCAACGATCATACCGATCTTTTTCTCAGGATCATATTCGTCCATGATATGTCCGTGACGCTCGATCAGAGTTTCCATAAAGAGCGCTTTATTCAGACTCTTATACCATACCTTATCATCAAAATCTGTAGCACTTCCCTTGATCTCCCATCCTTCCGGATGTACATAATAATGAAGAGAAAGACCATCCATATTTCCGTGAAGTTCTTTCAGGCAATGATTATGTGTAGTCTTTAATACTTCGGAAGTCCACTCATAATCATCTACATTGGCACCACAGCAGACTTTGTGGATTGGGTAATCCGGATGATAATTGCGGACATAAGTCTGATAACGGCGGTATTCATTTGCATAGAAGTCAGGATTCATATTTCCGCCACATCCCCAGTTCTCATTTCCAACTCCAAAGAAATCCAGTTTCCATGGTTTCTCATGTCCGTTTTTCTTACGGAGATCAGCCATCGGGGAAACACCCTCGAATGTGATATATTCTACCCATTCAGACATTTCCTGAACTGTTCCGCTTCCCAGGTTACCATTAACATAAGCTTCGCAGTCAAGCTGCTCACAGAGTTCAAAAAATTCATGTGTACCAAAGCTGTTATCCTCTACCACACCGCCCCAGTGTGTGTTGATCATTTTTTTACGTGTTTCCTTTGGTCCGATACCGTCTTTCCAGTGGTATTCATCTGCGAAGCATCCACCCGGCCAGCGAAGTACCGGAATCCTGATATGCTTCAGTGCTTCTACTACGTCTGTACGCATTCCGTTCTTATTCGGGATCTGGGAATCTTCGCCTACATAGATTCCTTCGTAGATACATCTTCCCAGATGCTCTGAGAAATGTCCGTAAATCTCTTTGTTGATTTTGCTCTGTTTCTTTGATGGATTGATTACAAGCTTAGTCATTTTTACCTCCACAGTTTATGATTTTGAGTTTTTATTTTACTTTTATCTAAAATAATATACCTTATTTTGTATTTTCATTATACACAACTTCCACATGACATTCAATATGTTTTTACAGAAAAAAAGAGACTCTCGCTTTAATAATTTCCTAGTGCGCCAGTCTCTTATAAATTTATTAATTTTTGTTTTTTACTTTCACTCTTATCATATTCCATGACAGCGGTTCAATTTCAAAGTTAAGATTATCCCCTGCTATCTCAGCATTATTTATCTCATACGGTTTTATTTTGTCATGATTCTCTAAGTTTGTATCTTTGCGATTTCCAGAAGTCATATATAACTGTTCTGCTATTTCCTCTAATACAAACCCCTGAAGTTCTTCTGAAACAGATACAGTTTCTTCTGCTCTATTGACTGCAAAAATTGCAATCTCACCTAATTCTTCATTATATACCGTTACTGTATCCACATATGGAACATTTTTTGCAATGCTGCAGTCATAGGAAGGACCTTCATATACTTCTTCCATCACTGTTCCTCTTGCATATTTTGACATATAAGAAAAAGGATAAAATACAGGCTGTACCCATACTTCTCCACCTTTTTCAGTCATAATCGTTGCACTGATATTAGTTAAAAGAGATTGGCAGGCAACTTTTACTCTGTCGCTATGACGGACAAAACTCATCAGCATACTTGCGAATAGTAGTGAGTCTTCCATTGTGTATACCTGTTCACTCAAATGAGGAGCTATCTGCCATGGTTTTTCTTCTATTTCCGGATGAGCTACTTTTCCTTCTGGCGCCCACACTCCCCACTCATCGACACTAATATACATCGTTTTTTCTGAACGTTTCTTTGCTTTTATGTAGTCACAAACGCCACTAACTGTGTCAATATAACAATCCAGATCTACAGATTGAGCAAGAAAATCGGCTGTTCCCATTTCCTGTCCACCATAATATTGATGTAATGCCAGATAATCAACATTTTCATATACATGTTCCAGTACTGTAGCTTCCCATTCAGGATATGTCGGCATATCTGATTTTGCACTTCCGCAGACAACCAATTCTATATTTTCGTCAATTAATTTCATTGCTTTTGCAGTTTCTTCTGCAAGTCTCCCATACTCATCTGCTGTCTTATGTCCAATCTGCCAGTCTCCATCCATTTCATTTCCAAGACACCACAATTTTACTTTATATGGTTCCGAAACACCATGTTTTACCCGCATATCGCTGTACATCGTTCCTGCAGGCATGTTACAATATTCTAAAAAGGAAGCTGCATTTTCAATTCCTTTTGTTCCCAGATTTACAGCACATATCGGCTCTACTCCTGCTTTTTTTGCCCATCTCATAAATTCATTGATTCCAACTTCATTGGTTTCAACAGCACGCCATGCCAGTTCCAGGCGCTTAGGTCTTTCTTCCTTGGGACCTACTCCATCTTTCCAGTCATAATTAGAAACAAAATTTCCACCAGGATAGCGCACCATTGTAATTCCTAACTCTTTTACTTTTTCCAATACATCCTGACGAAATCCATCCTTATCTGCTGTTGGATGATTTGGTTCATATATGCCTGTATAAACCACTCTTCCCATATGTTCTACAAACGAACTATAAATTCTGCTGTCTATCTCGCTTTTTTTAAATTTACTATTTACTGTAATAATTATATGTTTCATAATTCTCCTTATAGACAGACTTCAGGAGCCTCTACAATATATTCACTTAATTATATCGTTTCTCCCTGTACTGTCACTGTTTCCAAAATTCTCTCTGTTTCTGCAACATTTTTGTTCTCCATGAGCTGAAGTAGTAAGTTAAATGCTTCTTCCGCGACCTTTTCCACGTGATTATCTATCGTTGTCAGACGAGGAGTTACATATTCCAAAAAATCAATATTATCATATCCCATGATTCCATAATCCTGACCAGCACGTTTTCCATTTTTTTCAAACATACGTATAAGATTTAAAGCAAACATGTCCCCGGTACATAAAAATGCTGTTTTTTTCTCACTTTTTTCTAACTCTTTTTTTGCTTGTTTCTGATAATCCCAGTTTCCAATAATCACATATTCCAGCCCATGAATTTTTTTTACCGCTTCTTTAAAACCCGCAGTTCTTTCTTCATGTACATATATATTCTCCAGATTCTTTTCAGCCAAAGGAGGACATACAAATATTACTTTTTCATATCCAGATTCCGCTATTTCACAAACAGCTTTTGAAATTGCACTTCTTCCATTTACTGTTACAAATGGTATCTTATCTGCGATTTTATTATCAATCGTAACCACTGGAATGTTTAGGCTCTCTATAAATTTTTTATATTCTTCTCCTTTATTAACCGAAGACAGTATAATGCCATCTACATGATAATCTGCAAGTTTACAAAGCTGTTCTTTTTCTATTTCCTTGTCATTCTGGTGAAGAGTAATATTAATAAAATATCCTCTTTCTCTGGCTTCTATCTCTAATGCACTTAACATCTGAGAAAAATAACGGTTATTAACATCCATTACAACAACACCAATATAATATGTCTTTCCCTTTGCCAGCCCTGTAGCCAAAAGATCTGGACGATATCCATTTTTCTCAGCAGTTTCCAATATCATCCTTTTTGTTTTTTCACTGATACGTCCTGTATTATTTAAAGCTCTGTGTACAGTAGTTCTGGATACTCCACATATTTTTGCTATTTCTTTTGTTGTAATCCCCATAATTTTTCCCTTTCAACCTGTGTTAATTTATTCCTTCATTCCAGATGTAGCAATTCCTTCCATAAAAAATCTCTGGCAAAACAGAAATAGTATCATTAATGGTGCAATAGATATTACAGTTGCTGCAAGCGTTGGTCCATACTTAATGGAATTACTTCCCACAAGAATTGCAAGTCCTGCTGATAGTGTTCTCTTCTCTACAGAACTGGTGAGCATCATTGGATAAATCAGATCATTCCAGTTATTCATAAAATGATAAATTCCAAGAGTTATAAATGCCGGTTTGGCAAGCGGTAATATGATTCTGCTATAAATCTGTTTTTCCTTCATACCATCAATTCTTGCCGCTTCATCCAGTGATTTAGGAATGTTCTCAAAAAATGATGTTAACATAAAAATTCCATATGCACTAGAGGCTCTTGGTAAAATCAATCCCAAATAAGTGTCAAGAATTTTAAATTTATATTCTTCAATGTAAAGAGGAATCATAATAATCTGGAAAGGAACCATCATTGTGAGAAGAATAATTCCAAAAATAAGATTCTTTCCTTGAAAATGCATCCTTGAAAATGCATAGGCTGCCATCGAGTCAAAAAACAGACTGACTACAGTTACTCCTACTGAAAAAACAACTGTATTTTTCAGCATGGATAAAATAGGAATTGCATCTACTACATATTTATATTGTGCCGTCAACCATTGTGTTGGAAAAAATATTGGCGGCCATTTAATTACATCTGCGTCTGATTTAAAAGATGAAACCAACAACCAGATCAAAGGAAATAAAATCAACACAGCAATTAAAACTGTAACTGCAGTTCCTACTATTTCATTTACTTTTATTTTCTTTATTTTCATTCTTCTGTCCCCCTGTTTAATACAAATCTTCTGAGAACAAAGGTAATAATAGCGACCATAAGGAACAGATATACAGCAATAGAAGACGCATATCCTAAATCATAAGGAGCCACCTGGAATCCCTGATTATAAATATAACTTACAAGTGTTTCCGTTTTATACAATGGACCGCCTTTAGTCATAACATATACCTGATCAAAAACCTGAAGAGCGGTAATCAGTGTTGTAACAATACAAAAATTAATAGTCTGTTTGATTCCAGGAATCGTTACATATATAAATTTCTGAAATCCTGTAGCTCCATCCATTTCAGCAGCCTCGTATAAAGAATTTGATACTCCCAGTGCCGCAGCAGATAAAAGAGTAAGTGTATATCCAAAGTTTTTCCATACTGTAATAAGAATCACTACTGGCATTGCCCATGTAGTACTTGTAAGAACATTTGGAAAGTCAACACCAATTTGTTTAAATAAATATGGTAACATACCATAATTTGTATTTAACAGCATTGACCACATGATACTAATCGCTGTCATTGAGCATACATATGGAAGATAAAATACTGTTCTTAGAAACTTATGAAAACGATTATTTTTTATCATCAACATAAGCATTAATAATGCCATAAAAACCTGAAGAGGTACTTCTGCCAGTGCAAAATAAAATGAATTAAATGTAGCATTTCCTATTCTGCTATCATGAAACATTTTTAAATAATTTCCAAATCCTGCAAAAGAAATATTGTTCATATAAATGTCAATATTCATAACACTGATCACCAGTGCACCAATCAGAGGAATAAAGACAAAAACTGTAAGTATTAACATAGACGGTGCCAGAAAAAGATATGCTTGTTTCTGACTTTGAGCATGATATTTATTTCTATTTTTCATATTCGCTCTCCTATAAAAAGAGCTATTGCATTACTGCAACAGCTCTTGAATTCTACTTTTCTGCAATAATACCATCTAAAGTATCTGACGCTGTCTGAAGCGCCTCAGATACATCGGTTCCTGATAATATCTGTTCCATCATAGGCTGCATAACATTCTGATCAATTTGACTTCCCCAGTCAAGATTCAGATGCCAGTTACGTCCAATCTTAGATGCATTGGATACATCTGTTAAGATCTCATCAGATTTAATATCTTCATCTTCCAGCAGTGAATTAGACCATACCGGAAATCCATTTCTTGTAGACCATTCTTTTAATACATCGTCAGAAAGCCAATATGCCATCCATTTATAAATCGCATCCTTCTTGGAATCATCTACGCTTTTTGGAATCATATATGCACAACCGCCTTCAGGGGCATAAGCTCCATCTGAACCCGATGGAATTGCAGTAATTCCGAAATTAACCCCCAACTGTTTTAATCCATTAATATTCCATGGTCCACTGGTATACATTGCCAACTGTCCTGACTGAAACATGGTATCTGCATCAGCAGCTTTTAACCCCTGAGGAGAAACATTTTCGTTCAAAACTAAATCTTGAATCCATTCCAGGGTCTTAATATTAGCTTCCGAATTCAGATTATTTTCTTTTCCATCTTCACTTACTACATCTCCACCATTTGACCATAAATATTCACAATAGGATGCATAGTCTGTAGGAAAACCAATACCATACTGATTTTTATCCGGATTCGTCAATTTCTTTGCATCTTCTGCTAATTCTTCCATTGTTGTCGGTGGCTGTTCTGGATCAAGCCCTGCCTCCTCAAATAAATCTTTATTATAATAGAGATACTGAAGATTATACTGCATCGGAACACCATATAAAGTTCCATCTACTTTTGATTTGTCCACAACATTTTCCAAATAGTTGCTTTCATCCAATCCGGTTTTTTCCCAGAAATCATCCAATGGTATAATCATATCATTATTTGCATATTGATAAATATATTCAATTCCCATCAAAACAAAATCCGGAGCTGTATTGGTAGATATTGCTGTAGGAAGTTTTGCCTGAAGAGTACTTCCATCCATGATATCAATATCAACTTTAATCCCATCTTCGTTACTCTCATTGTAATCTTTGACAATTTCTCTCAGGATATCTCCATCTGATCCAGTAAATACTGTCCACATTGTGATTGTCTGATCATCATCTGCCAATACTGGTATTGCAGTCCCTCCAAGAAGAGACATTGTTAGTGTTCCACAAAGTAAACCACTAAGTAACCTTTTTTTCATTATTCGTACCTCCTGTTTAATTACGCAGTTATATAAAATCTGCTTTACTAATTTTTAACTGGATAAACATTTTTCAGTTCCAGTCATATGAGTTACGAAAATATGCATAAGTTCTGTCAGGAAAATTTATTTACAAATATTTAGACTTGTGATAAAATTATTTTCCATAAAATATCCCATGTATTTCTCCATTTGTTGGTAGCAGGTGAAGTTATGTGGGGTATTTTTTGTTCAAATACATATTTTCCAGCACATAGGTTTTCGCTTTCTTCATTATATGTATGTTTTTGCTTTGCGTACCCGTGTACTCTACATGAAATATATTATATCTTTCACATATTATTGTCAATACAATTTTATTTTTTCGGTATTTTATATATTTTTATCTTTGCTTTTTTGTATATTTTTATGTTCACAGTTATTTTACCCATACTAAAATATTTCTGGCAAAAAATCTCTGAGATTATTGTAACCTCAGAGATTTTAATAAAATATGTTCTGTAATTTACAATCCTACGTTCCCGCTGTTCATCCCTTCCTTGCTATCCTTATCAAGAGGCAGCCAGTCCAGAACTCTCTTAATATAACGATTCCAGAAATCCCACTCATGTGCTCCCGGACCTTCCTCGTAAGTTACATCCACACCCAGTTTCTGCATGGTATCTCTGAACTTACGGTTCGGAGGAAGAAGCGGATCGTCCAGTCCACAGGCAAGGTACATATGCGGAAATGGGATTCCATCTTTTTTCATATTTTCGGCAATCCATTCCGGATTGATCTCACAGTCTTTGATCCGGGACAGATCTCCAAATACATTCTCCAGAAAGCTTTTTTTCTCAAAGAACATAGGAGAACTGTCATCTGCTGTCCTCATTTTTTCAAGAATCATAGCAGAAGAAAGACCTGCGATGTATCCGAATGTGTCATGGTATTTCAGACCATTTCGGATCGCACCGTATCCTCCCATGGATAACCCGGCAATAAATGTATCTTCTTTTTTGTGAGATAACGGAAACATTCTTCGTGTAATCTTTACAAGCTCTTTTCCGATAAATTCACTGTAGTTTTCATTTGCATTCGGATGATCCATATAGAACATATTTGCTCCGGAAGGCATAACTACTGCCAGATTCTTTTCTTCTGCCCATCGCTTAATACATGTTCCTGTTACCCAGTCTGTGTAATTTCCCATTACTCCGTGAAGCAGATACAAAGTCTTAAACGGTTTGTTCTCTTCTTCTGTTTCTTCTCCAAAAAACACTTTATCAACCGGCAAGATTACATTCATCGTTACCGGACGCATCAGTGCTTTTGAAAAGAAGTTCACTTCCATTAATGCCATCTTCTTATCCTCCCTTATGTTTTTGCAAAGCCTTTACAGCATTTTATTATACAAAAAACACCTGAAAAAAGCTACTGCCATATCCGACAGTAGCTTCTTTTCTCAGTACTATTTTTCCCCTTGCATTTCCATAAACAATATATTATAATCTATTCAAAGAAATGGGTTTCTGACTATCTGACTATTCAGTCCAGGATGGGTATCTCGTTTCTTTTTTAATGTTTTGTATATCGTACAAATACAATTTTTTATCCGCTGCATATCTTACTATTAGCACAGCCTGATATACATTGTAATCCAAAATATCACCTTTCTCATTCATAACAGGTAGAGCAAATCGTGTACTATATCGAAACCAACCATTTCCGGCTTTTTTCTTGTGCTTATTTTCGAAATCTTCTTTCCATCTCTTTTCAGTAGCAATTTCTATCATTTGGGGAATTCCTTGAGACATATTAGCTTTTACCTTTGGTAATGCACCTGTGAATTAAAAATTTTATCCTTACACGACTGAAGTCGCGTGCTTCCAGACGCTTTAGGCGTCAGACTAAATATCGGCGGATACGCCTGTAACTTAGGCCAGCGCAGTTATGCGCATTTTTCCATGCCAGATATGGCAGGTTCCCACATTGCAGGTAGTCCGCTGTATATCTGCCTGCATTTATGCTGCCTTTAAGATTTCCATTTGTAAATGAAGTTCTTTCAGATCTGCATAAACACATGAGGTTCTACGCTTTACCGGAGGGACTTTTGCCTCCAGCAAAGACCTTTCCGTTACCGGAAGGGGTTTTAAAAGTTCTCTGATAAAATATCTTGCCCCGATATTATACGATGCCGACAGGTCACAGTTATATTGTTTTCCTGTCTGGAATACACAAATACTGTGATTCTTCGGGTTACGGGATACATTTCCAGAACCATCATACGCAAGCCTGCTTGTATTCCATGCACAGACTCTGGATATGCGCATTCCTTTTCTGTGTGCCTGATGTTCACAACGCTTCTGGATATCCCGTTTTCTCCACAGATGCAGTTTCTGCTTTTTCTTTCCGGATATCTTCCCCTGCATTTCCAGATATTCGAATACGATCACATCCGCATGGTTTTCTTCGGCATATTTTACGATCGCACCTGCAATTTTTCTTCCCATCTCTGTATTCAGACGTTTCGTATATGCCCATCTTCCCCGTGACTGCGCAGAGCCGTGCTCTCTCTGGAATCTCCGGATCCGTCCCAGTGTGCGGTACATCCGGTCTTTTTCACTGGGATGATCGATAAATTTTCTTCCCAGGACAGTTCCGTCTGCCCGCATAATGGTACAGACCGCATCGGTATTGATTCCCAAGTCCACACTACAGATGATCTGTTCTTTTACCGGTGTTTTCGTAAGTGTCACTTCTTCCGTATAAGAAAAACGCAGGAAATATTTATGGTGTCTTTTCTCCAGTGTCGGGGCTGATGCCTTTTTCCCCGACCAGTTCTTGCGCAGATATTCCATATCTGTGTGATTTAAACGCACACAAAACCATTTCCAGTCATGACCATCATACAGTTTCAGGTATGCTTCGTCTTTTCCTTCTTTTTCCTCTCTGTACATGACATCACGATAAAAAACAGGCATGGCATGATTCTCATACGCCAGTCTGGGTTTCCCTGCTTTTTCTCCTGACTTTTCCCACAGATCCATCCGTGTTTCGTAAGAAGATACACTTCCCAATGCATGCTGGATTGCGGCTCGTCTCAGGTAGGACGGCATCTTCGGGAAGCGAAGATCAAAATCAAAGCGTGCAGAATTCTTTTTCGTGGTATGTACCAGATGCTCCGCGGCATTGAAGCGTCTCTTGCTATCGGAAATCTGTTCCAGTTCTTCCCACACCTGCCCATATATTTCTGTCAGATAACTGACCGCAGACCGGTAGATTTCCAGGGTCTGATGGATTGGAATATTCTGTTTTCGTAATTCTACGCCATAGCTGGATAAAACCTGCATCCCTTTTCCTCCCCGTCAGACAATTATCTGCCTTGCTCCAATTTATCTTATACTGTTTCATCTCTAACTATATCTCTAACTATATTCTAACATATCTAATCGCTTCTTGCAAACATTTGTTCTGTTTTTATAAAAAATTTGCGTGTCTAACTCATCAAAGAAAAATTGTTAAAAACGCTTGAAATCTGGAGCAAATAATTTTTTACAAACCCAAACAATATGCTTTTCATTATATACTATGTAAAACAAAAATCAGCAGTAAAAATACCTAAAAAAAGCTACTGTCATATCCGACAGCAGCTTCTTTTACGCTCTTAGAGCATGTTTGAAAAAGGCTTTTCACAAAATATACGTCACAATTTGTGGGAATGATTTTTTAAACACGCTCTAATGCTGATGTAAATATTTTTCTCTGGTAGCGAGCCCGCCTCTGATATGCCGCTCCTGCTTGTTCACATCCAGAACCTGTCTCACTTCACATGCCAGTCCCGGATTGAGCTGGCTGAGACGGTCAGTGCAGTCCTTATGTACAGTGCTCTTACTGATTCCGAATTTCTTCGCCGCCTGACGCACCGTTGCCTTTGTCTCAATAATATAATTCGCAATTTCCACTGCCCGCTCCTCGATATAATCTTTCACGGATAAGCCTCCGAAGACGCTGTTTTTACAGTGTATGCACAGAAATTTCCGAATATGTAGCAATCGTTTTTATAGTTGTGCCTTATAAAAGAACGGCCGTCCATACCGGACGACCGTTTCGCTCATTGCAATCTTATTT
>CAUEAK010000013.1:0-47450 GCA_958454115.1 Blautia wexlerae
TGGGGAATGCCTCGGCTTTCTCTTAGGAGGCGAGTGCTCTATCCAGCTGAGCTATATGGACATATATGGTTGTGAAACATTTCGAACACTTCCAAAAGTTTCACAACCATTATTTTACTATATTTATTTTGAAATTACAAGAATTAATTCTAAATTCGAAAACTTAATAGTGCAGCTGACCCTGTAGCCAGATTGTTCCTTTGAAGCGGCGTCCAACTGCCGGTTCACCGAGAAGATCTTTGCTGTTGATGCAGATATCAAACTGTATATCATTGCTCTCTATAGTCATCTGGCAGATTTCTTCACCTGTCAGGATATTCTTAAATTTCATGATATCCAGAATCTCACCAAGAACATTATACTGATCACATTCGATTCCATAAGGCATGAAATAAGAGTCCACGATCGTGAGAACATCATCTGTAACAATTCTCTGGGAAATCATGGAGTAAGTATCCATATCCTCCATTGTAAGGCTCTCCATAGCTTCCTCATCACCATTACGCGCTGCTGCGATCAGATTAGTCCTGTTTTTGGAAAGTTCTCTCTCCACCTTTACCGCTTCCTTATCCTTCTGCAGCGGAAACAGGATCTTTCCCTCAGAAGCCAGACCGGAAACCGTCACCGGACGGTCCCCCGGGTCTTTCAGGCCTTTGTATTTCTCCTGCATATATTCTGCCAGATTCTGCAGATAAAAGATCATAGTCACGCCAATACGCAGATCATCACATGCTCCTGCATAAGATTCCTTATCTGTATGACGTTCAACAGTCACTTTTTCCCTGGATGTGATTCCTGTTCCCCTGAAAAATGGGAAATAATATTCCACGTGAAACTCACCGTTCTCATCGTACTGACCACAAACGCTGATTCCACAGTCACAGCCATAATTCTTGGAAAACTGTACAAATACGCCTTCCGGATGATTTTCCACGCAAACCTTTTCATCGTAGCTTGCGATCACATCACGGATGATCTCTTTTATTTCACTTCTTCTGGTAATCTGTGAAAAACCAACGGTCTTTAAATAACTGTGCACAAGAACACCTCCCTGAAAAAGCCTGCGTTTCTCTTACGCGCGTGTCTTTTTCTCAATCTTTGTCATACCGCCCATATATGGCTGCAGAGCTTTTGGAATGTTTACAGATCCATCTGCATTCAGGTTATTCTCCAGGAAAGCAATGAGCATTCTCGGAGGTGCTACTACTGTATTGTTTAATGTATGAGCAAGATATTTCTTGCCATCTTTGCCGTTTACACGGATTTTCAGACGACGTGCCTGTGCATCTCCAAGGTTGGAGCAGCTTCCTACCTCAAAGTATTTCTTCTGACGTGGAGACCATGCCTCAACATCGAGGGATTTTACCTTAAGATCAGCAAGGTCACCGGAGCAGCACTCAAGCGTACGAACCGGAATATCAAGAGAACGGAACAGATCTACTGTATTCTGCCACAGCTTGTCGAACCACATCTTACTCTCCTCTGGCTTGCAGACAACGATCATCTCCTGTTTCTCGAACTGATGGATACGGTAAACACCTCTCTCCTCAAGTCCATGAGCACCTTTCTCTTTACGGAAGCACGGAGAATAGCTTGTAAGTGTCTTCGGAAGCTCTTCCTCCGGAATGATCTGGTCAATGAATTTACCGATCATGGAATGCTCACTTGTTCCGATCAGGTAAAGATCCTCACCTTCGATCTTGTACATCATAGCATCCATCTCCGCAAAGCTCATAACGCCTGTAACAACGTTGCTTCTGATCATGAAAGGCGGTACGCAGTAAGTAAATCCCCGGTTGATCATGAAATCTCTTGCATAGGAAATTACTGCGGAATGAAGGCGTGCGATATCACCCATCAGATAATAGAATCCGTTACCGGCAACACGTCTTGCGCTGTCAAGATCGATTCCATCAAAATTCTCCATGATATCTGTATGATACGGAACTTCAAAATCCGGAACAACCGGCTCACCAAATTTCTCAATCTCTACGTTCTGGCTGTCGTCTTTACCGATCGGCACAGAAGGATCGATGATGTTCGGGATCACCATCATATCTTTCAGAAGCTCTTCCTCAACCTCTTTTTCTCTCTGAGAAAGTTCCTCAATACGAGTTCCGGATGCAGCAACCTGTTTTTTAACCTCTTCTGCCTCTTCTCTTTTTCCCTGGCCCATAAGAGCACCGATCTGTTTGGAGATCTTGTTTCTCTCAGCACGGAGAGCCTCAACCTCCTGCTTAATCTCTCTGTTTTCTTTATCAAGTTCGAGAACCTTGTCAACCAGCTCCAGTTTGCTGTCCTGGAACTTATTGCGGATATTCTGCTTTACAACCTCCGGATTCTCTCTCACAAACTTAATGTCTAACATGATATTCCTCCTGTATTAAAAATATTCTTACTCTTTGCAGTTTTTTATTCCTTCTCAATCTCACCAAGGCCAAAGTTTACTGCTTTTCTCAAAGCTTCCACTTCTTCCTGACTAAGTACAACATAGGACTCACCTTTTACGATCTCCTTTAAATAAAGGAAACAGTTATCGCGGCTGTGAACCGCATTCAAGATCAGACCCGTATTGTTTTTATCAAGAAGCGCCAATGCAAAGCTGAGTTTTCCACCTACATCATCAAATGCATCATACTTTTCAACGCCATATTTGCTGAACATTACATTCATATTTTTTTTGATAAAGCTGATGTCATGATCATGATCTTCCTTTGCTTCATACAGCCGGTCGATCTGTGCAAATTTTCTTACAAAAACTTTTTCCAGTGACTGTGCATCTCCGCCTCTCATAAACATCTTGTACTTCCGTTCCAAACGGCTGAGACGCATATTGCTACTCACCACATTGATCAGAAGAATGATGGTAAGGATCAGCAAAACAATGATCACAATCCCGGAATCAATTCCCATGCTTTCAAAAATCCCGCTCATTCTGCCTCCTATCTGATAGATTCGAACAGATCAATGATCCTCTCCAGTTCATCTCTGGAATAATATTCAATTTCAATTTTACCTTTGTTGTTCTTCTTTCGCTGAATGGATACCTTTGTTCCCATGATACCTTTCATTTTTTCTTCCAGGCTCTCATAAATGGCATCTTCTGCTGTGTTTCTCTCTGTTTTTACTTTTTTCGCAGGAGAAACCAGATTCTTTACAAGTTTTTCCGTCTCACGAACACTGAGTTTTTCATCAAAAACCTTCATGGCTGTTGTTTCCTGAAGAGCTTCATCAGAAATTCCCAGAAGTGCTCTCGCATGACCAGCTGAGATCATATCTGCAATTACCATTTCCTGAACTTTTGAGGAAAGCTTCAGAAGACGCATGGAATTAGTTACTGCAGTTCTGCTTTTGGCAACTCTATCTGCGATTTCATCCTGTTTCAGGTGAAACTCTTCCATCAGACGTTTGTATGCCATCGCTTCCTCTATAGGATTCAGGTCTTCCCGCTGAATGTTCTCGATCAAGGAAATTTCTACGATTTCTTGGTCTGTAAACTCTTTTACAACAACAGGAACTTCCTTGAGCCCTGCCATCTTGGCAGCTCTCCAGCGGCGTTCGCCTGCAATGATCTCAAAATAATCCTTCTTATCGGATACCAACAACGGCTGAAGAACACCGTACTGTTTAATGGATTCCGAAAGTTCCAGCAGCGCATCCTCATCAAAATGTCTTCTGGGCTGATTCAGATTTGGTTCTACGCTGGAAATTTTCACAAGTCGTTCTGCGGCCGGATTATCTTTTTCAGTTGGTTTGTCTTTTTTTACAACTGCAGATCTTGTCTTTTTTGCAGGTTCCTTTGACGGACCGCCTGCTTTGTTCGGGATCAGTGCGTCAAGACCCTTTCCAAGGCCTCCTGTTCTTCTTCCAGCCATCACTCGTCCTCCCTGCCTATAACTTCTTCTGCCAGGAGGCGATAACTCTCTGCTCCTGTAGATCGTGAATCGTACAGATTGATCGGTTTTCCATAGCTTGGTGCCTCTGCAAGTCGTACATTTCTCGGTATGATCGTTTTGTATATATTCTGGTCCAGGTTTTCTTTTACATTTTCTACAACCTGAAGTGACAGATTTGTTCTGGCATCATACATAGTAAAGACCACGCCTTCGATCTTCAGTCTCTTATTCAATCGGTCTCTTACCAGTTCGATGGTATGTATCAACTGTGACAAACCTTCCAATGCATAATACTCACACTGAATCGGCACCAGAACGGAGGTTGCGGCTGTCAAAGCATTAATTGTAAGCATACTCAGTGACGGCGGACAATCCATGATTATGTAATCATATTTCCGGCGAAGTTTATCCGTGATCTTTTTCAGGATAAATTCTTTATCCTCAAGATCGACCAGTTCAATTTCTGCACCGGAAAGATTCATATTCGATGGTATCAGGTCAACATTGTCTACAACGTTCTTTATAATGGTATCCTTGGTCTCTGCTTCTCCAAGCAGCAGCTCATAAAGGGTGTTTTCTACTGCATTCTTGTCTGTGCCAAGTCCACTGGTCGTATTTCCCTGCGGATCAATGTCGATGGCAAGAACCTTTTTCCCTTTTTCAGCAAGGCAGGCCGATAGATTGATGGCTGTCGTTGATTTTCCAACCCCGCCTTTCTGATTGGCAACTGCAATGATTCGTCCCATTGTACCCCTCCTTTTTATTTTTTTAAGGGATTTTTACTCATTGGATATCATTATAACACTTTTATTTTTAAACTGCCACATAATGTTTCACGTGAAACAATAGAAAATAGGTTTTGAATTATTTTATTTATTGTGTAGTATACCCAAACTCATTCCGGACTAAACAAAAGTTTGACAGTAACAGTACATCGATTATAAAGTCCATCAACTCCGCATAAACTTCCAGTTTTATTTGCTGTCAATCAGACTATATATTTTACGCCATTACGCCATAAAAACGTACCGAGAAATGAAGTTCCCATTTATAGATATTTTGCTGAAATTGTTCTGATTTATCGTAATCTCGAAAATAATTCGATTTTCTCGGTATAGATATTATCTTTTATGGAACCTTGCACACTGCTACATAGGCATCGAAATCCCTTTCTTTTACAGCATTTATAGCATTTTCAAATTTTATCTGAACACTAAAAACATTACTATTATTATCAAGCGAATAAAAGCATCTGTAAACATATTCGCTGTTCTACACTGAATAACTGCTTCGCGATTTACCAAAAGGACTACAAGCTACTCTTCCCTGATAAGAAGCAGTTCTTCAACCACTGCTTATCGTTTCTTGCAATTGAAGCCAAAAACAGGGGGGAACTCCTGATTCGAGTCATACAAACAAAAGCATCCGCAGTTGCTACGCAGCTTTACACCGAATAACTGCTCCGCAGTTTATCAAAACTTGCTTGTACTCTTCCTGATACAAGCAAGTCACCAACCGCTGCTTATTGCTTCTTACACTTGAAGCAGGGGACCTCCTGACGCGATTAAAAACTATATCACGCTACCGTAAAGCGCATATGAGTTGTCGTTGTTGCGAAACATTTTTTAAGTCAAGCGGATAAAAACATCCTCTTCACTACTGCTCATAGCTTAATAAATGCTTCGCAGTTTATCAGAAGGAGACTGTACTTCTCCTGATACAAGCAAGTCCCCAACCGCTGCTTATTGTAGTTCACAATTGAAGCAGGTGAATTACTTGATTCGATTAAAATCTATATTAAACCTACCATAAAACACATAAGCACGAACTACAGCTGTTTTTTATTTCTGCAATTGTCAAAGATGGTGTTATAACTCTTTATTCTTAATCTGTCTTCGGATGTTTCACGTGAAACATCCGAAGATGGATTATCAAACCAATATTCATAATTGAATCAAGTGACTTCCTCGATCCGGTTAAAAATGCCATCAACGAAATCGATCCAGGACACGGTTTGACTTGTAACTGCAAGGGTACTGAACAGTTACGAACACATTATAAAATCAATGAGAAATATCAAAAAAATACTCCGATATATTCTCTCTGGCATTATCTGTATCACGAAAGCATGTAAAAAATACAAGAAACTCCCTCCACAAAATAATGTGGCTGTTATCTTTATATTCTCCAAAAGCATCTATATATAGTAAATGGAAACTTCTTTTCCCGGAGTGTTTTTATAGTGTGAAATACATGTATCTCTCGTGAAAAAATATAATATTATGAAACTGGAATTTTCGATTTTTGTTTATTTTATTATGTTTACGAAAGATTTGCGTATTTATTTCATTTTTCTTCCAATCCTGTTATATATTCGTTATGTACATGTTAACTAAAGGCTTTTTCAAGCATAGTTTCATTTTGTAATATCCAATATAAAATGTACCTGAATAAGGTTCTGGCATAGAACTGGCATAAAATAAATTTCACTTAATAGGCTTTTTTCTTCTAAATCAAGCCATAAAACACTTCCCTGCCTTCCCTTTATCCCAGTCATGCGGACAAAAATTTTTGCATTCGATCATAGTTTTACACAAAATAGCTGTTTTACAGTTTATCAGGAAGAGCACAAGTATTTTCCCACCCACAGCTTATTGTTTTTTTGTAATCGAAGCAGCTGCTTTCTTTTATTCGATCAATCAAAATTTCACATGTTTAAAGTAGGAACGGATCTATATTTTATCTTTTTGCCGTATGTGTGCAGGTGCACACTTTGCATTTCAAGGCTTTTTTATGTGTGTATACGTGTAAAGTACGTTTTATCGTACTTTTTTATTTAAAGTACTATAATTTGTACTTTAATACTTTTTTATTCGTAAATATCCTATTATTTCTATTTATTTGCCAGTATTTTCTTTCATAAAGTCCTTTTTATCGTACTTAACGTTTGTGCATTATCATAGTGTTCTCTTCGCAGAAATAATCTCTTATTTCTCTTTATTTCATCCTTACTCTTATATCGTTCTATAAAATCCCCCCATATTTTCCGCCTTACCCTCCGTTTTTTCATATAAATACACATTTTTATTACATTCACTTAACTTATTAATTCCCCATCCAGTTCACAAAAGCATCTAACCGAAATCATGCGGAATACTGATGACAGTATCTGGCAACTCACCTTCAAGTGTGCAAACATATCTATCCAATTTGGGATCAAACGAATAAAAATACCCGTATTCGCTACGCAGTTCTACACCCAATAGCTACTTTGCAATTTATCAGGACCTGCTTACAATGTACCCATAACAGTGGCCACATGAATTAGTGCAGTACCTTGTTTTCAGACATGCCCACTATTCCTTTCCCCGTTTCTAAACGCCGTCGCATTCTTCCTAATACACGCCACCCACTGCTTATTACTTATTACTTATTACTTTTTACTTTTTCGTAATTGAAGCAGGAGACTTACTGTTAACTGGTAATATTATCCTCCGAGTTTTTTTGTGAGCAAAGACCACTGAAAGCCCTGGACATACCATGCAAATTTATGTGATTAGCATAATTTCTGTGCATCGCGAAGTGTATTACCAAGAACGAAGTGATCAGTAATCAGGAAACTTCTTGATTTAATGCAAGCAGATAAAAGCATCCGCTTCACTACTTGCTCATAACCGAATAAGTGCTTCGCAGTTTATCCGAAGGAGCCTGCACTTCTCCTGATGCAAGCAAGTTCCCCTGATTATTGCTTTTCGAAATCGAACCAGGGGACTTATTTGATTCAGTTAAAAACACTTCTTCTCTTGCCTCATTTTCCCCTGAAATGCTATAATCCATAAAGAAAGCATCCGCAAACTCCTTGCAGTTTGCGGCTAATACATTGTTTCGTAAATAACTATACCAATCGCGTGGGATGTGGATTCGAATGTGCAGGTATAAAAATGCAGGCGTAGCTGGCTATGCTGAGGCTTTTAGATCTGTGCAGTCGGATTCACCAACAAGTAATTGGTATAGTTATTTCGAAAACAATGTACTAGTACAGCGAAAATTAAGTTTCTGCTATATTGACGTAGGATGATTTTCTCATATGCAAGGCGAAGGAATGAGGCGTAGCGGTGGCTACGGCGATTGACGACAACGCAGCATATGAAAAATCAGACAAGTCAATATGGCGGTTACTTAATATTCGCTGTACTAGTCATTTATCATCTGATTGAAAGGAATATTTTATACATGAACACCACAAATAATCGCAACGATTTCTATAAAGAACAATTAGACAAGACTTTAAATGGCAATGAAAAGATCGAAACTGCCATTGCAGCACTCCAAAAAGAAGCAACCGAAGAAATGCTTGCTCATACTCTCACCGTAATCCGTCACAGAATGCAGGAGCAGGCACAGCTGATCATTGCTGTAGAACCTCCAAAAGGTGATGGAAAAATTTCTCTTCATGCGATCAAAACAAACGATGGAAAGCAATGGTGGGCTGCATTTACCAGCTTTGACGAAGAGTTAAAAGGCAGTGATAAGATCATGTCCACATTTACCGCAGATATTGATAAGATTTTTTCTTCTGCATTGCAAGAGCCGTCTGTTGAGGGAGTAATTCTCAATCCATGGAACCGCACACTGATGCTGAACAAAACCCTTATCAACATCATCCTCGGCAATCCTGTATAGCATCAGCTCTGTCGGATAACAAGTCCAATGTTTCACGTGAAACACTTGGTATTCTTACTGAAGTATAAAAGCATTCCAGCGGATAACAGCATCCGCTTCGCTACTTGCTCATAACCAAATAACTGCTTCGCAGTTTATCAGAAGGAGCTTTTCTTTCTCCTGATACAAGTAAGTCCCCTGCTTATTGCTCTTCGCAATTAAAGCAGGGGACTTACTTGATTCGGTTCGAAATCTGATTTCTATGTATCATGAAGCATATTGGCGATGCTACTGTTCACTGATAATATTCCGTAAGTTTTTTTATAAACGAAGGTCGCAGAAAGCCCGAGACCATACCGCACCAATTTATGCGATCAACATAAATTCTTTGCATTGCGAAGCGCGTTACTGAAAGCAGAACGAACAGCAACTTAGCGATCATCGCCAAGAACAGAATGGACAGTAGCGTCAGCATACAATAACAAGGTTAGGGTTCCCACAAAAGCATTGTAAATTTTTCGTTCCTGTCGTATAATAAAGCAAAGAAATATTCAGAAAAAATCAGATCAGATACCTGAATTACGTTACATCTGTCCTGATTATTTTTACGAATTCCAGGAGGCTTTTTAATGAAGAAAAATGGACACAGACTACTTACTCTTGCAGCTTTAGTCGGAACTGCCGCAGGTGTTATTCATATTGCTAACCGTTTCATAGATGCCACATCTCAGCTTAAAGATATGCTGGAACAGCCACACAGCAGAACCTATGACTGGCGTTTTGGAAAGATTTTTTATACAAAACAGGGACATGGCACCCCTATTCTTCTTATTCATGATATCATGCCAGGTGCTTCCGGTTATGAATGGAATGCCATAGAGAAGCAGCTCGCAACCGAACATACCGTTTACACCATTGATCTTCTTGGATGTGGACGTTCCGAAAAACCGGATATTACTTATACCAATTTTGTATTTGCTCAGTTACTCTGTGATTTTGCCAAGAATGTGATTCGTGAGGAAACCGATGTTATTGCCAGTGGTTTCTCAGGTTCTTTTGCGATCATGGCTTACCGTAACAATTCCGACCATTTCCGCAAGATCATGCTGGTCAATCCACCAAGCTTCAGTTCCCTGAAGCAGGCACCTTGTAAAGACAACAAGCTCTTTAAGTATTTTATCGAGCTTCCGATTTTCGGAACTCTGATCTATCATATGGTAGCTTCCCGCGAATCCATCAGCAGTCTGTTTATGGAAAAGCTGTTCTACAATCCCTTCCATGTAACAGATACGCTGGTAGATACCTATTATGAATCCGCTCACAAGGGCGGTTCCAACGCTAAATATCTGTATTCCAGCTACATTGGCAAATACCTGAATATCAGCATTAATAATGCCGTAGAATCTTCCGATGCATGCATCTATATTATTTCCGGAGAAAAAGAAGCTTCCGCTTCTCTTATCGCAGAGGAATACCAGAAGCTGAATTCTTCCATTGAAACCGCTGTGATCCCGGAAACCAGACATCTTCCTCATCTGGAAGATCCGGAACATTTCCTGGAACAGGTAGCTATTTTCCTGTAAAAACAACTTATGATCCGGCATCAAAATTTATCTATAGTAATTTTGGAAATCAACGTATCAAAAGAACATTGTTCATGTTCGGAGCCGTTGAGCTTCATGCAGTAATTTGTGGAAATGCTATAAACCAACAAAAAGCCAATAAAAAAAGAGTACTGTTTCACGTGAAACATGAGTTTTCCCTCAAACAAACGTGAAACAATACTCTTTATTTTTTACCAGACTCACAGCATGCATCCGGACATTTCTCTTATCTAAGTGCCTGCTCCAGATACATGTGTGTTGTATTATCGATCAGCTTATGTGTCAGCTCTGCCATATGCTGTGTACTCTCCTGATTCTCAGAAGACAGCCATGTCTTGATCATTCCCACGCATCCATTCAGACAAAACGCATACGCATACTCAATATCACGGTTGTCTTTCGGCAGACGAATTGACAAGCGATGCAGCACTGTATCTGCGATCAGTTTTTCTATACGATTCACAAAAGCCATATCTCCATTCTTTCCAAGAAGTGCGATACAAATATCCTTATTATGATCCAGGATCGTAAATATCTGCTCAATAAAAGGATACGAGCTCTCCTTATTATTAAGAGGATCCAGAGGATAGTCTGCCACCAGATGCGTGATTTCCTCCATCAATTCAGCCTCAATGGATTCCAGCATCTGATAGATATCTGTATAGTGAAGATAAAATGTGGAGCGGTTGATATCAACTTCTTCCACCAGTTCCTTTACCGTAATCTCCTTAATGCTCTTCTTCTGCATAAGACGGGCAAGCCCCGCTCGCAACTGTGCCTTGGTCTTACGTACTCTTCTGTCAACTTTTTCCGCCATCTTAATTCCCCCTGCAATTCAAAAAAGCAAGCACGTTTCCTTCGCCTCAATCACTTATTACTTACGATACTCTGCAACTGTCATACAATGCATAATGCATCCTTCAAACGAATAAAAGCATTCGCTTTCTCTACGCCGATCTGCATGATACCAGATATCTGCTGTTGTTAAGAATTGACAAGATTAAAATTGTTAACGACGCCGACCTACACGATACCAGATATCTGCTGCATATTTGTGTTGAAACATAGGAATCCTGTCTGCATTTAATATTACCAACTGCACATAAATTCAAAGGAAATAACGTACTTTTTGTCTATTATGCAGTTTTTTATTTGTAATAGACACTTCCATTATTTCCGTCTATTAATATACATTCAGTAAAGATTTAATGGTTGTATCTGTGGTATGTGTTTAGTATAATACATCACGTAAAGAAAATCAACACTTTGTTTGATAATGGAATATAAAGCTATTAATAGATTTTAATATGATTAATAGATCTCGTCGCCATTACTGGAATAAAGTTTGATTAATCAACTATGTTTGATAATACAATTTAATAAGAAAGGGATAGGTAATATGATCAAAAACGAATGGAAAAGCTTACTTCGTAACAAGCTCATGCTTATCGTCGTAATCGCCATTATCGTAATCCCGATCATCTATGCAGGTCTGTTTCTGAAATCCATGTGGGATCCTTACGGAAACGTAGACAGCCTGCCAGTGGCCGTGGTAAACGAAGACAAACCTGTCGAGTATAATGGCAAGACCTTAAGCATAGGTAAGGACATGACGGATGAGCTGAAAGACAACGACTCAATGGCATTTAACATTGTAGACAGCAAGACAGCAGAGGACGGTCTGGCCAATGGAACCTATTACATGGTTATCAAAATCCCGGAAAATTTCTCCGCAAACGCAGCCACTGTAATGGACGACGATCCAAAGCAAATGGAGCTATCCTATGAGACAAACCCTGGAACCAACTATATCGCCTCCAAGCTCAGTGAAACAGCAATGCTGAAGCTTCGTGATAACATTGCTTCCAAGGTTACGGAAACCTATACAGAAACCGTTTTTGATTCTATCTCAGAAGCAGGTGACGGAATGCAGGAAGCTGCAGACGGATCCGGAAAGATCGAAGACGGACTGAATACAGCAGCTGATGGTAACAAAACAATTACCAAAAACCTTAAGAAGCTTTCCACCAGTACTCTTACTTTCGTAAGCGGTGCTGACAGTCTCACCGAAGGTCTTAAGACCTACACCGATGGTGTTGCAAAGGTTAACGATGGTGCAAAGAGCCTGGACGATGGTGCAGATCAGCTGAACAGCGGCGTTGCAACTCTCACAGAAAAGGTTCCTGAGCTGACAACCGGTGTGGATACTCTGGATAAAGGTGTTCAGCAGTACACCGCTGGTGTGGATGAGCTTAATAAAAATTCTGATGCACTGAAATCCGGTGCAAGCAGCCTGGAATCCGGTGCAAACCAGCTGAACAGCGGCGTTGCAGCTCTGACAGAAAAGGTTCCGGAGCTGACAACCGGTGTAGATACTCTGGATGAAGGTGTTCAGCAGTACACCGCTGGTGTGGATGAGCTTAATAAAAATTCTGATACACTGAAATCCGGCGCAAGCAGCCTGGAATCCGGTGCAAATGCATTAAGTGCAGGTATTGATACTCTTTCCGACGGAGCAACACAGTATGTAGCTGGTGCTGACACTCTTGCAGATGGAACTACCACCTATGTGGCTGGTGCTGGCAAACTCGCAGCCGGTGCCAAAGAGCTTGCAAAACTTGAAGACGGACTCACAACAGTTTCCAATGGTATCTCTCAGCTGAATACCGGTGTTACCAAAGGAACCGATGACTCACAGTCACTGATATCCGGAACACAGCAGCTGGAAAACGGACTGAAATCCCTAAACGATAAGGTTTCTGCTCTGAAAGAGGGAACAACACAGGAATCCATCAACAAGCTTGCAGCCGGCCTTACTTCCGCAAAGGATGGTATGGACACAGCCGCAGCTGGTATGAACAGTGCTGCAGCTGGTATGAACAATGCCGCAGACGGAATCAACAACGCAGCCGGATATATCACTCAGGCCGCAGGCATCACAAGGCAGACCAGCAGCAGTATCACAGACAGTCTGATCCCTGCTCTCCAGAATGCAGGCACACAGTTCTCACAGGTAGGTGATCAGGTCAGCAGCATCCTTACAGGATACGGACAGCAGACAACGGAAGCACTTACTGATGCAAATACCAAGATCGGTACTGCCGGACAGACAATGACCGATTTAGCAGCACAGCTTCAGGCGATTCAGGCAACCGCTTCTGAGGACGGAACCATTTCCGCAGCAGCTCTGAATGATGTGATCAACGCTTTAAACAGCGTAGCCGGTGGAATGACTGGCGTGGACGGTTCTTACATGAGCAGCTATTCTGATCAGGTTTCACAGCTTGCAGCTGGTGTATCCGGTCAGCTCTCTTCTACTCAGGAAAATCTGAATACTGTTGCTTCCAAGCTTAACGAAGCAGCTTCCGGACTGACTCAGATCTCCGGAGGACTGACTCAGGGTGCCGGCACACTTTCTGAGGGTGCAACAACCATGACAGATGGTGCAAACCAGATGAGTGCAGGTGCAACAACCATGAGCGCAGGTGCAGAGCAGTTATCTGCAGCTACAAGTCAGCTTCCTACAGATCTGATCGCTCAGCTTTCTGCAGGTGTTACCCAGCTGTATCAGGGTGCACAGGCTGTAAACGCAGGAACCAAGAACGTTTCCGCAGGACTTCAGTCTCTGGAAGACGGCACAGTCGAAGCCTTCCCGGCTGCAGCAGCAGGAATCAAAGCTCTGAACGATGGATTTGACCAACTGACATCTTATGATAAGCAGCTCAACGACGGTGCAAAGAATCTGAAAACAGCCGGCAAACAGATCACTGGCGCACTTCCGGATATCAAATCCGGTGCAGGTCAGCTGGCAGATGGTTCTAAGGCACTGACAGATGGAATCACAACTTACACCGATGGTATTGCTAAGCTTTCCGAAAACAGTGCTGCTCTTACAGACGGCACCAAGAAACTGGCAACAGGAGCCAATGCTCTTTCCAGCGGTGCTACTACTCTTGCAGATGGAACAAAAGCATTAGCCGATGGTTCCGGAACACTGACAACCGGAATCACAACCTACACCGATGGTGTTGCTAAGCTTTCCGAAAACAGCTCCGCTCTTACAGACGGTACCAAAAAGCTCTCAACAGGAGCCAAAACCCTTTCCAGCGGTGCTACTACTCTTGCAAACGGTACTAAGACATTAGCAAACGGTACCTCAACGCTTCTCAGCGGTACCGAGAAGCTTGTAAGCAACAACAGCACACTTAACAATGGTGCAAAACAGCTTGCAGATGGCGCTGCCCAGATCCAGAGCGGTTCCTCTCAGTTGTATGATGGATCCAAGAAGCTTGGAAGCGGTATGAAAGAACTGAAAGACGGTTCCAAGACACTGACCACAAGCCTCAGCGATGGAGCTACCACTGTAAAAGACAATTCAGCAAGTAATGAAACGATCAAAATGTTCGCAACTCCTGTTGTGAACGATGAAACAAAACTTACCGATGTCCCGAATAACGGACACGCAATGGCACCTTACATGATGTCTGTAGGCCTCTGGGTCGGCGCACTGGCATTCTGCCTGATGTATCCTCTGGCTCAGTATAAAGGCAAACTGAAATCCGGTTTCGCATGGTGGGCAAGCAAAGCTTCCGTCCTTTATCCGGTAGCGATCCTTCAGGGAATCTGCCTGATCCTGCTGTTACGTGCATTTAACGGATTCACACCTGCAGAGATGGGCAAAACCGTACTCTTCGCCTGCCTGACATCAATGACCTTTACCTCTATCATGTACTTCTTCAACATTACTCTTGGTAAAGTAGGAAGCTTCCTGATGCTGGTATTCATGGTCGTTCAGCTTGCAGGATCTGCCGGAACTTATCCGGTTGAGGTTTCACCTTCATTCGTTGCAAAGATCCATGCATACGTTCCGTTTACTTATACGGTCGACGCATTCCGTGCAACGATCAGCGGTGGCCGGAGCATTACCACTTCCATTATTGTAATGGTTGCACTGTTAGTGATCTTCACGATCCTGACAATCCTTCAGTTCAATCACATGACCAAGAGAAAGAAAGCAGAAAAAGTTGTTCTCTTCGACTGGCTAGAAGAAAGAGGTCTTGCATAATACTTAGTTACTGACAGAAGCTCCCCCGAACCTTCTGTTAGATATAGAAAAATTAAAACTGTACAGTTGCTCAGATGAGCTTCTGTACAGTTTTTTTATATTGTCCTCGTCAATTCTCCACGCTATAATTATAGCAGTTATAGAAAATCAAGCTCGCCAGTACACCGTGCCTGACCTATGCAGCAGATTTCAGTTCAGAAACACTCCTGTCAGATTCAGAAGAAGCGGCAATATGACTTCTCAGATCTACTCACAAACCGGAGCTCTTTCTGACTGCAAGCCTGCGGTTTTCAATGGAAAAGCAACCTGGTATGCATCTAATCCACTGACCGCAAAAACAGACGGAATCATCACCTATGCTACACCATTTACCGTCTTCAGGGTAAAATCTGGAAAGCTATCGGCAATACAAAAAATACAACCTACACCGATAAAAAGCCAGGCACCGCAACCAAATACCGTATCCGTGCATACCGCATCACAAACGGTAAAAAATATACGGACCGTATTCATCTGTAAGGGCCGTAAAATAACAGCAACATAAAAACACCCCGGAAAATCCTGATCTGTGTGGTGTCTCCGAATATCTGATCATCAAACGGATATTCGGAGATCACCTTATTGTTTGCGGATCTCCGAGGTGTTTTTATTTATTTTCTTAATATTTTATTTTTCCGCCTCAGCTGTTGGTGTTGCTGTGGCTTCTGTCTCTGTTTCACCGTTTACCATGGTTTCATATGCATTGAACATTTCTTTTACTGTCATTTTGTTTACAAGAAATACCTTGTCTCCAACGACAGCTGCATAATAGTTTGTGTCATATGTGTAGAAGGTAACGGTTGTCTGGTTCTTGTCAGAGTCTGTGAATACAGCGGTCATCTCCGGATCTGCAGCCGGTGTATAAGCGTCTGTCAGTCTCTTCTGTCCTGCCATGTTTATCAGCTTGTTGTAGAAGGTGGTAAAGGTTGTACTTTCTATTTCCTTACCATCTAGCTGATAGGTTGTTGTTTCTTTTTCGTTTCCGTCATCATCTGTGGATGTTTCACGTGAAACATTTACAGTACTTGTTGTTTCACCGTAAGTAACCTGGAGCTGATCCAGATTTTTTACAGACAGATAATTGACGATCAGTGACCAGAGATCTGACGGCGTCTTGTCAATAACTGCACTCAGTGTATCCGTTGACATTGTATAGATCTGTTTGTTATCTACCGTTACATATCTGCTGCCATCTCCTGCCTCATCACCAACATAAATGACAAGCTGTTTATCTACTGTGGTTGTCTTGCTGTCTGCATCTTCTGAGCTGCTGTCCGTGTCAGCGCTGTCGCCGCTCTCAGAATCGCTCTCAGAGGCCGTAGAATCGTTTTCTCCGGATTCTGTACTGTCTGTGCTGTCATCCTTCACCTCTTCCTGATAATCCACTGTAATCGTCGCATAGGGCTTATCAAGGCCATACTGGGAAAGATCCTCTGCATTGTAGTTTACAAACTGGTCAAATGCAAAGCTTCCAAGTCCGGAGGTTACGTTTCCTGCTGCCGTTGTATCGGCAGACTCTTTATCGCTGCTTCCGTCACCGGAAACATTCCAGGTAGCTCCGTCGGAATTTTCTTCCAGGACATAGGAATCTTTATTCTCACTGACCTGGACCTTTTTCACTGTGGAAGAATCAATTGTCGGGAAATCTTCTCCCTGTGCATAATCGTAAAGGGAATTCATAAACGGAGACACAGTGTCCGCTGCCACTACATATACCGTGCTGTCATCATCATCCTTGGAAATGTAATACTGATTCGTAGACGTATTCTCATCTCCGATGTTGAGCTTCGTTGTCCCATCAGCGGTATCAACGGTTACTGTGTTAGATGGAGAATCCAGCCCGTATTCCGTAAGATCCTCCACATCCTCCAGGACTCTGTCCGCTTCCACCGTTTCGATGGCGGAAGCTGCGGAATCCAGAGTTGTCTGATTTACAGGAAAAGCAGTCTCATCCTTTTTCACCCAGGAATCATCTTTTTTCTCAAAGGTCACTTCCTTCTTGTCTACGATAAATTCCAGGGATTTAATGTCATCCGTTTTCATGGAAAACACTTCTGTTTTGCTTTCCTCTTCGCTGCTCTCTGTCTTTTCTTCTTTGGATACGTAGGTGTTCAGTCCCACATAAACGCCGCCGAGAACTGCCAGAACAACAACTGCTGAAACAAGTTTAGTCGATTTTTTCATTATGCTTTTCTCCTCTTAAGCCAGATCAAAAATCCTGCAACAAGGAATACTCCCGGGATCAGACCAATGGTACAGATCTTCCAGAAGGCTGCATCATAATCGGTTACTGTCAGGCTTGTGGACTCAAGGCTCTTGGATGGAATAGAAACGGAATTACTGTCGTCTGTGCTGGTCATCCAGTTTAAGGACTCCAGAAGGAGCTTTTCATTTCCGCCGGATACCATCTGGTTTATCTGGCTCTCCATCAGATTTGCTGTGGAGTAGTAAACGATCTGTGTTTCCTTATCATCATCCAGTTTCTCAGTGATGGCAACACCAAGATCAAACGGTCCGTCTACATCTCCGTCTTCCTTTTCGATATTGCTGCTCTGCATATTTGTTTTGGAGTAAGCCTTGTCAGAGGTTGTCAGGATACTGTCGATGGTTACGGTATCTCTTACATCATCTGTTTTCTGAATGCCCTGTGCATACGGTGCCAGTACGTAGGAGCCTGCAGAAGCTGTCTCAGAGCTTGCATCTGTGCTGTTGACTGTTGGTACAAGATAATATGGCATCTGCATTCCATAATGCTGATTATCACCCTCAAATACGATTCCTTCGGCACACTTTACACCATAGTTTTCAAGAACCGCATCAAAGTTCGGCAGATCATCCTGTGTATAATCCGAGAAGATCATAGCTTTTCCGCCTGCCTCCAGATAATCCAGGAGCTCTGTTTTTTCTTCCTCGGAAATATCGCTGGTCGGAGATACGATCATCAGGCAGTCTGCATCATCCGGAACCTTTCCCTCTGTGAGAAGGTTCAGCTCCTTGATATCAATGTTTGCTTTCTGGATATCTTCTTTAAAGCTGGAATCCAGATCTTTTTCTCCGTGTCCGGATAAGGTGTACATGATCGGAAGATCCTCGGATGTTACATAACCGATTGCACTTGTGATCTGTCCTTCTCCATCAAATCCGGTAGTAGTCTGCTGCCAGGTATTATAGTCTACTGAAGAGGAATACATATCGTTGTAATTGATAACCTTGTTTCTGTCGCCGCAGACTACGATCAGGCTGTTTGACGCAAGATCATCGGTTGTATATTCCGATGCAAATTTCGGATTTACAACAGGGTCTTTTACCTCAACTTTAATATGCTTAGACTCATCTTTATAACGTGAAAGCAGATTGGAGATCGTGTCGTCCTCAGAACCGCTTGCCGCGATCTGATAAATGGTAACATCCTTATCCAGTGCCTTCAGTACCTTCTTTGTTTCATCACCGATGGTGTAAAGCTTGGATGAGCTTACATCCAGCTGTGAATATTTGGATGGGATCGCCCCGACGATCATATTGATCACAACCACGATCACGATAAAGACAGCTGCCATAGCCATGCTGTAGGAACCGTTTTTGATATGTTTTTTGCTGATGGTACCTACCAGCTTTTTCGGATCCGGTTTATGTTTCTTTTTGCCGGAGTCCTGTGCTGTCTCCGGTACGGCTGCCTCGCCTTTATTTTTCTTAAATTTCTCACTGAATTTCATTTCCCTTCACCCCCTAGTTCCAGCGTCTCTTCTGAATGGACTGCATGGTAAGGAACAGGCAGATCGCAATAACAGAAATAAAATAAACGATTCCTGTCACGTCAAACACGCCTTTTGTAAAATTATCATAATGTCCGCTCAGGTTAAATACGTTCAGTACCTTCTGGATACCACCCTGGAAAATACTGGATTTTACAACGTATACGATCACAAGGGCAATCTCTCCCACAGCTCCGATCACTACAGAGATCAGGACATTTTTGATCATGGTATAAATGATGATCGCGATCGCCACGATCAGAAGTCCGAATGCCACTGCGGTTGACATGGAGGTCTGTGAAAAGAATGAGGAAATTCCGTTCATCATATAGAAGGCGAACAGGAATACAAAAGTAAGTACTGCTGCAATTACCTGGCTTTCTGTAAGTGCTGACATAAATACACCGATCGCCAGATTCGCGCATCCCAGAAGGAAAAATCCCAGGATTCCGGTGTATGCGGAAGCATAGGAAATCGTTCCGAACTTACTCATGATCAGAGGATAAACGCACATGATCACGACCGGAATGGCAAACACAGCTACCAGTGCAAGATATTTTCCAAATACGATATCCCATACAGATACCGGTGCGGTCAGAAGAAGCTGATCCGTTTTCTGCTTGCGCTCTTCTGCAAGTACACGCATGGAAAGGATCGGCACACCGATCAGGAACACAAAGGTCAGTGCGCTTAAGGTAGTTTCAAATTTTGAATAGCCGCCTGAAAGCTGATATGCGGAAAAATAAATTCCGGTCAGCACCAGGACGAAAAATATGAAGAGATATCCAACCATGGAGGTCAGATAGCTTTTCAGTTCTCTTTTAAAAATCGCTGTCATGACTGATCCCCCTCTTTCTCATCAGAAGCCTTCTCTGGTTCCCCGTTTTTTTCTTCCTGAGTTTTTTCTTCTTCCGATGATCTGTCTTCTACCGGTTTCCACTGTGAGCTTTCCGGTTTTCCGGCGGATTTTTTCTCTCCTTCGGTAAGCTCAAGGAATACATCCTCAAGGGAAACTCTCTTAACCTGCATCTCGTAGATTGGACAGTTCGCTTTTGCCATAGCGTAGAAGACTTTTTCACGGATATCCACATTTTCCTGAATGGAAAGTTTTGTTTTCCACAATTTTTCATCGCTGTCATAGGACATTTCCACCCCGGTTACGCCTTCGATCGTTTCCAGAGCTTTTCGAATCGTGTCTTTCTCGCCTTTTACCTTCATAAGGAGGCTGTTGGAGCCTGCTGCCAGACGTTCCAGATTATCCGGTGTATCGCTGGCTACCAGCTTTCCATGGGAAATAATCAGAACATAATCACACACTGCTCTTACCTCGGAAAGGATATGGGAGCTTAGGATAACCGTGTGCTTCTGCTTCAGGCCTTTGATCAGGTCACGGATCTCGATGATCTGCTTCGGGTCAAGTCCTACTGTCGGCTCATCCAGGATGATCACCTCCGGATATCCCAGAATCGCCTGTGCAAGGCCCACCCTCTGGCGATAACCTTTGGAAAGGTTTTTGATCAGACGGTCTTTCATGTCTGTGATCTTTACCATATCCATGACTTCTTTTATCTGCTTGTCTTTTTGGTTTCTTGGGATTTTTTTCAGATCAGCCGCAAATTTCATGTACTCAAGAACAGTCATGTCAAAATAGAGCGGCGGCATTTCCGGCAGATAGCCGATACATTTCTTGGCTGCCTCCGGTTCCTCCAGAATATCATGACCATCGATCATCACTTTTCCTTCTGTGGAAGCAATGTATCCTGTGATCATGTTCATAGTTGTTGATTTTCCTGCACCGTTGGGGCCCAGGAATCCGTAAATTTTCCCCTTTTCGATCTGAAAGGAAAGATGGTCAACTGCAGTATGATCGCCATACTTTTTGACCAGATTACTTACTTCGATCACTTTACTCTCCTCCTTTTATTCTCAGGGAAATACTTTTTTTAATTATTGATTTCCCATTTTATAAGATGCCAGAGGCAAAAGGTCCTGAAACTGAAGCCCTTGACTCTGGCGTCTTTTCAATACCAATAGAAAATGCCCCTGGATGAAACAGAGAATGGGGGAATCCAGGGGCATCTCTATCGGATTATAGTGTAAAAGTAATTTATGATAAAAGTAGGATAAATTTGTGATAATTTTGTGAAACTCCCGGACAAAAAAATCTCCTGTCGGACAGATTTTGCCTTTGTTCGACAGGAGGTATCTTATGCCAGTGGCTCTCTGAGCGGTGTTCCGGCTTTTCTCGGATATTTGCCTGGGGTGTTCTTTACCTTCTCGATAATGACCAGGGAGCGGCCGATCTCGGAGCCCGGAAGGTCAAAGTACTGAATATCCCTGATCTTTCCACCAAGGATCTTTACTGCTTTCTCTGCTGCTTCTGCTTCTTCCTTTACAGAACCGGATTTATAGGAGACAAAAAGCCCTCCGACTTTTACATACGGGAGACAGTATTCAGACAGGGTTGCCAGTCCGGATACTGCTCTGGATACGCAGAGATCATATTTTTCTCTGTAGGCTTTGTTTTTTGCATATTCTTCAGCTCTTCCGTGAATGGCGGAAATCCCCTCCAGGCCCAGGAGCGCAAAGGTTTCTTCCAGGAATTTTACTCTTTTATTGAGGGAGTCCAGAAGGCAGGCTTCCACCTCCGGGAAGGCAATCTTCAGGGGAACGCCCGGGAATCCGGCGCCGGTTCCGATGTCCATAACGGTGTTTATCTTACCCATATCTACAGCCTTGACGCAGCAGAGGCTGTCCAGGAAATGTTTCACGAGAACCTCGTCAAATTCTATGATACCGGTGAGGTTCATGACTTTGTTTTTTTCTACAAGATATTCGTAGAACCGAATAAACTGGTTTTTCTGCGTGTCACTGAGTGTGATCCCAAGCTCCTCGCAGCCTTTTTCCAGGATTTCTAAATTGTACATGCAGCTTCCTCTCTTATTTTCTGTGTTTTATTGTTATTCGTTGTATTATCCGTGTTTATGTCCGGATCTGCTTTCCAGATATACAAGAAGCACGGAAATGTCAGCCGGGGATACACCGGAGATACGGGACGCCTGGCCGATGGACACCGGTCTGTAGGCTTCCAGCTTCTGGCGTGCCTCAATGCGGAGGCTTCCTACATCTTCGTAATCAATGTCTTCCGGAAGCTTTTTCTGCTCCAGTTTCTTAAATTGCTCTACCTGCTTCATCTGGCGGCGGATGTAACCATCATATTTGATGTTGATCTCTACCTGCTCACATACATCTTCCGGAAGCTCCGGTCTTTCTTTATCGATGGGTGCAAGCACCTTATAGTTAAGCTCCGGCCGACGGATCAGCTCTGCAATGGTGGTTCCGGATTTCAGAAGGGTACTGTTCAGAGATTCCAGAAGGCTCTGTACCTCTGCAGAACCACCTACGGTTGCATGTTCCACTCTCTCGATCTCTTCCTGGATCCGGTGCTCTTTTTCCTGTAATTTATGGTATGTCTCATCATCGATCAGGCCGACCTCCCAGCCTTTTTTGCGAAGACGGAGATCTGCGTTGTCCTGGCGGAGGAGCAGACGGTACTCAGCACGGCTTGTCATCATTCGGTACGGCTCATGGTTCTCCTTTGTTACCAGATCATCGATGAGAACGCCAATATATGCCTCTGAGCGGTCCAAAATCAGCTGTTCCCGGCCTTTTACCTCCATAGCTGCATTAATTCCCGCTATGAGGCCCTGAGCGGCTGCTTCCTCATATCCGGAGCTTCCGTTAAACTGTCCGCCGCTGAAAAGGCCCTTGATCTTTTTGAATTCCAGTGTGGGATAGAGCTGGCGCGGATTGATGCAGTCATACTCAATAGCGTAAGCATTTTTTACAATCCTGGCGTTCTCCAGACCCGGTACGGAATGGTACATTTCGTACTGAACATCCTCCGGCAGGGAGCTGGACATTCCGCCGATGTACATTTCATTTGTGTAAAGACCTTCCGGTTCAATAAATACCTGATGGCGTTTTTTGTCTGCAAAACGGACTACTTTATCCTCAATGGACGGACAGTAACGTGGTCCGGTTCCTTCGATCATTCCGGAATAAAGGGGGGATCTGTCCAGATTTGCACGGATGATCTCGTGTGTTTTTTCGTTTGTATAGGTCAGCCAGCATGATTTCTGCTCGATCTGTACAGATTCCGGGTCTGTGGAAAAAGAGAACGGTACGACTCTTTCATCTCCGAACTGCTCTTCCATCTTAGAATAATCAATGGTGTTTCCGGCGATTCTGGCCGGAGTTCCTGTTTTGAAGCGGAACATTTCGATCCCCAGCTTTTTCAGGGAATCCGTAAGGTAATTGGCTGCCTGAAGGCCGTTCGGTCCTGTATAGTTGCTGACGTCGCCGTAAATGCAGCGTGCCTTGAGGTAGGTTCCTGTACAGAGGACTACAGCTTTTGCGTGGTAGGTGGCTCCTGAGAAGGTTTTTACACCGGTGATGTGCCCGTCTTCTACCAGAAGCTCGGTCACTTCACCCTGGCGGATGGTTAAGTTCTCTGTATTTTCCAGTGTCTTTCTCATTTCTGTACTGTAGGCCTGTTTATCGGCCTGTGCACGAAGGGAATGGACTGCAGGGCCTTTGGACTGGTTGAGCATTTTGGACTGGATGAAGGTTTTGTCTATGTTTTTACCCATTTCCCCACCAAGAGCATCCAGCTCACGGACGAGATGGCCTTTGGAGCTGCCGCCTACATTGGGGTTGCAGGGCATAAGGGCGATGCTGTCTACGCTGACTGTGAACATGACTGTGTTGAGCCCTAAGCGGGCGCATGCCAGTGATGCTTCGCAGCCTGCGTGGCCGGCGCCTACTACTATGATGTCGAAAAACTGTTCCAGATTTTTCATGCTTTTTCTCCTTTATTTTTTATCTTATTCTTTTTCTTTATTTTTCTTTGTGATTTTCTTTTTCTTTGTTTATTGTGTGGTTGGTTTTTGGTTTTATTTTTACTTTCTTGGCAGAGGGCCTGGTTTTTTTTGCTTTGGGAAGCTGTGGAAAACCGCAAAGGGGCCGTAAAGCCACGGCCCCTCTGCACACCCCTCGGGCTTTTTTTTAGGAGTTCTTGGGTTGTGGTGTGTGATACGGTGTTGACTTTTGTCTGTATGCTTCGATGTTGGATGTGAAACGTTGTGCCGAGGGGGTTGCAGTGGAACTGTAATGAGGTTCTCGACGTGCGATGCACGTCTGCGGAATTCTGCAATCCATGTGGCGTACAGCAGGGAGCCGCAATCTATGCGGTATATACGGCGGGGTCTCCGCAATCTATATTATGCAACAATATATCCTACAGAAATATACAAAGTTCCGTTCGATATATTTCGGCTCAGTGTCGAATTGCCGATACAGAAGCATACAGGCACAAGTTAGTATCTTTCCGCATTCCACAATCGCTGCACTATATAAAAAAGGCCCAGGGGTGTGCAGAGGGGCGCGGCCTTGTGCCCCTTTGCGGTTTTCTCACATTTCAATGTGGATCTACCCTCTGCGGGGGGCCGCAGCCTATGTGCCATACAGCCGGAGGCCGCAGCCTATGCGGTTATACGACCGGAGTTCCGCAATCCATGCGGCATATACGGCCGGGATTCCGCAATCCATGCGGGCATTCGGCCGGGGCCTCCGCAGCCCATGCGGTTATTATTTCCCCATACAAAATTTAGAAAATATCTCATTAACAAGGTCTTCCCCAAGTGATTCTCCCAGAATCCGTCCCAGACTTTCGTATGCATCTGTCAGGTCTATGGAATAAAAATCCTCCGGCATTCCGCTTTCTATGCTATTTTCTACCAGAGAAAGACTTTCCTGTGCTTTTAAAAGCTCCTGCCTGTGGCGTTCATTGGTGATGTAGACTTCATCATTGAAGTCAATCTCCCCACTGAAGAACATTTCCCGGATTTTTTCTTCCAGGTCTGTGATCCCGGTTTCTTCTTTTGCGGAGATTGGGATCACCGGCTGGTTTATTCTGCTCTTTAAATCTTCTATATCTATAGCAGATTCAAGGTCTGTCTTGCTGTAGAGGACAATTGTCTTTTTCTCTTGCAAAATTTTTATGATTTCTTCGTCGTTTTCATCTAACGGTACGGAGGAATCTACGACATAGAGGATCAGGTCTGCGTCTGCTGCCATTTCTTTGGCTTTGGACACACCGATTTTCTCTACGATGTCTTCTGTCTGGCGGATTCCGGCTGTGTCAGCGATCTTTAATGTGATCCCATGCAGGTTGATATACTCTTCCAGTACGTCTCTGGTGGTTCCTGCGATATCGGTCACGATGGCTCTGTCCTCTCCCAGAAGCAGGTTCAGCAGAGAAGATTTCCCTGCGTTCGGCTTGCCCAGGATCACGGTCCGGATACCTTCCTGTATGATCTTTCCGTCTCCGGCTGTTTTTAACAGGTTCTGTATCTTTTCTTTTTCTTCTGCTACGATCTGTTCTAATTCTTCCGAATATCCTGTCAGATCATAGTGCTCCGGATCGTCTAATGCCGATTCAATGTACGCTATATGGTACAGTAGTTTTTCTCTGATCTGCTGTACAGTTTTTCGGACTGAGCCTTTTAATTGTCCTACAGAATTCTTTAATGAGTACTCATTTTTGGACTGTATCACATCCATAACGGCCTCCGCCTGTGAAAGATCGATCCTTCCATTGAGGAATGCACGCTTGGTAAATTCTCCCGGCTCGGCAATAATGGCTCCGTTTTTCAACACAGTTTCCAGTACCTTTTTCATGGCTAAAACGCCGCCGTGGCAGTCGATTTCTATGGTATCTTCTCCTGTATATGTTCGTGGTCCGCGCATGGCCATGACCAGCACTTCGTCTACCATTTCTTCGTTATCATAAATATATCCATAATGGATGGTGTGGCTTGGGACGTTTTTCAGAGATTTTTTTCCACCCTTGGAACGGTATACTCCGGATGCGATCTCAAAAGCCTCCGGGCCACTGATCCTGACGATCCCGATTCCCGATGCGCTCATGGCTGTGGAAATCGCAGCAATCGTTGTCTCTTCCATTTTTCACTCTCCTTTGTCAAACGGATAAAAGCATTCGGATAAAAGCATCCGGTTAAACGCAAAAATGTTACTCCGGAAAAGCTTTTTACACGCAAAAAACACGTGTTATTCACGCTTTCACCTAGAATAACATCTTCTGTCAGTTTCCATATTTATAATGCTAGAGCGTGTTTGAAAAAGGCTTTCTGCAAGATGTGCGTCACAATTTGTGGGAGATTTTGTCCGGATGAAGGCGCCGTAGCGGGCTACGGCAACTGAATTCGGGCAAAATATACCGCAAAGTGGGGCGTGCAGATTGCGGGAATGATTTTTCAAATACGCTCTAATCTCTGCATTCCGGATGTCCGCTGCAGAAATATCTTTTGTTATTTGCTCTTCAATGATTATAAAGAATTGTTGCGGAGATTGCAATGATAATTTTTAATTTTCAGTTCCATACAAAAAAGCCGTACCCACGGAGCTTACGCTCCGGGATACGGCTTATGGCTTTACCGGTGGATCATCAATTATTGCGTTTCAGTTTTACTACTACATGTCTGTAAGGTTCTTCTCCCTCACTGACTGTCTCTACATAGCGGTTGCCCTGTAGAGATGCATGGATGATCCTTCTTTCGTACGGATTCATCGGTTCCAGAACTACCGGTTTTCTGGTTTTCTTTACCTTGAAGGCGATTCCTCTTGCAAGGTTCTCCAGAGTTTCCTTACGACGGCGTCTGTAGTCCTCGGTATCGAGTTTTACACGAATGTAGGTAGACTCGCCTTTGTTTACCACAAGGCTTGTCAGATACTGAAGAGAATCCAGTGTCTGGCCTCTTTTTCCGATGAGGATACCCATATCCTCACCTTCAAAATCCACATCCAGAGAGCCGTCTGCAGTGTTGTATTTCGATGTGATCTCCACTTCTCCAAGATCCATGGAGCCGAATACGTCACGAAGAAATACGACTGCTCTCTCCTCAACCTCTCTGATCTTCTCCGGATCGCTGAGGATCTCTATCGGTCTGCCCTGCTTCGGAGCTCTCTCACGTGTTTCCTTCGGCTGACGCTCCTTTGGAGCTCTTGGCTGTTTCTCACGTGCAGGCTTTGCTTTGCCTTGGAAATCCCTTGCAGGTCTTTCCTTTGGCGCTGCTGCCTTTGCAGGTGCTTCTTCGGATGCCTTCTCCACCTGTACAGCTTCTTTCTTCACCGGCTTCTTCTCCTCTGCAGGAGCTGCTTTCGGTGCAGATTCTTTCTTTACATCCGGAGTAAAAGGCTTTTCTAATTTCTTCTCTTCTTTGATAGCGTCCAGTTTCACGGACTCTACCAGTTCATCGATCTCCTGCATATCAGAAACTGGCTCGATTCTGCGAACTTTGATCACGGCAGGTTTGCTGCCGATTCCGAAGAATCCGGAGCTGCCTTCACTGATAACCTGAATATCAAGCTGGTCACTGGAAGTTCCAAGCTCAAGACACGCTTTTGTGATAGCTTCATTCTTTGTTTTTGCTGAAAACTGAATGTAATCCTCCATTACGAACCCCTCCGTTCCTGATTATTTCTTCTTATTTCTCTCATCAAAGTCTCTTACGAGATTTGCTTTAGCTGTGATGCTGCCCGGTTTTGCACTTCTTGCCTTCTCATAAGCAGTATCAACCTTCTGTGCTCTGTCTGAAGCACCATTGTTTCCGCTGTTGCCCTTATTGATCACAGGTTTATTGATATTCTTGGCGGACTGATGAGCCTGATTGGTGATCTTCTGCGGCGGAAGTCCTTCCTTCGCACGCTTCGCTTCGATCTTCTTCATATTCTCATTAACCAGATCATCAATGTTCATCTTATCAAGATGACGATTGATCGCAAACTGCTGGGCACTTCGAACGACAGCACTGGCGATCCAGTAGATACCAAGACCAACCGGGAATGTGAAACAGAAGAATGCAGACATCAGAGGCATGACCATGTTCATGGTTTTCATGGAGTTTGCCATTGCGCTGGCCTGATCATTTCCGTCTGCCGGCTGTGTTGCAGCCTGTGGCATAAGCTTCAGGTTCAGCATCTGAGTTGCCCATGCAAGAACCGGGATCAGAAGTGCTACGATCGCAAGTAACAGAGAACCATGATTTTTGAAGAATTCCATGATATAGTACAGCGGCTGGTCTGCGATATTCAGTCCACAGAAGCCCTGCATCTTGGAAATATTGCTGGATGCTTTTGTGATCGCATCAGAAAATCCTGAAAACTGATTCATCTGTGCCAGCTCTTTCCACTGGGAAGGAGAAAGTGCATACAGAAAATCAACAATCGAGTTACTTGTAGCATTTCCGGCACTGTCCATAACGAGACGCACTCGTGTCATGGAATGGTCTGTGATAAACTGCTGCAGGATATCTGTGTATCCGTTTACAGCTAGCAGGTTGTCAACTACACCAGTAAAAATGTTCTTTACACTTCCAACGTAAGCAGGAATCCGGTAAATAACCTGATACAGAGCAAACAGAATAGGCATCTGAATGGCTAACTGTACACAGCTACCGGTTGGAGAAACACCATATTTCTGATAAACAGCCTGGGTTTCTTCGTTCATTTTCATCATAGAGGCCTGATCCTTTTTACCCTGATATTTCTTCTGGATCTTCTGGATCTCAGGCTGCATGATCGCACTTAACTTGGAGAATTTCTGCTGCTTGATCTGCAGCGGTGTCATAAAGGCAAAGATAAGAATACTGAAGATAATGATACAAAGACCAATGTTCTGGATTCCGAACAGGCCGTCAAGCATCTTATATATGCCATCCATGATCCATCCCATCACAGACGCGATCTGTCCGATAATAGGAGTTCCGGTTTTTGTTGCTAAAAACAGTTCCAAATTCATTTCCTCCTAGACTTCTTATTCAATTGTAAAAGTCCGGTAACTATTCATTCGTCCACTAACTGCGGAGGTACTGAACAGTTACAAATTCCGATAACTGCTCTGCCCGGGAAAAGGCTGAACAGTCACAAAATAATTCATGGCACAGGGTCATAGCCTCCATGGGAAAAAGGATTGCATCGCAATATCCTCCATACCGCAAGAAGACTGCCCTTAAATGCGCCATATTTTTCGATTGCTTCCAAACCATATTGAGAACATGTGGGAATATAAGGACATTTCGTTCTCTTCATCGGCGATATATATTTTTGATAGAGCCTTATCATCTTAATCAGAAATTTCTTTATCATGTTCATTCCCTGTTATATGATGCTTTCTTGCAAGATGCAGAAAAGCACTCTCGATCTCGTGAAAGCTCTTGCCCTTGGCTGCGGCTCTCGCTACTACTACAATATCAAGGTTACTGTCAAAATCTGTTTCGTTGAGACGATAGCTTTCTCTGATCAATCTGGTGAGTCTGTGGCGAACCACACTGTTCCCTACTTTTTTGCTTACTGATATTCCCAGACGATTCTTCATGTGCTGATTCTTCAGCACGTACATCACCAGAAGCCGATTTGCGTACGATGTTCCGTTCTGATATACAACTTTAAAATCTTGGTTTTTCTTTAAGGACTCTGATCTGATCAAACGAATCCTCCTTAATTAGATTCCGCCTGCGCGGATATTTCTCCGGATAGAAGAAAAGACCACATAAATGCGGTCTTGCAGCTTATGCTGATAACTGTTTTCTTCCTTTTAATCTTCTTGCAGCTAATACTTTACGTCCGCCCTTTGTGCTCATGCGAGCTCTGAAGCCGTGAACTTTAGCTCTGGATCTCTTTTTTGGCTGAAATGTCATCTTCATAGGTAAAGCACCTCCTTTATCTATTTTTAATTGTTATGAAATAACTTATCATTCAGAACATCGTTTCAATTATATAAATAAACCTCCTTTTCGTCAAGTAAAAATTGCAAAAAACCCGATAAAATCAAGGGTTCTATAAAATACCCCCACCTTACGGTATTTATTTTTTTCTCTTATGTGGAAAGCGCTTATGGTTTACGTAACATTATCCACATTTTGTGGATAACTTGTGGATAACTTGTGGATTGACCGGAAATCTATCCACTTTTTCGGAGAGTTTGTTCACATCGTTTTCAAAAAAACCCTTTATTTGCGGTATTTTTAAGGTGGATTTTTTTATACACATAATTCTTCCACATTTTCCACCAATTCTCGACTTATGGAAACCTCCAGGACTCTTATCCACAATAATCCACCCTAATCCACAGTAATTTCCCCACATTATCCACATTCTTTTCCCCAAAATCTCAAGGATTTTCCATTGCGAAAACCCCATTTTCATTGTAATATATAAAAGGATATCTATCTCCAGTCGCAGACTGGGGTTATTATAATACTCATGGGAGGAAAAAATGGACGCTGTTATTGAAAAATGGGAGGAGATCCTGCAAACTGTCAAATCTGAATATGAGGTGACTGATGTCCCTTTTAATACCTGGCTCAAGCCGCTGAAAGTTTATGAGGTTGACGGAAAGCTGATAACAGTGGTTGTTCCCTCTGAACAGGCAGCGATCGGAGTCAATTACATCAGTAAACGCTACAAAATACCCCTCCAGGTTACTATCTGTGTACTGACAGGCATGGAAGAATGCGAGGTTCGCTTCGTTCTGGAAAAAGATCTCCCCAAAAAAACAGAAAAAAACACTTCTTATGATAAACAGGTTCAGGATACACGTTACGAAGAGGCGCATTTAAATCCAAAATACACCTTCGACACCTTCGTTGTAGGAAGTAATAACAAATTCGCCCAGGCCGCAGCTCTTGCAGTTGCCGAATCACCGGGAGATACCTACAATCCACTGTTTATCTATGGCGGAGCCGGTCTTGGTAAGACGCATCTTATGCATTCCATCGCTCATTTCATTCTGGAACACGACGAAAACAGCCGTGTTTTGTATGTAACCAGTGAGGAATTTACCAACGAGCTGATCGAAACCATCCGAAACGGAAATAACACGGCAATGAGCAAATTCCGTGAAAAATACAGAAATATCGACGTTCTTCTTGTCGATGATATTCAGTTTATTATAGGAAAAGAATCCACACAGGAGGAATTTTTCCATACATTTAACAGTCTTCACAGTGCCAAAAAGCAGATCATCATATCCTCTGATAAACCACCGAAGGATATGGAAATCCTGGAAGAGCGCTTCCGTTCCCGGTTCGAGTGGGGTCTGATCGCAGATATCACGCTGCCTGATTACGAAACCCGAATGGCGATTCTTCATAAAAATGAAGAAATGAACGGCTACAACATCAGTGAAGATGTTATCAAATATATCGCTACCAATATCAAATCCAATATCCGTGAGCTGGAAGGTGCCTTCAACAAGGTCATGGCCGGAGCCAAGCTTGAGAAAAAGGAAGTAACTCTGGAGCTGGCAGAGCAGGCACTGAAGGATATTATTTCTCCGGATGAGAAAAAAGTGATCACACCGGAATACATCATCTCCGTTGTTGCAGAGCATTACGGAGTCACACCTGCGGACTTAAGCGGAAACAAACGAAACTCCAAGATCGTCATGCCCCGCCAGGTTTCCATGTATCTCTGCCGTGAGATCATATCCACACCTTTGAAAAATATCGGAAAAGCGCTCGGAAACCGTGACCATACCACCGTTATGCACGGTATCGAAAAGATCGAAAACGAATTGCAGAACGACGATAACTTAAAAAATACCATTGATATATTGAAAAAGAAGATTAATCCACAAGGTTAGGGAAGTTTTCCACATTACTGGTGTATAACGTGTTGATTGTATGTGGAGAGATGTGTACAACTTTTTTGCCAAAACGCGGCGGTAATTTTATCCCCGGGTTATTCACATGCGAAAATACCACTTTTACACAAAGTTATCCCAACGGAAAACCCCTGAAAACATCAGGCCTGCGGGAGTTTTTCACAAAATCTGGCCCCCTACGGCGGTTACTGCGGATTTTTTCTATAAATATATTTATAAAAACCACAAATTGTTCAGAAAGGGAGTTATACACACTATGAAAATCATCTGCTCCAAATCAAGTCTGTTAAAAAGTGTAAGTATCGCACTCAAAGCAGTTCCATCAAAAACCACAATGCCAATCCTGGAATGTATTCTCATGGATGCAACCACAAACCAGATCAAATTTACCACCAACGATATGGAGCTGGGAATTGAAACCATCGTTGAGGGTACTATTGAAGAAAAAGGTAAAGTTGCTCTTGATGCAAAAATCTTCTATGAAATCATCAGACGACTTCCGGATAATGATGTTACCATTAAGACCGATGATAAATATGCAGCAACCATTACCTGTGAAAAAGCAAAATTCAATATCCCTGGAAAATCAGGAGAAGATTTTGCTTATTTACCGATGATCGAGAAGGATGAACCGCTGACGATCTCTCAGTACACACTGAAAGAAATGATCCGCCAGACTATTTTTTCGATTGCTGTAAATGAAAACAATAAGCTTATGACCGGTGAGCTTTTTGAGATCAAAAATAACTGTCTGAAGGTAGTTTCTCTGGACGGACATCGTATCTCTATCCGCAAAATGTCCCTTAAGAAAGATTATTCTGACCGTAAGGTGGTAGTTCCGGGCAAAACTTTAAGCGAGGTCAGCAAGATCCTTTCCGGAGAAGTGGATGATCAGGTCAGCATTTACTTTACAAAAAACCATATTTTATTTGAATTTGATCAGACTATGGTAGTTTCCAGACTGATCGAGGGAGAATATTTCAGAATTGACCAGATGCTTTCCAGTGATTATGAGACAAAACTGAAGATCAACAAAAAAGAGTTCCTGGATTGTATCGACCGTGCCACACTTCTGGTACGTGAGGTTGACAAAAAACCGATCATCATCAACATCACAGACGATGATATGGAACTGCGCATTGATTCTGCAATGGGTTCCATGAATGAAGAGATCGATATTGAAAAAGAGGGTAAGGATATCATGATCGGCTTCAACCCGAAATTCCTGATCGATGCGCTTCGTGTTATTGATGATGAAACTGTGACGATCTATCTTGTAAATCCGAAGGCACCATGCTTTATCCGTGACGATGAGGAGAACTATACTTACCTGATCCTTCCTGTAAACATCAACCAGAATCAGGCCAGATAAAACCTGGGAAATATAAGGAATAAGGGACAAGAGATGTACGCAGCAGCTTCGGGAATGTGAGTGTACGTGTGAGACGCACATACTTGAAGCTGTGAACAGAATTGAGCTCGGCAGTTAGGATATGTAAGTGTCCGTAGGGCACGTACAGCCTGACGGCAGATATCAGGATTGATATAAACGGATACACCAAAAATGCGTGACCGTTTTTGACCGATTGTGCATGGGAATGCGATCGCGTTCTGAAAATTGTTTTATGCGTAAACTGCTGGAAGGGGGTATTTAAATTACCGCCTTCCGGTGAAATTTGTATTTGGGGGGATTTTAAATACCGCCAGAAGATCAGAAAAGATCGATCTGACGGAGAAAATACCCCGGAGATAAGAGGAGAAAAAATTGGAGATCAGAATTAAAGACGAATTTATCAAGCTTGGCCAGGCGCTGAAGCTGGCCGGTGTTGTGGAGGACGGCGTTGAGGCGAAATATGCCATCAATGATGGTCTGGTACTGGTGAACGGTGAGGTGGAGAACCGCCGTGGCCGCAAGATCCATCCTGGAGATACCATTTCCTACGATGGAAAAGATATTTATGTGATCGGGTGAAGGAATGTACATTGAATCCATCAGACTGAATAATTTCAGGAATTATGAGTCGCTGGAGATGAATTTTGATCAGGGCACCAATATTCTCTACGGCGACAATGCCCAGGGAAAGACCAATATCCTGGAGGCGGTTTATCTGGCAGGTACCAGCAAATCCCACAAGGGAAGCAAGGACCGGGAGATGATCCGCTTTGAGAATGAGGAATCCCATATCCGAATGATGGTGAAGAAGGGCGATCTTTCATACAAAATAGACATGCACCTCCGGAAAAACAAAGCAAAGGGAGTTGCCATCAACGGGCTGCCGATCCGCAAGGCAAGGGAGCTGCTGGGGGTGGTGAATCTGGTGTTTTTTTCTCCGGAGGATCTTAATATTATCAAGAATGGACCGGGAGAGAGAAGACGTTTTCTGGATTCGGAGCTTTGTCAGCTGGATGGTGTTTATATCACGGAGCTGGCCGGCTACAATCACATCGTGAACCAGAGAAACCGTCTTCTCAAAGACTGTTATATGAACCCCGGGCTGAAAAGTACCCTAGATGTCTGGGATATGCAGATGGTCGATTACGGAAAGAAGATCATCGGGAAGCGGGAAGCCTTTGTGGAGGAGCTTAACGAGATCGCAAGGGGGCTTCATAAAGGCCTTACTGGCGGGATCGAGGAGCTGGAGATCCTGTACGAGCCAAGTGTGACGGCGGCGGAGTTTGAGGATAAGCTTTCCAGGAACCGGGAGCGGGATCTTCGGATGAAGCTGACCTCCGTGGGACCGCACAGAGATGATTTCTGCGTAAAGGTCAACGGGATCGACATCCGGAGGTATGGTTCCCAGGGGCAGCAGAGGACTGCGGCCCTTTCCCTGAAGCTTTCGGAGATCTATCTGGTGAAGAAAAAGATTCGGGATACACCGGTGCTTCTGCTGGATGATGTTCTTTCGGAGCTGGATAGCAGCAGGCAGACATATCTGCTGGAAAGCATCCACGATATACAGACTCTGATCACCTGTACAGGACTGGATGATTTTGTCAGCCATCAGTTCAAGATCAACAGGGTTTTTCAGGTGGTAAAGGGGCATGTTTATATGCCTAAAGGGTTTTGACAAGCCCGTATGCATATGGTAAACTGATTCTGATTATGGAAAGTTGGTGAATATTTTGGATAAAGAGGAGTTTCGCGTTAAGCTGGGACAGATCAATAAGCTGGTCGAGACCCAGGATTACAAAGGCGCCATGCAGATTGTGGACAGCATTGACTGGCGTCGTGTGAAAAACGTCCGTACCCTTTGTGTAGTGGGCGAGATCTACGCGGCCAACAAGCGCTATGAAGAGAGCAAGGAAATTTTTCTTCTTGCCTACCACAGAGCGCCGATCGGCAAGAACATACTTTACCGTCTGATCGAGGTTTCCCTGAAAATGGGACAGATCAGTGAAGCCACAGAATTCTTTGATGAATACAGAGAAGTGGCAGGTAATGATAACAGCCAGTATATACTGAAATATAAGATCGCCAGAGCGAAGAATGCATCTCTGAATGAACAGATCCGTATTCTTGAGGAATATAAGGAGAAGGAATTTACGGAGCGCTGGTCCTATGAGCTGGCCAAGCTCTATTACAAGGCAGGAGACAAGCAGAAGTGCCTGGATCTCTGCAATGAGATGATCCTTTGGTTCAATGACGGAACTTATGTGATGAAGGCCCTTGACTTGAAACAGCGGATGGGTGTTCTCACTGGCGAAGAGAAAGAGAAATACGAACAGCGTTTTATCCCGAAGCTGATCCCGCCGGAAAAGGCGCAGGAGATCAGGGAGAGCAAGGAAGCATCCGGCGAGTATGAGGAGGCAAAACCGGTCACAGATACCATCCAGGTAGATGATGAGCGGGATCTGAACAGTGCGGAGACATTTCAGGAGAAGCTTTCCAAGGGATTCCGTGATATCTTTGGCGGACATAAGAAATCTGCGGAAGAGGATATGGAGGAAAAAGAAGCTGCGCAGGATGAAGAGCCGGATGAGGTTTCCACAGACTCTGAGGATGTGACGGAACAGGCGGAAGCGCCGGAGGCTGAGACTGCTGCGGCAGCAGAACCGTCAGAGGAGTTTACAGATTCTGAGGAGATCGAAGCGGCAGAAGGAAGCGAGGAAGCTTCGGATGAGCCTTCTGAAGAGCAGGATGAGTTTTCCGGACAGGAAGCGGATGAGATCCCGCTGGCATCCGGTGTTGAGAACCTGTCATCCGGAAGTATGAAGCTGCAGGCTCAGGAACAGCAGGATAAAGAGGAAGAAGAGGCTTATCAGGAAGCGGAAGAAGCTGAGGCTGAGAAAGCTACAGAGATGTCTTTGTCCCAGAGTGTTGCAGAGATCATGAAGGAGAAGGCTGCCGGAAATGAGGAAAGTGAGGAGAAGCCTGCAGGGGTTCCGCTCAATGAGGAAGGCAAGCCTGATTTTTCCGCAACGATCCGTATGCCGGAGCTGAAGATCCCGAAGTCCATGATCAATGTGGACCCGGAGAATGCAAGCAGTTCCGCGGAGATCCCGGATGCGTCCGGAATTTTCGGAAATATCGAGGATATTGCGGCATCTGTAGGTGACAGGTCCGGGAAGGATAAAGATAAGGACTTCAACCTGGAGGATACTATTCTGGCAGCAGCTACACAGCAGGGAATCGATATCCCGGAGGAAGAGAAATCTCCGGATGTCCAGCAGTCCGACGTAACGGAAGAGCCGGCAGGTATTGAGGATCTGGATATTGCGGCTGATGAATTTGTTCCGGAGGAGCCGGATGCGGCAGACATCGAGGATATCATGGCGCAGATCTCCGCTCAGCAGGAGGAAGAGGTAACGGAGACTTCCGATACCAGACTTCCGGATATCGTATTTGATGAAGATGAGGAGCCGGTTACTGAGGAGGATCTTCAGGCTGCAGAAGCAGAGTTTCTGAATGGTCCGTCAGGAGTACAGAAGCCGGTGGAAGAAGAGGATGTGCTTCCGGAGATTCCTTCACTGGAATCTGAGGAGCAGGTGCAGAAGGCGGCAGCAGAGCCTTCAGCGAAGCTTCATCATGAGGAACCGGTGGCTGCAGTGGAAGAGGAAAATCTTCTTGATGAGGAAGAAGAATACAGTGATGACGCCTTTGAATTCCAGGAAGAGGATGACGATGACTTTATCAGCAGTCTCATCGGTGATGATTCTGATGAAGCCATGGAAGAGGACGATGAGGAAGAGGAGCTCAGCGAGGAAGAGCAGCTTGAGAAATTTATCGCTACGATCCATCCGGAAAAGGATCCTACAAAGATTGTTTCCAGAAAGAAAGAGCTCACAGATGAAGAGAAACAGCTTTTCACCTATTTTGTTACAGTTCCCGGAATGAAGGAACAGTTGCTTGATGTACTCTGTGATGTGCAGATGGGCGCAGCAGATAAGACCTCCCAGACCGGAAATGTGATCGTTATGGGCGGCAGAGAAACAGGTAAGACGAGACTGATCTCAAGTCTGATCCCGGCAATCTGTAAAGAGCTGAATATCGAGGCTTCCAAGGTTGCCTATATATTTGCGGATGATCTCAACGGAAAGGATATTCCGGAGATCGTATCCAAGCTTGCCGGCGGTTTCCTTGTTATCGAGGATGCAAACCAGCTTTCCCAGGAAACAGCAGATGAGCTTGAGGAAGCTATGACCGGAAACACAAAGGGAATGATCGTGATCCTGGAGGATGAAAAGATCGGTATGCGTAAGCTGATCGCAAGATATCCGAAGCTTGCGAAGAAGTTTACATCCATGATCAACATTCCTGTATTTACAAACGATGAACTTGTTAATTTCGCCAAGGTCTATACCATGGAGAATGGATTCCGTATCGACCAGATGGGCATGCTTGCTCTGTATAATCTGATCGGGATCAACCAGAAGGAGGATCAGCCGATGTGTATCGGTACTGTGAAGACCATGCTGGATAAGGCTATGGAGAGAGCTCAGAGCGGATTGTTCAAGCGTTCCAAGAAGCGTGTGGACCGTGATGGTTACACGGTACTTTTTGAAAAGGATTTCAGCTGAAAATAAGAAAAAGCAGAGGTAAAAAATATGGCCAGACCTTATCTTGGTAACCCGAAATATACCATTGAAGTCCTTCAAAAGTATCATTTTGTTTTCCAGAAAAGGTTTGGTCAGAATTTTCTGATCGACGAGCATGTTCTGGAAAAGATCATTGAGTCTTCGGGTATCACGAAGGATGATTTTATACTGGAGATCGGTCCGGGTATCGGAACTATGACCCAGTATCTTGCGGAGGCTGCCAGAGAGGTGGCTGCTGTGGAGATCGACAGTTCGCTGATCCCGATCCTTAAGGATACGTTGAAGGACTGGGATAATGTTTCCGTGATCAATAACGATATCCTGAAAACGGATATCAAAAAGATCGCAGATGAGAAAAACGGCGGTAAGCCTGTGAAGGTGGTTGCGAATCTGCCGTATTACATTACGACTCCGATCATCATGGGGCTTTTTGAGAAGAATGTTCCTGTGGATTCGATCACTGTCATGGTGCAGAAGGAGGTTGCAGACCGTATGCAGGTTGGTCCCGGTACCAAGGATTACGGTGCGCTTTCCCTGGCTGTGCAGTATTATGCGAAGCCGGAGATCGTTGCGAATGTACCGCCGAACTGTTTTATGCCGCGGCCGAAGGTTGGAAGTGCGGTGATCAAGCTGACGCGTTATGAGAAGCCGCCGGTGGATGTGAAGGATGAGGGGCTTATGTTCCGTCTGATCCGTGCATCTTTTAACCAGAGGAGAAAGACACTTGTGAACGGGATCAGAAATTCCGGAGATTTTTCCCTGAGTAAGGAGGAGATCGAGGATGTGTTCAACAGGTGTGATCTTCCGCTGAATATCAGGGGTGAGGCGCTGACACTGGAGCAGTTTGCGATGCTTGCCAACTGTATTTATGATGAGAAAAATTAATATATGATAAATGCAAAAAGAGCCCGGGCAGCTGTTCCGGGTTCTTTTTGCGTTTCCGGACGGGAATGTTGGAGAGGTTTCCTGTCCGGACCTATATATTTGTCATAGAAAGGAGGTTATGTCTGAGGTGTCAGACATAAGTAAGTAATGAAAAATTTACATTTTTTATTTTACTGATGAGATGTTAGGAAAGTTTGTTTAAAATATGAAAATATTGTGAATATATTTTTGATGATATACATAAAGTCTGAATGGTGTGGGTGGGAATGGGGAAAATTGAGGTTTACAGAGGGGTGGGGGTGTGTGGTATACTGAGGGGCGTCGAAAAGGTAATGATGAGGTAATAAAAAGGCAGTAAAAGATAGTTAAAAATAGTAAAAGGCAATTTTTAATAAGGGCTGGTGCCCGTATGGAGGTTGAATATTATGAGAAGATTGAACAAGGTTACAGCTTTGGTTATTGCGGGTGTTATTTCATGTACATCTCCGATGATGGTTATGGCGTCTGATTCCGGTTCTGTTATGAGTCAGGCGGAGGAGATCCTGAAGGATAATGAGGTTGGGTCTCTTGCTTCTGATCCGGATAAGGTTGGGGATATCATTGTTTATGTGAAGGGGCTTTTTGATTCTAACCAGATCACGGATGATGAGATTTCTCAGGGGATCGATGAGGCTGCGGATCATTTTGGGGTGAGTCTTAATGAGGATGATAAGAGTTCGCTGGTTAATATTATCAGTAAGTTCCGTGGGATCGAGATGAGTGATGATCAGATCAAGGGGTATGTGAGTGATGCTTATAGTACTTTGAAGGATATGGGTGTTACGAAGTCTGATGTGAAGAATATTTTTGAGAAGGCGGTTGAGTTTATTAAGGGGATGCTTTCACGGCGGTGATGGTTTGTGATGGCTGGTGTTTTTGATGATGTTTTAGATGGTGTTTGAGTTAGAGGGTGAGGGTTGTGGCTCTTTTGTTGGGGTTGTTGTTGGTTTGTTTGGTTGAGATGTACAATATGTACAATGTTTAGGGTTTTGGTTTTGTTTGTGAATGTGGTGTTTTTATAAATTGGGGGAGGGTGTTTTGGAAAAAATTGTGCAAATGCGCTAATTGTTTACGAGATGTTCATTGTTTGTTCATATTTGTCTGGTAGTATAGGGATAGTTCGAAAGAACGTTACGAAAGACGCTGTAATGGTGTGTATCTGTATCATTACACATACAATTTTTTTCATAATAATCGCCCCGGTAAGCCACTACCGGGGCACTCCTCGTTTTTGGGCCTTTTTTGGGCTCTTTTTTTTGTGGGTGGGGATGGATGGAGGGAGGGACGGACGGACTGCCGGAGGGGCGGCTGCATGGTCGTGCCTGGTGCGGTCGTTTCGCCGGGTCATACTAAGCGTCTGAGTCTTCTGCCGTGCAGGGCGCCCCATAACTCGCCATGTACGCTGATGCGTACCTGGCTCAGACAGATGGGGCTTACTCTGCGGCTTGTGGCCGCAGAGTACCTTCCCGTCAGAAGCCTCAGGCGCTAAGTATGACCAGCGGCTTACTCCGACGCACCGGGTCCCGACCATGTAGCCGCCCCTCCGGCAGTCCGTCCTGTGCGTTGGAGAGAAACAAAAAGGATGCACTACAAAGAAATTCTGGAATTGTACTAAGTCCGTCCTGTACGTTGGAGAGAAATAAAGAAAGCATCAAGGGTGTGATAAATGGGCTGATCTGAGTCTGTCCTGTGTGTTGGAGAGAAATAAAGGGGGTAAGAAATTTCCAGTGCAAAAAATATAGCGCGGGTGGGGTGTGCATGCTATAATGATTAGGATTATAGTGCTGTCGTCTGGTTTGGGGCGGCGGTGGTTGGGTTTTTGTTTGAATGGGAGGTCTGGATATGGCGGAGTCTATGAAGGATTTTGAGAGGGAGCTGGAGGCTTCTTTTAAGAGGATCGATGAGGGTGATATTATCTCAGGGACTGTTGTGAGTGTGGATGAGTCGGGGGTTGTTCTTGACCTTAAGTTTTATGCTGAGGGTTTTATTCCGGTGGAGGAGTTTTCCCGGGTGCCGGGGTTTAATATTAAAGAGGCTGTTCAGCCGGGGGATGAGGTTCAGGCGATGGTTCTTCGCAGGGATGATGGTCAGGGGAATATTCTTCTTTCCAGAGCAGATGCTGCGGATGTGCTTGCCTGGGACAGGCTGAAGGAGCTTCAGGATTCGGGTGAGGTGCTGGATGTTGTTGTGAAGGGAATCGTTAACGGGGGTGCCATTGCTTATGTTGAGGGTGTCCGTGGTTTTATTCCGGCATCCAGGCTTGCTTTGGAGTTTGTTGAGGATACTGAGGTGTTTCTGAATAAGCCGATCCAGGTGCGGGTGATCGAGGCTGATAAGGCGAAGAAGAGGCTGGTGCTTTCGGCGAGGGAGATTCTTCGTGAGAGGGCTGAGGTGGAGAAACGGAATAAGATTTCCAATATCCAGGTTGGCTTTGTGACGGAGGGTACGGTTGAGAGTTTGCAGCCGTATGGTGCTTTTGTGGAGCTTGGGAATGGGGTTTCCGGGCTGGTGCATATTTCTCAGATCTGTGAGAAGAGGATCCGGAAGCCTTCTGAGGTTTTGAGTGTTGGGGATAAGGTTAAGGTGAAGGTTATCGCGATCAAGGATGGTAAGCTGAGCCTGAGTATTAAAGAGGCATCGGATCTGATGGCTAAGGAGGTTGAGGAGGAGTCTTTTGAGCTTCCGGAGTCGGGGGAGGAGGCTACTACTTCCCTGGGTGCTTTGTTTGCAAATATTAAATTATGATTATTTTGGATGAAAAAGGATGGATGTGTATGAAAAAACCGGAGAGAATATTTGTAATCGGACATAAGAATCCGGATACGGATTCCATCTGTTCGGCTATTGCTTATGCGGATATTAAGAACAGAACTACGCAGAATAAAAAATATATCCCGAAGAGAGCGGGGCAGATCAATGAGGAGACCAGGTATGTGCTGAACCGTTTTGGCGTACAGCCGCCGGCTTATCTGGGGAATATCGGTACGCAGGTCAAGGATATGGATATCCGGACCAGTCCGCAGGCGGATAAGAATATGTCGCTGAAGAATACCTGGGATCTGATGCAGGAGAACGGGATCGTTTCTCTTCCGATCCGGGATAAGGATGGGTGTCTGGAGGGGCTTGTGACGATTGGTGATATCGCAAAGACCTATATGGATACTACAGACAGTTATCTTCTTTCCAATGCGAGGACGCAGTATCAGAGAATTGCCGAGACTGTTGGCGGTGAAGTGGTGGAAGGTAACGGACACGGATATTTTGTGAAGGGGCGTGTGCTTGTCGGTACTGCCAACCCGAAGATGCTGGAGGGCTACGTTGAGGAGGATGATATGATCATCATGGGTGACCGTGAGGAGGATCATCTTCAGGCGATCAGCCAGAATGTCAGCTGTATCATCGTGGGGCTGAATATCGTGGTTTCCGAGAAGGTTATAAAGCTTGCTCATGAGAAGAATATCGTGATCATCCGGTCTCCGTATGATACGTTTAATATTGCGCGTCTGATCAATCAGAGTATCCCGGTTAGCTTTGTTATGAAGCGGGATAACATGGTTACGTTTAATACCGAGGATTTTACGGATGATATCCAGGATGTTATGATCAAAAACCGTCACAGGGCGTTTCCGGTGATCAATCCTCATGGTAAGTGTATCGGTACGATCTCCAGACGTAATTTTCTGGATATGCATAAAAAGAAAGTGGTTCTTGTGGATCATAATGAGGTGGATCAGGCTGTTGATAATATCGAGAAGGCGGAGATCCTTGAGATCATCGATCATCATAAGCTGGGTACCTTGCAGACTATGACGCCGGTTGCTTTTCGTAATGAGCCGGTGGGATGTACGGGTACGATCCTTTATGAGATCTACGGAGAGCAGAGACTGGAGATCCCGGAAAAGATTGCGGGGCTTCTCTGTGCGGCTATTATTTCGGATACATTGATGTTCCGTTCACCGACCTGTACGCAGACGGATAAGATCGCTGCCAGTGCGCTTGCGCTGATCGCAGGGATCAAGATCGAGGAGTTTGCCCGAGAGATGTTTTCTGCGGGAAGTAATCTGAAGGATAAGTCTCCGGAGGAGATTTTTTATCAGGATTACAAGAAGTTTATCGGTGAGGGTAATGTTTCCTTTGGTGTGGGTCAGATCAGTTCCATGGACAGCGAGGAGCTTAAGGAGATCAAGGAGAAGCTGATGCCGTTTATGGTGAGTGAGTGTGGCCGTCATGATATCACGAGAGTTTATTTTATGCTGACGAATATCCTGGAGGAGTCTACAGAGCTTCTGTTTTACGGGGAGGGCAGCCAGCAGATGGCGGAGATCGCTTTTGAGCGGAAACCGGATGGAGATACCTTCAGTCTGCCGGGTGTGGTTTCCAGAAAGAAGCAGCTGATCCCGGCTATGATGGAGGCTGCTCAGCTGATGAACAGCGATTATGCATAAGAGGTGACGGAAAATGGCGAAACAGTTATGGAAGCCGGGGAACATGATCTATCCGCTGCCGGCTGTAATGGTGAGTGTTACCGATGGTGAGGGGAATGATAATATCATAACGGTTGCGTGGACGGGTACGGTGTGTACCAATCCGGCGATGGCTTATATTTCTGTCCGACCTTCCCGTTATTCCTATGATATGATCCGGAAAACGGGTGAATTTGTGATCAATCTGACAACGGAGAAGCTGGCGTATGCAACGGATTTCTGCGGGGTCCGTTCGGGACGTGATGTGGACAAGTTCCGGAAGCTGAACCTTACGAAAGAGAAAGCGCAGTTTGTTTCTGCACCGATGATCGGGGAGGCTCCGGTTTCAATCGAGTGCAGGGTGCGTGAGGTGAAGGAGCTGGGGTCTCATGACATGTTTCTTGCGGATGTGCTTGCGGTCCATGCGGATGAAGCTTATATGGATAAAAACAACAGGTTTTGTCTTAATGATGCGGGTCTTCTGGTTTATTCCCATGGGGAGTATCTGGCGGGTGGCCGGAAGGTGGGAACCTTCGGCTACAGCGTAAAGAAGAAGCAGCAGAAGAAGCAGATGCAGAAGAAGTTGGATAAGAAATCAGACAGGGAATCAGAGATGGCAGGGATGGCAGAGAAGTTGAAGACGTCGGGGAAGCCAGGGATGGCGGGGAAGTTGAAGACGTCAGGAAAGCCAGGGATGTCAGGGAAGTTGAAAACGTCAGGAAAGCCAGGGATGGCAGGGAAATTGAAGATGTCAGGAAAGCCAGGGATGGCAGGGAAGTTGAAGATGTCAGGAAAGCCAGGGACGTCAGGGAAATTAAAGACGTCGGGAAAGGCAGGGAGAGAGAAACGGTAGGTTCTGCGGAGCTGTAAGGTTTATTGAGGTTTGGTGGCTGTTATGCTAAAATGAAAGGATACAGTATGAATAATATTACACTGATAGGAATGCCTGGTGCGGGGAAGAGCAGCATCGGTGTCGTACTTGCGAAGGTACTTGGTTACCAGTTTATTGACTCAGATCTTCTGATCCAGAAGGCGGAGAAGAGGACTTTGAGTAAGATCATCGAGGATGAGGGTACAGAGGGGTTCAAGGCGATCGAGAATCGTGTGAATGCTTCGATCCAGGTGGAGAATACGGTGATCGCTACCGGTGGAAGTGTGGTTTACTGCGATGAGGCTATGCAGCATCTGAAGTCTGAGGGTGTTGTGGTGTATCTTAAGATCTCGCTGGAGCTTCTTTCCAGGCGTCTTGGTAATCTTAAGGGGCGTGGTGTTGTGCTCAAGGAGGGGCAGACGCTGGCGAGTCTTTATGATGAGCGTGTTCCTTTGTATGAGAAATATGCGGACATTGTGGTGGATGAAGAGGATAAGGATCTGGAGGGGAGTCTCCAGGTTGTGCTTGAGGCACTGAAGAACAGGGGAGATAAGGCGTAACTGTTGGCTTGTGGAAACGGTTTGCTGGAGTGTTTCGGGTCATGGGTTGTGACAGGTTTTCGTCATAAATTGTTTACAAATCTGAAATATGTGTTATAATATACAACTGACCTAAAAAACGGTATTGCGGAACGTTTGTTCCTGCAGTAAATTCAGAGAAAGTTTCTGCTCATAGAGGAGTAAATAATAGAGGTGTGTTATGGAACAGTATGTGATTAAAGGCGGCAATCCTCTGGTTGGAGAAGTGGATATTGCGGGTGCGAAGAATGCGGCGCTTGCGATATTGTCAGCAGCCATTATGACTGATGAAACTATATTGATCGAGAATCTGCCAGATGTTAGGGACATCAATGTTCTGCTTGAGGCGATCTCCGAGATCGGGGCTCAGGTTGAGCGTATTGATAAGTCTACTGTAAAGATCAACGGTTCTACTATCGGCAATCTCAGCGTGGATTATGAGTTTATCAAGAAGATCCGTGCTTCTTATTATCTTCTGGGTGCTTTGCTTGGTAAGTATAAGCATGCGGAGGTTCCGCTTCCGGGTGGATGTAATATCGGCAGCAGGCCGATCGACCAGCATCTGAAGGGTTTCCGTGCTCTTGGTGCGGATGTTGATATCTGTCATGGTGCTATTGTTGCCAAGGCGGAGAATCTGCATGGCAGCCATATTTTCCTGGATGTGGTTTCTGTTGGTGCTACTATTAATATTATGATGGCTGCTTCTATGGCGACTGGTCGTACGATCATTGAGAATGCTGCGAGGGAGCCGCATGTTGTTGATGTGGCGAATTTCCTGAACAGTATGGGGGCGAATATCAAGGGTGCCGGTACGGATGTGATCCGTATCCGTGGTGTTGAGACGCTTCATCGTACGGAGTATTCGATCATTCCGGACCAGATCGAGGCTGGTACGTTTATGTTTGCTGCTGCGGCTACTCGTGGTGATGTTACTGTTCGTAATGTTATTCCTAAGCATCTTGAGGCTACTACGGCTAAGCTTGAGGAGATCGGGTGTGAGGTTGAGGAGTTTGATGATGCGGTTCGTGTCCGTGCGCCGCATGTGCTTCATCGTACGCATGTGAAGACGTTGCCTTATCCTGGTTATCCTACGGATATGCAGCCGCAGATCGCGGTTACTTTGGCTTTGGCTGAGGGTACGAGTATTGTTACTGAGAGTATTTTTGAGAACCGGTTTAAGTATGCGGATGAGCTTTCCCGGATGGGTGCCAATATTAAGGTGGAGGGGAACTCTGCTATTATTGATGGTGTGAGGAAGCTTACGGGGGCGCGTGTGAGTGCGCCGGATCTTCGTGCGGGGGCTGCGCTTGTTATTGCGGGGCTGGCTGCTGAGGGTGTTACGGTTGTTGATGATATTGTTTATATCCAGCGTGGGTATGAGAATTTTGAGGAGAAGCTCAGGAGTCTTGGGGCTGAGATTGAGAGGGTTTCCAGTGAGAAGGAGATTCAGAAGTTTCGGCTGCGTGTTGGGTGATGGTTGGTGACAACTGGTAACGATTGATGATAATTGGAAATTTGAGTTTTGCGTTTTGGGGAGAGTTCCCGGGTGTTTGGGCCTGGGGGCTCTTTTTTTGTGTGGGTGGGAGGGATGAATGGAGGGAGGGACGAACGGACAGACTGCCAGCGGGGCGGCTGCATGGTCGTGCCTGGTGCGGTCGTTTCGCCGGGTCATACTAAGCGTCTGAGTCTTCTGCCGTGCAGGGCGCCCCATAACTCGCCATGTACGCTGATGCGTACCTGGCTCAGACAGATGGGGCTTACTCTGCGGCTTGTGGCCGCAGAGTACCTTCCCGTCAGAAGCCCCAGGCGCCAAGTATGACCAGCGGCTTACTCCGACGCACCGGGTCCCGACCATGCAGCCGTCCCGCTGGCAGTCTGTCCGTTCTGTTTTTTGGGGGGTGTGAGGGCGTGGTGGTCTGACGGGAGTGGGTGAGCCATCAGCGCTGCGCTGGATGGCTGCAGGGGCTGAGTTTCCTTGTGGTTTGCCGGGAGGTGGTGGGGCATCGGCGCTGCGCTGGATGCGTTGTGGGGTGAGTGTGGAATCGGCGTTGTGAGGTGGGGTGTGGAATCGACGCTGTGGTGGATGAAGTGGGATGAGGTTTTGGCGGTTTTTGTCGAAGGGTTTTTGTTGACTTTTGTTGGTGGGGTGGTTATACTGAAAGTACATATCTGGGAACATTCTGGGCCGTTCGGCTATCTGATCCCCATATGGTTGGTTGTATAAATATGGCGGGGAGGAGCCGGTTGGTTGTGTGAGGTTTTTTCTTTTGCCATCATAGTGAAAGGAGGAGGCTTATGCAGAGGAAGCGGCTTGAGGATATGAATCTTCTGGATGATTTTTTGTTTAACGCGGTGATGACGTTTCCTGGTATTGGTGAGAGGAAGCAGGTTGCTGCTGCAGGTGGTGCTGGGGCGTGAGATCGGGAGGCTATTAATAGTTAAATATAAATTATAAAATCATATAAGTACATGTTGAGTTTTATAAGATATTAGAGCAGAATATTATTGAAAGGAGTTGATGCTTTGAGTAAATATTATTCTATACATGAATTTTCAAAAATTATAGGCGTATCCGCCCAGACATTACGAAATTGGGATGCCAATGGAAAACTTCATCCGCATCATACTACAGTAAGTGGCTATAGATATTATTCTGATGAGCAACTCAACCAGGTAATAAATGTAAAGCCTAAAAATCGCATTACAATTGGATATTGTCGCGTTTCCAGCCATAAACAGAAAGATGATCTGGAACGACAGATTGATAATACTGAAAAATCCGAACAGCAGGAACTTGTTGAAGATCTGGTTCAGA
>CAUEAK010000014.1:0-45104 GCA_958454115.1 Blautia wexlerae
CATATCTCTCTGTCCGCCCTTTCCAAGACAGACTGCGATTTTATCATTCATTTCCCGATTCTCTCTTTCATGACTCTTTTTCATAAGCTCTTTCATTCTACAATTTTACAAAAGAAATTGCAATTCATCTCAAAAAAGATGTCCGCAGACGTACCAAAATACGCTGCGGACATCCAATGTCTGATCCATAGTCAGGCGGTTACTTAATGCTTGCTGTCCTAAAACAGAAGCTGAAGTCCCATTGCAATGATCCACATATATGCACAGGTCTTTGGGATCATCAGGCTTCTTATTGTCCGCACTCTGGATCCTTTCGATCAGACCTCTGCTCTCCAGATTTTTCAGAGAAGAGGACACGTGGGATTTCGTCGACTTACGGACTTTAACGATCTCAGCCGTATATTTATTTTGAATTTCTCTTTCCTTTTCTGACTTTGATCCTGCGGATCATCCTTCGGATCAGAAATACCACAAGCACAATGATCACAATAAAGATCAAACAAATACCTGCGATCATTGCCGAAAACTTATTCGGCTGCTTCACCAAATCAATGATATTTCTGCTGTCCTCCACAACCTTACGTCCATGTGTCGTCTCATAATATTCCGGCACATTGGCAATTCCGTCGCCGTCTGTATCCGCAAAGGACTGCATATATCTTGCGATCGCATCCCAGGCCTTTAACTCCCTGTCACCTTCCATGATCGCCTGATCTTCCAGATTTTCAATAGGATTTCCATCCCTGTCCTTCGGTTCAAGAGACAGCAGTCCATAGGACATTTTCATCACTGAACCAAGCATCTGGCCGGTATACAGATCTGTCACAACATGATACAGCTTGTCATCCTGGATCTCGATCCGCTCTCCGTCTGCCCTGGTGAGATAACAATCTGTCACCTTATTCAGGATCATCCGATGTGGATTGTATGCAAAATTCAATCCACTGCAATATAACCTTGCCGTTGTCATAAAATCCGATACAGAAGCGTCCACCTCCGCTACCAGCTTCAGCTCTTTTCCGGTCAGGTATGCACTGATCAGCGGATATCCGGCAACACCGTCCTTTCCGATCCCCAGTGAAAAGGAATTAAAAACATCCTCTACTGTGATATCGCCCTTTGTGTATGTGTCCCGCACGGTTCCGCTTGGAACAACGGCTACATCAACCGGATCACCATCATAATACTCGGAATTTTCCACTGCATATATGTATGCATCGGACATGATATCACCAAGATTCAACTCTTCGTGCTTCGTGCCCATTTCTTCCAGACTGTTGAATTCAACATCATTTTCAGCAAGAACCTCTTCCCTTGTATAGCCGAAATCGGCAAGATAATTCTTATCCACCGTATCCATCAGGGCATCGATCTGTTCCTGTGTCGCCTGGTCCGGTTTTACATCCTCAGAAACAGGGATCAGCTCATAGGATGTCAGCTCCCACCGTCCGTCCTGTTTCTGTGTCATGGAAAGTGATCCCAGATTTCTTCCGTATTCGCCGCAGGATACGATATATGTGTTCCCATGCTGAATTGCCTCTTTCAGCTCTGTGTGCGTATGTCCGCTGATGATCAAGTCGATATCCGGCACCTCTTTTGCAAGGATCTCATCCTCCGATTTGTTCTCATCCTCCCAGGTTCCTCCATGGGACACACAAGCGATCATATCCACTTTTTCATTTTTTCGGATCTCTTCTACCGTCTGTTTTACGGCCTCAACCGGATCCTTGAACTTTAATTCACAGGTCGGTGCACATTCCAGGGCATCCTTACCGAACACACCGACTACCGCAGCCTTTACATCTCCTTTTTGAACTACTACATAATCCTTCACACCGTAGGCTTCAAATGCCGACCGGATCTGCTTCTGACCATCGCTTAATCCATCCTGCTCCATGCTGTCCCAGTCCACGTTGCACACTACCAGTGCCGGCACTGTCTCACCGGAAGCCTTCGCAGCCTCCAGCATATTTGCCAGTCCCTTTGAACGATAATCATATTCATGATTCCCCAGAGTCGTCACATCATACCCCAGATATCCCAGCATCCGAAGCTCTGCCGCCTCCGTATCGTATACGGTCTGGATCAGTGTTCCCATGGAAAAATCGCCGCCATCCAGCACCAGGGTGTCCGGATCTTCCTGCTTCTTTTCATCGATCAGGGTTTTGATCCTTGCAAATCCGCCAACTTCTTTTTGCTCTCCATCTACGATGGTTGAAAAGCTGTTCAAATGCGAATGTGTATCATGGCTGAACAAAACATCGAGCTGTTTTGCCTCGGCTGCTTCCACCGGGACATTCCATGCAAGAGGAAGCAGCAATGCAGCAATAAGCATGATCGCCAGCAGCCTTGCTGAAATTTTCTTTCGTGTTTTCATAACACTCTCCTTTTGTATATAGTTTTCTTATGCCTTTTTACAAAACCATCAATAATGTTCCCACACCGATCAAAATACATCCCATCATCGATCTTGCTGTGAATTTCTCATGCAAAAAAACAAATGCCAGTACCAGTGTGATCACGACACTCAGCTTGTCTATCGGCACAACCTTCGATGCATCGCCTATCTGCAGAGCACGATAATAACATAACCACGAAGCACCCGTTGCCAGACCTGAAAGGGTCAGAAACAGCCAGCTTTTTTTGCTGATCGCTGCGATCCCGCCCTGGGTATTTGTGAGGAAAACCATTCCCCACGCCATAACCAGCACCACCATCGTTCGAATCGCTGTTGCAAGATTCGAATTAACACCGGCAATACCTATCTTGGCCAGTATGGAGGTCAGCGCCGCAAATACAGCAGACAGCAAGGCAAACACAAACCACATAGTAACTCCCCCCTTAAATATAAGATTTTCTTAACTATCCCAATACAAGTCCATCATATCATTTCCCCTCTGATATGTCACTATTTACAATTTCCTCCGCCGTATATTCCTCTATTTCTGTCTTTGTCACCTGTTTGATATGCTTTTTTTTCAGGCGCAGATATACGAATTCCCGAAAGATAGTATAGAACACGGAAAGCAGCGGAATGAAAACAAGCATACCTACAATTCCCATAAGGTTTCCGCCGATCGTAACTGCTGCAAGAACCCAGATCGACGGAAGCCCTACGGATTCACCCACAACATGAGGATAGATCAGATTTCCCTCGATCTGCTGCAGCACCAGAAATACTATAATAAATAAAATTGCCTGTTTCGGATTTACCATAAAGATCAAAAAGCTTCCCACCGCACACCCGATGAAGGCCCCGAAAATCGGAATCAATGCGGTAAACGCAATCAAAACTCCGATCAAAAGTGCATATGGCATCCTCAAAATACTCAGTATCACAACAAACATACAACCGAGGATCACAGCTTCCAGACACTGACCTGCAAGAAAATTTGCAAATGTCCGATAAGTCAGAGAACAGACTTTAAGAAAAGCATCTGCCTTTTTCTTTGGGAGAAAGGCAAAAATTACTTTTCGGATCTGCACATGCAGCTTCTCCTTCTGAAAAAGGACATAGCAGGCAAATGAAAAAGCAATAAAAAAGGTTGCCAATCCACTGACTATGGAACCCACTGCTGACATTGTGGTATTCATCATATTTCCTGCACCGTTTCCAAGAAGGCTTATCCCCCACTTGATCGCCTGATCCGGATTAAACTGTACCTGATCTACCAGCTTCATGATTTCCTGGTTATTATGGGAGAATTCCCGGATCCAGCTTTGCATCTGCGGAATAAAATCAGCGATACTCATCATCAAAGTTCCCATTGTCCGCGTAAGCTGCGGGATCACACCAAACATCACCAGTACGATCACGCCAACCGCAAATACGATCGTAAGGAACAGACTTATCGGTCTTGCCAGTTTTGCACCTATCTTATTTTCTTTTTTTACCCTTCCAAAAATTTTCTTTTCCAAAAAGCTCATTGGCACGTTGGTCACAAATGCGATCGCTCCGCCAAGTACAAAAGGAAATGCGATCCCCCATATTGCTTTCAGCACATCGAGCACCACATCAAACTTCCACAGGGCAACCACAAGAAATGCTGTAAACACAATAAGCTCCCGGATTTTTTTTACAGATATTTTACTTATATCCACTATCATTCTCCTCTTTTTCCTAATTTCATGCGTATCCATTTAAGCAGCTGAATGATCGGAAGACTTGCAAACGCATACAGATATACACAGCCAAGCTGCATCAGATCCAACGTCTCTACTTTAAACAGGAGATGAAATCCTGGAACCGTCAGTACAACGGTAATGAGTACTGCCCCAAGTACAAATGCTCCCTGAAGCCATTTATTATTAAAGAAACGTTTTGTAAAGATAACCGGATGATCCGATTTGCAGTTGAATCCATGGAACAGACGTGCCAGACAAAGTGTTCCGAAGGCATAAGTACTGCCAAGCAGTGCACCATTCTGATGATATCCTGTCAAAAATCCTATCATCGTCATCATACCGATCACCAGTCCTTCCAGACCGATTTTACCAAGAAAATCCCTTGTCAGTATTGACTCGTCTGCTGATCTTGGTTTCTCATTCATCACCTCACTGCTGTGCGGCTCCACGCCTAATGCGATCGCCGGAAGGCTGTCTGTCAAAAGATTGATAAACAGCAGATGTACCGGTGCAAAAGGAACCGGAAGTCCTGCAAGGGATGCACAAAGAACTGCCAGGATCGCACCAAAGTTTCCTGACAGAAGAAACTGGATCGCATACTTGATATTCTGATATAAATTTCGTCCGTTTTCCACTGCTTTTACAATTGTTGCAAAATTATCATCTGTAAGCACCATTGCTGCGGCATCCTTTGCGACCTCGGTTCCAGTCACTCCCATTGCAACACCAATATCTGCCTGCTTCAATGCCGGAGCATCATTCACACCGTCTCCGGTCATTGCCACGATCATCCCCTTCTCCTGCCATGCACGGACAATACGGATCTTGTGCTCCGGTGACACTCTTGCATACACAGAAATATTCGGGACAAACTCCTTCAGCTGCTCATCACTCATATTTTCAATATCAGCACCTTCGCAGGCTTCTGACAGATCATGTAGGATCCCGATCCTTTTTGCGATTGCCGCTGCTGTGATCTTATGATCCCCCGTGATCATGACCGGCCGGATCCCCGCTTTTATACATTCTGCAACTGCAGCCTTTGATTCTTCCCTCGGCGGATCCATCATAGCGATCAGGCCAAGAAATACCAGCTGATTCTCATCTTCTGTCGTCAATACATGGTTCTCCGGAATTTCACGATAGGTAAATGCCAGTACCCGTAACCCTTCCATTGAAAATTCCTGATTCTGGCGCCGGATCTTTTCTTTATCTGCTTCTGTGATTTCCCGAACTCCGTCCTTTGTCCAGATCCTGTCTGTCAGCTCCAGAAGCCGGTCAACCGCACCTTTTACGATCATCCGGTTCTCATCATCAATTTTGTGAAGTGTTGACATCATCTTACGGTCACTGTCAAAGGGAAGCTCTCCTTCCCTTGGATAAAGCTTTCTTACACCAGCAGCCTCGATTCCGTACCGGCTGCCCAGATTGATCAATGCCGTTTCCGTCGGATCTCCGATCTCCACTCCATTTTCATTTGTTGAATCATTACATAAAATGCTGTAGTCCAAAAGACATCTCTGCGCCGGATCTGCTACATCAATTGCATCTGCTGTGATTCTTTTTCCATCAATATAATAATCTTCTACTGTCATTTTATTCTGTGTGAGTGTTCCGGTCTTATCCGAACAGATAACAGATACGCTTCCAAGACCTTCCACAGCCTGAAGCTTACGAATGATCGCGTGCTCCTTTGCCATCTTCTGTGTTCCGAAAGAAAGGACTATCGTCACGATGGAGCTTAAAGCTTCCGGAATCGCTGCGACTGCAAGTGCTACTGCAAACATAAATGCACTGCTGATCTTCTCACCGCGGAATACACTGATCGCAAACAGAATTCCGCAAAATATCAGGATCAGAATAGAAAGCTTCTTTCCAAAATCATCCAGATTCGCCTGAAGTGGCGTCTGTTTTTCCGAAGTCGATTTCAGAAGTCCCGCAATCTTTCCAACCTCTGTCTGCATTCCTACATTCGTTACAACCGCTCTGCCACGCCCATATGTGACAAAGCTTCCGGAAAACAGCATATTTGTCCGATCACCAAGCGGTGCTTCCTCCAAAATAATGTCCATACTCTTTTCAACCGCAAGACTTTCTCCGGTAAGGGCACTTTCATCGACCTTAAGGCTTGCATTTTCAATCAATCTTCCATCGGCCGGGATCATATCACCTGCTTCAAGAAGGATCACATCTCCTACAACCAGTTCTCTTGCCGGGAGCTGTACCGCCACACCATCACGTAATACCTTTGCCTCCGGTCCGGAAAGCTTCTTTAAGCTCTGCAGGGACTGCTCAGCCTTTACTGTCTGCACAGTTCCCAAAATCGCATTGATCGTAATAACGATCACGATAACTGCTGCACTTTCCACATCTCCAAGCATACCGGATATCACTGCCGACGCGATCAGGATCAGCACCAGAAAATCCTTATACTGTTCAAAGAAGATCTGCAAAATACTTTTTTTCTTTCCTTCTGCAAGCTCATTCCATCCGCACTTCTCTCTGGACCGTCTAACCTGTTCATCGGTAAGCCCTGATTCCCTGCTTTCCACACGCTCGAGAACTTCTTCTGCTGTCTGCTGATAAATTTCTTTCATTCCCTTTGCCTCCTTTTTTGCAAATATTCACCAACTGTAATTTTTTTATGCAATAAAGGATTTTTTTGATAAAAGGATATAAAAAAAGAAACCCTTATTGCACAACAAAAAATGCAATAAAAGTCTCACCATTTCCCTGCAGCGCCGGATGTTTCCACCGTACTGACGACACTGCAAACGCAGATTTCCAAACGTAGGTTACTCCCCTTTATCAGTTTTAATAGTATAACAGGATCGGTACCTCTGTCAAGATACTTTATAAATCACACCTTGCAAATATGATACTCCGGTAACAGAAAAACTCCCATTTTTTGAGTGGGAGTCTTTCCGTTACCCTGAAAGTATTATAGGCCTGCAGCCGTTTTATTACCTTTTAAGATTTATTACTTTGATCAGCTACAATATTTCCCTGTACAACTCTTCCCTGATCTTTTCCTTTTCTCAGTCCTCGAACTACCTGTACATTTCCAAGAATCAGATAATCCATTTCTCTCTTAGTGACTTTCGCAAAATTTTTCTTTGAAACAAAATAGAAGGTAACTCCCATCAACACCCACACGATCAGTGCTGCAAAGGACTGTGGAGCCATGAATGCAGGAGAACCGGGCACGATCAGAAGCAGTAATATTACAACAGAGATCACGCAGCCGCCCATTGCTACTGCCGGATGGATTTTATTTGTATCTGTATCATCGCCATATTTTTTCAGAAGAATATAAGCACCTGCACAGGTAAAGAAATATCCGAACGCAGTACCTACGGAACACATATCTACAACCCAGCCGATCACTTCTCTGCCGAAAAATGGGCAGATACAGCAGATGATCATGGTAAACCCAACACATATGGACGGAGTTTTATGCTCCGGATGAACCTTTTCAAAAGCTGACGGAAGCATTTTTGCTCTTGCCATACCAAATAAAAGACGGCTGGATGTCATAAAGAATCCGTTCATACCGGTAAAAATCCCCATGCACACTGCCAGTGCCACAAAGCACACACCAACTTTTCCCATTGCAAGATCAAGAACTGCACCTGTATGCCATTTTACAAGAGTTCCATTCCCATCTGTCATAGTCAGAACCTGCTGCCAGGGAACAACACAATCTGTCACCAGTGCCATTGCACCATAGATCAAAGCACCTACGATCAATGCTGAAATGATCAGCATTTTGCACTTCTGTGGTGGAAAATCATATTCTTCTGCCGCCTGTGGAATACAGTCAAATCCTACATAAAGGAACGGAGCCAATGCCAGGATAGATACAAAACCGCTTCCAAGAGACTTGCCTTCGGCTCCGTATGCCGGCTGCAAGTTTGAAGCATCAAAATGTCCTGTTGCGATCACACCAATGACTGATACAACAACCGCTGCACACATGATAAGGACCATCGCAAGCTGAAGATTTCCTACAGATTTCGCACCTTTGTAATTCATGATCCCAAAAAGTATGATAAAGAACAGGGATAATCCGACTTCACCCATATATACATCATATCCTGCAATTGTATACAGGTAACCTCTGTTAAAGACTCCAGGAAAAATATAGGATGCCAATACCGGAAGTGCCGTTGCATTCAAAGCTACAATAGACAGATATCCAAGCGACAGCATCCATCCGCATATGTACGAAGCAGTTCTTCCAAAGCCTTTATATGCATAGGCAAATTCACCACCCGCTACCGGGAATTTTGCGATCATATAAGAATAGCTGTAGCCTACCACGATCATTAAAAGACCGCCTGCCAGAAATCCCAGAAACAGCGGGAGCGGTCCACCTGCACGTTCTGTCCAGAGACCACCCTGTATAAAACATCCCCATCCAATGATGGAACCGACTGCAACTGCCCAGATTGAACCAGGTCCCATGGATTTTTTTAATTTTGTTCTTTTATTTCTTTCACCCATATATATCCTCCTGCTTCATCAAGCATATCATTCATCATCATCTTCTCTGGTTTCTTCACTGATCGTATATGCCTCACTGATATCGGAAACAAAAATTTTTCCATCACCATAATGTCCATACTGCCCACTCTTTGCACTGTTAATGATAATATCTACAACCTCATCTTTTTCTTTGTCCCCAACAGTAATATACAGCATGTTTTTTGCCATTTCCTGATAAAGGACATCCCCTACCTGAATTCCTTTTTCCTTACCTCTTCCTGAAATTGCCCATTTTGAAAAAGCAAAATATCCTTCCTGCTCCAGTGCTTTGATGACGTCCATCACTTTCTCAGGTCTTACGATTGCTGTGATCAGTTTCATAATCCTTCATCTCCCATCCATAAATACAAAAAGAGCCCAGATACCAAAGTATCCGGACTCCATCGTCTCTCTCTATATTATCATTATTTTTTTCAATATTCAATCAAAATCTTTCACTTTCCGGCCAGATATCGATACATCTCATCCAGCATCTCGTCTGTGATCTCCACCGGATTGTTATAAAGGTTCGGATGTCTGCTGATACGAACCAGCTCCGCAATCTGATCATCATCAAGCTCCAGATCCTTCAGATCACACCGCAATCCCATTTTTTTCTTTAATTCAAGAACTGCATCCGCCATCTCTTCTGCATCTTTGAATCCAATCCTTCTGGCAAATTCCTCTACACGTTCACCACCTTCGCCTTTTGCATTGATTCTTATAAAATAATCCAGGGTCAGGCCACACGCCTCGCCATGCGGGATGTGATAAATATTGGTCAATGGAAATGAACACGCATGGGACGAAGTAGTTTTCGGTAAAGTAAACGCCAATCCTGCGATCAAAGATGCTTCGCACATTTTCTCCCTTGCTTCCTCATCATCTGGCTTCCTGTATGCTCTGTAAACATATTTGAATACCAGTTCTGCTGCATGCATCGCAAGTACATCACAGATCGGCTGATGACCTTTGCTCCAATAGCCTTCGATCGCATGGGAAAGAACATCAATTCCTGTTCCTGCCGTAACCTGCGGTGGCATTGTATAAGTAAGTTCCGGATCAATGATAGCTGCTGCCGGATAAAATCCCTCTGATACGATCGGCGCTTTTTTTCCATTTGCATGATCCGAAAGAACTGATACACAGGTCACTTCACTTCCTGTTCCTGCAGTCGTAGGAACTGCGATCAGTGGAAGATGTTTCTCCGGCATTGCTACTCCGGTTCCATGATACTTACGGATGGAATCCGGAGTCAGAGCTACACTGGCAGCTGCTTTGGCACAATCCATGGGACTGCCTCCACCCAGTGCTACCACAAATCCGATATTTTTCTGCCGGATCACTTCCGCACAGGCATCTACCTCTGCAACGTCCGGGTTTGGAGAAACATCTCCAAAAGAAGCAACGATCATTCCTTCTGACTCTTTTATGACCTTTTCGGCAAGACCGCTTTTAAAGAAAAACGGTCCTGCCACCAGAAGGCCTCTTTTGCAGCCAAGCTCTCTGGCTATTTCTTTGATTTCTTTTACTCTGCCTTTGCCGAAATGAATTTTTACCGGCTGTAGATAATCCCAGTTCATAGGCTACCTCCTGCTTTATCAGTCACAAAATTTTTCATCGACCATTGTAAGCACTTCATCAAGGATCGGGAGATACTCTTCCAGCTCCTCTTTCGTGATGATCAGTGGCGGACAGATTTCAATAAAGTTCTCACGTCCGAAGGTTGCAAAGCCACGTTTTTTTAATTCTGCAAATATCCACGGCATTACCGGTCCGGGTACGCCGTATTCCTGCATCGGTTCTCTGGTTTCTTTATTCTTGACTACTTCAAGTGCACCGAACAAACCGATACATCTTGCTTCACCAATACATTTATGCTTCTTTACCATCTCATCCATAAACGGAGCAACGATTTCGTGCATCTCAGCTACATGGCCCTCAATGTCGTGTTCTTTATAATATTTCATTGCTGCTACACCAGCCGCACATGCAAGTGTATGTCCACTGTAAGTAAGTCCGCACTGAAGAACATTTTCCTCAAAATACTCCGCAACCTTTTTACTTACAATACATCCGCCCAGCTGTACATAACCACAGGTAACACCTTTTGCAAATGTAATGATATCCGGTTTCATGTCGAAATTCATAAATGCAAACATTTTTCCTGTACGGTAAAATCCTGCCATAACCTCATCACAGATCAGAAGGATTCCATATTTGTCACAAAGCGCACGAACACCTTCCATATATCCGTCTGGAGGAAGAATGACACCGTTTGCACCTACTATAGACTCCATCAGGATCGCTGCCACATTTCCGGGGCCTTCATATCTGAGCTGCAGATCCAGCGCATCCAGATATTTTTTCGTTACCTCTGCATCATCAACTCCTTTTGTATATCCGTCACGATACATCTGAGGGTTCATAAAGTGTACGAACCCATTTGCACCACCGATCTCTGCTGCATATCTTCTCCAGTCACCAGAAGCATTGGATGCTCCAAGTGTAGCTCCATGATAGCTTCTGTAGCAGGAAAAGATCTTGGTTCTTCCGGTTACCATACGTGCCATTTTTATAGCATTCTCATTAGATTCTGCTCCACCATTTGTGAAGAAAACTCTCTTGTATGTATCTGCTCCTGCTGCTTCTACAAGCATTTTTGCCAGCATGCTCTTAGGCTCGGATGCATATGCCGGTGCCATGAAGCACATCTTATCAGCCTGTTCCTTGATCGCTTCAACGATCTCCGGAAGCTCATGTCCGAGGTTGGAACACACCAGAAGTGAAGCCATATCTGCATATTTTTTTCCATCATAATCGTAAAAATAAATTCCCTCAGCTCTTTCTACCGGTAAAGTATCTGCTCCTGATCTTGCCCATGACTGCATCACATAATCTTTGTGCATCTGTGCTACTTCTTTTCCTGTTAAACTCATAATAACTTCCTCCTCTTTATCTGTAATTCAGTTTTAAATATTGTTCATTTTTGCGGTAAACAAACTTATTATTTGTTGTAGAATAAGAAAAGCGCCCGGCCCACATTCATTTGTGAACCAGACGCCTTTGTCTTATCTGAGTCATATATTACTCTCGACACTGGCTGTCTGCAATAGACATCTATCCAATTATTTTTGTGCTGCAGCACAATCGTTATTATTCTGCTGCCGCATTTTCCTTTTACATTTCATTCATCTGATATAACAGGAAACCCAGCCTCAGCTGAAAACGCACATCAAAATCAGAAAGATTTTTTCCAAGTATCTCAGCAACCTTTCCAAGCTTATAATTAATTGTATTTCGATGTACGATCAATTCCTGTGACGCACTTTTGACACTGCAGTCGTTAGCCAGGTAGCACTGAAGTACTCTGACCAGATCTGAGTGGTTCATCTCATCATATTCATACAATGGAGCTACTGTATCTGCCAGATATTCTTTTATTGCTTCCTTATCTGTAAGTGTGAGCAGTACCCTGTAAATCCCAAGATCTTTGTAAAAAATAATCTTTCCGCCATCTGTGCTTTGCTCGCCCGGAACCTGACAGACACATAATAGATCAGACATTTTTTCCGCAAACTGATAGCTCTTATAAATCTGCCTGATCCCGGAAATCTGCTTACTTACACTTACAAAAATCTGTTCCTTCTGACATACCATCCTGCATAGTATCTGAAAAATCCTCTCTGTAGTTTTTCTGCATGCTTCATCAGAATAATCACACAGAACCAGAAGGATCTGCTTTTCCTGGGCACAACACAAAATCCCATTATAATTGCAGCGGATATGACTGCTCAGTTTAGATAAAATCTGCTCTAGCCTTGTTCCTGTTACACGATCATTGTCTTCCAGAACACACACATTCACAACCGTATATGCACTGTCTGTAAAATACCCTTTTCTCATCAGTGCCGAAACATACAGTTCTTCCTGGGACGGACATAAAAAGGCATTGTTCAGTGCCGTCGCAACCTCAATTGCGTTTTGCTGCTCTTTTGTTATTGCAAAACATATGATCCGCATGATTTCAGCCATTCGAACCCTCCACGGTACTTCAAATACCGGGAATCCCTTTTCATTTGCAAAATCAATAACATCCTGTCCGATCTCACTGATATAAGGCCCTATATTGATCACGATTCCACTGGCTTTGTTTCGCCATACTTCCTTTACCAGACGAAGAAGAGTCAGATTTTCATTCAATCCTAATCCAGTTGTAAAAGTAAGCTCCTGTCCCTGCAGAAATGCAGAAATCGTGTCGCTGTCTACCATATGAGTCCATGACACTTCATGATCCAGTCCTGTCTCACCTGCTACCAGCTTCATCTCCAGATGCTGTACCTGTTTTATGATCTCACGCAATGTTACTGCCATATTTATACACCTTTCTCCACCGCAGCTTCCTGTGATCAACTGCATCAGACGATCAAAGATACTCCAGATATCAGAAGCAGTATATAAGTCAGATTCAGAAATACCTTCTGAGATACTTTACATACCAGCTTTTTACCTAACCATGTAGCTATAAGTAATGGCAAGATACTGATACAGATCAGTCGAATATCTGCCGTTCCAACCAGGCCGCTCCTGAACTGGGTAACCATCAGAAAAAAATTCAGCACCACCCATACAGGGGCCACTGTCGCACGAAATTCTTCTTTTTCTTTCAGTACCTGTGTTGCATAGATTACAAGTAAAGCCCCTCCTGATACAAACATACCATGAATTATCCCTGCCAGGATCAGAACTATCCACAAAATGAGATCCGGAAGTTTTTTCTCTGTATGGATGCACAGATTCTTTAATGCAACTACGACGATTATGATTCCATATATTGTCAGAAGAATATTTTCAGATTTCACGATCCGGCAGATCTGTATCCCTGCAAACATTCCAACCAACATGACCGCAGACATCTTAAGCAATTCTTTCCAGTTTATATGTCGATATCCGGTCACTGCGATCATCAGTCCGGACAGCCAGGCCATAACATTCAGGACCACCTTTGCATGATCCAGCCCAAGCAAATAAACGGAAGGCGGCATCGCCAATACCGTACCGGCAAACCCTGTGATAGCCTGAATAACATTAGAAACAAACAATACAAGCAAAAATAACAATTCTTTCATAAAGCATTCTTCCTTTTCTGTATTATCTGTTTACCGCACACTCTTTATCACTGCTGATAAAATAAAAAGACGCTTTGCGATAATGATTGCAAAACGTCTTTGTTTTTCTACATCCTCGATTTTAACACGCTAAAAGGCAAAAGTCAACAGTTGCCTTTCTCCATTACCTTGACACATTCTTTTGTATTATTATTTTTTGCTATTTTTCTTAATGACAGCTATGGCTTCCACATCCATGCTCGCCACATGTATGTCCTTCCCCGTGGCTGTGCTCGTGATGAGAACATTTCACATCCGGATTATACTCCAGTGTTTCATTGATAAACGCTTCTACTGCTTCATCCGCATCTCCGGAAACTCCTCCGTAAAGCTTAATGCCGGCTGCCGCTAACGCTGTCTGTGCACCGCCTCCGATTCCGCCACAGATCAGAACATCTGCGTTCAATGCATTAAGAACTCCTGCCAATGCGCCATGTCCGCTTCCATTCGTATCTACTACTTCTGAATGTACTACTTTTCCTTCCTCTACATCGTAAATCTTAAATGTCTCTGTGTGTCCAAAGTGCTGGAAAATCTGTCCATTTTCATACGTTACTGCTATTCTCATGATACCTTCTCCTTTTTCCGCTGCATATTTTTGATGAAGCTCCTGCTTATAACATCCTCCAAGCCTACAGTTACCGCTCTGACCATCACAGATTTTGAAATCTCCACCTTCAATTTTAAGCGGATATCCATCAATGAGTGCATCTGCTATTTTCTTCCTGGCAATCTCATAAATTCGTTGAACGGTTGTTCTTGCGACTTGCATAGATGCTGCGCACTGCTCCTGACTATAACCTTTCTTGTCCAAAAGACGGATGGTTTCATACTCATCTACCGTCAGAACAATAGGTGTTTTTTTCTCAGTATCATCTGCCGGAAAGAATTCTAAAACATTGGGGAAATGGCAAACTTTTCTGCATTTTACTGGTCTCGGCATAAACTGCTCCTTTCTTGCTTTTCTTATATAATAGTTCTATAAAAGGCATATGTCAATAATGTTTTTGACATATGCCCATATAACTCAGCTAATAGTATTATATACAGCATAAACTTCTCTTCACGACACATATATTTCGATGTTTTTCCGCAAATCAACTATTGATAATGGCATAGAAAAAACAGCCTGTCATGACAGAAATTCATTCCATCCAAACAGACTGTTCTATTTTCTTTACAAATATTCTGTCCAGAGATATCGATTGGTTCTGAAATCAGACGCATATCTTCCTCTGTGATTTTCGGAAGATATTTTTCATAACGTTCCAATCCCTCTTCCGGATAATGTCCAAGCAAAACAGGATCTGACCACCAGGACACATTCCATGTCCAGTTACTGTCATCCTCCTGAAGAGAAAAATATACCTTTCTTGCGGCCTCGATATCTTCCGGCCGATCTGTTTCCGGATAACAGACGACCACATTGGGGTCTGACCCCAATGTGGTCAACCAAGTACCCTTTTTTAGTTTTCCAGAATCAGCTCAGTATGGATCAGTTTATCCACGTTCTCGATGATAGTTTACGAGGATGTAATGTATAAATCATTTCTTCATAATGGTCAATAAAGATTTTTAATAAGCAGATCAGATATCTGCCTTATAAGACAGAATCTGGCAGGGTTACCTTGAATAGTGTTCCCTGGTTGGTTTTCAGTAGTTCAATGTTACCTGAATGCTGTAATAAAATCATTTTTGTGATGGAAAGACCCAGACCGTTGGATCCATTATATCCTTTCATGAATGGTGTGAAAATTTGTTTCTTCAGTTGGTCGCTTATGATTTCTCCGTCGTTGTAGAAAAGCATGATAATCGTATCACCTTTTTTATAGGCTCGAATCGCCATCAGGCTGTTCCTGTATTTTAGTTGATTTTCCAGGAGGTTTTGAAATACAACCCTAATTTTTTCGGAATCTGCCAGGATATCCATTTTATTCTGAATATGATATATGTGTGTTCCTTTTTTATGAATCTGTGCCTGATAATCGATAAGCAAGCTGTAAAGTAAATCCGAAAGATCAAACTGAGATTTTTTCAAATCCATGGTACTGATCGTCACATATTTCAGCAGAGAGGATACCTTATCCTTCATTCTGTTTGTCTGTTCCAAAATTGTATCAAAAGAGTCATCCAGAGTTCCTGCGGGATAAATTCCGTCTTTTGCTGAAATAATGTAACTCTCGATTACCATAATGGGGGATTTCAGCTCATGTGAAATGTATTGCAGAGAACTTTTTTGCAGATTTTCTTTCTCTACCAAACGAATATGCATTTCACGAAATGTTCCTGCCAATATTTCTATAATACTGTTCCCGTATTTCGGTTTGATGTCATCTATGTTCAGGTCTAAATTCTCGAGTTTTTGTGCATATGCCTGCAGTTCTATCAGTTCCATAGAGAATTGCTTGTCAATGAAGCGAACATAAAGAAATAGTGCAAGTACCACTATCGCAAAAAATATTCCCATGGTGAGTACATAATAAGGGAAAACTTCATGATAAAGATCACGAATCACAGAATATCGATAGAAGAATTCACCTTTCTCTGCGCACAGTTCAATACAGTAGATCAAGGCTTTACCATCTATCTTTTCACGATAATACTGGATAACTTTCTCCTGTGTCAGCGCCTGATTATAAATATGATCTTTTATATCCTTGTTGTATGTCGCTTCCAGTACATCAATAGAATGTGTGTTTACGCCCAACAGCCATTCATTTTCAGCTCCGATCTTTTTTGCATTTTCGAGAGTTTTCACATCTATGATTCGATCTTCAAAGAGATGGTCATAGCGATAAAACGACCAGTAATAGAGAATGCCCATCGCAGAAATGGCAATGACTACAATGAGCAACAGGGAAAACATAAATATATTTTTATATAAAGCTCTGCCGATTTTATTCTTTTTCATAAATTGTACCGATATCCATATCCGTAAATGGTTTCCAGATGAATTTCCGGGATCTTTTTCCGGATATTTTTTATATGATTATCGATCACTCTATAATAGCCGTAATAATCTCTTCCCCATATTTCGTTCAGCAACTGATCCCGGGAAATAGCTGCTGAAGGATGCGTTAGAAAATAGAGGACAATATCATATTCTTTACTCGTCATCTCAATTTTGTCCCCATTCTTATCATAAATCGAACGTTCTGTCTTATTAAGCTTATAGCAGCTAAATACAACTGTGCTACACTGTACTGACTGTTTATGATCATGCAGTAAATTTGAAACTCGGTAACATAATTCCATTGGAAGAAAAGGCTTAGGAAGATAATCATTACAACCCATTTCAAATCCCAGTACCCGGTCAATACTATCCCCCCTCGCAGAAATCAGAATCACTGGCTTGCCAGGGGAGCGCTCTTTGATTCGTTTAAGTATCTCCGTACCGCTTCCGTCAGGAAGCATAATATCAATAACGTACAGATCATAAAATTCGGTTTTTTCCACCTGACTATATATGTCCTGCATATTGTAAAATGTTGTGACCTTATGTCCCTCACGTTCTAAATATACCTTCAGCACCTGGTTCAATGCTTTTTCGTCATCAACAAGACAGATGTTTGCCATATGCCATCACCTCCTTGAGTTATAATAGCATATTATCTTTTACAAAGCCATAAATAAAAACACATTTCGACACAATAAAATAATATTAAACAAGTATTTCATAATAAAAAGCAAAGTATCATCAATTTTATCACAAATTTTCTGTGTATACTAAAGGAAATTCTAGTAAAGATGAATAATCATTTTCTAAAAAAGGAGGGTTTTTTATGAAAAAAAGCAAATCACCAATAAAAAAGAAAAAATTTGAGATGCCGTCATCTATTGCAATTCTAATTCTGCTGACAATAGCTCTGGCAATACTCACGCATCTCATTCCTGCTGGTGAATACACACGTGTAGACAACGTTCCGATTGCCGGAACATATACAGTAACAGAACCAAACCCTCAAGGAATATGGGATATTCTGGCTGCACCTATGGAAGGCTTTCGAGGCGCAATCGATATCATATTATTTGTATTCGTATTGAGCGGTTGCCTGGGAATTTTGGGTAAGAGCAGATCTCTGGATGCCGGTCTTATGTATGTCATTAATCGGTTGAATGGGCGCGAAAAAATGATGATTCCAATCGTTATGATTATCGCTTCTGTCGGCGGCACTACATTTGGCTTTTCAGAAGAAACCATACCTTTCTATCCCATTCTGATTCCAATGTTTATGGCCATGGGATATGATGCCGTTTCTGCATGTATGGTGCTGTTTTTGGGGGCTGGTGCCGGCATTGTAGGTGCTCTGATCAATCCTTTCTCCGTTGGTATTGGCTCTAGCGTTGCAGGGATATCTCTGGCAGACGGCATGCTGATTCGTGTAGTTCTTTATGTTGCTATGGTTATTGCTTCCATTCTTTTCACAATGCACTATGCAGAAAAGGTTCGCAAAGATCCGACAAAATCAGTTGTATACGACATGCGTTCGCAAATAGAAACACATATCAATAAATTGAATACTGAGGAGATGCCAGAATTTACAAGACAGCGAAAATCTATTCTGTCCGTCTTTGCCGGAGCTTTTGTAATTATGATTATAGCCATTATTCCTTGGGCTGATAAGTTTGGAATTTATATCTTCGAACAGATTCATAATGCAATTTGTAACATTCCTTTGTTTGGAAGCCTTATTGCACATATGGCGCCTCTGGGAGGCTGGGGAATGAAAGAACTGACGGTTATCTTTTTACTGGATGCTTTAATCATCGGAAAAATGTCCCATATGGGAGAAAAGGAAATGATCAGCCTGTTTACGAGCGGCTGCCAGAATATCCTCGGCGTTGCCATTACCTTGGGCTGTGCGAAAGGATTGTCTGTTATCATGTCTAACGGACTGATCATGGATACCATTCTCCACTTTGGTGAGGTCGTTATGAGCGGAGTCAGCAGAATCGTTTTCCCTGGTATTGCCTATATTGTTTATATCTTCCTGTCCTTTTTTATCCCATCTTCTTCAGGGCTTGCAACTGCAACCATTCCTATTATTGGTTCTCTGGGTGAGTTTATGGGGGTCGGCAAGGAATTTGCTGTCATGGTTTGCGCTGCAGGATCTGAAACCATGAATTTTATTTCTCCTACGCAGGCTGTTTTGATGGGTGCTTTGGCAATTGCCGGTGTTCCCTTTCCTCGTTGGGTCAAGGCAATCCTTCCCTTCTTCTTCATTACAATTGCCATTGTCCTAGTCGTAGTCACTGCAGCAATTTTGATTGTCTGATCCTTAAAGGACAGAACATAGATCTATCAAATTAATATCTATATAACAAGGAGGTTATGTAACTATGAGTAAGATTACTGTTATCGGTGCAGGTAATGGAGGTATGGCTATGGCCTATTCTCTGGGAAAATCTGGTCATGAAGTATGTATTTACGATTCCCCAAAATTCCCGGCTCAGGTCAATGCTGTGAAAGAACAGGGTGGTATCGAAGCCGTTGCTGAACTCAATGATGCACCCATGCTGAATGCCGGCTTTGCAAAGATTACACTGGCTACCACTGATATCAAGGAAGCAATGGAATTTGCTGATATCGTCATGATGGTTTGCCCATCCTTTGCTCAGGAGATTCTGTTTGATGCTATGCTGCCTCACCTGCGTGATGGTATGAAGATTTTTATTGTTCCGGGTAACTATGGCGGTCTGATCCTGAATAAAAAGCTTTCTCATTCCCAAAAGAAAGGAACCGATATCATTTTCATCGATACGATAAGCCTTCCCTGGGCAACCCGACTGGCTCACCCCGGTGCTGTTGCTATCATGGGCGTTAAGGAATTTATGCCTCTGAGTATTTTCCCTCAAAGTAAAAGAACACCAGAGCTAGAAACACTTATAAATGATGTGTTCCCTATCCTGCCCGAATTCTTGGCAAATCCTGTGGTGGCTGCCTTTGAGAACATAAATTTCGGTGCTCATCCTGTCCTTTCCATTCTTAATATGGGTATTTGCGAAAATTATAACGGTCAATTCAGCTTTTATGGCGATTGTTGCTCCACCGCTGTAGCAAAAGTGGAAGATGCTCTGGATCGAGAGCGTATGGCAGTTGGTGAAAGCCTGCATATGCATCTGCGCACTGAGTTGGAAGCCAACAACTCCCTCTATGCATCCCATGCCAAATGCATTTATGATTTTAATCGTCAGTCTTCTGTGCACTCCAAGATCAAAGATGCTCCTGCATCCTCCAAAGCTCGTTATATTACAGAGGATGTTCCGTTCCTGTTTGTACCATTCTGTGAACTTGCTGATTTATGTGGCATAGAAGTTCCTATTGCCAAAGCCTTGGTAACCCTAGCATCTTATTATAATGATGAAGATTATATGAAAACCGGCCGTACACTGGCTAAGATGGGATTTAATCACTGGACAAAACAGGAAATTCTTGAATTCTTGGAAAAGTAATAAAAAATCGGCTTCGCCTATTCAACTCCCCAGCCCCTCAATCTTGAGGGGTGGGGTTTTCTTTTGCTGCTTTTTCCTTCATAATGGAAGCTGATCGACAGTCTGAATGGTGCAAATGCCAGTGCCATTATCTACAGCATTACGGAAACTGCAAAGGCTAATAACCTTAATCCGTTCCGGTATCTTGAGCATGTCCTGACTGTATTGAAAGACCACCATCTTCCTTTTCTGGTATTATCTGTTTATCGCACACTCTTTATCACTGCTGATAAAAACAAAAAACGCTTTGCAATGATGACTGCAAAACGCCTTTGTTTTTCCTATCCTCCCGGTTTTAGTACACTAAAAAGCAAAAGTCAGCAGTTGCCTTTCTCAATATTTCCTTCTTATAATCCCGCTCCATTTATCTCTATCACATGTTTATACCAAAATGCTGAATCCTTCATAATTCTCTGCTGGTTCCTGTAGTCTACATATACAAGTCCAAATCTGTCCGAGTAACCCTTTGCCCATTCAAAATTATCCATTAAAGACCACTGGAAATACCCTCTGATATCCACCTCTTCTGCTGCCTTTTTCAGTTCTCGTAAATATCTTGCAAGAAAATCAATTCTGTTTGGATCATGCACCTTTCCATCTAACGAAATCATGTCATGGCAGGATAATCCGTTCTCTGTGATATAAATTGGCTTATGATATCTTTCATATAAGAACTTCGGTCCCCAACGCAGACATTCCGGTGTTACCGGCCATTGGATCGCAGTCTTTGGAAAACCTTCATACCGGCAAACCTCCTGTGGTTTCCCGTCTTCTCCCATACGGAAGCATCTTCCATTATAAATATTCTGTCCATAGATATCGATTGGTTCTGAAATCAGGCGCATATCTTCCTCTGTGATTTTCGGAAGATATTTTTCATAACGTTCCAATCCCTCTTCCGGATAATGTCCAAGCAAAACAGGATCTGACCACCAGGACACATTCCATGTCCAGTTACTGTCATCCTCCTGAAGAGAAAAATATGCCTTTCTTGCGGCCTTGATATCTTCCGGCCGATCTGTTTCCGGATAACAAACAGATGATGTCGGTGCATATCCGATCGTAAGTTTCTGTTTTCCATAAGTACGGAGCATCTGTACCGCTCTTCCATGTGCTTTCAAGGCATTGTGTGCCATTTCAAAGGTATCTCTCATGGGTGCTTTTACTCCCGGTGCATGTTCTCCGGTAAGAAAGCCAAGTCCGACAAAGCACTGTGGTTCATTCAATGTAAAGAAATGACTTACCCTGTCACTGAATCTTTCTGCAACAAGCTTCGCATATTCTCCAAACCATTCCACGATCTGCGGATTCATCCATCCGCCTCTTTTATAGATTTCATACGGAAGTTCCCAGTGATACAAAGTAATATATGGTTCGATCTTATTTTCCACAAGCTCGTCGATCAGATGGTTATAGAATTCAATACCTTTCTCATTCACTCTTCCAAATCCATCTGGTAAAACCCGTGACCAGTCGATGGAAAAGCGATAAGCTTTCAGGCCCATTTCTTTCATTAACTGAACATCTTCTTTATATCTGTGATAATGGTCGCATGCCACTTCGCCGGTGTGGCCGGAATATACTTTCCCAGGTTCTTTTGTATACACATCCCAGATGTGTTCACCTTTGCCATCTTCTTTTACTGCACCTTCGATCTGATATGCACTCGTTGCTGCACCCCAGATGAAATCCTCAGGGAATCCTACATTCTTTCCATTTTCTTTTCCCATATTTTTCTCCTATTGTTTAGCTTCTCTTATTATTTCCATTCCTCAATTCCCAGATTCTCTATATAATCAGCAAGTTCTCTCGCCATCTCATAGGTCTCCGGAATTCTGAGATGTCCCGGAGTTACTGCTCCATTTCTCTTAATAATTTTCAAAAATATTTCAAAAATCATTCAAAAAAACTTTCATATATATCGCGTGGAACATATGGATATAAGTCTGCCGTTTCTAGCTGGCATTCCATCACATTTATCTTAACTTTTTCTTTTTCAATAAAACCCTGCTTGTGTAAAAGTTCCATTAACTTATTACCATTTATCAGTTTTACTTCCACCTCTTCAGCGTAAGAAATAGCTGCCCCGGAAAAATCACTTGTTGTTATAAAAATCATTTTATCTGCTAATACAACATTATTTGCCCCTACAAGTTTCTGGATATTCGGACGCCCAACTTTATGTCCTATTGAATAGCATTTACATTCAACAATCGTTTTTTCTCCCCCTCTGGTAAGTAATATATCATAACCTCCGTCATTTGTCGGGGGAGTTAGTTTAGCTATATATCCTAAACTTTCAAATAATTCCGAGCATAATCCCTCAAAATTAGTTGGTTTCTCCGAATAATAATCAACGATTTTTTGAATATCACTATTACACGCAAATGTCTCTTTCTTCTTTAAAAGGTCGGCACGTTTTATTCTTTCTTCTTTACATAAATCTATTGCAATGCCTTGCAAACGCAATTTTTTGACTACTCCAACTAACTCATATGGTCTTTTTGTAAAAACCAAATAGTTTTCAACATATAATTTACTTCTCTTCCATATGATATAGTTTTTCTTTACTCTCCTGTCTGCTGTACCGTCCTTTTTACTTACAGACCAATAAGGATAATTTAGATAATAATAGTTTTCCCCTTTCTCATTTGATTTCTTTCTTACCTTTATGCTTCTCGGCAATTTTCCTATTCCATATAATTTTGAAAAATTTCTCTTTATTACAAAATCAAATATACTTTTAAAAATGTATATACTTCCTGCTGTTCCCAGTGCAAAAATAAATATTGAGATAAAATCTCGTTCCATTTTTATCTTGATAACCTTTCATTAGTATTTTCTATATGAATTCTACCACATTTAACTAATCTTGAAAATCTCATAGGTTTCAAAATGCACTCGCATTTTTTATTCCAAAAAAACAGAATATTTTTCTTCTCGATTTCCCATTTATCGGTATATTGATTTTCAGATTTGCATATAATATAATGCCAATAGGCAAAAAGTAATTCCAAAAATACTTGTAGCAAAGAACGAAGCCCCGAATTGTAGTAGCGTACAATTCGGGGCTTCTTCTTGTTGATTGTTACTCTGCATACAGGAAACTGGACAGGGAAAATCCAGACATCGTCTTTGCGGGCTGCTGGTCCCATGCAAGGCGTAGGTTTGCGGAGGCGTTAAAAGCTCTGCCAAAAGCAGTACAGAAAAATGCAAAAGAGACGATAGCCTACGAAGCAGTCAGCCGGATTGCCGCGATCTATCATCTGGATAACCAGATGGAGGGACAGCCTGCAAAAGCCAGAAAAATGTATCGTCAGACCAACATCAGACCTCTTGTAGAGGCCTTCTTTGCATGGGCAAAAGAGATACAGTCTAAAAACCAGCTTTCCCGCGGAAAGACTTTGGATGGGATCAACTACTGTATCAACCAGGAAGCTTCTTTGAAAGCCTTTCTGGAAGACGGTGATATTCCTATGGATAACAATGCGACAGAAAGTGCTTTGCGTAGCTTTTGTCTCCATAAGCATACATGGAAGCTGATCGACAGTCTGGATGGCGCAAATGCCAGTGCCATTATCTACAGCATCACGGAAACTGCAAAGGCTAATAATCTCAATCCGTTCCGGTACCTTGAATATATCCTGACTGTATCAAAAGACCATCAGGAGGATAAGGAATACAGTTTTATAGATGATATCCTTCCATGGTCTGAAAAACTTCCAGAAATATGCCGGAGTAAAACAAAAACAATTAATATTTAAAACCTTGCCGCCGGAAACGGCGGCTTAAAGTTAGAGTAGTACGGATGGATTACCGTATACAATAGAGCCAAACTAGAGCCATTTGATAAAACAAATGCCGGAAGCCCGCATAAATACAGGCTTTCGGCATTTTAATCCGTTATTCAAATTCGGCAAGTGCAGAGATGCCCTTAAATATATTTGTTTAAGTTTTATATCTTTTTTGCCGTTATTTTATTTCTGTTGCATACATTATTTTGGATCGCTGATTTTCTGTTGCCCATTTGTTGCCAGCTATATATTAATAAATCACATCCTTTAATACAAACACACTTTACAAAATTCTTTTCCAAATTCACTTAGTTCATACATACTTTTCTTTTCCACAATATTGATTTTCTCATTTTCTTCTATATGCGGAAAATATGGCTGATGTTTCAATTCTTCATAATACTTTTCATCTACCAAAAATCGCTCGTAATATACCTCAACAATCCCTAACCTATGTAAATTATCTAAATATTCTGGAAACTTTTGTGGATATTGGCAATTAGCTTTATAACATATATCACTAAAATATGGCAATATATCACTCTCACCAGCACCATTATCCAATTTGACTCTAATCTTTATCATCGGTTGTTTATTGTCCTGGTATAAGTACTTAATCATTTTCCCTTCATCTGGGGATAATTGTTTTATTATGTCTACAAACGCTGGATGAGCATCGATAGAATCCGCATTCATAGCTGCCCCTAATAAGTTAGTAAACATCTCTCTTAATTCTTCTTTATGCGAAGTATATCTCATTGCCTCAACTACTGGAACTGCAATCATAGGATCTGGAGAAATAATCTTTTCTTTTTCTATTTTTCTTTTTTCAAAATATTCAGGTATCGCAACATCTAAGTAATCTGCGATTTTATCATAGCCCCATACTAATGCAGATATTGGTGCTATCGTTTTATTTTTCCGCTGGCCTGTCTCAGCTCCGACGATGATCCACGGTGGCGCATAGGTTCCTTTTGTTTCACTGCGTATAACCCACGATGCATCAAAAGTAAAGTCCTCCTGTATAGGTTCAATGCTTAAAAACCAGTTATACGTGCCAGGCTCAAACCAGGCATACTGCTGATCTGGTCTTGTTACTGTCGTGCCATACCAGAAATTTCCCTGTTGTGGCAGCTTCCCGGCTTCTGCCAGCTGTATGTATCTCTGTGGGTTCTTTGTCAGAAACAAATACGTGTGCCATGGCGCGGCTTGCGCCGCTGTAAATACTCTTTCGATCCAGGCATCCGGTACCCATTCCCCGAACAGGTCGCCCATGCTTACCACAAATATAACCGCCGGTTTCTTTTTTTGCGCCGGCATAGGTAGACAATACTCCCGAAACATAGGTTCGAACTTTACCGGGAACGGTGTCACTTTCCCGATCTCGTTTTTAAAAGGCTTTTCCAGCACCCAGCGGGTTCCTCTTTCATCCCACTCCTTTTTCAGCTGCTCGGAGGTTTTGTTGATCATCACATTCCCGGAAAATCTATTTGCCTGCTTTGCTGCATAGCAGTACAGGCAACCATGCTGGCATCCAGTCACTGGATTCCATGTGAAATCACACCATTCAATCAGGCTTTTGTTCATCATGTCCGCTTTCCTCCTTTTCTTCTAAAATCTCGCGTTTATTCGCTCCAAAATTCTGTCTCTTATTTCTTCGTTGCTTTCAAATGGTTTCAATCTCAAGTCAAAAAGGCGCGCGTGCTTCTTTAATATCTTTCTTTGACACTGCCAAATTCTCCAATCACTGATCTTTTCTTCAATCTTTTTCCACACGTTCTTTTGCCTCCTCGCAATTCATGGCGATCTTTGTTTGTTCATTTTCCAGATTCTCTGTCGAATCTGTAACTATTTCCTCAACTGGATTAAACGCATTTCTGACGTGCTCACACCACTTAAACGGATCTACCGTCACTATATACCCATAGTTGCACGGATCGAGATTCCTTTTAAAGCTAATTCTTCCAACTGGCACATTGTCGATATAAAGATCGTAGAAATAATATTCTTTCACTTGGAACATACAGGGTAAAAACATCATTGCTATTGCATATTCTTTGTAAAACTCTCTGCTTATGTGAATTTCTCTTCCCACAATTCGTGCATTTAGATAAAAATCCGGGTATAGTTTTTCTACTTCACATCTGATTTTATCTTCCATTACGTTTGTGGTATATATCTCAAACGGTTTACCCGCAAAAGCCCAAAAGAGTTCTGATATAAACTGCTGCATTTTTGTGAAAAAATATTTATTCTGCATCGTCTTGCCCTCCATATCCCACATTTCCCGCTATCTTGTCCACGTCGTCGCGAGCTTTCTTGCTGTTCTGGTAGTCCTCAAACCTTTCCAGGTCCATTTCCTGCCGTTCCGGATTGAATGTAATGTGCAAAAATGTATCGCACCCCAGGCACCTGCCTACGCCGGTATTGATTCCCATCTCCATTGCCAGGCTTTTGCAGATCCAGTTTTCTTTCCCACATACCGGGCAAATTCCTTTATATCTCTGTCTTGTGTCCTTTAGTTCATGGCTTTCTGTGTCCTGTGCCATGCGATCAATAATTTCTCCCATGCTCAACTGCTGCTCCTTTCTGGCTCTCTCCATGCTCCTGAAGCTTCTCCGCACCACACGCGGCGCCCCTCTGCTGTTTCCATGGTTATAAGCCCATCACGGAAGCGGTACCCGTTCACAACCTTGCCGCTGGTCCATTTCCCATCTATAAACATTTCAATTTCTGCGCCCTCAGTATAATAAAACGGCTCTTTCATCCAGCTCCTTTCCCAGGCAGCTTGCGCTGCCTGTGTCTTATTGTGTGATATATTTTGGATTTTAGAATAGCACCCTATCTGTATTCTTTGCCGGTTTCTTTGTCTCTCAATGTGATCCGGCCTACAACCTCAAAACCAGCAAGCTCAGCTGTCTGCTTCATTACCGGTATAAGATCGTTTATTTTTGCCATGCGTTCAGCTTCCCGCTGTTTTTCTTCCCTGCGCATGTTCCCCCAGGCTCCTCCGAATGTTGGATCCGGATATCCCTCTGCGTTTCTGCTCACTTTTTCGCCCATTTCTTTTTCCCTTCTACGGTCTGTGTAATACTAATGTCATTTCACTGTTTTGATATGCCGTCTCATTCCGCGAAAACATTTCCCTTAACTTCATATGGATTATTGTTGTGTCGCATTTTATTTCCCAAAAAGGGGCTTTCAATCCGCGCGGCTCCTGTGTGCCTGTATATTCGCAAAAAGCATCTTCCACCACAAAAAATCTCTGCCCTACCGATATTGTCGGTCTTACTTTCTCCTTCCCAAACAGCTCAAAAATCACTTCTTTTGGCATATCCATGAGCACATGTAATGGTATTATAGTGCATATTTCTTCCATCAGTTCTGTACCTCCACCAGGTTTATCTTTGTTTCTTCCACCAGCTTGTCACGGAGACTCTTAATCGTGTGCTTGCCGTCCTCAAATTCTTTCAGCAGGTCCATGCAGCCATCATAATAATTTTCCAGTCGCTGCTTTCCCCAGCCTTTCTGCTCATGCAGGTATGTCATACCGAACAGGAGAAGCATGTCCAGAGCAGTCTCCGCTCGCTGCTTTTCCTTGCCTTTCTCAATCTCCTGCACTCTCCGGACGGTTTCGTTGGCCGTTTTCTGTTTCAATTCATAAATACGATCCGGCGTCATGCGGATACTTTCTTTTCTCTCTTGCCGCTCCTTGGCTCTGCGTTCTTTTCTTCCCATAGCCGCCTCCTACTCTACCAGGTGGCAAACATCCTCAATATTCAGGATGTTTGCGTCGTGCAATACCAGGCTGCTGCCAATTCTCTCCGGAGTGCCGTAATACTCAACAATTTCTTTGCGGCTCCGATCATAGACCAGCACGTTTTTTGGTAATCTGCTCAGCTCCTCTACCTGCTTTTGCAGGCTCAGGCACATCAGGCCTGCGCTGATCAGTGCAACGCTGATCACAATCGTCCAGACTGCTTTTAATATTCCCGCTGCCTTTTTTCTCATGCTCGCTGCTCCTTTCTGTTAGAGCCAGGCTTCCACAATTTGCAGGCTGTCCTGTTCTATCCGATTTACGATCCGCATCCGCTCCGGCTTTGCCTCTCTTATGTCCTCTAATGTGTCCGCCAGGGCTATCAGGTGCGTACTTTTCCGGCCATCAAACAGGCGTGCCACAAAAAGACCCGGATAGTCTTTCGGATCCTCATACACGACTATCATAGGCGCCCCCTGTGGCATCACTGCCCGGATTAATCTCATGTTAAATTGTGTTATTACCTGGTCCTCTGTTCTCATTTTTCGTTTCTCCTCCTGCTATTTTGTCAATTATTTGCAGGTACTGGAGGCCATAAAAACCGCCTGTATCAACTTCCCAGTCTGGAAGCAAATCTTCTGCCTTTGCGCTGGCTGTTCCCGGTGTCTCCCAGGTCCATCCATACTGCTGCACAATGGCAATTTCTTTTTGCTTTGTTTTCTTGTGTCTCTCCCAACAATCGCGAGCTGCTTTCCAGAAGCTCCACGGTACCATAAAAAACCGATTCATGCCAAAACTTACGGCCACAAAAGCAAGTTGCCTGCCCTCTCCCTCCATCCATGCGTCTAAATACTCCGCCTGGTGGTCCTGGACGGCCGAGAAATCAATTCTAGCTCCCTGGGTGTGCTTTGCCTCGACCGCCACTGGGATGTCCCGGAAACGGCCCAAATAATCCACACAACTCTTGCGTTCTACCTTGCAGTTTGCAACTTGACCATGTGCCCCGCGGAGCGGTATAAACTCCGTGGGGACCTTGTGCATGACTGCTATGCCTTTGGCCTGGTATTTCTCGTTTGCAAAATTGATAAAATCCTCAAATGGTTTGCCGCGGTTCGCCTTGCTGGCGTCCCTCCTGTATGTACCAGAATCCCATGCCATGGATCACGCCTCCTTTTCTGCGAAATCGTCCGGCATTGTGTCCAGGATTCTCTTTAATTTAAAAATTGTACCGTTGCCGATTCCATTGCCGGATCCGGTCTTTTTTTTCAGCTCCTGGAGGAATCGCTCAACCGCTGCTTTTCCTCCGGTGTTTTTGCCCTTAATGGCCTTTACTGCATTTTCTGCGTTTTTTCTGGCCTCTGCTTCCGCTCTGTTGGCTTTTGCTTTGTACTTAGCGACCTCTGCCTCCAACTCTTCGATTTCTGCCTTATGTACGTCCTCCTGGTCTTTAGCTGGCCCCGCCTGTTCTTTCTGGCTATTCACATAATCAACCAGCTGCTGGTCTGTCATTTTACGGAGCTTAGTGGCTTCCCTGTGCGTTTCCCGCTCCTGCTGTGTCATTCTACAACTCTGTTTTTTCATGTTCTTTCTCCCTCTGGCTTTTTTCATAACATTTATCACACGCGAACCGGTTTCCTTTTCCGGATACGCTGATCACAATCGGTATTCTGTTCATGGCCAAATGCCGGCCACAAATAAAACAGGTCTTAAATTCCTGTGTTGGGACTCCCAGGCGTTCCCGCTGCTGTATAAATTCGCCCACTGTGCAGTCAAATACGCCTGGATAAAATTCTACGTTGTACGTTCTTTTGACCGTTACTGTCTTTGTATACTCCATAGCTCAGTCCTCCCTCTTTCCTTTCGGGTGTTTCCGGCCAGTCTGCCCTTTTGGTCGCCTCTTACTTCTGCCTGGGTGCTTTGTTATCCGCTGCGGCTGCTGCGGCTCTGGTTTATGTTCTGGCTGCTTTTTCTTGCTTCCCGCATCCAGGAGCAGCAACGCCCCGCATATGATCAGGACAGCCAGGGCGACCAGCTCTAAAACAAAAATTATTGTTGTCAATGGTTCTTCCTCCTCAATGTCCGCTCCGCAACATGCAAAATAACAATTCTGTCATGGAGCGTTTTCTCGGTCCATAGCGGCACGGTAATATGACCGCCAGTTTCCACTGTCTTACCTCTGCGTCTAACGGTGTGGGTTTCTCAAATTCGTCTGTCGCCTCCGCCCAATCCGGTATTGCAACCATTACACCGAAGTAGTTGGAGGATTCTGGAAACTGTTCACGCATGTGTTTGGAAAATTTCCCGCTGCGTAAATCCGGTAAAATATCCTTGTAGCACTCCATTGTGGTTACAATATAGTTTTTCTCTCCCAGGAAGTTCAGGCCGTTCCCACTGTAAACATCTTCTTTGCAGCTCTTTATCTCGTAACAGGTAAATATGCCCTTTTCTATCCCGGATATGGAGCACTGATCAGCTGGGGAAAATTGCATGTAATCAACTCTTTTTGCTTCTCGTCCCCACGGGTCAATGCTTACCTCACTGGCCCAGTGCTTCCCAGCTCCTCCAAAACGTGTGTTTATAAGTAACTGGCCGAGGAACTTTGTTGTTTCCTTTCTGTCCATCTTCACACCACCCTCATAAATCTCTCGCGGATCCGGTCAGCCCAGGCACTGTTGCGAATTGTAGTTCCTGCCACGCGGTACCTGCTGCAGGTTTCGACGGCCATGCCGCCGTATTCACATTCTGGAAACGCCGTCACAAAGCCGGGGAGGTTTGGGTCTACTGGTATGCAATATTCACATGTGCAACACCATTTCCCTGCCAGCGCTTTCTCATGCAGCTGTCTGGCTTGCTCCTCCATCTTCTTGTTGTATTCCGGATCCAGACCAAAAATCTGTTGTATCTTGTTCAAAACAATCTCCTTTTCTTTTTCTTGCCGCCGTTCCTGGCCATGATCCCGCCGTGCATTTTTAACCAGTTGTTTGTAATTCTCATGCCGTACATAAGGCTTAACACATCCAGGCGGCCGATCTGCTGCTTACCCTCAATAGTTCCGGTTGCGTTCCTGGCGACCGTTGCCACCGATTTTGTTGGAGCTTCCGCTGTTACCTGTACGCCCCACCCAACAACTCCGCTGTCAATGTCGGCAAGTTTACGGCCATCCTTGGTATATAAGGCTCCACTCTTAAAGTTCATGCTCGCTTTCCTCACGCTTCCGCCTCCCGTCTCACGCCTCGGATTCCCAGGCTTCCATTGTACCCTGCTGCTTTCAGGTCTTTTTTCATTGCCTTGTATTCTCTATCCAGTGCCGCGCCGGTTGCTCTGCTTCTCAGCATCACGACGCCATCTTCCAGTGTCGCATCTTTACCCAGCTCTTTCAGGTATCTCACGGCCTCAATTTTGTCCATCTGCCACACCTCCTACCATTCAAGTGAATCAAAGTTTTTACTCAACTTTTCCTGCTGTCTGTCTAATTTTTCAAATTTTTCCTGCTGCTGCATAAATTCTCGTAAACTTTTCGGTTTTTGCCTGGATGTACTTTGTTCCATTTCATTGAGCAGCCTGTCACTTTTCTCCTCAAACAGTGCCACACATAAGTTTCTTGCCGCTCTTTCACTCAGGCGGCTCTTATGAAAAAGTGCGTCCAGAATTTCCTCTTTGGTAAATGTCTTTACAAATTCCTCTGCTTTCATCAGCCTTGCTGCGCCTCCAATGCTTTCCGGGATTCTGCCACTGCTTGGCGATCCACATCATTGTTGTGCTGGTTCTTATCGTGTCCCTTTACCCATATAAACCGGATACTGGTAAATTTCTGCCGTTCCCTCATAAGTTTCCGCCAGAGGTCCCGGTTCTTTTTCATAGCAAAATGGCCGTTCATGGTTTCCACCACATAGTTGCTGTCTGAATACACTTCAACCGGTATCGTTTTATCAGTTATGCTTTTCATAGCTTCCAAAACCGCCTGCATTTCCATACGGTTGTTAGTTTCTCCTATCGCTCCGCCGGACTTCATACGAGCCTGGCCTTTATATATCAACTTACAGGCCCAGCCGCATCCGGAGCCAGGGCGACCGTTGCTCAGGGCGGAACCGTCGGTGTAAACGGTTATTTTATCCATTGTCCTGTCCCTCTCCAACTCCGTTTGCGTACTGTTCGAGCTTGTCTCTCATTCCCAGGCGCTGCACTGCGGCCACCAGGCCGTATGCCAGGCGTACCAGGTCAAACGGTTTCACGTTCAGCATTTCAACTGATAAATCGTCGCTGCCCTTTTCCAGGTCCACACAACACCCGCTTTGAATTTCCTTTGTGCTGCCGTCGCTGTATCTCACTGTAATGCCGGTAATATCACGGCTCTTTTCTTCTCCCATGGCTCTCATTCCTCCGTTTCTTTTAACTGTTTAATTTTCACTTCCAGCGGTATTGCAGCATATTTATTTTTGGGGTATCTCTGATACTCAGCTCTAACCGCTTCGCGATTGTAAAGGTTGTTGTATTTCATTGCTAATCGAAGCGAAATGTCAGAACCTTTTCCCGTTAATGTAATTTTGGACTTGTCCATATATTCAAAAAATATTTTCCACATGCTGCTCAATCCTTTCTTTTGCAATCTGGTAATATTCCGGATCCAGCTCTATCCCTACAAATTCCCGTCCGGTATTCAAGCAGGCAACGCCGGTGCTCCCGGCTCCCATGCAGTTGTCCAGGACTGTCTCTCCTGAGTTCGTGTAGGTCTTGACCAGGTATTCCAGCAGGTCCACGGGCTTCTGCGTCGGGTGTAGGCGCTTGGACTTGTCCCCGGTGCTGTATTGCAGCACATCCACCGGATACCGGTCCGTGGAGTCATATGTATAGTTTCTTTCCTCCCGGCCATAACAGCTGCTGCCATCCGATTCCCTGGTTCCATATGCCGTCGCTGTCTTTCTCTTGTGCCCGTGCGTCATTTGCGGGTTATAGGTCGGCGGCTTCCGGTAAAATATTTCTATGTTTTCGTGGGTCCTCAGCGGCATTTTCTTGGCGTTCATAAATCCGCTGGGCTGTGTTTTTCTCCATATCCATTCATAGCGGTACATGGCTTTGTTGCTGCTGATCAGCTCCGTGGTAAAAGGTTGTGCGCTAAAAAGTACAATGGCGCCGTTTTCCTTTACCACTCGCCGGTACTGCTTCCATAACTCCTGCAGGTTGATCGGAGTGTCCCACCGGCAGCGTGTTGTGCCATACGGTAAATCACTCAGCACCATGTCAATACTGCCGTCCGGGATCCGGCTCATAAGTTCCATGCAATTGCCTTGCAATAATGTTGCTTTGCTCATTGTTCTCGGCTCCTAAACCAGTGTTTTTATATTCTGGCCTTTCTGCACTTTCAGCAGTACCTCTCTCATTTCTGCCTTTGACCATATCTGCTGATAAAGCATTGCCATTAACCCGTCAAACGTGTCATAGCCGTATTGCAAGTTATCCATCATTATTTCGTCAAATACTTCGTCATTCCCCCAAAACTCACGCGGCATACCCACGTTACGACTCTGGTATACTGCTCTTATTAGTTCCCTGGCTGGCATGTCCACGCTGTAATTTCTATACATTGCTTGTTTGCCTTTAACATAACAATCGTTATATGCCAGTTCACACATACCCATTTCTGCAACCGGCTTGTCTCTTAAATTGATTCCCATTATTTCGACCTCCAACTCTCCCACGTCATATCAATCCCGACACATGTCTCTTTCAGGCGATCCAGGGTTTTCTCTGCGTTCCTGCTGTCTCCACTCTCCGGTGTCATACGCTGCACCAGCTCCGGGCCACTGTAATTTGTTGTGATGATCGTTGGCATATATCCCTCATACCTAGCGTTTATAATGGCAAATATCTTGCTCACGCCCCACTCAGTCGGCTGTTCGCTGCCTATATCGTCAATAATCAGGAGCGGTACTTCCTCGTACTGGCTCAGGATGTATGCTTCGTCTACGTCACTGCCAGCTGCCTTGTATGTTTCCCGGATCCTGTCCAGCAGGTCAATCATGGTCATGCAGATGCAGGCCGTTCCCTCACTGATCAGCTGGTTTGCAATGGCCGCTGCCAGGTGGGTCTTTCCGGTACCATACCCGCCTGCCATAAACAGGCCGTTGCGCTCAATCTCTGGCGGTGTTATGTGGTTGCGATCATTCTTAACCGGACGCATACGCTGGAAGTTGTCGGCATACTTCTTTGCCTGGGTGTATGCCTGGCGTCGTCCCTGGGTGTCCTGGACAAAATTCTCAAAACGTCTGTTCTGGAATCTTGCTTTCATGCCGCTGCGCTCCATCATGCTGCGGAACCGCTGCATTTCTTCCTCCCTGGCTTTCTGTTTTGCCTCAGCTGCCTTGCGGGCCTCTTCCTTTGCGTCCCAGTCTTTCCAGAAGTCCTGCGCCTCGCTGCATGTGCAGCGCTCCGGGCGGCTCTTCCACATGATCACATGTCGCGGCGCTACCGGGCTAACCAGGCCGTAATATTCCAGCTTTCTGCCACAATACTTGCAGCTTACTGTTTCCGGTACCGGCTCCGGCACGCTGTACCCCTCTCTCAGGGCTTCCGCGGTGCTTATGCTGTACTTGTCCGGCTTAGTAGTCTCCGGCTGTGTGGAACCCTGCTGTATGGCTTCCTGCGGCATTGCTGCCATTGTTGCTGTGCTCATTTACGCTTACCTCCTCGCTTATATCCTCCCAGCGTCCTTGATTCAACCAGGTCAGCGGCATAGGCACATACCCGCGTTTCCAGTCGCTGCTCTGCTTGCTTACCTCAATGGCGTGGAGTATATGCTCAGTCATTTCCTCGTCTGGCTTGATCAGCTTCCACTTCTTCCAGCACGCCGGTTTTGCTCTCTTCCGCACTGCCGGAAAGGCGTCCCAAAATCTGCAAAAGCTCTTTTCCAGCGGTGTCTTGGCTGTTTTCCAGTCAGGACTCTGCTGTCTTTTACCTGGCTTTGCCTCTTCCTCGTCGTCAAGTTCCTCCGGTTCCGGGGCGGTCTGTTGCTCGGCAACGACCATATGTTTTTTAGTATCAGGTATCAGAGAATCCGGTATCAGAGAATCAGCAGGGCTTTTCTTGTGCTGTTCTTGTGTTTGCACTGTACTTGCACCGTGCGCGTATTGTGTTTTTGTGTTTTCCTGCTCTTTTTCGGTCTGATAAGTCCGGAGGTCTTGGCTGTTTTCAGCTGTTCCCGTGCGCCCTTTTACGTGGATTCCTGCCACAACGCCTAGGCCCATATCCTCGCCATCTGGTGCAGGTATTACGCTCGCCTGCTCTTTGCAGTGTGGATTCTGGTGTTTCAAGAAGTTTGTTACCTGTATGTATTGCTCTCCTGCGATCTCGTATCGCTGTATAAATCCGTTATCATTCAGCTGCTGCAGCATGGTGTCAACATCATCTGCAGTCACATCATCATAGCCCAGCAGCTCCTTTTTTATTCGTTTGGGGCGGTCCTGTAAACGTCCCTCACGGTCTGCCAGGCACCACAAGCCTATAAATAATAGGCGGGTCAATGCTGGCAGTTCTCCCAGGATTTCATTGTCAAAAAATCCAGGCTTAATGTTCCTTGCTCTTGCCATTGTTCAGACCTCCTTTAGCACAAGTACACTTCTTTGCCTGTCAGGGCCTGCACGCGCCGCTTAAAGTCTGCGGCCTGGCTGTTGTCATTGCTCAGGTGTAACAGGTAAACCTGCTGCAGCCTGCTTAAATCAAACGATTCCAGCGTTTTTATAACTGTTTCAATGCTCATGTGCGAGCCTATGGTTCTTTTGGCTCTGGCAGCATGTATGCGGCCCTCTTTTACGTTCTGCTCCATTGTCTCAGGGTCGTAATTGGCTTCCATCATTATGTGAGTCAAGCCTATAAAGGTATATTTGATGTAAACCGTATCAGTAAAGTAAAGTACCTTTTCCCCGGTCACTGTGCTCCGGATCAGGAAGCCCAGCGGCTCCGGTACGTCGTGTTCAACATCAAAGGGAAGTACCTCAAATGTGCCTGCATGGAAGCTTTCCAGTGCTCGCACTGTGCAAATTCGGTGCCCGGTTAGGTTTGCCATGTCTGCTGTTCCCTGGCTGGTGTAAATATTCACGCCCATGCGAGCCAGGGTCTTTGCAGCTTTCACATGATCCCCGTGGCCATGTGTCACAAGACAGCCACTCAACTGTGACACCTTATAACCACATCCGGCTTGTATCTGTGCCAGCGGGATCCCTGCATCCAACAACAAACTGCTTTGCCCGTCACTTATGTAATAGGCATTGCCACTGCTGCCGGATGCTATAGGGTTAATCAGCATTAAAACGTCGGTCCTGCTGTGCGGGTTGCTGCTGTGGTGCGCGCCGCTGTAGTGTTACGTGCAGGCTGTGGCTGCGCCTGCGGCTTTGCTGGGCTTCCCAGGTCAAGAGCCTGCTGTCCTCCGTCGTCGGTCAAAAAGGCCGGCTGTGCGGGCTTCTGCGGTGTCTCCTGGGCTTCCGTATCAATAACAACCTGGTTGGCTTCCGCGTCGATCACTTCCTGGGTTTCCATCTGTGCCAGTCTGATCTCCTGCATACGCATGTACTCATAGGCGTCGTCAATCTTTTTCGGGTCCCTTGGCATGTTCTTGGCACTGTAAACCTCACGCTTTACGGTCTTGAGACACATTTCTTCAAACCAGCCCTCTGTTTCAACTTCCACTTTCTGGCCTTTCTCCCAGGCTGTTTTCTTACCTCCCCAAAACTCTCCGGAAGCCTTTTCCGGCTTACGTTTTAAAATATCTTTCAGGGTCATAATGATCAGCTTGTTCTTAGTCGGTTCCTCATACTCAATATAGCCAAATCCTCCAACGATCTGCCCGCGGTCAAATGCGTTGTTAATCTCAAAATCATAGCTTTCAATGCGGTTTTCACGGTTCTTTTTCAGCGGCTTAAAGGTGTCTGTGCTGTAAACCAGCTCTACGGTAACGGATACCGGCTTTTCCAGCGCGTACTTTTCAGCAATATACTGGATTCCGTTATATCCAGGCATCAGGTTGACCACGTACATCTTTGTGCCGGTTCTGGATAAGCGATTGTTATCTTTAAACGGGATAGCGCTCAGGTGATTGTCCTGCATCATGTCCAGGCCCATACGAGCATAGTGCACAACATCCAGTGCCAGGGCGTTCAGGTCTACCGTGTTCCAGTTGATCGGATCCGGATTGTCCCACTTATGATCCTTGTTGTTTTCATTCTTGCTTACGCGCTTCTCCTCGGCCATCTTTAATGCTCTGTCAGTTGCGATAAAATATCCCTGGATCAGCTGTCTCTGGTAATCAGTTACCTGAATGTTTCCGGCCACATTGCTACCGAACTCCTTTAAAACCTTGTTTGTAAATGCCTCGCTGTTGCTCAGGCTCTCCGTTTTCTGTACTGTCATTTCGTTTGCCATGTTCTACTCCTCCATATTCTTAAATAAATCGTCAAAGGTCATTTGTCCGGGTATCGGTTTCTTTTCATCTTCCTCAGCTTGTGCCTTTGCAGCGCACTGGCAACCATACCCTTTTTCTACTGCTTCCGCGCTGGTCAGGAGTCTGCCGCACCGCTTACACCTGCGGGCACGGATTGTAAAAATTTCGCCGTCCATTAGTTGCCTTTCGGTACTTTCGTCATAAACACAATGCTTTTCGTGTTCTTGCGGAAAGTATCTGCAATATTTCCTGCGCCAGGTACCGTTTTCTTGTAGGTACTCGCCAGTTCTTCCAGTGCGGCAATGATCAGCGGCGCCTCGTCCGGGTCCAGTGCTCCAACCTCTGTATTAAACAGGTTTGTCCAGTAATTCATGCCGTTAGTTAATTCCTTGTTAAACTCTCCAAAATCCTGCTTTTCTACGGCTTTCTTAAAACCATTCATTAAAAACTGCGGGTGTACTCTTGTCATGCTCACTTGTCTCCTCTCTCAAATCTCAGGGTCTTGTCTGGTTCGGATACCACCAGGCGGATAACCTGTGTCTGTGTCTGTGTCAGCTTTGTAACAGACTCTGCATTGTCCACAAAGACCGGGAGCTCTACGCCGTAATACTCGGCCAACGTGTCAATCAGTTCCAGGCCTGCATTGATACGTGCTGCGTTGTTCGCGCTCTTAAATGGCACCAGGCCAGTTTTACAAGGTACCAGGGCCTCACAATCATCTGCAATGCCGCCGTTCTGCTGTTCGATAAACAACCGGAAACGCAATGTTTTAAAGCGGCTGTTGATCTTCTCGTCCAGGAGCTTTGTTTTCGCTTTTACAAACTGCTCGCAAAGGTAAATACCTTTCTGAAGCTGCTCATATTTCGCTGCCAGTTCCTCCTCTTTCTTTTCCAGCTGGGCGATTCTCTCGTCCTGTTTCTTAACCATTGCCAGCTGTGCCTTTTTGCTCTGTTCAGCTTCCAGGCTCTCGTCCAGTTCTTTCAGCTGTCCGCTCAGCACATTGTCTGCCTCAGCAGCTGCCGCTCTGGCATCTTTCAGTTTTTCCTGCAGGCTCTCAATCTGCTCTGTAAACTGTCTGTACTCGACTGTGTCCTTATAGTCCGTTGTTGCAAGTACCGCTTTTTCAGCTGTTGCCAGGTTCTGCGCTGTTTCTGCTTTCTTCTCTTTCAGTTCCACCAGGCGAGCGTCCAGGGCTTCAATTTCGTCCTGCTCTTTCTTAATCATGCTGCTGCTGCACTCTGTCATGCCGCGCTTGTTGATTGTTTCCAGGTTCTGTGCCTTGGCTGTATTGAAGTTTTCCTTTGCTTCCTCAATTTGCTCTGCCGGAAGCTGCTGGCCGCATGTCGGGCAAATCTCCGATCCGCTCCATTCCTTTTCATTTTCCTCATTCCACTCCGCCAGGAGCTGCTCTCTTCTGCGGTTCAGGCGCTGGATTTCGTTTTCATGCTCGCGCTTGTCCTGCTCGGTGTGCATGATATCCGTTTCAATGGTACTTGCCATATAGCGGAGGTTGCTGATCCGCTCGTAGGCTCCTTTGTTTGCCTCGGCTTCTGCTCTCGCATGTTTGGCCTCTCCGGCAGCTCTCTGGCTTTCCAGTTCTGCGATCTGCTGTCGGATGGTTGTTGTCGCTCCGGATTCTCTGGCAGCTCTCTGGCTTTCCAGTTCCCGGCGCTTCTCTTTAATCTCTGCCATGGTGTTGTCAATGGTCTGTGCATCCAGGCCCGTAACGTCCGGCTTTGCTTTCTCTGCCTCGTCAATGCGCTGCGGGATGTCGTCCAGTTCTTTATCTGTCAGGTTCTTTTCCTTTGCAGCAATGGCTCTGTATTCGTCCACGGTATAATAATTTTCTGCCTTTCCAGGCTTGCGGAGCATTTCCGGAAGTTCTCTCAGCAGGTCGCCCTGGCTCTCAATAACCTCATTAAAATCCGCATCCCCGCACACCTGTAACAGGATTTTGCGGCGGTCTGCTACTTTCATGTTTTCCAAAAAGTAGTTGTAAGAGGTCAGCATCTTTGCCAGTTCTTCATCATGGTAAATTTCCAGCAGATTCTTTTTAAACTGGGTTTCGCTTACCGGTACCCCGTCCATGCTGTAATCTGTTGTGTGTCCGGATAACACTGGCTGCGGGTTTCCTTTAATGGTCTTGTAAACTTCGTGGTAATCTTTTTTCAGTACCATTTCCGAACCGTCTGCCAGTTCCACGGTCATTTCCACGCTATGGTGCAGGTTATGGCTGCCGGTGGTTTTTGGTGTGTAGTTCTTTTCTGTGGTGCTCGGCTTGCCGTACATCAGCCAGGTAAAGGCATTGTATACGGTGCTCTTACCGGTTCCGTTATCGCCATAGATCGCGCTGCTTTCGCCCTGCGGGTCAATTTCCAGTTCCTTCACGCCCTGGAAGTTTTCCAGTCTCATTTTCAATATCTTCATGCCTTAGCTCCTTTCATGCTCTGCACGGTCGCTTTCATGGCCACCGCCATATTTTTCAGTTGTTCATGCAGCTTTTCAAACGTCTCCGGCTCAATGCCTGTGAAGCTGATCCCGTCGCCCTCGTACACATCCGTAACAAAAAGCACGTTCCCAACAATCCGCTGGCCATGCTGGTCAACTCCGTACAAATAGCTGCCGATCAGATTTGTCTCATTGTCCTTGAGCAGTCCCTCCTCGTCGATCAACATGCTCACGCACTTGCTATTGCTTCTTTTTACGTGGTTGCTGTGTCCCAGCTCGTTGTACAGTCTTACCGGCATAACGTGCTCGATCATGTCGCACCCGTTCCCGATCAGCTCATACAATGCTCGATTTTGTTCTCTCATGTTTCCCTGTGGAAAATCATGTACAGTAACTTCTAAATCTGTGCTAACCTTAATAATTTTGCTCATTTACGATTCCTTTCTCTCATGCTATAATAAGCACAAGCGGTTATTTGATAACTGCGGGTTTCATGCCTCGGACGCTTTGGTCGGTGTCACCGGGGCATTTTCTTTGCACAATTCCATAAAAGCAAGGCTAAAAACTTCCCAGCTCAACGCTGCCTTTGCTTCCTGGATCAGCTGCTCTCTGTAATATGGTTTGCGGCGTTCTCCGTTCGCATCCCCGTATCTGCCTATTATGTACTGCAGCTTTCTGTCTGCGCGTTCCTGCGCTTTCTGCTCAATACTCTCCTCCATTGTCCTCAATAGCTTCTGCCTCCTGTCTTGCTTCTCTCAGGCCAATTTCACGGCCCCATAAAAACATCATTGCCAGTGCCGGAAATACTAAAACCTCGCCGCCCAGGCCTCCGGTTCTGCTGTCCATCACTGCAAACACCATAAGCCCGATCTTTACCAGCGCGCCCCCGGTCAGGATCATTGCTCCCAGGTTAATGCCTGCCGCAATACATCTTTCCAGCTTTACGCGGCGCTTGATGGCTTCCTTTCTCGGTGCCAGCCTTTCCTCAACCACAAAAACCTCTGTTTCTCTGTGCATTACTGTCTTTCTTGTCATATTGCTCCTCCTTATACGTCCAGCAGTGTTTTCTGCTCCGATTCCTCGGCCTCTGCTTTCTGTGCTGCCTTTCCGATGATCGTCTTGGCTCTGTCCTTAAATGCCTCAATCTCTTCCAGTGGTACGTTTACCGCTGTGACCATTCCCTGGCTTGTGTTGTCCGGGCTTACCACTGCAATGTCCACAATGTCGCCAACCTCAACCGGTGCCGGTGTGTAAAATGTGTACTCTCTTCCGGATGGCTGTCCGGCTCTTAAATATTTGAGCTTAATTACGTTTGTTTTCTCCATCTTCCTTGCCTCCTGCTTTTCTGTATTTCATAAATGCCTGCCAGTCGTCGCTTAATACCAGCGCCGCGGCCTCGCATATAATGACATGTTTTACAAGTTCCAGGCTGTCCAGCTGTGCGTTTTCAGCTCCTGCAAATCCCTTTTTCTTTGTGTACCCGATCAGGGTATCAACTGCCTGCTTCAATGCTTCCGGGTTGCTTTCCTGGTGCTCTAAAAACTTCCATGTGTTATCTGCCATCAATACATCCTTTCTTCCAGGTACCTCCTGGATACTCGGCCGGCTGTTACAATCTTGCCTTTTGCTTCCAGCTCTTTATTTAGCTGTCGCATGATCTTGTATGCGTGGCTTTCTGATATATCCAGCATGGCTGCCACGTCTGCCACTCTCAAAAACTTAGGTGGTTCTTTTGTAGCTGCTGCCGTTCTTCCCATGCTCCTGCACCTCTTTTCTCAATCCGGATACCCTTTGCGGGCTTCGATCTTTTCTATGGCGGCCAGCATTTCGTCAACCTTTTGCCGGGCCTCTGTAAACCGTCTTTTTATTTCCGGTACCATTTCAAGCTCCTCCGGTGTTATTACCCCGTCCTCAACAATCTCTGCAAATTCTGTGAGGGCGTCTTGCATGTCGTCCATGTGTCTCCTCATTCGGAGCACGCATCTTTCTGGCGGCATGTCGCTGATTTCTGCGATTCTGTCTTTTCCTAACGGGCACTCATTAGCACAATACCAGGCTCTCAATTCCGGCTCCGCGTATGCGTCAGCCATAAGTGCCACAACCGTGTTTGGGGTTTTCGTTATGTCCAGCTCGTACTTTTTCAGGCTGTCCTCTGTAACCCCTGGCAAGTAGTCAACAGCTCCGGCTCTCGTCAAGAGCTTTTCGTTGTACTTTGCCGCTTTCAGTCGTGCCTGGCAGTACCTGTTGCCCGCCGCTTTTGTTACTCGGCTTTGCATTTATTTTTTTCCTCCATGTGGCAAAATATAATTGTAAAATAACCTATCTTTCCATTTTGGAAGATTTCTCTTTAAAAAAAAGCACTTCGACAGGCAGTTTAAAAAATTCTGCCAGCGCCTTTGCTTCCTCTAAGGAAAATTTAAGGTCGCCGAGTTCCTTTTTACAGTAGCAAGCCTCCTGAACGCCTATAACATCGGCACATTCCTTTAAACGGATACCGCGTTCGGTTCGTATCTTGCGTAAATCTTCGTACATCTGCTTCACTCCTTTCTTCCATTTTGGAAACTTTATGGTTATAATATATCTTCTATTTTGGAAAATGTCAATAGTTAATTTTCTATTTCAGAAAATAGTGTTAATGTGGTTACTTTCCACGGTGGAAAGTGATATAATCCAACCAGAAAGGAGGGGTCTACTATCAATAACATCAAAGTTTTACGACAAGAGCGCGGTTGGACTCAGGCTGAATTAGGTCAGCGCCTTAAAGTAAAAGATTCAGCAATTTCCAAATATGAAAACGGCTCCTTGCAGCTATCCGGCGATCTACTTGTTCAGCTGGCGGATATCTTTGGGGTTTCTACTGACTACATCTTAGGTCGTACAAAATACCGCACTTACGAGGGCACTTCCTTTGAAGTTCCAAAAATAATTGATCTGCTCAGCCGCGGGGACATGGAAATGATATCCAACTGGGCGGAGCTCTCTCCGGAAAATCAGGCTCGTATTGCGGACTATGCCAAAATTCTGCAAAAGGCAGAAGCGGCAGACAAAAACAAAAAATAGGAGGTTTTTTATGAAAAACAAACATTTGTTTACCCCCCCCCCATAAAATAACAGCACTTTTTCTGTCGGGTGTCCTTGTTCTCTCCTGTTCCAGCTGTTCTGGTGTGCAATCTAGTTCAGCATCAGAAACACAACAGCAAACAGAAGTTTCTCATTCCTCCGTCGGTTCGCAAGAGGATCTATCTGCAACAGAGCAAAATCTAACATCCATTTCCTCCGGTTCTGTTTATAGCTCTGTCACATCACTGGATCAGAACCTTACCTTGCAGGAATCTGATAGCTGCCTATATGTCACAATGGATATACCATCCGGGGAATTCAATGCAAATACTCGCCGTTTCTTTTGGGATTTAGTGCGTGTTATACAAATACCGGATATATGGAATTCTTATACAAGTATGTCTTTCACGTTCATGTCTGGCGACGATATGGCCAATGTTGGAATTTCTGGTTATAGCAATGTTTATTCGTTCAATGCAACGCATATAAACATTATGCAAGACCAGGATAAAAATAGCATTTTCGATCAGTTTTATATGGCTGTGCTGGGTGCTCGCGATCTTTCTGTCGCTCAGGATAAAAGTCTGTATGAAATGGCTGAAAAATATGGCACAAGTGGCTATTCACTTCCAGAAGATTACCGCTCTGGTTACTTTTGGGTTATGTCCAGCTTTCCGTACAATGCTGGCTATTCAGTAAACGACACCGCTATTTCAGTACAAGTATCTGCCGAAAACACCAAACAATGCGGTGCTCAGTCTGCACAAGAACTTACTGCTGCCGTTGACGTTTTCAACCAGCTTTGCAACAACGATCCGCTATCTATGCCATACACAAAAATTTCTGTACAATACCTGGATTCTAATAATTCCAAATTATGGGATTGGTGTTCAGAAAAAAGTGGGGATGCTTGGTCTGTTACACAAAACAGCAGCAACAGTGTAACCTTTGCGGATGGTATACATTCGACAGCAAAATAATAAATGGCGTAAAGTACGGGCACGGGCACCGGTCGGCTGCTCAGCAACGACCATATGGTTTTTAGAATCAGGAATAAAGAATCAGGATTCAGGATTCAGCCGGGCTTTTCTTGTGCCTGCACTGTACTTGCACCGTGCTTTAATTTTTAACATGGAGGTTCGTATGGAAAATTTAGAAATGCTTACGGGCACCTTTCCGGTTGCTCCGGATCAGCTGGCGCATGATCTGGCCGTCGCAAAGCTCATTAAAAGCGGCGCGGTACCGGCCTCAGCTTCCGGCTACACTTATTATGGTGCCTATATTAAATATTTACGGGAATTCGAAACGGTCATAGCCAACCGCATCCCGGAGGAGTCCGAAAATGTCAGTGGCTAAAGATCCCAAAACCGGCAAGTGGTACAGCAAGTTCAGGTACACTGACTGGACCGGTAAAAGGGTGCAAAAGAAAAAAACGGGCTTCATAACCAAACGGGAAGCCCAGGAGTGGGAACGCGAATTTCTTACAAAAGCGGCTGCATCTTGTGACATGTCGTTCGCTTCCCTGGTAGAGTTGTATATGGCAGATTGTAAAACCAGGCTGCGCGCCACCACCTGGGAAAATAAGCAGCACCTTATTACAAAAAAACTGCTGCCCTATTTCGGCAGCACGCCAATAAACCAGATCACGCCGCTCATGATCCGCAACTGGCAAAACACGCTCATGGAGCTGCGGCAGCCAAATGGTAAACCGTACTCAAAAACATATCTCAAAACTATCAACAACCAGGTTGCTGCTATTCTTAACTATGCCGTCAAATACTACGGCCTCCCAGGCAGTCCGGCGGCGGTTGCTGGCAGCATGGGAAAATCAAAAGCGGATACAATGCTGTTCTGGACCGAGGACGAGTTCAAAACTTTCATTCAAGCCATAGACAAGCCAACGCCGTACTGCGCTTTTAATGTCCTGTTTTATACTGGCATCCGCGAGGGGGAACTGCTGGCGCTCAGCTTGTCAGACTTCGACTTCACTAATCAGGTGCTGCATATCACAAAAAACTTTGCAGTGGCCAATGGCCAGGAAGTCATATACGAGCCAAAAACTCCAAAAAGCAAGCGCGATATTACTTTGCCGGATTTCCTCTGCGCCATTGTTCAGGACTATGCCGGCCGGCTTCTGGAATACGATCCGGACGACCGCCTGTTTCCGTTTACAAAAAGCTGGGTAAACTCCCAGCTCCGTGCCGGCTGTAAAAAATCCGGCGTCAAGAAAATTCGTGTGCATGATTTCCGTCACCCGTATGTCAAGCCCACGACAAAAAAATTTATAACTTTTTTTGAAGTTT
>CAUEAK010000015.1:0-40573 GCA_958454115.1 Blautia wexlerae
TCTTTAATAGATGCATAATCTCGTTGCTGGCTTTGGTATCCAGGTTTCCGGTCGGTACTGCTTTGTTAGTACAATCAATATATTGTGGTTATCCACACAGTTATCCTCTATATGTGGACAAAATAAAAGCAAGGCGGCGCATTGTCCGTCTTGCTTCTCTTTTACTCCAAAATTATCGACATTATTCTTCGATGTATTCAACCAGCTTCGGATCGCCGCTGATGAAATATCCATCAAGTGTCTTGTACATCGGCTTTCCGTCCACTTCCATCACATGTGTGACAATCTTTTCTGTGAATGTCGTTGCACCTCTGACAGCGTCATTGCTCCATGAAGGTGCTTTTCTGATCCTGATGCTACCATTGAACACCCTTCTGATCTTTCCTTTGATTCTTACCGCTGGCACGCCGTCAATGTTTTCTGTGACAGCTTCTTCAGCTGCTTTGATTTCTTCATGCGTTGCAGTTCCGACCCGATTTCCGTCTGCATCGAATGTCGGCACGTTTCCGTCTGCGTCAGCATCCAGCGCACCTTCAGGGACTTTGTCTGTCATTGTCGCCTGCTGCTGTTCCTGATCTTCCTGATCGGTTTCTGCATCGGTCTTCTTCTCCTGATCGGTCTGATCTGCTCTGTTGGTTGCCTGCTGCTCCTGAATTGTGTCTGTGGCTGTCTGTGGCTGCTCTGCTGTCTTTTCTTCCTTTTCCCTGAAGTCTTTTACCACTGCGCCATTTTCATCAAATACAGCGGCTTTCTGCTTCTCTGCCGCTTTCTCTGCTGCATCCAGTTTCTTGTATGGCTTGTTTTTTTCTTTGTTGAATGTTTCGCCCATGAAGTATTCCATCGCGCTTCCTCCTTATTTCGCTGTGATGTATCTTGCGTTTACATATCCGTACTTCTTGCCTTTTGCTCCGTTAATGTAAATATAGTACCACAATGCGCCGTTCGGTGCTGTTGCGCTGCCACACACGCCGACTTCTGTGTTCTGCTCGATGCAAGGATATGACACAAGTTTGTCTGCGTTTGGATCAGGCTGCTTTCTGACGTTCAATGCGCCTGTGTTCACATATCCAGTGAATGTCGCTGTCTTTGCTGTTCCGTATGGTACAGCTGGATTATTGCCTGATCCGTTTCCTGATCCGTTGCCGCCTGACACGTTGCATCCGTTTTCCAGTGCCATGATTGTGTGCTTGCCTTCTGCCACTGAAATATCGCCAGTCATAAGATTGTCGCCTGTGTCTGTGTACTTGCTTCCTGTGAGTTTTTCAAACTCTCCTGTCGCCATAATAGCATCGACCATGTTGCCTGTGTAAATGTCCTTTGACACGCTGATTCCTGCGCATTTAAGCACTGGCGGCATCATCGCACTGCAATCCGTTTCGCAAGGTGTCTTCAATGCTGTCGGATTCCAGCCGACCTTTTCAAGTTCTGTGTACAGTGAAGTTCTGTGTCCCTGACAATATCCGACATTGTCATTCGCGCACAGCTGCTTCATCGCTGTCGCTGCCTTCGCTGCCTTGTTTCTGTTCTTGAAACGAAGCACGACTGTCTGACCGAAGTCATACCAGTTTCCAGTCTTTACTTCACGACCTGTCTGATCGCCCTTCTGTCCTCCTGTTGCTTTTCCTCTTTCGTCAATACTAGCCCATCCGCATAATGTTCCCATGTTCTTTTCCTCCTGTTATTCTTCTGTTAATGCTGAAATAATAATGCAACCGATCACGAAGATATAAAATATCAATACCAGTGGGGCTGCTAATGATACCACGAAGGCGATCAGGAATGCTTTTAATATATACCCGATCCAGTCCTTCGCTGTTGGCGGCGGCTCAACCTCTGCGCCGTGATGTTTTGCTTCTTCCTCGTCAATCTCAACGCCTGCGATCAGCAATAGCATAATGATGACTACTGTCGCCATGAAGCAGATCGCGTATGATGTAATGTAAACATGTAGCATTCCTTTTGACCTCCTGTCTTTTTATTCCGTCTGTATCTTCTGCGCCTGAATCGCAGCTGCTACCGCTGCCGCTTCCCTTTCTTCAGGCGGCTTGACTGCTTCAGCAGCCTTCTGATTCTTTTTCAAAATAGTGTTCAGTTCTTCAACCGCCGCTTCGATCAGATCATCGACCATGTCTTTGTCGATCAGTCCTTCAGATATGTATTCCGTCAACTTCTGCTGCTGTGCCTGAAGCTGTTCCCACACCCATGACTTCTTGATCGTTCCTGTGCCGCTTCCCCATTCCTTTTCTGCCTTCGATACGATAGACAGAAGGCTTTCTTTTACCAGTTCCACGACTTTGTCTGCCTGTTCCTGAAGCTGCTTCTTTTGGTCTTCCTTTGACTGCTTCAGGAAGTTTCTGACCTTGATTCCGATACCTGCCACAATCGCAATGATTGTCAGGATCATCGGCAAATTATCATAAATTGTTTTTAATATTAAAGCTGCATTTTTCATCCGTTCGCACCGCCTTCCTCGTTTTCACTTTCCTGCTTTCCTTTTTTGATTTTCTGCCAGTTCTCAATTCCTGCCTTTATCATGTACCCGAACACACCCATGCGAAGCACTTCAGATGTTTCGCTGATCAATGTGGTTAGCACCGATGTGTCTGCGAAGTGCCAGATCGCTATTACTGAAAACAGTTCAATGATGATGTAAAGCAGCACGCAGACAACCACAACTTTTTTTGAAAACTCCATGATCCAGCTTGTCAGTGACTTCTTGCGTCTTTTCTTCCTTCTTGCTGGTATTGTATAGCTGTACTTCTCCACGCGCTTTCCTCCTGTTACTCTTCGATGTACTGATGTGGATGTGATTCATCAATGATCTTGTCAATTCTATCCACACGCTTGTGAAGCTGCTTCAGGCTTTCTGATGCCCTGATGTAATACTCCCTGATCTCTTTCATTTCGTTTCTGTATGATCCCATTTCAGACTTCACTTCAATCATAGTATTCTGAATGTTTTCCAGTTTAGTCAGGATCGTTGCATCCTCTCTGGCTTCGTCCTGTGTGTCCTTCTTCACATTTCTGTTGCGTGTGCTGATTCCGAAGAAGATTGCAAACGCAATCGACACGCCTGAAAGTAACAATGATACTTCAATAGTCATTTTCTTTTCCTCCGTCAAATATATTTGCGAAGTGCTGCTTCGATTGCATCGTTTTCGTCTTCTGCCCTTTTGCGCTTCCCGAATAGATCATCAAGCCTGTCTGTGGCTTCGTCCTGCGTCTGTATCGCTTCGATTCCATGTTGCGCCATTATTTCTGCCTGTTCCCTGACAATGTCTGTCAGAAGCGTATTCACGGCGCACAGCCTGTCGATCAATTCAATCTGCGTCATTATTCTTCACTGGCTTCATACTCTTCGCCAGTAATTTCCTTGTATTCCTCTGCTGTGATGCCCTTTCCTGCTCTCTTCTCATTCAGCGCAACCCAGCCTTTCAGTGTGTCTTTTGTGATATAGTCCATTTCCCACTTTTTCTTCAGTGAATCGAACTTTTTACTGTGTACCTTTTCGGTTGTTTCTGTGTTTGTTCCTGTGCTTGTTTCTGCCATGCTTATACCTCCATCATTTCTTGCATCATTGCCACGTTCATTTCAATTGATGACATTGACTGCATGATCATCTTTGTTGCTGGACTTTCAAGTTCTGCCTGAAGTCTTGCATATTCTTCCTGTGTCATAGTCCTTTCGCTGTACACATAGACAGTGCGGTCTTTTTCTCCGTCAATGCCCTTCCTGATCTGCTCTTCGATGCTCTTTCGCTGATAGACCACTGTCGGGCTTGATGTCGTGTCCCACTCTGTCGGCTTGTCCATGCTTTCTGACTGATACCATTCTGACATCATTGTTCTTCACTCCTTTCTTTGAATGTTTGCTGACTTTCTTTTTCAGTTGCTTTATATTGACATATGGCTTGATATGATCTTCATAAAAGCCATAAGTGTCCGTATGTGTAAACCAGCCCATTGATGCCAGCATTGCTGAAGCATCATACCAGTTGACTTTCTCTTTCTTTGCGATTCTGTGTGCCTTCTTTGTTGCACGCTTCAGGATTGATTTTCGAAGCGTTGTGCGATTGTAATGAAATACAAATCCCATGAAGTCCAGCGCACGCCCTCTGGTCTTCGGTTTCTCTTTTCCTGTCTTCTTGTCAATGACTGGCGGTGCTTTCCTGTCGGGATATTCAAAACGGAACACTTGCCAGTTGTATTTGATTTTCTGATGCATTTCATTTTTCATATATTCCGACATAACATCTTTCAGTCTGTGAAGTTTCTTTTTGTTTCTTCCGAACGCGACAATGTCGTCCGCGTATCGAATTGAATGGTCAACGCCGCCCAGTTCCTTCCACTCTTCAACAATTTTATGATCAAGTTCTTTATAGTTCAGCTGTGTGAACCATTGTGAAGTCACGAACCCAAGCGGAAGTCCTGATAAAAATTCAGTATCTTTCCATTGTTCGTCCTCGATCCATTCCCGATCAAATTCAGGTGGCTTCATTGTCGCTTCATGCTCCATGACTGTGCTGCACAATCTGACAAATCTTTCGTCTTTGATCACGCGTTTCAGCTTTGTTTCAATTACGCGAATGTCTTCTGTATCGAAGCAGTGTCGGACATCTGCCTTCAGGATATAGAACTTCTTTCCCTTATATCCTTTTATCCACTTTTCAACTTGCTTCTTTCCGCTGTGACAGCCTCTGTTCGGTATGCTTCCCAGTGCGTGTTCATATAGTCCATGAAGTACGATCGGTTGAAGCTGTTTTATGATGCAATGATGCACGACCTGTTCATACTGAAATTCAGGTTTTATGATTTCCCTGATCTTTCCGCAGCTATATTCGTTTATCAGCATCTTTTTATGTTCTGGCGGTTGATATGTTTCTTCTTCCAGCATTTTCTGAAGTGCTTTCACATGTTCCTGAAGACATTGCGGTTCAGGTCTGTCGTTTCCGACTTCTCTTTCTTCCTTCAGCACTCTGGCGACTTCGGGACGTGTCGTCTTGCGCTTTGCTGCATCGTGAAAACATTGTGTGATGTTTTCTTCTTTCAGCAGTTCTTCAAATATATGTTTATATGTCTTCATTCAAAAGGTTTCCTTCTTAACACCTGTTGCACGTTCGTGGCTTTCGCCCTACTAGCACAACCCTTTCTTCGGTTTAACTTTCGCCAAGTGGCGCGGAATATCGTGTGCATTAGGTTATTGTCCCATGATTGTTAAGAGTGAGAGCCGCCGATGTTCCAATTCGCATTCGAAGCAGTGTTGTTCAAATTCACATACGCGCCGCAGTTCGCGCCGTTGTTGGTGTTACCACCGACAAGCGCGACCGCAAGGCAGAAGCATCGGAAGGCGCACACAATATCCCTATATTTTCAATTTTCTTTATACTCACACTTCAAGGGGGATTGCTCCCCCTGTCCCCCTGTGCGGCTTATGCCGCCAAAGGTTCTTCACAAGAAGGAGAGCCGCCGAAGGTCCAATACGCAGCCGAAGCAGTGCCGTTCAAACCCACACACGCGCCGCAGCCCGCGCCGTTGTTGGTGTTACCACCGACAAGCGCGACCGCAACAATCGCCACGTTGATCCAGTAATAACAACAACGATATGTCGAAGCACTTCCACCGACAGATTTGACAAATCGTCCATAGCGCGTCATCAGTGTGTCTTTCTGCCATCCTTCTGTATTGCACGCTATTCCAACTTTTATGTAGTCTTTCCCTGTCAGGTTATACGGCGGCGACATCTTCACTTTGATTGTTCCGTTGTCGCATATATAGCCCACAAGTCTGTCCCAGCGGTTTCCCCATGGCTTTTCGCAATAGAACACTTTCACTTCATGCGTTCCGTCATTATATCCGAAGAACTGCCCTTTTGTGTCCAGTGTTCCTGTCACAACTTTTCCGTAGTCTTTTGATGAATCATTGACATATGTGCTGCATACGCCCTGACCGAACTTCGCCTGAAAGTTTTCAGACTTGCTGATCAATGTCAGAAGACTTTCGATCAGGTTTCTTCTGCTCCATGAAATAATAGTCCAGCCTGTTCCGTTTGCTGCTGCCCTGCTGATCTCTGTCTGTGCGTTTGTGTTGCAGTCCAGTTTCTTTCCTGACAAGCTGCGAAGTTTCGCGCCGTCATAGCTGCCGCCGTACATAGGCATGTACATATGATCTGCAATGCTTCCATCTTCTCTTGTGTATGCGTCTGCGTTGTAGTTGCTGTCAACTCTTGTGTCAGATACGATGATATATTCATAGTTTCCGACTTCGTACTGACACAGCCACATCAAAGGAAATTCAGACATCGCATTCAGTGTCGTTGATGCGTCCCCGACATCGGATGCAGTTCCATCCAGCTTCTTTGAATGGTCTGTGTGGTTTAATTCATACGCGACTGTTCTGTCTGCCTTCAGCATGACTGGTCTGTTCTGCTTAATGAAGAATACTTCGCCCCATGAGCCGAAGTCGAATGATCCGTCTGTGAAGTTCATCTTTGCTGGCGTGAATCCTGCTGCATCGTACAGATATGTGATGCGCGTGTCAGGATTGCTGTCAGCCTTGTTGATCTTGATTCCATATCTCTTGATACTGCTGAACTTTCCATCTGCATCCTGAAGTTGTTTCAAGATTCCAGTCGTATCAGCTTTTACCGCGTCAAGCGTTTCTTTATCTGCTACATAAAGCCTTGCCATTTCTTTTTCCTCCTGTTATGTTGTTTCTTCCAAGTACACAAGCCCTGCTTCAACGCCGATCGTGTACTTCTTCCCTGTTGCAGAATCCGACATTGAATTGATTCCCTTCTGGATGTCCTTGCAAGCTGCCGCGCCTGCCTGTGCTGCCGCTGCCTGCTGCTGTGCCGACTGTGCTGCTGCGTTCGCGGCTGATGTCGCCTGCTGCATGTTTGCGTTGAAGTTGCTGATCTCCGAATAAATCTTTGCAAGGTTTTCTGTGTCAACAACTGGTTGAAGGTCAAGAAACTTGTCTTTTCCGTTTCCAATTCGCAAGATGTACTTTCCTGATGCAGTTTCTTCAACGCCCCATTCATTCACTTCAAGGATGCGTCCTGAAGCCTTCCAGTTCGCTGTCGTGTCCTTCTTAGGTTTGACTGTCCATGTTGCCATTGTGCTTCCTCCTTCCTACACTGTGCCTGCGTCCGCTTCGCATTCCTCTGTCGTGAATGCTGTGCCGCCATCGCAAGTCATCGGATCAATGCTGATCGCTGTGCCGCCGTCAATCGTGCTTCCGACTGCTCCCTTGATGTCCAGCATCTTTTCATACATTTTTTGCAATTCTTCCTGTGACTTGTATGTTTCTTCAGCGCGTGCCGCTGCCGTGTTTGCTTTTCCTGCTGCTGTATTTGCTGAAGAAGCAGCATTGTTCGCCGCCCCTGTCGCTTCCTGCATGATCTGAAGCTGCTGTTGTCTTGCTGTTTCAGCAATTTCCCTGTCCTGTTCACTTTTCTTTCTTCGTGCTTCAGCGTTGATCCTGTCAACCTCTGCCGATGCTCTGGCAGCTTCAGCAACCTTCATCGCGGCTTCAACATTCAAGATGTCATTTTTTGTTGAAACGATGTTGTCGATGTACTGTTGCACTTTCTTTTCCAGTGCTGTGATCTCGTTGCAGCTTTCAATCGCAGCGTCATTCCTGTTCGTTTCTTCAATCTCAATCGTGAACGCCTGTGAAGATAACACATACTCGTTTTGTGCGTCCCTGATCTCAATGTCGCAGTGTGCTGTTCCTGCTGCCGCAAGTGCCTGATTTGTCAGTTCGACCATGACTTTGTTTTCGGTCACTGTGCATTCGTTATAGCAAAAGTGTTTGTCTGGCTTTTTGATGTTCGCAATGACGATGTACCCTGTCGGGATCGTGAACACCTTGCCATTGTTTGTCAGCGCGATCCTGATGAGTCGTGTGCGCTTGTCGCCCTGCTTCGCAGATGCCATATACAAGCGTTCATCGCCTGTCAGTTCCAGTGTTATGTCAGTTATTAGCTGCATTTGTTCTGTCGCCATTGTCGTCCCCTCCTTCCTGATCTGTGTCAGGTTCGGTCTTCAATGTTTTCTTTGCTGCTGCCTGCGCCTTTTCAAGTTCTTCCTTCAGCTGCTTGATTTCCTGTTGTGCATCGTTCACTTCTTTGTTGTATGCGTTCAGCAGTTCCATCTTTGATTGTGACTTCACTTCAGACAGTATGTCAGCCAGCACGCCTTCCATGACTGTCGCTGACAGATCGTGTTCTGTGCTGATTGTTGCCATTGCGTTCAGGATTTCTCCTTTCGCGCAAGCAATTCTTTGTTCGATCGGTTTCATGTGCCATCCTCCTGTTATTCCAGCGCAGCTTCCTGATATGCAAGTATCAAGTCCAGCTTTGAATCCATCTGCGCAAGAAGCGTGTTCTTTGTTGCGTTTTGTGTTTCTTCCGCGTTTTCCTCTCTGATTCCTTTTTTGCCTTCAGGCGTGTCGAGAATCATTTCATGTACTTCTGTTTTTGTGTCTTCTTCAATGATTATATTTTCACTCATTATATGTTTGAACTCCCTTGTGGAACTGCTGTGATCATTCCGTTTCTTACACTGATTGATGATGTCGTCCAGCCAATTGAACCATTTCCGTTGTCGTGAATTTCCGTTATAATCGGGATGCTTTTTGCGTCCGCAACTCCATAGCCATTCGCATTGCAGTCGTGCAGATCGACATTGTATAAATCAAACCAGTGTCCATAAAAGTCACAGCCCAGATGGATGCCGTACTGGTCATATATACTATTTGCGCGTGAGAAGCATAGCATTGTTGTGTATGATCCTGCGCCCTGTGATTTCATCTGTGCAAATGCCATGTATTTGCCCTGATAGTCCAAATCGAACACAAGCCCTTTGTGTGCGCCATTTCCTGACCATTCGTTTGTCCCGATTTTTCCAACATAATACCCATCACGATAGAAATGATTTCCTCGTTCGTCAAATACTGCTCTTTTTTCTGCTGCCGTCACATCGCCGTTGTAGATTGCAAGCTGACCATATTCCAGCTGAATGTATTTGCTGTTATTATTCCAAGCCACACGCACGTTGTAGGCGTTCTGTGTGATCTTTGTTCCGAACTCCGAATTGTTGACCTTCTTGTTGACTTCAGTCGTGATACTGTCTGCCTGTACCTTGATCGCCGCATTCATTTCTTCTGTTGTGGAATACTCTTTCAGCTTTTCATCTGTCAGATCGTTTGCACTCTTGATCTTCTCTGCGACTGTTGTCTTTGTTTCATATGTTTTTGAAACTGAAAGATCAATCGCGTCTGCTTTCAGGTTGATTGCAGCCTGCATCTGTTCTGTCGTGCTGTATTCCGTCAGCTTTTCATCGGTCAGATCGTTCACACTCTTGATCTTCTGATCGACAATGGTTTTCGTTTCGTAGGTCTTTGACACGCCCAGTTCAATTTCTTCCTTTGAAGCGGTTATGTGCGTTTCAACCTCTGTCTTCGTGTAATATCCATCTTCAAGAACTTTCTTCGCGCTGCTGTTAGCGATCTTGATTGCTTCTGACTTCGCCTGATCTGTTGCTTCCTGCTGTACTTCAGCGAATGTCTTTGTCGCATTCGACAATTCAACAGTATTGTTCTGTGGTGCTTCGGGATATTCCGTCAGCTTCACAATTCGCTGTTTTTCCTTTGTGCGTGTCTTCCTGCTAATCATCCAGACTGTGTCGCCTATGTCATAATCAAACACGCTGCTGTATTTTTCTGACTGTCTTGCAAGGTCAATCACATCTGCTGCATAGGCGACATACGGCTTCGACATTTCGTTCAGCTTTGCGATGCCGTCTTCTATCAGGCTTGTCGTGTTCGTGTATCGTTCATCGCTCCACACATAGGTCTTGATCTTGCTGCTGTACTGATAGTTTTCAAGATATGGCTTGCCAAGCCATTCGATTCCGATTCCATCTTTGCCCAGTGGGATCAATCTTGTATAAAAATCATATGTGTCCGAAGTCACTGTCAGTTTTTTCAGATTCAGCCCTTCGATGAAATATCGTCCGCGGTCTGCTCCGATCTGTTCGTATATGTCAACTGTCTTTTCAAGGCTTCTGATCTTGCATTCAACACGATATGTTGACAAGCAATCCTGAAGGACGTTCCACGCGGTTGTTTCTTCGTCCTTGTTGATTGTCCTTTTCTTCGTGATCTGGCACACGCCGACCTTCCAGCCTGTTCCTTCAAAAGCAAATTCAAGACATGCCCTGATCGTCTGTTCCTTGCTTTCGAAGCCATAAGGGAAGACCGCGCCTTCCAGTTCTTCGACATTCAGCTGTGCTGTGTATTCGTTGAACTGCGTGCCTGTCTTTCTTTTTCTGATGACATATTCGTCTTCTTTCGTCCTGATGTAGTATTCTTCTTTCAGAAGGTCAACTTGCTTGCCGTCCGAAGGATATTTGAAAGTCAATTCCTTGTCGCCTGAATCAAGTGTCTTCACGATCTTTCTATCTTTGAAGCCCTTCAGGATTCCGACACGCTGCTTTTTGTCATTGAAAATCTGCATCCGTCTTCCTCCTTATATCCACATAGGCTTGTACCTGATCCGAACGACTGCATCTGCGTTTGAAAACTTCAGGGCTGTTTGCTGCTGCGCGATTGCTGGGAACTTCCACAAGTCAACACTTCCGAATGCGTCCGCGCCATTGTTCGTGATGCGTCCTTCTTCTCCGTCAATGATGATCGTCTGCCCTGCTGCCAGCTGTTCCACGATGATGTCGTCTTCAAATCCGCTGATTTTATAATTCTTCAACGCCTTCTTCGCATAGACTTCAATGATCGCTGGTGCTTTTCGTGTTCCTTGTCGATCAATCGTTGTCTGTGTGATTCCGTCATATTCCAGATTTAATTCATCATCAAAAAAATAGCCTTCAAGAACAATGTTCAGCTTGTATCTGGTTTTCACTTTCATTTTTGAATAGTCGCTGCTTGCTGTGTATGCCTTGAACTTTCCTTTGTAGCCATCCACTTCCAGCACGCTTGACTTTGTGAAGTTTTCCAGAAATGCTGACATCTTCCTGATCAGACTGTTTCTATCCTTGCCCCTGAAGTACATGCACAGCTTCAGTTTTCCCAGTTCCATGTCTGTTTCAAATTCTGTCGGAAGGATCGCGCCTGTCACGATCTCATAATTGACAGCAAGCGAAGGCGGCAGCACTTCGGCTGTCAGCTGCTTCGCATTGTATTTTCTTGCGTCTATACCATTAACTTTCATACTGCCTTACCTTCCTTTCCTTTTATCTTCCACAAGCTGTTCATCCACCTTCGTGTATGTTTTGCTTGCAATTTCTTCGCCGTCAATATATGTGTGGTTTTCAACTTTCACGTTTGTTCCTGATTCAATCTTTTTCAGCTTTTCATCAAGCATTGTGTTTAATTCCTGATAGAATGGCTTCAGTGGAAGGATCGCTTCGCCGCCTGTTTCTGGTTCTCCACCAGCAAGCAGCGTGTTTCCGTTCATTCCGAAGATCATTGAATCATTCATAATCGCACCATTCTTGTACCAATCTATCGAAAAATGTGGCACTGAAGGTGGATTTAGGCTGAAGCTTCCTGTGATCTTCGGGTGTGGTAATTTCAGTTTTGGAAGTGACCATGTGAAGTTGAATTTCGACTTGATCGCTTCGATTGCATTGTGTACAGCGTTTTTCGCAGCGTTGATCGGTGTTGTTATTGCGTTCTTGATTGCATTCCAGACCGATGTTGCTGTTGATTTTATGCTGTTGAACACGTTGCTGACTGTTGATTTTAATGTGTTGAACACGTTGCTGACTGTGTTCTTGATGCTGTTCACAACATTGCTGATCGTGCTGCTGATGCTGTTCCAGATTGATGTCACTGTTGACTTCACGCTGTTGAATATGTTGCTGACTGTCGTCTTGACCGCATTGAACACATTCGTGATCGTGTTCTTGATGCTGTTCACAACATTTGAAACTGTCGTGCTGATCGCTGTCCACACTGTCGTGAATACACCGCTGACCGCGTTCCATACTGTCGTGATAATATTCTGGATCGTCTGCAATGTCGTCTGTATCTTCGTGCTGATCGTGTTCCAGACATTCGACACTGTCGTGCTGATTGCTGTCCACACTGTCGTGAATACACCGCTGACCGCGTTCCATACTGTCGTGATGATATTCTGTACAAACGTGATTGCTGTCTGTATCTTCGTACTGATTGCATCCCAGATTGAAATGATTGTATCTTTGCAGTTCTCCCAGATAAATCGGAACGGAACTGTCAAGATTTCAAATGCCGCGCTGAAGAACTCTGCAATCGCCATAATAACGACTGTGATCACGTTCTTGATCGTTTCAAAGACTGTTGATACAAAGTCCCTGATTGTCGTGAATATGTTGCTGACTGTGTTCCAGATTCCTGTCAGTACATCTGAAATTGTCGTGCTGACTGCTGTCCATGCTGTTGTTACTGCGTTCTTTATTCCGTCAAGTATGCCTGTGAAGAACGATACAATGCCGTTCCAGATGTTTTCAAAGGTTGTCTTGATGCTATTCCATACTTCATCCCATGAAGTACCAAATAAGCCCAGAAAAGCGTCAGCAACGCCCTTGATTGTGTTCAGAATATTGCTGATATATTCCTTCAGCCCATTCCATACGCTTTCAAATATTCCTTTTACTGCGTCCCAAGCCCCTGACCAGTCGCCTGTGAATAACGACACGAACAAATCAAACACGCCTGTGATCACATTCAGCGTTGTTTCAATGACATTTGCGATATTATTGAACACGCCTTCGATGATCGGTGCTAACAAATTGCAGAAGCCTTCCCAGATTGCCTTGACCACTTCCCCGAAGTTTTCAAAATCAAAGCCCAGCGAATTGAGCTTGTCAGTGATGTGCTGTCCGAACTCTGTGAACACTGTTTTGATTCTGTCCCAGATTTCCGTGATCTTGTTCCTGAAGTCTTCGTTCGTGTTCCACAGCGTCACTATGACTGCCGTGATTGCTGCGATCGCAGCGACCGCAATTCCGACTGGCGATGTGATCGCCGCAAGTGCGCCTTTCAGGACAGCCATGCCGCCTGTTGCTCCTGACGCTGTTGTTCCCATTGCCGCCAGCTTGCCAACAACTTTTCCGATCCCTGATGATAGCTGTCCAGATACGCTGATAGCTTTTCCGACTATCGTCAGCAAAGGACCGATCGCAGCCACAACGCCTGCAATCTTCAGGATCGTTTCTTGCTGCTGTGGGCTTAATGCTGCGAACTTGTCTGCAAGTTCTCCAATCTTCGCCACTGCCTTTTCCATGAATGGAAGCAGTGCATTTCCCACAGTTATTCCAATATCTTCCAGCTTCGACTTCAGCTGTGTCAGTCTTCCCAGCAAATTGTCCTGCATTGTTGCCGCCATGTCTGATGCAGTGCCGTCACAATTCTGTAATGCTTCAGCATAGTCACTGAAGGACATTCCGCTTGCAATCGCTTCATCTGACAAGCCAGACATGATTGTTTGCAATGCTGAAAACTGGTTCGTTCCTGCGATTGTCTTTGCAAGGTTCGCTTGCTGTTCGTCTGTCAGGTTATTCCATACGCCGCGCACACCTGTCAGTATGCTTGACAGGCTGTTCATGTTGCCCTGCGCATCGTACACTTCAACACCATACTTCGCCAGTTCGGTTGCACAGCCTTTTGTATCTGTCGCAAGTCTTGTCATAATAGCGTTCAGGGCTGTTCCTGCTTCGCCGCCTTTAACGCCAGCGTTCGCCATTGTCATCAAGACTGCTGTTGTTTCTTCCACCGAATATCCCATTGAAGCAGCTGTCGCAGCGCAGTTTTTATATGCTTCTCCAAGTGCTTCGGTTGTTGTGTTTGAATGGCTCATTGCATAAGCCATTTCGTCTGCGAATTTTCCTGCGTCCTTTGCCGATAGCCCGAACGCTGTCAGATAGTCTGTGACGATGTCTGAAGCTGTTCCCAAGTCCATCGCGGATGCTGCTGCCAGATTCAAGATGCCGCCAATGCCTTCCAGCATGTCATCCGTCTTCCAGCCTGCAAGTGCCATATATTCAAACGCTTCGCCTGCTTCGGTTGCTGAATACTTTGTATCACGCCCCCACTGACGCGCTGATTCTGTCAGCTTGTCAGTTTCTTCTGCTGTTGCTCCGCTGATTGCCTGCACTTTTGACATCTGCTGTTCAAAGTTTGCTGCAACTGTTACCGATGCCGCTGCCACGCCGCCGATCGCGGTTGTGACCTTCATCATGTGCTGTCCTGCTGTTTGCACTGCCTGTCCGACTTTTCCAGCCTTTTCCGCGTATTCATCGAACTTCTGGCGCGCAAGTTCCGCATTGACATCACGAAGCTGCACTTCCATGTTCGCAAGGTCAGCTTCAGCCTGTGTGACTGCTGCCCCCTGCTTCTTGACTGCTGCTTCATACTTTGTTGTTTGTGCTTCGGTTGTTGCCAGCTGCTTTTCCGCTTTGTCCAGTTCTGTTTTTAATTTCTTTGTTTCTTCTGAATTTTCGCCAGTCGCTTCCTTGCTTTCCTCATAGGCTCTTGACAGTTCTGCGACTTTTGTCTTCAGTTCTTCGCTTTTTTTCTTGTTGTTGTCCAGTCGTGTTGTCAGCGTTTCATAATGTGTTTTACAATCCGCGACTTTCGTCTTCTGGACATCCATTTTCTGTGTAAGTTCGCTGATCTTCGCCTTTAACGCGTCAGATTTCGTGCCGTACAGTTTGGCGTTTGCAGCAGCAAGACTGTACTGTGACGACAGTTCTTTCATGCTTGCGACCGCCGCTTTCATCGCCGACTGATATTCTGACATTGAAGCACCGATCTTGATTGATGCCTGCGCCATATATGCACGTTCCTTTCATCACTTTTCGTTGATGGTCTTGATCTCGAACGCCACATGATCCAAAAGGCTCATAATATCCGACTTCATAACATTTGAAAGTGAATCGTTCAGCCCTTTTATACACAGCTTTACAACCCTGTCCACATTGTCGCGGCACACTTTCCAGATGTTTTCATCGTCCAGCTGCTTTTCAGCTTCGTTGTAGCCGTTTTCTTCGTCATAATCATCGAATGCTGACTTCTCCTGTTCGACTTCATCTGGTCTGTTTGGGTTTAATTCAAGGAACTTCGGTGTGATGATGTCCTGCATCACAAAATGAATCATCTTTGCTGTTGCCAGCTGTTCTGCGACATCTGCCTTCAGCACTTCCCTTTCAGATATGCCGAATATCATTTTCATAATTGCTGCATTGAATTGAAACGCAGATGCAACATCATCGCCGTTGTTCTTTTCCATAAGTTCTGTATATGCTCTGTACTTTTCAACCGATACTGACGCGCATATATATTCTTTTTCATTGCACGTCAGCGTCAGTTCGGGTATTATTTGCCACTTGTAAAATTTTTTTGTAGCTTCTCAACCTTTCCGTTGACTTCATCGCCCAGCGATTCTTCGATCAGTGCAAATTCCATGATGATTGCTGCAACTCCCAGTCCTGTTTCCTTGTCCTTCAACTCGTCAACAGTGAACTGGTTGCCGTAAACCATGCAAATGCAGTCCAGCATCTTTCGGAACTGTTCTGCGGTGTAAAGTCCGCTTTTCTTTTCAGTTCCCATGATGTCGTCCCTAACCTCCAAATATTCCATATAGGTGTCAACGTCCATCTTTGGCATTTCATATTCTTTGCCGTTTATAATTAACTTTCTTTTCATTGTGTTTGCCCTCCTATTGTTCTTTTACGCCGCTTCTGTTGGCTCTTGTACCTTTCCGAACCAGTTTTTGATTGCTGCTGCTGCGTCCGTGTGTTCTGTCAGAAGGTTGCTTTCGTCAACCTGTGTTTCAAAGTTTCCATCACATGCGCGTTCGTAGAAACTGCCCTTCAGCGTTGCTGTCTGTGTTGTGACCTTGTCTTCCTGTGTCTGATAGTTGTCGTCATATCCCTGACCGAATGTTCCGACATAAAGCCATACAAATTCATACTTGCCATTCAGCTTCTTTGCTCTATATCCGACAGCGACTTCAGGTGCTTTGTCGTCCTTGTTTTTCACAAGCCAGCCATTCTTGTATAAATGACCGAACAACATTGCTTTGTCCTGCGGTGCAAGCGAATTGACTTCAAACTCCACGTCTGTTCCTTCGTAGGTTTCAACTGTGTCCTCCACTCCATCATCGCTGTAAATCTTTTCAACGCTGAATTTATCAGACACTTTTCCTGAAATAGCACGCGCAAGTTTGACTGGTGTGCCTGCTGCGTATGCTGTCGCATCGTTCTGTGTTACTGGTGCGACATAAATGTCACGAAACGACTTTGTTCTTGATCTGATGATCTGCTTTCCTGCTTCACTCATTCTTCTTCGTCCTCCTGTTCTGCTTCTTCTGCCGCCATGAATCTTGCGGCATTCATAAATATTTTTGTATCTGTTTCAAGATTGTCATTTGCGCCCATGAATGCGAATCCTGCCTTTTTCATAAGTCGCCTGATTCTCTTTTTTAACCTGATTTGATCTGTACTTGACCAGATGCACACTTGCACTGCTGCAATCTCGACTTCTTCGTCATCGTCCGAATGTTCGCCGCCGTAGTCCCCCAGATTCCACACAGTCACATGCAGTCCCTTGATGTCTGCGTCATACCAGCCCTGCTGCACTGTGATTCCTTCTGCTTCCAGCACTTCAAGCGCATCCAGTGTCTTCTTCACAATGTCCATGTGTCATCCTCCCAGCTTTTCATTCAATAACTTCTGATATTCCTGATCTGCTATCGTGTCCCACTGTCCGCGGCATTCTTCCATTGTGTTGTAAAGGAAGTCTTGTGGGGGCTGTTTCGTTGTCCCCCATTCCACAAACTTCATGTAAAACCAGTTTTCTGCATCGCCCAGAAGTGTCCAGCCGACTTCGCCGCCCTTTGTTGTCACTTTCGTGGGGATATTATCCGCAGCATGTCCAGAAGGTCTGTATCCCTTCTTTCCTGACTTTGAATTGTCTGCCGACCTTGCCATAACTGCCTTCATTCGTGGTTCGGTATAATCAACAGAACGCTGGAATATCTGCTTGTTTGTTTTTCTGATTTCCGAATCGCTTGCAAGTGTTTCCAGTTTGTTTTGAAGTTCTTTCAGTCCTTCAAATTCAAAAGTCACTTTCATGCTGTTTCCTTCCCTGTGTCAGAATCTGACACATTTATGTGACGCGGTTCGCCTTCAGCTGTACATATTGCTTGTCATTCTGCCTGAAGTCCCTTGCAAATATGTTGTACTTTTCGCCTTCGTACTCCACGAAGTAGTCCTTCAGGTGTGCCGCTATCTCTTTGACCTTTTTGCAATACCTGACCTTGTCAAACACAATCGTGTCTTCCAGCCTGATTTCTATTGCCTTGTACAGTTCTTTTCCGTAAAGGCTGCCGATCTCGCACCAGCATTCGTGATACAAGATCGGTTCTGCTTCCACACGCCTTCCGTCAACTTTCGTGTACTGATATTTGTATATTTTGACCTTCGCGCTTGACATATCACTTCAACCTTTCTTTCAACATCATTGACTGCACCGCGAATCTGACTTTGTCGTCTGTTGGTGCTGTTCTGTCCCTGTTGTCGTAGGCTTCTTTGACATACATGCAAATCAATAACTTCTGGCGGTTCGTGAGTGCTTCAGGATTGAAGTCTTTGATCAGGTCTGTCATTTCTTCCAGCACTGCTGCATAAATCAGCTTGATCACTTCATCGTCATCGTCATAGTCAATGCGACAATATGCCTTCAGCTCTTCCAGTTCCATGTCTTTTCCTCCCTTCCTGAAGCCTGTTGCCATTAGCCAGCAACCTGAACTGTGATTTCTCCCTTGATGACTGCTTCTTCATCGAATGCCTGCACATCGAATCTGTCACGCACCTTGATTCCTGTCTGGTCTTTCGCCCATAAGTCGCCAGCTTCGGTTGAAAGTTCGATGCTGATCTTCTCTCGGTCAAACAAAGTGATTGCTTCTTTTAAGTCGCCCATGTAAATCGGGTACTTGTACGCTGACACGTTGCTTCCGTCTGACTTAACTTCCACATTCTTCAACACTTTGTTGCTGACTTTCTTGATCGGATATACACCGAAAAGAAGCATCTTTGACTTGTCTGTCACATCATGCTGCAAAATGTAGTCGCCACGCTCGTCCTTGATCTTGTCAAGGTAGTTGAAGCCTGACTGGTTTGTCAGAACGATTGAAGAAGATGCAATCGCTGGATCAAGTGTCACATTGAAGACATCCTTCAAGTCGTCATATCCGCTGATTGCCACTTCTTTTCCTGTTGTGATTTCTGCAAGTTTCTTCAAAATTGCAGCGTTTCTTGTGGCTCTTGACTTCTTCGCGATCCACTTATTCAGGAAGCCCAGAATATTTTCTGCTGTGTCCTGCAAGAGTTCCCTTGTAACTTTTAAGATGCCGCCCTTTTTCTTGATCTTGTACTTGATCTGTTTTAACTTCGGCGTTTCTTCCTCTCCGAACTCTTCGCCTTCGTCAACATCGTCCCATGGTGTCGAATCTGCATCGACTTCAAACACTCTGCTTCCTGACAATGTGCTGACAGGCTCAACATTGACATACTGTTCAAGGTCATCGTCTGTTCTTCTCAACTCATGGATGTCTGTCTGAATATCCTGCGGTACAGTGAAGCCGCCGTCTTCGTCTGACTTCTCTGACATTGCGTCCATGATCTTCTGATCCTTTTCATTCAGTTTTGTCTTGCGCATTCCGCAGACAATACGATTGACAAACGCACGCGCGATGTCTTTCTTTGAAGGTGCTTTGTCCTTACCTTCAGCCTTTTTTGCTTCGTCCTTGTCAATCTGGTCTTTGATGTCCTCGTCCTCGTCATCCTCTAAGTCCATAAGGATGTTGAAACGATCCTGCATGTCCACAAGTTCTGCTTTCGCTTCCTTTGCTTCCTTTGTCTTTCCCTCATTTACAAGGGCTTTGATCGCGTTCTTCTTGTCATTGATTTTCTTCAGTAACGCTCTTGCTTCTTTGCTCATTGTTTTTCCTCCGTTTTCTTAAATTCCATACATGTACAGATCGCCCAGAATTTCTTCTGTTTCGTCTGCCTGTTGCTGTCTTGCTTCGATGTCTTCAGCTGTTTCGGTCTTCATTCCTGCTGGCGCATGTTTGAATCTGTCTATCATGTAGCCGACACATGCTGCGACTGCTTCCGCTGATTCATCCACTTTGATGTTGAAATAGTCTGAAGCGCGACACTCTGATGCTTCGCTTTCTGACATCCATGTTTCTGCATTGATCAGTTCTTCAAGCTGGTCTGCTGTCACGCCTTCCTTTGCTTTTGTCATGTAGATGTCTGTGATCATCTGCTGACAGCTGTCAAGCTGGCTTATAACCGCCGCGAAGTCGTCTGCATTGCCCCACGCCATTGTCAGCGGCTTGTGAATCATAATCTGTGCGCCTGTTGACACAACAATGTCATCGCACGCCATAAGGATCACGGATGCGATTGACGCTGCAATTCCGTCCACAATGCCTGTGATATGTCCTTTGTGGCGTTTCAAAATGTTGTATATGCCAATTCCTGCGAATACATCGCCGCCACAGCTGTTGAAGTACACTGTCAGTTCTGCATTGTTGTCAATGCCGTTCAGAAAGTCTGTGATGTCCTGTGGACAGGTGTCTTCTGATGTCCACTTGTCCCACGCCGAAGATACAATGTCGCCGTAGATGTACAGTTCAACGCCGCCTGCTGCCGCGTCTTTTATCTGCATGAAGCCGACATTTTCAATCGTTCTTTTCGCTCGATTTCTTCTTGTGAAGTTCATTTTCTTCGCCATCGTCTTCCCCTCCTTCCTGATCGGTGTCAGGTTCATTCGTTTCGGCTGTTTCCTGCTCCTGTTCATCCTGATCCGTATTTTCGCCGCCTTCTGTGTTTGGCTCATTTATAGGATTGTCAGGATCGCTGTCTTCTTCAGTGTCCTGTTCTTCAGCTTTGTTATACGCCGCCCCGACTTTCGTCAGTGGCACATACGTTCCATTGACAATCAATGTGTCGCCGCCTTCCATATCCATCAAATCAAGTTTTCTTCTAGCTTCGTTTACCGTTTCGATGCCGTTGTTGATTCCTTCTTTCAGGATTTCCATTTGTGTTTTGCTGTCTGTACGAAGCAGCACTTTTTCATTCATTTTGAAGTACAGCCCTTCTTCCACTTCGTCATCCGATAATAGCTTGTAGTTCACTTCTTCTTCGTACTGCTTCAGCACAAAAAGCATCGTGTCCACATAGAATGACAGCTGCTGCATTTCTGAATTGCTGTATGATGATTTTTCATAATCGTTGATCTGGTTCGGTTTAATTCCGAACGCTGCTGCGATCTGAAGTGCTGAATACTTTTTCAACTCAACAAACTGTGAATCTGTCAGCTTAATGTCCAGCGGTGTCAGCTTCATCCCCAGCGGCACAGGAAGAATCTTGCCTGTGTTCTGACTTCCTGCTCCGAAGTGTTCAAAAGTCTGTCGCAGCTTTGTGGCTGCATCTTCATTCAGTTCGCCTGTGTATTCCAGCACCGCTTTTGCTGTCAATCCGTTTTTATATAGGTTGTTCAGGAAGCGTTGTGATTCAATCACGCCTTCGACTGTCTGCTTCAGGATGTATTGCACTGGAAGTCCGACTATTCCGTTCAGGCAATGCGAAGTCTTGAAGTGCAAGACATCTTCTGTCCTGAATATGTACTGTTCGCCCGAATATTCATCGCTGTACATATACCAGATTTTTCCCTTGCCTGCGAAAATGCCTTTGTCGTCAATAATGATCTGCACCCTGTCTGACGGCATGATCCACATGTCCAGTGCTTTGTATTCGCCGCCGTATTTCTTGCGCTTGAACTTCCTGCGTACATAGACATAGGCGTTCCCATAATGGTTTCTGTTCATTTCCACGGCGTTCCAGAAGGTTGTCGGTGTCATAAAAGGGTTCGGACGTTGCTTCATAAGCCTTGCAATGTCGTTGTCTATCGGCTCACTGATGCCCTTGTTTGTCTTCTGGTAAAGTTTCCACGGCATTTTTGCGACTGTTTCTGACATCATTTTTAAACAAGTGAAGTATGTCACGTCTGATGTCGGCTTCTTGCTTTCACTGTCGCGCTTAATTCCAACCCATTCCAGAAAGGATTCATCATTCAGCGTTGCTGTATCTGTTTCAATATTCATTCCGAATGCTTTCATAATTCCTTTGTTCAGTGTTTTCCACATGTTCAACCTTGCGCACCTCCCTTCTGTCGCAATTTCTCTGTGCCTGCAAACCAAATATCAAGGTATCTGTTGACATCTGGCTTGATTTCGCCCTTCATTGCCATCATCCATGCATCAATGATTGCATCCACGATGTCGATTCGCTCTGTTGCGTATTCTTTATCAATTTTTATTTCCCCGAAGCTGTTCGATGTCGTCTTCGCGTTTGCAATAGACCACTTCATTGCTTCGTTTCCGTCATGTTCGACATGTCCTGCTTCCAGTTCCAGTCGGAAGTCCACTGTCGGATCGTTTAACTCTCGCGCCGACTGTTTGACAGCAATGCTGTCAAATCCAAGTGCTTCCAAATCTGTCAGGAATGCGGAAGCATTGTGCGGATCGTAACAAATCCACTGCACATCCAATTCATACAGCTTCACGATCTTCTTCAGGTACGCAATAATGTACTTGTAGTCAGTTTTCACACCGCCCATTGTTTCAGTCACTTCGACCAGTCCTTGTCTGATCCATAGGTCATAAGGTACGCGGTCAGTCTTGATGTGTTCCTCAACCCTTCGCTTCGGAATGAAGCTGTGTGCGTGTACAAAGTAGCATTTGTCTTCGCCTTGCATGAATGGGATCACGATTGCGATTGATGTCAAGTCGCCGCCTGATGACAGGTCAAGTCCGACATAAGCCTTCTGACCTCTGAAGTCAGCCAGTGTCTTCTTGACTGCTGCCCTTGTCCAGACATCCATGTCCTTGATATAGACATCATTTGTCCACTGAATCCACATATTGAGCTGCTTGACGATGAAGTCGCGCAGTGTTGATCCTCCCATTTCCTTCGCCGTTGCAGCAATCGGGATCATGTTCTGCAATGCGTCCCTGTCATATTCCAGAATCGGGTTCGCCTTGATCCAGTTTTCAGGTGTCCACATATCGTCAGATTCATTCATTTGCGCGATGTAAATGAACTGTGAATCATTACTTGCAACACCCTTCAGAACTTTCACACAGTATTCATACAGCGCAAAACACGGCGATTTCAGGTCAAATCCTGCTGTCGTGATCACGCTGATCAGTGCCGACTTCATTTTCTTGATGCCGCCTTCAAGCAGCTTGTACATCTGATCATCTTTGTGCGCGTGATATTCGTCCACTATTCCCAGATATGGTCTGAATCCATCAATCGACTTCGTGTCGCCTGACAGTGCCTTGATCTTGCTGTGTGTGATCTTGCAGTCGATTGTTGAATTGTGTTCGTGAATCTTGAAGCACTCTGACAAATCGCTGTCGGAATTTATGAACTTCACAATTTCGTTGAAGACAATCATTGCCTGATCTTTCTTTGTGGCTGTACAGTAAACCTGACCATATTTGTACTTGTCAAAATTGCCGTAATAAGCCGCCAAAATACCATTCAGGAATGACTTGCCGTTCTGTCGTCCCAGCTGTATATAACTGGTTCTGAATCGTCTGTGATGTCCATCTTTAGTTCTCCATCCGTTCAGGCTTCCCAGAATGAAGCACTGGAATGGATATGCCGTCACTGGCTGTTCTTCTTCGCCTTCCGCAATAGTCAGTGTTTCAGCGAAGTCAATGATCCTTTCTGCTTCTTCAACATCAAAGTAATAGCGATATGGCGCAGCTTCAGCCGCTTTCATGTCGTCTATATGTCTTTGACATGCTGCTTTGACCAGATCGCCAGCAACAATCTTGTCCGCAAGGACATCCAGCGCGTATTGTGTAGTTCTATCTGTTGTCATGCGTTCGCCTTATGCGAATTTCGCGAACTTGTTTTCTTTCGGTGTTTCCTTGTCTGCTTTTGGCACTACAAGGCGACAGCGGCTTGACACTGTCAGTCCGAAGTCCGCAGCCCCCTGACGACACTGCTTGAAGTATCTGTCTTGAAGTAGCGCAAGTCTTTCCACTTCTCCGTTCACGACTTCTTTTCTGATCTTCACTGGCTGTCCGTATTCGTCCAGCTGCTTTGTTGCGATCTCAATTTCCACCATGATCGGCTGTCTGTTCAGTTCTTGCGTGACTGCGATGTATTTTTCTTGCGCGATGACCAGTCTTGCAAGCGCATCAACATCAAGGTTTGATATAAGGTCAATCGCACGAAGTTCCTTCACGATTTTCTTGAAGGTTCTTTTCTGTGTCGGCGATAAGTATTGCGGTGCTGTCACTTTATCCGCAGCCGCTTTCACTTCTGTTCGCTGACGTTCTTCAATTTCTGCTTTTGTCAGGTGTTTTTTGCCTTTTGCTTGTACCAGCGCGATCGGCTGTCGTTGTCCTGCCATTCTTCTGCGACCTCCCTTCTTTGCTGGTTTCCTTGCGGTGTGTCAGATTCTGACACGCACCCTTTTCGGATGCCCTGATCTGGATTTTCCGTGGGGAGTTTTCTCCACGGAAAAGGGGAAGCGCGACTAAATAAACTTAACCCGATACTTTTTCATACTCCCCCTGTCGCCTTCCAGTGGCGTTCTATCAGGTCATACAACATCTTTTGTGTCGCTTTTTTTGTCTGTTCATCCTTGCTGTACAAGGCTTCAATGATTCCATGGCTGTGATTGCTCAATGGGATCAGATTAGTTGCATCAAGTCGTCTGTTCCAGTCGTCTTCAATAGGTGTGATATGATGCACCATGTCAGCTGTCTGTATTACATGCAGCACATAGAAGGCATATATATCAACGCCATCAAACCGCCTGATTGTTTCGGCTCTTGTCTTCCTCCACTCACTTGATACATAGAAGGCTGCTGTCTTCTTGTTTCTTCGGTGTTTGTTGTATTCCATGTGTCTTGACTGCTGCCCTGCTGCCTTCGCTGCACAGGCTTCACATTCAGCTATATTCTGTGGTATTAAAGCCCCACATCTGCACTTGTGAAATAACAAACCCTTGCACCACCTTCCTGCTGCTGCATATGCTTCACATATCCGTCTGTATAGGCTCTATACGCAGCCGCTTATATATGTCCCTTATATATGCCCTATATATGCGCCCCTGTCAGGTATGCCCCTATATAAAGCCTTGTTTTTATGCTTCCTGTGGATGCCCTTATATAAGCACCCACATTCCGCAAATAAGAGGGCAGAAATGCAATAAAAAAGACCGATTCAACACTTCTGTGCTGTTTCGGTCTTTCTGTGCAACATTTCACGATACTATTTTACTTTAGGATGTCCCCTATAAAAACCCTCACTTTTCCCACGCTTTTCCCATGCTTTCGCTGTCGTTTCCCTCGAAAAAAGCCTTTTTCAGATCGCGTTTTCTCAAATTCCGTTAATTCCGAATAGTTTGACAGACATTTTCTTCAATATCGCCTTACACCAGTTTGAAGGGCTGTTTTTCCCACAATCCAGCTGATCCGCAATTTCTTCAAAGGTCAATCCGTCAATATAGTGCATTCTAAACGCTTCATACTTGTACAATGTGCCTTCTCTCCTGCTTTCGGCTTCCAGTTCGGTCAATGCCCTGTCAATGTTAATAATCATCATCGCTGTGACCATTTTTGATTCTTTGACCGATTTCAGCTTCGCATTTTCGCCCCTGAAGGCGTTGTATGCGTTTTCTGTGACTTCTTCTTCCTCTGTGATCGCATTATTGATGTATTTTTTCAAATCAATGTATGATTCCATCAATTTTCGCGTGTTGTACAATGTTTTCTTTCTTTCTGCCCTCTTTTCTTCGATCCTGACTTCTGCAAACGCTTTTCGCACTGCGATTCTGATTGCTTCTGTCATTTCCTGCTGTGGTTCTTCGCTTTTTTGCACATTGCACACCTTCTTCCTACTTTTCAGGCTTTCGCCTTTCATTCCTTCTGGCTTTTTCAATCGCCTTCGCCCTGATCATCGGCATTCCTTTCATTTTGCGTCTGTTATTGCTGATCAGCTCTTTTCGCAACTGCAATCCTGTCCATTTTATCTTCCTGAATGCTTCTGTGATTGCTTTCCCTACCTGTTCAAACGCTGGCTTCAACTTTTCAAACGCTTCCGTGATACTCTTTGTCATTTTTCTTCCTGTTTCCTGCGCCCACTTTGCTGTCGATTCAAGCAGCACTTCGACTTCTTCTTCAGGAAGTCCGCTGTATTCCGATACAGCTTTGATCGTTTCTTCTTTTGTCCATTCAGGATCAATCTTCAGTCCTCTTGTGACTGCTGCCAGTTTCATCACATCTGCACTGATGTTTCTTTCTGCTTTCGGCTGTTCTGTCGTTTCTTCTGGTTCAGGTTCTTCCACGACTGCTGCCCTGACAGCTTCCTGTCTGTCTTCCGCAATCAATTCCTGTGTGCGTTCTGCAATTTTCTCTGACAGATCGTCTTTTTCTTCCTCCTGTGGCTTCGCACGCTGCCCCACAAGCCTGTTTTTTATCTTTGTTGCATATTCCTTCAGCTTCATGTCTTTCACTCCTTCCTGTGCCTTTATGTAAAAGGCAAATCGTCAACGCCGTCTGGTATGTTCATAAAGCCATCGCCGCTGTCTGGTGCTGGCTGTGGTCTTGACTGGTTGTCGCCTGCTGCCGCTTTACTTTCCGCAAACTCGACCAATTCCACAACAACTTCCGTTGTGTAAATCTTGTGACCTTCTTTGTTTGTATAGCTGCCAGTCTGAATGCGTCCTTCAATCACAAACTTTGTTCCCTGCTGTCCGTACTTCTCCATGAACTGTCCTGTCTTTCCGAATGCCGCACAGGAAATGAAGTCAGCTGACTGTCCTTCCTGATCTCTCTGGACTCTCCTGTCAACCGCAAGTGTGAAGCGCGATATTGCCATAGGCTCTGCGCCTTCTGTATATCGTGTCTGTGCATCCCTTGTCAGCCTTCCCATCAATATGACCTTATTCATTCTTCTTTGCTCCTTTTTGTTCTTTGTTTCCTTTGACTGCTGCCTTGATTATCTCTGCAACAATCAGGATGATCAGTGCTGTCAGGACTGCAATGAATCCCAACTGCAATATAATCACGATAATTCCACCCAGATTGCTGATCGCCTGTTCAATCCATATACTTCGCATGTTTTTTCTATCTCCTTCGGTTTATAATGTCTTCATAAAGTTTCTTGTATGTGTTGCGCTCCGTTTCAAGCCGTATGATGCAATCGTGTTCGCTTTCAAGTACATCATCACTGCTGTGTGATGCCCCCCCCGATTGATTTTCGGGTTCTGGCTGTGTGTTTGCTCCTGCATCCAGATTCAAAGCTATCTGAAGTGCAATGTCTATCTGCTGCATTTCTCTTTCTGTCACACTGCCGATTCTGTTGTTTAATCTTTCCACGCTGATTGTTGTCGGCTGTTCGCATAGTGCTTCCGACACTCTTCCAGTTGTTCTGATCGTCACATGTGTTGACATGTCTTTCTTCGGCTGTGATGTCAGGAACACAACGACCACATCGCCGCTGTGTTTGTTCAGGAAGTCAGCCGACACAATGACGGCTGGTCTGTCCTTCCTGATCTCGTTTCCTCTCTGTCCTCTGTTGTTGTTGATATAATACACATCGCCGCGTCTGACATCGAACTGCTGCTGTGTCTTTGTGAAATGTTCGTACATGTTTTTTATTCCTCCGTATATTCTGCGTATTGTTCTTTTAACATCTTTGCACGCGCCTGAATGTCGTCTGCAAGTTCTTTTTCTTTGTTCTTGTATGTCTGCGCCCTTGCTGGTCTTTTGGCTCTGATCGCGTTCTTGACTGCTGTCTGAAGCTGTCTGCGTTTCTGAATTGCTATTCGCTGCACCCTGTCAGTGATTGTGATTGTGTAATGTGTGCCGCAGATCGGGCATTCATAATACTGTTCGATGATGTCGTTGTGTTCTTCATCCTGTGTGATCACTCTGTTTTGAATCTCTATCATGTCAGGTGTGAATGTCGCCGCGCATTTATCGCATATTATTTCATTCATGTCGATTCCCCTTTCTTCTGTTTATGCCTGCTGAATCTTAATCATTTTCAGCAAGAATCTTGCTGACAGTTCTTCTTCTTTCTCTTTTCTTTCCTCTCTTGTCATGTCTTCCTTGTCGTCAAGTTCTGCAATCTCGTCCAGAATGTCTGCTGCTTCTCTGAATGTCTGTGCCATTCCCTTAATATCGTCTTTTGTCTGCATGTCCGTTCCTCCTATGCTCCATATTGTAGTGTTCTGTTGTCTGCGTCCTGTCCTGCGCCTGCTGCTGCTTCCCGAAGCGTTTCTTCGACTTCTCCCAGTCCTAAAATGCAATAGCCGTCTTCAAGTGCTGATGATGTGATGCTTGTGTCAACGCAGATAATTGTCTTCTTGCACTGCTGCCCTGTCGCCTTGCCTTCCTTGAATGCAATCAGTGTCACTTCCTGTCCTTTTCTGAAGCTGTCGTCTTTCGTGATGATGTACGGCTTGCCTGCTTCAATTTCTTCAAATGCGCTTTGTGACATTCTGATGCACTTGTCCTTGTTGCTGTCCGAAGGAAGCTGTTGCATCTTTTCTTCGTCTGCCTTCTCGCGAAGTTTCTTTGCTGTTTCTCTGTCAATCGCGTCCTGTTCTTCACTGTATCTTTCTTCTTCGGTCTTTTCGGCTTCTGCCTTGTTGATGTACTGATCACAGCTTTGACATGTTCCTGTCTTCACATTGCAGTCTGAATATCTTTTGCAGCTATAACACAGCGATGTGATGCTTTCAGGGTGTGCATCTTCCCATTCGTCTTCTTCCTCTGTGTCCTCTGCATCGTCTTCAGGTTCTTCGATCTCTTCTTCTGTTTCTGTGTACTGGTTAATGTCCATTTGACCTTCAATCTGTTCTGCTGCCGCCTTTTCCTCCTGCTGCTGCTTGATCTCTTTCACTTCCTTGTAGGTCAAGCCGTTTTCCTGATAGCGTTCCAGCATTTCTGCTTGTGTTTCTTCATTCATTCCGCTGATCATATAGGCAGCAGAAAAAGTCAGGCGACCTTCTTTCAGTTCTTTTGAAAACTCAGGGATCAGATGCTTGTTGATGCTCTCGATCTGCGCAACCTTTGTCGGTGCTATTTTCAAGAAATATGCAACGACATCGCGAATGCGACCGCTGTTCAGGTCAATTCCCATGATCGTTTGTCCATTTTTCTTCATTCGCTCCAATATTTTCTTCAGTTTGTCTTCTTCTTCCAGAAGGTCTGACACTGTCTTGTTTCTGTAATCATTCGCGATGATCAGGCGAAGTGTTTCTTCTTCCTCTGACGCTGGTGTCTGAATCTGACACGTTGCCTTTTCAAATTCTGTATAGCCTTTTTCAACAAGTATCTTCAGCGCACGCCATCGTCTTTCCCCTGCTATGATTCTATATTCGCCCCTGTCGCAAGGATCACGGACGACTTCAAGATTTTCCATCAATCCAACAAGCAGAATCTTTTGTGCCAGCGGTTCGATGTCCTCAACCGAATAGAAGTTTTTATCATTGCTGTACATTTTATTGATGCTGACATCCTGTGTCCTGAAGTGTGCCTTCGGTGTGTTGTCCCCGACCGCTGCCTTCTTTGCATTTGCGTTCAGCTGTTCCATTACATTCCACGCCATTGTCAGTCCTCCTGTTCTCTGAAGCATATTTCTATTGCTTTCAGTTCTTTGTCTGTTGTGTTGCTTAGGTCAATGTGTGTGTCATTATCTGGATAGTCTTTTTTATTTATCATTGACCTGATTGTCTTTTTCAGTGCTTCCGTATCGACAATAATCTTCAGTGTTTCCCTTGCCTCCGATAGTGCCTTGTCAATTTGTCTGTCTGTCATTGGTTTGCTGTCGATCTCTGTGACCTGTTTCCAGAACTCTGTGTCTTCAATCTCATAAAATTGTGACATTTTGTCCTTGAATGCAGTCAGTCTGTTTTCCGCATACTCTTTCTGCTCTGCTGCTGCCTTCAGCTTTTCAAAGTCTTCAATGCTGATTGTGACTTGTCCTTTTAGTTCCATCGCATTCCATCCTCCCTTCTTCTCATTTTGTCCAGTTTCAATGTCACTTTCGGAACTCCGATGCCAGCTTTGCGAAGGTATTCTGACAGCCTTGCAAGGTCTGTGACATAATTTTTTTCGTATACGCTGCCATGTATTTCGTCAACGTAGTATTGTTCTTCGTTGCCGTAGATCGTTATGTCATCGTGCGCAGTCAAAAGTGTCTTGATTTGATATGCAAGCGTCTTCCCTGTCCTTCTTCCTTCATGTGGATATGTGATGCCTTGTGACAGGATATATTCTGACTGCCATGTTTCAAGTTTTATTCCCAGCGCGTGTTCGATTCTGTCAAGCGTCTTTTCGTTGCAGCCATACATGTCAGAATGTAACTTTGCAACTGCATTTCGTGTCATTGCGTCTGCGCCATATTCATCGCCGTCCGCTAATGTAAAGGAATACGCCCTGTTTGTTTTTGTGTTTTTGATGTACACAAGATTTCTTTCCAGCGTTCCTTCCGTCTGCCTGATTTCGACTTTCAGATTTTCTTCGTTTTTTGTGATTCCTGTGATTATCTCATACACTCCCATGTTCACACCTCTTTCATCAATTCGTATGTTGCTGCACGATAGTCCTGCGTCACGATGCAGTTTTTTGAAAACTTTGGAAGCGGCACTTGTGCGACTGTTGACTTCTCTGCGATTATTGATCGCCTGATCGCTGTTGCGAAGCAATCGTGTCCTGACTGTGTTTTCAGCCATTCTTCAACCTGAAGTGTCGTCTGGTTCTTCTGGCGCATCGTCATCAATACTTTCATGCGAATGTCAGGATTTATCCTTCTGAACGATGTCAGCTGACTGTCCATGTTTGCAGCTGCTTCAATCTCGAAGCCGCCAATCTTGACAGGCACAATCACAAGGTCTGCTGCAATCATCACATTTGTGACTGTCATGTCCATGATCAGACCACAATCAACAATGCAATAATCATATATAGTTCTGACTTCATTCATTGCTGCTGCAAATCGAAGAATCTGATCTTCTCCTTCTTCCTGAAGCAGTGTCATGTTTGTTCGCATCAAATATCCGTTTGCTGGTATTATGTCAATATTTCCATATGGTGTTGTTCGGATCAGGTCTGTTGTCGAATATGCGCCGCCTGCTGCCTGATGATTTTCAAGCAATTCTGACATTCCCTGTCCTTCAGGATCAAATCTGTCGTAAAGAAGTGATATGTTGCCCTGCTGATCCGCGTCACAGATCAGCACTTTCTTTCCTTTTTCTTCGCCCATTATGTAGGCGATAGCTGCTGCGGTCATTGTCTTTCCGATGCCGCCTTTTTGATTCATTACTGCTATTATTTTCATTGATGTGCTTTCCTCCTGTTTATTATTTTCATGTGCCTTCTTAACCTTCTCGCGTGTTCGTCCGTCACAATGTATTTGTCACAATCTTGAAGTCGCCTGTCTGTTCCTTTTCCGTCATAATGCTTGCAATAGTCACATGTGAAGCAAGGTTCTTTCATTTCTCCTGTGCATGTGTCTGGCGTTTCCACATTGTTTGCGCAGTGGCTACACACGCAACCGCCGCAAGGAAAAGCATATTGTTTTCTGACTTCTTCTTTTCGCTTCGGCTCTTTCGGTATGAACCCAAGTTCCTGCAATGTGATTTGATGTGCTTTTTTATCGTCTTGCATTTCTTTCCTTCTTGCTGTTCTCCCAGCTGATCACTGCTTCCCTTGCCCTGTCGTATAGGTCTGTGTCGTTCGCTTCTTCAATCTTGATGATCTGTTGTCTGTCTGCTCCTTCGCCTTTATATATCTTTATCCAGCCATCATCGTATATTGAAGTGTGGCTTGACATTCGCAGTCCGTACTTCCTTGCGATCGGTCTGTATATGTCATAAAACTGTCTGACTGCTGCCGCATATCCGTTCATGTCCTACACCTTCAGCGGTTTCACTTCGCCGTCTTTCCATACGCTGTTGTTCGGCTCTTTCATGCGTTCTGCTGTTTCCGTGACTGCGGTGTCTGAATCTGACACATGAATGTGTGTCTGTAAACGCTTCAAATTCAAGTATTTTTCAAGAACTTCAACCGCGTCCCTTGCCGTGTAGCATGTCGCGACATAGTGTCCTGCTGCTGCCATATCGGTCAAGAACTCTTTCTGTGACGGCTGGTGTCTGCCCTTGTCATACTTCATTTCGATGTACAGTCCGCAATATATTCCTTTTGGGTACGGAAGGCATAAGTCCGACACGCCTGACTTCACGCCCATCTGCTTCAGCTTTACTGCTTCGGCTCTGTTCCTGCTGCCGCCGTTCGGGATATGATGCAGCCATTTCAGTTCAGGATATTTCTGCATCTGCCAAGAAGCCCAGCTGATGACATTGATCTGTTCGGTATCTTCCGAACGCAACGCATACTTCATGTTCATCGCATTTCCTCCATGATTTTCATATCGTGCATAATGTCGCCAGTGAAGCCCAGCCGCTTCATTTTCCTGAATGCCGTCAGGTCTTCAATGCCTGACATTTTCACGATCCAGCCTGCAAGAAGCTGTCTTGACTTTTTATACATGTCCCTGACTTCTTCCCTGTGTGCTGCCAGCACATCCGCTGTGCGTGTGATGATGATTTTTCTTTCAATGCTGTTCGGTGCGATTCCTTTTCGGTTCAGTTCTTCTTCAATCACTTTCACTGCGTAGATTTCTGCGTTCGTGACTGCATCTTCCAAGCACAATCTTTTTTTGTTGTCCACTTTTATTCCTCCTTCGTGTCCTGTCTTTCTTTCTCTGCCTTCAGCTGTGCTGCTCTTTCCATGATCGTTGTGTTATAGCTGTATTTATACGCACCATGATTCCACAAGTTTTCCTTTGCCCCTGCTGCTCCGTAGTTGTAAACCGCCAGAACGTAATATGGACGCACATCTTCTGGAACTTCCTGCAAACTGTCCTGAATCTCCTTCAGGTAATCAATGCCGACTGTCACATTCTGATATGGATTTGTCAGATCGGTGCAGTTCAGGCGTTGCATTCTTTCTTTGTGCCATTTCTGCGCTATCTGCATATATCCCCATGATGTGCCGCCATCGCCTGAAGCGTTCCAGTTGCATTCGCTTTCCTGTTCGATCAGTGCGAACACCATTTCATAGTCAACACCATAGTTCTGGCAAACAATGTATGTGTATATCTGCGCCATTACTGGAAACTTGCCGCCTGCTGCCTTGCATTCGTCTGATATTTCGTGATAGCAGAATCCTTCCATGTCTTCGCCACTCCAATCCTGTGACATTGTATTGAATGGATATTCTTCATCTGCATCCAAGTCACTTTCTGTTTGTTCTTCTGCTTCGCTTTCCTGTTCTGTTGCCGTCTTTCCTTTTGCGCTGATCATGTCGCCGATTGCAAATCCCAGCATTACCGACACATATATCGTGATAAATGTGATCAGGATTGCTGCTGCCGTCTTCGGTTTGCGCTGAAGAAAGTTCTTTGCTGTCCTGATGAAGTTATGTACTGCATCGTGCAGCTGTCTTCTTCTTTGCCTTCTTCTTCGCTGTTTTCTGCTTAATCTTACTTGTTGCTTTGTCAATCTTTTCTCCTTCCTGTGGCTGTTTATACATCCTTGCGTATATATAAAATCTGCCATTCATGTTGTTATATCTGACTTCATACGATGTCAGCTTGTAGCCGTCTGCTGCATACCATTTCTTCAGCTTGTCTTCAAGATCGCATCGTCCTGTCACAACTTCGTCAATGTCCTTCTGCTTGAACTTATAGTGGTTTTTATGTACTTCTGGCTTTTTTAGTCCTTTGCTGGCTTTCCATGCTTTCTGATACTTCCCGACTGGCTTTGGCTCTTTTCCCTTCTTGTCAGGGTGCTTCTGCTTTGTGATGTAGTTCGCCATTCCTGACAGTCCGTTTTCGTCCTTCTGAAGTCTGCGCACCTGATTCCTGCGCCCCTTCTTCCACTTTTCTTCAACCGCTTCCAGCCCCATGTCGCCGTCACATACAAAATGATGATGCCAGCGTCCTTTGTCCGAACACTCTGTCACATACACATAGCGCAGCTTCGCCAGCCCTTTCTTTCTTCGCTCATAGTTCAATCGTCCTATGTACAGCGTCATGTCGTGTTGTGCTTCCTTCATGCTGTTCGGCATGTTGTCGTCTGTATATGTCAGTGTCCCCCAGATGTCATTGTCCGTGAAGTTCGCATTGATCGTCCGTTCACATTCCTTCCTGCTGTTCTTTTCATTCAGGTTTCTTTGTGCCTGCCTTTGCTTTTTCAGCTTCGCTTCGTCTGGTATCTGTTCTCTCTGTCCTCTTCTGAACTCTGGATATATTTCAACATCCATCTGCTCTGCTGCCTTTATCTCCTTAGTGGCATATATTGATCTGACTCTGCCTTCATTCAGCATCCTGCACATGTTGTCTTCTTCCAAGTCAGTCAACATCTTCTGGTATGCTGCTTCATAGTCATAATCTATATACACAGCCTTCTTCCTTCTCTTCATGTCCTTCTTTGCTCCTGTTATAGATATTTATATATTTCTTTGATTTGTTACTATCTATTACAAGGACGCGAAGCCTTTTGAAAGTCCCTGATTTATTGACTTTTTCGGAAGTCTGCTGTATAATTTTTTATAGATGTGCAGACCTTAAAAAGTCACAATCTGGATCGCCTTCGGAAGCCGCCAAGCTAGTCCGAAGGCTTTCTTTTTTGTCCTTCAAGATGCTTTCGCTGCCTTTGTCTTAATCTCGGACAGCTGCACCCTGATACCGTCATTCCTGTTCGACAGGATCATTGCTATTGCTTCAAATATTCTTCTTGCGTCTGGTGTATTCATGCGTTTTCCTCCTTGTATCTGTTTTCCCAGAACGGACAGTCTTCTGTTTCTCCGAATCTGTCTGCTTCTTCCTCTGTCATTTCTTCTGCTTTGTCACAACCTCCGAACATTGTTGCTGTTGTGCTTCCATACGGCACAGAATCCCAGTAAGCGTTCTTGCAGTCATAACATGTCTTTGTCGGTCTGCTCATGCTCTTCCTCCTACATTCCAGCACCCCTGAATATAACTACCATCGAAGGGAATGGGGCTGCCTGTTTACTGTTTCCGAACTTCAGGCGACCTTTAACAAACCTGACTTCTGATCTGTGCTGTATAAAGTCGTGGAAGTATCGTGTGTCTGTTCTTGCTGGTATAAGCATAACAACGATTGTGTTGTCTTTCGTTCCTTCCCTGAAGGACTTTTCCACCCAGTCTGTGATCGCTCTGCCGTATGGTGGATTGCAAAAGACGCGATGCCCCCCCCAGTCCTGTTTCAGTCCATTTTGCTCTTTCGTGAAATAATGTTCACACTTGTGATTTGTTTCGTCAGCGCATGGATCAAGGTCAAAATGAAATTCTTTGTCAAGTTCTTCAAAGAAGTCTTCAGGTGTCGCCCACTGATCCGTCTTGCTGCTGTACATGACATCTATGTTCGCCATTGTGTTTCCTCCTATTCTTTTGCTTCCTTCAGCATTTCAAGCCATGCTGTTCCGTCATCTGCAATCCTGATCGTTTTGCTCTTTACATTGTGCAAATTGATCATCTGTCTACATGTTGGACATTCGTGCCAATCGTCAAAAGGCTGCTTCGTTGTCATGCAGACCGCGCCACACTTACTGCATCCGAAGAAGTACACAGTTGCTTCAAAATGTCGCGTTGTATTCTTCAGTTGCTTTTCAAAGTCGTCCAACTCGTTCAGCTGTTCTTCCCTTTTATCTCTCGCAGCTTCCTGTCTTCTGTATGCGCCGCCTAGTCCGTAATAACTTACTGTGTCATGCATTTTTCTTTCGTACTCGTCACGTTCTTTGATCAGTTGCGTTCTTCTCTGGTCAATGACTTTTTGTATTCTGTCTTTCAGGTTCATTCCTCGCATCTTTTACCCCTCAATTCTCTGTGCCATGCTCTTGTCTTTCATTGCTGACATAGCCATCTGCATCCGCATCGCATCTTCGTCAGACATTTCAACATCGTCTTGTGGTCTTATTATCTTTTCTTCTTTGGTTGGGAAAATCTTGTGCTTCTGTACGAAGCACTTGAAGAAGAAGTCGTGTTCTTCTTTCCATGTTTCACAGTAAAATTCATATTCAATCCCGATTTGAATTGCCTGCGCTTTTGTACACTGTACGCCCTGAATAGTTTTCTTCCCTTTTCCTGATCTGTAATGATACATCTGGTTCAATCCGTCTTTTCCCATTACTTTGTATATTGTCTGTTTCAGCAAGCGCAGTTCAAAGTCGTTGTGATATTTCCATTCATGGTCTTCCAGCTTGTCATCTGACAAATCACTTTCTTCAATGTCGTATTTTTTCATAAGCTGCTGCAATTTCTTCTGTGCGCCTTCTTTTTCGCCGCCCACTCCACGTTCCGCAAGTCTTTGCAGCTTCTTCATCAATTCGATTTTCTTTTCGTCAATCATCGTTCATTCTCCTTCACATACTGCTTTCGCAAAGTCCAAAATAATTTTTTCAACATTCCCCCTTCTGGTCATGTATTATGCTGTGTCGTTTGTTTTCGCATTAAAAACATTCCTAAAACCTGTTGACCATCCATGTGTAATTCTGGCAGTACACACACGCCGCTATGTTTTCACAGTATTCATCCGACTGGCTTTCAGCTTGCCATCGTCAGGATGAAGGTTGCCGTCCTTCATCGACAGCGCGTGTCGCGCTGTTTCGGCTTTACAGTCAATCTTCCTTCGTTGAATATCTTGACATTTTCACAATCTTTGCTGTCGGTATGTCGTCCGTGTACATATATGCTTTGCATCCGAAGAACTCTTCATTGTGATCGTGTGCTTCAAACACTTTTCTGTCTTCCAGTTCGACTTCAAAGATCGTTCCTGTTTCATGTCCGCGGATCGCAACAAATCGCGCTGCTTCAAGTGGCTGTTTGCAGATATACACACCGCCGTCCATTCCTTTTCGGATCACTCCGTCCTGCATGATCTTTTCTGCGTTTTCATGTGTTGTTGCGTGAAAATATCTTGATCGGCTTCCTTTTTCCCATAAGTCGTATTTTTCCATGATCTTCATATACTGCAAATCAATCTTTGACTGATCCTGCGCGCACTCGATCAGGTGCTTTCTTTCCGCTTCGTCTGTAACCTTTGCAAGTTCTTCTTCTGTGAATAAATTCTGCTTTTCCATACTGCTGCACCGCCCTTCTTAATATCTGCTTGATGCATACCAGAACACACTTCGCATCGTACTTTTCAGGTCAAGTGTGTCTTCCAGTTCATATGTGATGTTGCTGTTCCATTCATCATATACGCTGAATACTTCATTAGCTTCGTCATATTCAATCCTGAAGCCTTCCTGTCCACTACCTTCCAGAAGTTCCCACCACAGCAACAAGCTATGCTGTTTTATTTTTCTTGCTTCCCACTGCCAGTCCTTGTCTTCCTTGCTGATCTCTCTGGCTACTTCTTCAATAAACTGAATATTGTCTGTCTTTGTAAAATCAATCTTTCCTTTTGTGTTCATGTTGTACTTTCCTTTCATTTACTCCCCGACATTTCTGTCGGGGACATCCTATGCCCTTTTAGGCTGTTTTCACTGGTCTGTTTTCTCCTGCCGCCCACATCATCATCCCTTTGATGACCATTCTGTCGCTGTCAGACATCTGCTTCAGCAGCATAATAAATTCGCTGACATCTTCAGTCTGGCTGTTCAGGTTTTTCTTTTCGTTTGTAACTGCTGCCATGTTGTTTCCTCCCTTCGTTCTGTGATGTTTATATGATCCCTTTGGTTCTTGCAAGGTTCATCGCGTTTTCAAGGTCTTTCAATGCGTGCATCTGAATGATTATGTCGTCCCATTCCTTCTGATATGCTTCATCCTGTTCCTTCGTCCAGTTCCAGCAACCAGCCTGTCTGTCGCAGTAGTAGTTGTATTTCTGTCTTTCGTGAAGTTCTGCTGACTTTCTTTTGTCGGTCACATACTGAAGCAGCTTGTCGAAGTTGTTCTTGATCTCCGCTTCCTGATCCTCAATGTTGATCCTGATTGTTTCTGCTCCCATATTCAGTTCAAGTGCTGTGTTCAGGTCTGATATGTGGAAGCCTGTGTATTTATCATCTGTTGATGTTGTGTTGAATACTGGATAACCAGCGCGAAGGCTGTCGCGTTCGTCTTTCATGTAATCTGTCGGAAAAAGTTTGTCTGCAAGTTGCCATGCTCTTTTCCTTGTTGATACTGTTGCGTTCATCTTGTCTGCTCCCTTCTGGTTTTTAATGCAAGAAACAGAAGTGCTGTGTCATCTCGCGCGATTGATTCTTCCGCTTAACATCTTCTTGTTTAAGGAGTAAAGTGTTGATCGGCTCAACCTGTTCATTTTCTTCCAGTAGTATGAACACTTTGCTTTCTTGTCCTGATGTTCCTGCTTTCTTCAACTACTTTGACGGATCATGTTTATTCTGCACACGCTCTGTCTGTTATCGTACAGCCTGACCGCCATGTCACTTGCGTGCCGCCCTCTCGCTTCATCCGTTCTTCCTGCTTTCTTCTGTTCCGTACAGTTACATCATAGTCACTTTCTTTGACTTTGTCAACACTTTTTTGTCACTTTACGGAACTTTTTTATTGACCTTTGACTTTTTCCGTGCTATTCTACAATCAGAAAAGCAAATATGCAGAAAGGTGGAATAAATATGACGCAAGGCGAACGTATAAAAGAGATTCGCAAAACGCTTGATTTGACGCTTGATAAATTCGGCGAAAAGTTAGGTGTTACAAAGCAGACTGTCAGTCGCATTGAAAATGGTGTGAATAATGTAACCGATCAGATGGCGCGTTCTGTTTGCCGTGAATACAATGTGAACTATGATTATTTGATGTATGGCGAAGGGGAAATGTTTGACAATCTGCCACAGACAATCGTTGATGAATTGTGTGTGCAGTATGACTTGAACGATTTTGACAAGGCACTTGTTGAAATGTATGTGTCTTTACCAGCTGGAAGCCGTGAGCGAATCAAAGAATATATGAAGCAGCTAGTCAAGAAAGTCGGTTGGGATAAAACTGAATAATAAAGGGGGATTTATAATGGGCTTATTTAATGGAGAATCTAAAGAAGAAAAGGCTGCAAGAAAACAGGCTGAAGCGCAAGCAAGACTTGATCAGAAGAATCTTGCCATGCTTCGCAAGTATGGTCTTGAAGAATTGCAGAATCCGACTGACTTTGCTTCTATCAGAAACATTATGACCGAATTGTCTGGTACTGGCTTGATGGAAATGGGACTGACGTTTGGTGCTGGTTCTGATCGCGACATCTTGAAGAATCAAATGTACTACCAGCGTGCAATGATTGAACAAAATTTCATAATCATCCGACAGCTGGATCGCATCACAAAATTATTATCTGATCAGCCAAAATGACAAAAAGGAAGCAGCGACCTGACCAGTCCTACTTCCTTTTACTTTATCCGTGTATGTATACATACTTTATGTATTTATATATGCGCTTCAGCTGTGCATCCGACAACTTATTCAGAAGCGTGTTGATTCTCTTTCGGATCATCGGCTTCCCTCCCTTCTCTTGTCGGGATTGTATCATGGAAATTATTGGAATAAAAGACCGCTTCCAGTTATTTCCATATATCAGGAAATAAGCGTCAGAAGCATTGTCGGCGCACAGTTTATCATTTATATTCAGAATCAAACAGATCAGTGATCTTGACATCAAGCGCAGCTGCTATCGCTTCAAGCTGGCGCAGTGTTGGCGATGTGATGCCGTTTTCAATCGTGTTCAGCGTTGACTTGCTGATTCCTGTCAGGGCTTCCAGCTGCTTCAAAGTCAAGTGTCTGTCTGTTCGTGCCTGCCACGTTAGGATTTCCATTGCGTCATCCTCCTAGTTTTGATTATGTACACGCTTCAGGCACTCTATACAAATAAAAAAAGGAAGCCGTGACCAGCGACTTCCCTTGCAAAATGTTAAACAAAATATATCGCGGAAGACCGCCCACGATGATATTATGTCCTTTTACATTCTATCATATCAAGCCTTCTTTCGCTACCAGAAAGAAGGTTTTTATATGTCTTTTTTTACTCCAAACCCACAACTTTTCGGGCTTCGTGTAGTTAAATATATCAGATGCAGCCACGATGATCAGGTGCTTCATGGCGATACACTTGAAGCGCAAGATCTGATTCTTGAAGATTTCATCAAAGTGAATCGGATGATACTTGTTGACACATTCATTGACGAAGCCTTGACAGCAAGAAAGAAGTTCAACAAACGAAAAGAGTTTGTCAGACTTCTGGATGGCGTGAAGGCTCATGCTTTCGACCTGATTATATTTACCAAACTTGACCGATGGTTCAGGAATATCGGCGATTATCATAAAATTCAGGAAATACTTGAAGCTAATGGCGTGCAATGGAAGGCTGTCACAGAAAACTATGATACCACAACCACGAACGGAAGACTGCACATCAACATCCGTCTGTCTGTTGCACAGGATGAATGCGATCGCGATTCTGACCGAATCAAAGATGTGTTCGCTTATAAGCTGAAGAATAAAACCTATGTGTCAGGCAGCCTTCCACGCGGTCTGAAGCTGGATGCAGAAAAGCATGTCATCATTGATCCTGAATGGAACTGCTTTGCACTTGATATGTTTGACCGCTTCGAAGCTACATGCAGCAAGCGTGACACGCAGCTTTTTCTTCAGGACAAATACAACATTCGTGTCTGCTATGATACAGTTGCACGATACCTGAAGAATCCGCTTTTCAAAGGTCAGTATCGTGATGATCCTGACTTCTGTCCTGCGACAATCAGTCCTGAACGCTTTGAGCGCATCCAGAAACTTGCAATCAGGAATGTTCGGATCAGGCACACACAGCAATTCTATATTTTTTCAGGTCTTCTGATCTGTTCGTCCTGCAATCATTATATGTGTGGTACTGTCACATACAGAAGGATGGCTGACGGCTCTGAAAAGATGTACAAGAATTATCGTTGCAATTTCAAGGCGCAATCAAAGCTGTGTGATCGCGGCAAAACATATCGTGAAGCTGATCTTGAAGAATACATGCTTGCGCACATCCGTCCTGCTCTGTCTGATTATATCGCGAAGTATGAAGTGACTGCTGCCAGCACAGTTCAGAAGAATCCTGTCACTGAAATTGCAAAGATAGAACGCAAAATGAAGAAGCTGTATGATTTGTTTATGGATGACCTGATCGACAAGGAAGCGTACAGAAGTGAATATGACAAGTTCAAGGCGCAGATCGAAGAACTTCAAAAGTGTTCGACTGCTGCACCTATGCGAAGCCTTGACAGCGTGAAGAAGCTGCTGTCGGAAGATTGGGAAGCCGTATATCATACATTTTCGGATCAGGAAAAGAACACCTTCTGGAAGTCGTTTGTTGAATCGGTGCTGGTGTATGAGGATGGAAGCATGGACGTTCGTTTTTTGTAGTCTTTGTCGTACTAACTATGCACCGCCTGT
>CAUEAK010000016.1:0-39825 GCA_958454115.1 Blautia wexlerae
TATGGATTTACAATCAGTGGTGTAGCGATTCTTGCAACTGCACTCCTGTTGTTTATAAATAATAAACGAAGGGAGGAAGAAGCAAAGAGATCGTAACACATTAATTGTAAATGGCCGATGAAGGGCGAAAAAGAAAAATGCAGAGAAAGAAAGGAGCAAACCTTATGAAAAATTTATTTAAAAAGATTGGTGCATTATTAGTGGCAGCGGTTATGGTACTGTCTATGTGCACAGCGGTATTTGCAGATGGAAATGCTACAATTAAACTTACAGATTTTAATACGGCAGACAGTGTTGAGTGTATGCAGATCATTCAAAAGGATGAGAGCACAACTTCTGGTTGGGCATTTACGAATGGAGCAGGAGCATGCTTCATAGAAGCATTAGGAATGACAGATTCCGCTGATGCACAGCAGGAAGTTATCTGGGGATTAATTAAGTTTCAAGATCCTAATGTTGTTTTACCGACTGGTGTAACAGCAAAACAGGTAACAGCAGCAAATATTGACTTAGCATTAAGTAAAGTTGCAGCACTTACTGGATTCACAAAATTAACAGATAAGACAAAAATTGAAGTAAGTGAAGCTGGTATTTATGCAATTAAAGCAGAAGAGGAAGGCTATACTTATAAAACAGCAACTGCTTATGTAGGATTTGGCGAGCCATATCCAGCGTTATCAGGTACAGAAGTAATTGCTAAAAAATCTTCAACATCTGTAGATAAAACAACAGAAGATGCCGATCATGTAGTAGCAATTGGAGATATTGTAACTTATACAATCGAAGCATACGTACCTTTTATTGATGCAGCAAATACAGAGAACAGAACATTTACAATCACTGATAAAATTACTGGTGCTGATTACTATTTAGCAGGACCAAATGCTGTTAATAGTGTAACAATGGAAGGCAAAGATGGCCAGGTTGGTAAAATCGTAGTAAATGATAAAGGCAATGGATTTACTGTTGATTTAGGTGAATTAGTTGCAGATACAGCTAATCCGAATGCTGGAAAGAAAATTACAGTTACTTATACCGTAAAAGTAAATGAAACAACAGTAAAAAATGAAGCAGGTAGCCATGCAGCAGGTGTAGATTACGGCGGAAATAATGTTCCGGTTAAGTTATTTACTGGAGAATTAGTTCTGATGAAATATGGCGATGGTGATGTGAATAAGGCATTGGAAGGTGCTGAGTTTGTATTGTATAAAGATGGAGAAGAAGTACCGTTAACGTTCGTAAAGGAAGAAAAAACTGGAAAATATAAATATGCTCCAGATACAGAAGGTGCTGATTCAAAACTTGTGACAGATGCAAATGGTTATATTGACGTAGAAGGTTTAGATGTTGGTTCTTATCACTTTGAAGAAACAAAAGCACCAAAAGGATATTCTATTAATACAGATGGTAAGACACTTACACTTACTGTAGACGGAGAAGTTGCTACAGCTAAATTGTATAATGAAGGTGGCTTAAATGATACAAAACTCAACTCCCTTCCATCCACAGGTGGCATGGGAACATACCTCTTCACTATCATCGGTGTTGTAGTTATGGCTGGCGCTGCTGGTGCTTTCTTCATCAGCCGCAGAAAAGGATCTGAGGAGTAATCATTTGATTGCCGGATTGATTCAATTCAAAAATTATTTATAAGCAACGACAAAGCAAGTATTAAGACAGAATAGTTTCTGATTATTCTGTTGAAGAAATCATTACCGCCCGGCCCCTTCGGGGGCCGGAATGGTAATACAACAGTATGGAGAAACCTATGAGAAAGAATAAGAAGAAAAATTATATTGGACTTGGTTTGCTGTTTCTGATAGGGTTGTCCATACTGCTGTATCCAATGGTCAGTGATGCCTGGAACCGGTACAGGGACAGCCTGCTGATCAGTAATTATAGCAGCAGTGTTTCTTCGGATGATAATTCGGAGAAGATTGACAGTATGTGGAAGGCAGCTCAGGAGTATAACGAACAGATCAAGCAGGAAAGTGTGCCGGATGCTTTTTCCGTGAGGGATGGCCAGACGGACAGTACATATGAGTCTCTTCTGAACCTGAATGGTGATGGAATGATGGGATATGTGGAGATTCCTGTGATCGATGTGAGCATTCCAATCTATCATTACACGACAGATGAGTCTCTGGAGAAGGGTGCAGGTCATTTGTTCGGCAGCAGTCTTCCGGTTGGCGGCAAGAGTACCCATTGTATTTTGTCGGCACACAGAGGACTTCCAAGTGCGAAACTTTTTACAGATCTGAATCTTGTGGAAGAGGGAGATGTTTTTTACCTGCATGTGCTGGGTAAGACGCTTGCCTACGAGGTGGATCAGATTCTTACCGTTCTTCCGGAGCAGACAGAGTCTCTGGGTATCACGGATGGGGATGATTATGTAACGCTGGTTACGTGTACGCCTTATGCGGTGAATACGCACAGACTTCTGGTGAGGGGACACAGAGTTCCGATGAAGGCTGCGAAGGCGGTTCAGAAAACAGAGAAGAAGGTTACCGGAATCACCAATCCGACGCTTCCGATGCTTGCTCTCTGTGTTGTGATCGGAATTGTGATCGCGGTGATCCTGGTTGCCGGTATCAATTCTGTTCAGAACAAAAAACGACGCAGGAAATGATTTATGGCTAAAAAGAAAAAAAAGAAAAAGAGTAATGTTGTCCTGAACATCATGATTGCCCTGGTGTTTCTGGCGGGGGCGGGAGTGTTCCTTTATCCTACGATCAGTGATATGTGGAACCAGTATCGAAATGCCCAGCTGGTCAGTAAGTACGAGGAAGCGGTAACGGAGCTTTCGGACAACGACTATGACAGGCTGTGGAAAGAGGCGAAGGAGTATAATGCCGAGCATCCGGTGAATGCCATTGTAGATGCTTTTGAGGAAGAGGATACTTATGAGCTGAGTCATCCTTATGACAGAGTCCTGGATCCTAATGGTGACGGACTGATGGGCAGTATCGAGATCCCGAAGATCAAAGCGAAGCTGGCTATCTATCACGGACTGAGCAAGACCGTGCTGGAAAAGGGTGTGGGCCACGTGGAGGGTACCAGCCTTCCGATCGGAGGCAAGAGCACCCATGCGGTTCTGGCGGCGCATCGAGGTCTTCCTAACGCAAAGCTTTTTACAGATCTGGATCAGATGGAAAAGGGAGATATTTTTATCCTGCACATTCTTGGCAAGCATCTGGCCTACAAGGTGGATCAGATCAAGACGGTGCTTCCGGATGAGACCAGTGACCTGGATATTATCGAGGGTGAAGATCATGTGACTCTGATCACGTGTACCCCTTATGGAGTTAACACCCACAGGCTTCTTGTCCGAGGAGTGCGGACGAAATATGTGGTGGAAGATACAAAGAATGACGAAACGATACCGCAGAAGCTTGCTGTTGTGGATCCGAAGAGGGTTCTGGCCGGCGGCGCTGCAGTGCTTGTTGTTCTGATTCTGCTGATTTATCTGATCGTCCGTCATAGGGACAAAAAACGGAAAAAGAAGCAGCTTTCAGAAAGGAAAGAGGAGGCAGAGAGCGATGAAAAATAGAAGAAAGCAAGGGAAAATATTCCGGAGCCTTCTGGCTGTTCTGATGCTGACGGCTATGCTGGTCACGAGTGTTTTGCAGCCGGTTTTCGCCGGGGATTATGAAGCTGGAAAAACAGGTAATCTGACGTTGACGGTTCAGCAGGCGGATGAGGAGGGAAACCAGACTCCGCTGCCGGATGTAGGGTTGACGATCTACAAGGTTGGCAGTGTGAATTTTGATGGCAATGTGCATTTCGTGCTGGATGAGGCACTGGCTGCCGCAGCAATCGATTTTGATTCCATCACAACGGCTGACGGCTGGTATGAAGCGGCAGAGAAGCTGGCGGCTATGATCGTCAGCGGAAACGTGGATGTGTGGAGCAAGTCGGAGAAGTCTGATGCAGAGGGTAATGTTACTGTTACCGATCTGGCTGAGGGTATGTACCTGGTGGTGCAGACAGATGGAAACAGTGATGTTAGTGGTGTTACGGTTTCACCGATGCTGATCTCCGTTCCTTTTGCAGATCAGGAGCAGGGCTGGATGTACGATGTACAGGCTTATCCGAAGTCTGTAAGTAATCCGCAGAAGCATACACAGATCCAGGTTACGAAGAGGATCTATAATGTTGATGATAACGGGAATGTGATTCCTCTGGAAACGAAGGAGGATGTAACTTATAAGGTTGGCGTTTTTTCGGATCAGGAAGGTACGATCCCGTTCCGTGATGATTATTTACAGGATATCCATATCCAGAATGCTTCCAGTGGTACAGCTACATGGACGGATGTTCCGGATGGCACCTATTATGTATTTGAGCTGGATGAGGATGGAAATCTTCTTCAGCAGAATACGGAGATCAAGGTGGATGATCAGAATTTTTACTACTACGATGTAACGAAGCCGAATGGTGAGAATGAAGAGAAGTCCAATCAGGTTGTGATCGGTGGAGATAGTGGTGTTACTGAGGCTGCGGCTTATGTAAATAACTATTATACAAAGATTCCGGATATATTCAGCCGTAACGGATTTATCAACATTAAGAAGAATGTGATGATCGATGGTGTTGCTTCTACTGTGGATGATACGTTCTATGCAGGTGTGTTCTCCACTGAAAGTAACGGTGAGCTGACGCTTGAGAAGGTAGTGACTCTGAAACAGAATGATAGTGTTCAGGTAATGTTGGATCTTCCAAAGGATCAGGAGATCAACAGTGTTACGTATACTGTTCTGGAGACGGATAAGGATGGAAATCCGGTTGATGATGATACCTTTAAGTATACAGTTACCGGTCAGGGTGAGGTTACACTGAATAATGATAACCGATTTACTGTAACAAAGGAGATCACCAACAGTCTTTCTTCTGAGCCGACACCGATTCCGACTGCTACACCTGGAACAAATCATGGTGGAAATGATCGGATCACTCCGATCCCGAATAACGGTACAGCGGGCGGAACTGCTCCGAACGATACCAGCGGTACAGCAAGACGTTCTGTAAAGACCGGCGATGATACACCGATCGGCGTATGGGTTGGAATCCTTGCAGCAGCGATCATTGTTGGCGGTGGTGCAGCTTATGGAGTTAAGAGAAAGAAGAAAAAATAAATAACGGATCATTTTGAAGGATGATCAATGGAAGAACCGGGCGATGTGGATGCCCGGTTCTTTTTTTGGAATATTTATGTATTGGGGATGAAAAAGCAGCGGGTGATATTTTTTCTCGAAAATTGCTCTTGACATTTTGGTATGATAAGTATATTGTATGTGTTGCAGCAAATTTCATAAAAGATAGCCTTTTATTCAGAGTGGTGGAGATACAAAGGATCTATGAAGCCACGGCAACCCCGGATAACCCAGGAAGGTGCCAACCTGAGCGAGCAATCGAACAATAAGAGGATTGTTTACAGAATTTAAACAGTCCGGATTGTACGGGCTGTTTTTTATGTATATAACCATTGTTTTATTACAAAAGGAGAAGATCATGGAGAAAATTTTATTTACATCTGAATCTGTAACTGAGGGTCATCCTGACAAGGTCTGCGACTCTATTTCCGATGCGATCCTTGATGCTATGATGGCACAGGATCCGATGAGCCGTGTTGCATGCGAGACTGCTACTACAACAGGTCTTGTACTTGTTATGGGCGAGATAACAACCAAGGCTAATGTTGATATCCAGAAGATCGTCCGCGATACTATCCGTGAGATCGGATATGACAATGCGGATTATGGCTTTGACGCAGATACCTGTGCGGTTATCACATCACTTGACAAGCAGTCTACAGATATCGCTATGGGTGTTGACAAGGCTCTTGAGCAGAAAGAGGATGATATGAATGAGGACGAGCTGGATTCCATCGGTGCCGGTGACCAGGGTCTTCAGTTTGGTTATGCTTCCAATGAGACTGAGGAGTATATGCCATATGCCATCAACATGGCTCACAAGCTTGCTCAGCAGCTGACAAAGGTTCGTAAGGACGGCACTCTGAAATATTTAAGACCGGATGGAAAGACTCAGGTTACTGTTGAGTATGATGAGGCCGGCAAGCCGAAGAGAATCGATGCTGTTGTATGCTCTACACAGCATGATCCGGATGTTACTCAGGAGCAGATCCATGAGGATATTAAGAAGTATGTTTTTGATGCGATTATTCCGGCTGATATGGTTGATGCGGATACGAAGTATTTCATCAATCCGACAGGTCGTTTTGTTATCGGTGGACCTCACGGTGACAGTGGTCTGACAGGTCGTAAGATCATCGTTGATACCTACGGCGGAACAGGACGTCACGGCGGCGGTGCTTTTTCCGGTAAGGACTGCACAAAGGTTGACCGTTCTGCTGCTTATGCTGCACGTTATGTTGCAAAGAACATTGTTGCAGCAGGTCTTGCTGACAAGTGTGAGATCCAGCTTTCCTATGCGATCGGTGTTGCGCATCCGACTTCTGTCAGTGTGAATACCTTCGGAACAGGTAAGCTTTCTGAGACTAAGCTTGTTGAGATCGTTCGTGAGAATTTTGATCTTCGTCCGGCTGGTATCATCAAGATGCTTGACCTTCGCCGTCCGATCTACAAGCAGACTGCTGCTTATGGTCATTTCGGCCGTACAGATGTTGATCTTCCATGGGAGCATCTGGACAAGGTTGAGACTCTGAAGAAGTATCTTTGCAACAGCTACGAATAATCGTTTCAGAAGAATAAAGAGTGAAGCCCCCGGTAGTGCCAGTACCGGGGGCTTCTTGCATGGTGAGATGGGGTTTTTTATAGAAAATTTAGAGATAGGGAATATAGTTTATGTTATAATACGTGTATGTGAATGTGTGAATTTATAAAGGACGGAGATACAGATGAAGTTAAAAACACGTATTATTGTGGGCTTCGTTGCGATCATCCTGCTGCCGCTGCTTCTTTTTTCCGCAAGTCTGTACGGGTTCAGCCAGACGCAGGCGAAGCATGTGCAGGAGAGCAGCAGCCAGGCTTCGGATTCCAGCCAGATGGTCTATGATATTTCGCTGCCGCAGTCTTCCAGCAGCCAGGTGAAGCTGATGGCCAAGGATATGATCCTGACCGCAACGATCATCCTTGTTTTTACTGCGTTGTCCGTAGGGCTGTGGATCTATCGGAGCATTGCGGTTCCGCTGGTGAAGCTTAAGAAGGCTACCAAGAACATCAAGGAGGGGAATCTGGATTTTGTGCTGGAGGTTGAGGGGAATGATGAATTTTCCCAGCTTTGCCAGGATTTTGAGGAGATGCGTAAGCGTCTGAAGGAGTCCACGGAAGAGAAGATCCTGATGGATAAGGAGAATAAGGAGCTGATCAGCAATATTTCCCATGATCTGAAGACGCCGATCACTGCGGTGAAGGGTTATGTGGAGGGAATCATGGATGGTGTGGCGGATACGCCGGAGAAGATGGACCGGTATGTGCGTACCATTTATAATAAGACCAATGAGATGGATCATCTGATCAATGAGCTGACCTTTTATTCCAAGATCGATACCAACCGTATTCCGTATACGTTCAGCAAGCTGAATGTGGAGGATTATTTTTCGGATTGTGCGGAGGAGCTTGGGCTTGAGATGGAGACCAGGGGGATCGAGCTTGTGTATGCCAATTATGTGGAGAAGGGTGTGCAGGTTATTGCGGATGGTGAGCAGATCCGCCGTGTGATCCATAATATCGTGAGTAATGCCATTAAGTATATGGAGAAGCCAAGGGGGATCATCCAGCTTCGGGTGAAGGATGTGGGTGATTTTATCCAGGTGGAGATCGAGGATAACGGCAAGGGTATTGCCGCCAAGGATCTGCCGTATATTTTTGACCGTTTTTACCGTACCGATGTTTCCAGAAATTCTTCCAAGGGAGGAAGCGGTATTGGACTTTCCATCGTAAAGAAGATCATGGAGGATCATGGTGGAAAGGTCTGGGCCACAAGCCGGCTGGGGATCGGAACGATCATGTATTTTGTTCTCAGAAAATATCAGGAGGTACCGATGAATGAGTAGGATTTTGATCATAGAGGATGAGGAAGCGATCGCGGATCTGGAGAAGGATTATCTGGAGCTTTCGGGTTTTGAAGTGGAGATCGAGAACCGTGGTGATACGGGGCTTGTACGTGCTATGAAGGAGGAGTTTGATCTGATCATCCTGGATCTGATGCTTCCGGAGGTGGATGGCTTTGATATCTGCCGGCAGGTCCGTGAGGAGAAGAATACGCCGATCATTATGGTTTCGGCCAAGAAGGATGATATCGATAAGATCCGGGGACTGGGTCTTGGCGCGGATGATTATATGACCAAGCCGTTCAGCCCAAGTGAGCTGGTTGCACGTGTGAAGGCGCATATGGAGCGTTATAACCGGCTGGTTGGTTCCAATGTGCATAAGAATGATGTGATTGAGATCCGTGGTATTAAGATCGATAAGACGGCCAGGCGTGTGTGGGTCAATGGTGAGGAGACGACGTTTACTACCAAGGAGTTTGATCTTTTGACTTTTCTGGCTGAGAATCCGAACAGGGTTTTTACAAAGGAGGAGCTTTTCCGGGAGATTTGGGATATGGAGTCTGTGGGTGATATCGCTACGGTTACGGTGCATATCAAGAAGATCCGTGAAAAGATCGAGTTTAATACGGCCAAGCCTCAGTATATTGAGACGATCTGGGGTGTGGGGTACCGGTTTAAGGTGTGAGCCTGCGGGGAAGGCTTCGGATGGAGCTGTTGCAGGTGTATGAGTGCAGATCGGAATGATGGTGTATGATCTGTCGGGTGCTTTTGAGAGGAGTGGAGATATGCCGCTGTTGAGGGAAAGAATTTATACGATAGAGGATATTTATGCTTTGCCGGAGGGTGAAAGAGCGGAACTGATCGATGGACATATTTATTATATGGCGCCGCCGAATACGATGCATCAGAGGATTTCAAGTATTTTGTCCAGAAAGATAGGTAACTATATAGATTCTAACAAGGGCAAATGTGAGGTGTTTGCCGCACCGTTTGCGGTGTATCTGGATGAGAAGACGAATACTTATGTGGAACCGGATGTTTCTGTTATCTGTGATCCGGATAAGCTGGATGACAGGGGATGTAAGGGGGCTCCGGACTGGATCATCGAGATCGTTTCTCCGGCGAGCAGGCGTATGGATTATTATACCAAGCTGTTTAAATACAGGACTGCCGGTGTGAGAGAGTACTGGATCGTGGATCCTGTGAAGAAGCTGGTAATGGTGTATGATTTTGAAAATGAGGATACGGAGCAGTATACATTTCAGGATTTGATCAAGGTGGGAATCTATGAGGATCTGAGGATCGATTTTGCTGAGATGTGATAAAAATGGAGGGGAATATCGTCTGGTGATAGCCCCTCCTTGTTTTTAGGATGAAAAGGACGAATTATGGAAGACAGATTATACAAGAAACTGGAAGCGTACGGTAAGAGTGATTTTTATCCGTTTCATATGCCGGGGCATAAGAGGAATCCGCTGGCTGTGGAGGGGGATTTTCCGGTGGAGAGGGATATTACGGAGATTGACGGGTTTGATAACCTGCATCATGCTGAGGATATTTTGAAAAGGGCGCAGGAGGATGTCGCACGGCTTTATGGTGTGCCGGAGAGTTTTTACAGTATTAATGGAAGCTCCGGGGCGATCCTGGCGGCGGTGTCTGCGGCTGTGGATAAGGGGGGACAGATCCTGGTGGCAAGGAACTGCCATAAGGCGGTTTACCATGCGATTTATCTGCGGGAGCTGAGTGCCACGTATATTTATCCACATGAGGATCCGAAATTGGGGATAAACGGAGGGATTTCACCCGGCCGTGTGGAAATGTATCTGGCGGAAAATCCGGAGATCCAGGCGGTGCTGATCACTTCACCGACTTATGACGGGATCGTGTCGGATGTGGCGAGGATCGCGGAGATCGCGCATCACTATGGTGTGCCGCTGATCGTGGATGAGGCTCACGGGGCGCATTTTCGGTTTTCGGATTATTTTCCGGTGTCTGCGGCGCAGCTTGGTGCGGATGTGGTGATCAACAGTGTGCATAAGACGCTGCCCTGTCTGACCCAGACGGGGGTGATCCACCTGTGCAGTGATCGTGTGAGCCGGGAAAAACTGAAGCGTTTTCTAGGAATCTATCAGAGCAGCAGTCCTTCTTATATTCTTATGGGCAGCATTGATGCGTGCATGGATAAGCTGGAGCGTGAGGGGGATGAGATGTTCCGTGTGTTTACGGAGAATCTGGAAAAAGCACGCAGGCGTCTTTCCGAGTGTAAGTATATCCGGCTGGTAACGCCGCAGGCCTGTGAGTGCCAGAGAGTTTTTGATTTTGACAGGTCCAAGATATTGCTTTCTACTGTGAACAGTTCGCTGAACGGCCGGGAGCTGCATCAGATCCTCCGGAGGGAGTTTCATCTGGAAATGGAGATGGAGGCGGAGAATTATGTGCTGGCGCTGGCGGCTGTGGGTGATACGGCGGAGGGCTTTGAGCGGCTTTGTGATGCTATTGAAGAAATTGACCGCCGTGAATCGTTAAAATACAGAGAAGAGGCTGTGGAGAAGGAGCCTTTGAAAAACGGAAAAATGAAGCAGATCATGCGGATCTCCCAGGCTATGGATGCGGAGAGTGAGCGGTGTCCGCTGGATGAGTGTATCGGACGTACGTCCGGGGAGTTTGCGTATCTTTATCCGCCGGGGATCCCGCTGATCGTTCCGGGGGAACAGATTTCTGGACATTTCGTAAAAAATGTGAGAAGATACCTGGAACAGGGCTTTGAGGTCCAGGGTCTGAGCGACCAGACCAGTGAGACGGTGTGTGTTGTGAGAAATGAGATGTAACAGAGGAGACATATGGGAAAGATTTTTTACATTATGGGAAAAAGCTCTTCCGGTAAGGACAGTATTTACAGACAGCTGGAGGGGAACCAGGAGCTGGGGCTTAAGCGGCTTGTGATCTATACTACCCGTCCGATCCGGGATGGAGAGGAGAACGGAAGAGAATATTTTTTTGCAGATGAGAATAAACTGAAGGAGTTCCGAAGAAACGGGAAGCTGATCGAGGCGCGTACTTATCAGACAGTTTACGGGCCGTGGACATATTTTACTGCGGATGACGGGCAGGTGTCTGTGGGTAATGACAGCTATCTGGGGATCGGTACACTGGAGTCTTTTGTGAGGCTCCGGGAGTATTACGGCAATGAAGTGATGTGGCCGGTTTATATAGAGGTGGAAGACGGAGAGCGTCTGGAGCGTGCGCTTGCCAGGGAGAAGACCCAGGAGGTGCCGAAGTACGAGGAGATGTGCAGGCGTTTTCTTGCAGACCAGAATGATTTTTCTGAGGAAAATATTCTTAAAGCAGGTATATGGAAGCGTTTTGAGAATCATAATCTGGATGAATGTGTGAAGGAGATCGTAAATTATATAAAATCTGTACAATAAGGAAAAATAGTTTTTTTTATACAGAAGATTATGTTATAATTAGTTGAAAGATGTCCGCCGGGTATAACGGAGGGCACAAAAGGCAGAAAGAGGTGATTCTTATGGCAGGATTTCATGACATCATCGGCCATGACGATATAATCAGGCATTTGAAGAATGCGATAGAGACAGGGAAGGTATCCCACTCTTATATTTTTACAGGGGAACCGGGATCCGGCAAGAAGCTTCTTGCGGGGACTTTTGCGGCAGCGCTGCAGTGTGAATCGGGAGAGTCTGAACCGTGTATGACTTGTGATTCCTGTAAGAAGGTGATCGGCAAGAATCATCCGGATATCATTACAGTAACTCATGAGAAGCCTGGAAGCATCAGCATTGACGAGGTGCGTGATCAGGTTGTGCGTGATGTGGATATCAAGCCGTACTGCAGTCCGTATAAGATCTATATCATTCCGGATGCGGAGATGATGACGGTGCAGGCGCAGAATGCCATTTTGAAAACTATCGAGGAACCGCCGGAATATGCGGTGATCATGCTGCTGACAAGCAATATCGACAGTCTTCTTCCTACGATCCGTTCCAGATGTGTGCGTCTGGATCTGAAGGTGGTGGATGACAGTCTTGTGAAGGAATATCTGATGGAGCATCTTCAGGTGCCGGATTATCAGGCTGAGATCGATGCGTCTTATGCGCAGGGCAGTATCGGCAAGGCGAAGGAGGCTGCGACTTCTCAGGAGTTTGCAGATATGACTGCCAATGCCCTGAAGATTTTGAAATATGCCAATTCCATGGAGGTTTATGAGCTGACAGAGGCGATCAAGACTTTGACTGCTGATAAGAATAATATCAATGATTATCTGGATATTTTCCAGTTCTGGTTCCGCGATGTTCTGATGTTTAAGGCAACAAGGGAAATTGACAACCTGGTTTTTAAACAGGAGATTAATTTTATCAGAGAGCAGGCCAGCGAGCGTTCTTATGAGAATATCGAAAAAATCCTTGAGGCACTGGAGAAGACGAAGGTGCGTCTCCGTGCCAATGTTAATCTCGAACTTGCCTTGGAGCTCCTGTTCCTGACAATTAGGGAGAAATAGAATGGAAAAGGTAGTTGGAGTCAGATTTCGTAACGTTGGTAAGATTTATTATTTTAATCCTAAGAATTATAAGGTGAAGGTCGGCGATCATGTGATCGTGGAGACTGCCCGTGGTGTGGAGTATGGCCGTGTTGTCCTGGAGCCGCGCAGCGTGAAGGAGGACGAGGTGGTCCATCCGCTGAAGGAGGTTCTCCGTGTTGCAACGAAGGAGGACGAGGATCATGAGGCTGAGAACCGCCAGAAGGAGAAAGAGGCTTTTAAGATCTGTAAGAAGAAGATCCGTGAGCATGGGCTTGATATGAAGCTGATCGATGCGGAGTATACCTTTGATAATAACAAGGTGCTGTTTTATTTTACAGCGGATGGCCGTATTGATTTCCGGCAGCTGGTTAAGGATCTGGCGTCTGTGTTTAAGACCAGGATCGAGCTTCGTCAGATCGGTGTCCGTGATGAGACGAAGATCCTTGGCGGTATTGGTATCTGTGGAAGGACGCTTTGCTGTCATACGTATCTTTCGGAGTTTGCGCCGGTTTCCATCAAGATGGCGAAGGAGCAGAATCTTTCTCTGAACCAGACGAAGATTTCTGGTGTCTGTGGTCGTCTGATGTGCTGTCTGAAGAATGAGCAGGAGACTTATGAGGAGCTGAACCGGAATCTTCCGGGTATCGGTGATATGGTAACGACGCCGCAGGGTGTTTCGGGTACGGTCCAGAGTGTGAATGTTCTCAGGCAGATGGTTAAGATCGTGGTTGAGGTGAATGACGAGAAGGAGATCCAGGAGTTTCCGGTCCGTGATCTGAGGTTCCGCCCTAAGAGAAAAAAGGGTAAGGGTGGTTCTGCTGACCACGAGGAGAAAGAGGTTAAAAAGGGAGATTCGAAGCCGAATGAGAAGTGATCTGGTTTATTGCGGTGAGCGTGTGGATGATCTTCAGAATGGGTTGTTTGTGATCCAGGATCCGAAGAAGTTTTGCTTTGGGATGGATGCGGTTCTGTTGTCTGGCTTTGCCCGGGTGAAGAGGGGTGAGGTTGCGCTGGATATGGGGACCGGTACGGGGATCATTCCGATCTTGCTTTCTGATCGTACGGATGGGGAGCATTTCACGGGGCTGGAGATCCAGCATGAGTGTGCGGAGATGGCTGACCGTAGTGTGAGGTATAATGGTCTTGAGGACAGGGTTCGGATCGTTGAGGGTGATATCAGGGAGGCTGCCGGGATTTTTGGGGCGGCTTCTTTTGATGTGGTGACGTGTAATCCGCCGTATATGATCGGGCAGCATGGGTTGACGAATCCGCATCTTCCGAAGGCGATCGCGAGGCATGAGATTTTGTGTTCGTTTGATGATGTGGCTTGTCAGGCTGCCCGGGTCCTGAAGGACCGGGGGCGGTTTTTTCTGGTGCACAGGCCGTTTCGGCTGGTGGAGCTGATGGCGACTTTGACGAAGTATAAGCTGGAGCCTAAGAGGATGCAGCTGGTGTATCCTTTTATTGATAAGGAGCCGAATATGGTGTTGATCGAGGCTTGTAAGGGCGGGAATTCCAGGATCCGGGTTGAGCGGCCGCTGGTGGTTTATGAGCGGCCTGGGGTTTATACGGAGGATGTTTTGGAGTTGTATCGGATGGTGTGAATGTTGTGATATTGTGGCTTAGGGTGGCTGCCTGGTTGGTTGTTTGGTTGTGAGAGATTGGGAGGCTACTCGGGAGGTTTTGGGCCATCGGCGGTGCGCTGGATGGCTGGGAGGTAGTGGTGGCTGTGGTACTTCGGTTGGTGAAGGGACGGCGAGGGGAGGCAGGCTGAGATTCAAAGCGAGAGATCGCAACGCATAGTGCGCTGAGTATCGAAGAATACAGACATCTTGCCGAAAGTGAACCACAGAGAAAGTGAAGAAATAAAACAACATCGGCACAGCGTGGCGCGCTGAGTACCGAAGAATACAGGCATCTTGCCGGAAGTGAATCACAGAGAAAGTGAAGAAATAAAACAACATCGGCACAGCGTAGTGCGCTGAATACCGAAGCATACAGACACAAGTCAACAAATAAGAACAACGAATCCCTTGCACTACTTAAAAAAAGCCCAAGGGGTGTGCAGAGGGGGCGCGGCTTTGCGGCCCCTTTGCGGTTTTCAAAGTTCCCAAACTTAAACAAACCCCCGCGGTCAAGCGGAATATCCCCCGCGGTTAAGCGGAATATCCCCCCGCGGTTAAGCAAAACAACTCCCCCACGGCCAAGTGGAAAACAACTCCCCGCGGTCAAGCGAGAAAAGAGGCAAATATGAAACAAAACGGAAAACTATACTTATGCGCCACCCCCATAGGAAACCTCGAAGACATCACCCTTCGAGTACTAAGAACCCTTCGGGAAGTGGACTTAATCGCTGCGGAGGATACCCGCAACAGCATAAAACTTCTGAATCATTTTGATATAAAAACCCCCATGACCAGCTACCACGAATACAATAAGATCGATAAGGGCCATGTCCTCGTGGAAAAGCTGCTGGCGGGTACAAACATTGCGTTGATCACAGATGCAGGTACTCCGGGTATCTCAGATCCCGGGGAGGAGCTTGCCGCCATGTGTTATGAAGCCGGAATTGAAGTGACTTCACTTCCGGGTCCTGCTGCCTGCATCACTGCTCTGACTTTGTCAGGCCTGCATACCAGGCGTTTTGCTTTCGAGGCTTTTCTTCCGGCGGATAAGAAAGAACGAAAAACGATCCTGGAGGAGCTTTCCTGTGAAACCAGGACTATTATCCTGTATGAGGCACCTCACAGGCTTGTACGGACTCTTGGTGAGCTCAGAGAGGCGCTTGGCAACCGCCGGATGACTCTTTGCAGAGAGCTGACCAAGAAGCATGAGACGGCATTCCGGACTACGATCGATGATCTGATGGATTTTTATAAAGATGAGAAGCCACTGGGTGAGTGTGTTCTTGTGATCGAGGGCAGGAGCCGCAGTGAGATGGAGGCGGAGAAGCGTGCTTCCTGGGAGGAGATTTCCATTGCGGAGCATGTGGCGATGTATGAGCAGCAGGGGAATTCCAGGAAGGATGCCATGAAGCTTGCTGCCAAGGATCGTGGTGTTTCCAAGCGGGATATTTATAAGGCGCTTCTGGATGGAGAAGGTTCTGCTGAATGATCAGGTGTAAATTGTGGTATGGATCGTAGGTAACGTGATCGTGGATGATTGAATAAGCTGCATACTGTGACCAAGGATTTTTGGGAGCGTATGTGGCTTTTTTTATTGTGGTAATAAAAAGTACTGTGCGGATTTTGTCGAAATGATTTGCTTGCAGTATAGACCATATTGTGGTAAGCTGATCTTATCAAAAATAAAAAGCAGTTCCGGGATTCTATGGAAATGCTGTAAAAGCATATTTTCTAAAAATAATCTTATTTTTCTATTACATTTCATATATCAGGCAGATTGCCTGTCATCTCAGAAAATTCATGCTTTTTTCCATTTTTCAGCAGGAGTTTTCAGATGAGGCTCCTTGAGATCAAAACAGAGGAGTCGTGTATGATCGTAAACAATAACAGAACAAACAGCTCTAACCTGCGGCAGTGGCATCCTGCATTTTTTGCTGATATCCAGATAGAACTGGAGGCAGAAAGGGAGAATCTGATTTTTGAGAATGAGCATCAGCTTGGGACGAAACCAATGGAGATCGATGCGCTTGTGATCAAAAAGAAATCAGATATCCCCATTAATAAAAACATAGGAAGGATCTTCCGAAAATATAATATCATTGAGTATAAGAGTCCGACGGATTATATAAGCATCAATGATTTTTATAAGGTGTGTGGATATGCATTTTTTTATAAAGCGGATACGGTAACTGAGGATGAAATCCCAATTGAGGAGATTACGATCTCTTTGGTAAGCAGGGCATATCCCCGGAAGATGCTCCGTCATTTGAGGGAGTTTTGGAAATGCCGGGTAAAAAAGATGGAAGAAGGAATTTATTACGTAACAGGATCTAAGATCCCAATCCAGGTCATTGTAACAGAGCAGTTGTCGAAGAAGAAAAATCTGTGGCTGAGAAGTCTGACTGATAGAATAAAAGATAAGGAAGATATGAAACGACTTCTCAATGAATACAGAGAAAAGCAGAAAAATCCTTTGTACGAATCAGTTATGCAGATGATCGTAAGGGCTAATGAAGAAAAATTCAGGGAGGCGGATTGTATGTGTGAAGCATTAAATCGGATCATACAGGATCAGATCGAGGAAAAGATAAGAAAAAGTTTACAGGCTGGCTATGATGAAGGGTATGGAATTGGAATGCAGGATGGAATAAAGGATGGAATGCAGCAGGGAATGCAGCAGGGAATGCAGCAGGGAATGCAGCAGGGAATGCAGCAGGGAGAACATAGTATTAACAGTTTGATCCTCTGCCTTGCTGAGCTGGGGAGGACGTCTGATATTATAAGATCGGCATCAGATCCGGAATACCAGAAGAAATTGTTAAAGGAATTTGGGCTTTTGCCGGAGTAGCTGAATATTCCATATGTTTTAAGACCATATTGTGCTGTGTTTTGAGATTGCATTTAATAAGATACTTTTTTGCCTGTATTTCCTATGATTTTGCGTGGAAATACAGGCTTTTTTGTGCTATAATAAACTCTGTATTCGTATGTAAAAAATATTTATTTTACAGGTATAAATGACACTTCCGGAGCGGGTTTGAGAATTGCTTTCTGCAAAATGAAAATACAGTATTTCCTGAAATTAACAGATCAGTTTATCTTGCTCAGGATTTGATGTAATGATTTCTGAAGCTGCTATGGTTCTGCAGAAATGAATTTTCAAACACGTCCGGACGACAAGAACAGGAGGAATGACATGGGCGCAGAGAATACAGAATACGGCGCGGATCAGATCCAGATCCTGGAAGGACTGGAAGCCGTACGTAAGAGGCCTGGAATGTATATCGGAAGTACCTCCAGCCGTGGACTTCATCATCTCGTATATGAGATCGTGGATAATGCAGTCGATGAAGCACTGGCTGGTTTTTGTACGGAGATTCATGTAGATATCAATCCGGATAATTCCATTACCGTTACAGATAATGGCCGTGGTATCCCGGTTGGCATCAATCATAAGGCTGGTATTCCGGCAGTTGAGGTTGTATTTACCATTCTTCACGCAGGTGGTAAGTTCGGCGGTGGAGGATATAAGGTTTCCGGTGGTCTTCACGGTGTTGGTGCATCGGTTGTAAATGCACTTTCCGAGTGGCTGGAGGTTACTATCTACCACGAGGGTAAAGAATATAAACAGAGATATGAGCGTGGCAAGACCATGTATCCGCTGAAGGTTGTAGGCGACTGTGATCCGGAGCTTTCCGGAACGAAGGTTTATTTCCTTCCGGACAAGGAGATCTTTGAGGAGACCGTTTATGATTACGATATCTTGAAACAGAGACTTCGTGAGATGGCTTTCCTGACCAAGGGTCTTCGCATTGTGCTGGAAGATAAGAGAGAGGGCCAGGAGCGCGAGAAGGTATTCCACTATGAGGGTGGTATCCGTGAGTTTGTAAGCTACCTGAACAGAAGTAAAGAGGCACTTTACCCGGAGATCATTTACTGTGAAGGTGAGAAGGATGGTGTATCTGTAGAGGTTGCTCTGCAGCATAATGATTCCTATACAGAGAATACCTATGGTTTTGTAAATAATATCAATACACCGGAGGGCGGTACACACATTACCGGTTTCCGTAATGCGATCACCAATACATTCAATGATTACGCACGTAAGAATAAGCTTCTTAAGGACAGCGAGCCGAACTTAAGCGGTGATGATATCCGTGAAGGTCTGACCGCGATCGTCAGCGTTAAGATCGAGAATCCGCAGTTTGAGGGACAGACCAAGCAGAAACTTGGAAACAGCGAGGCAAGAGGTGCGGTAGACAGCGTTGTAAGCAAGCAGCTGGAGATTTTCCTGGAGCAGAATCCGGCAGTTGCCAAGGCTACTGTTGAGAAATCTGTTCTTGCACAGAGAGCCAGAGAAGCAGCCAGAAAGGCCCGTGACCTTACAAGAAGAAAATCCGCACTGGACAGCATGTCTCTTCCTGGAAAACTTGCAGACTGTTCGGACAAGAATCCGGAGAACTGCGAGATCTATATCGTAGAGGGAGATTCCGCGGGCGGTTCCGCCAAGACAGCGAGAAACCGTGCCACACAGGCAATCCTTCCACTTCGTGGTAAGATCCTGAACGTTGAAAAAGCACGTCTGGACAAGATCTATGGAAACAAAGAGATCAAGGCCATGATTACTGCTTTCGGAACCGGAATCCATGAGGATTTTGATATCTCCAAACTTCGTTACCATAAGATCATCATTATGACCGATGCCGATGTTGACGGTGCGCACATCGCAACACTGCTTCTGACATTCCTGTATCGTTTTATGCCGGAGCTGATCAAGCAGGGATATGTATACCTGGCACAGCCGCCTCTTTATAAAGTCGAGAAAAACAAGAAAGTATGGTACGCATACGATGATGATGAACTGAACAATATCCTTACCGAGATCGGACGTGACGGAAACAATAAGATCCAGCGTTATAAAGGTCTGGGTGAGATGGATGCGGAACAGCTCTGGGAGACTACTATGGACCCTGAGAAGAGAATTCTTCTCCGTGTGACCATGGACGAGGCTGCCACATCTGAGATCGATCTGACATTTACCACTCTTATGGGAGACAAGGTAGAGCCAAGACGTGAATTTATCGAAGAAAATGCAAGATTCGTCAAGAATCTTGATATCTAGGAGAATAAAGAAGAATGGAAGATAATATTTTTGACAAAGTCCACGAAGTGGATTTGGAAAAAACTATGAAAGAATCTTACATCGACTATGCCATGAGTGTTATCGCCTCACGAGCTCTGCCGGATGTAAGAGACGGCCTGAAACCGGTACAGCGCCGAGTGCTGTATTCCATGATCGAGCTGAACAATGGTCCTGACAAACCACACAGAAAATGTGCGCGTATTGTCGGTGATACCATGGGTAAATATCACCCTCATGGTGACAGTTCCATCTACGGTGCGCTGGTTAATATGGCTCAGGAATGGTCAACAAGATATCCGTTGGTTGACGGACATGGAAACTTTGGTTCCGTGGATGGTGACGGTGCGGCTGCCATGCGATACACAGAGGCACGTCTCAGCAAGATTTCCATGGAGATGCTTGCTGACATCAACAAGGATACGGTTGATTTTCAGCCGAACTTTGATGAAACAGAGCGTGAGCCGGTTGTGCTTCCGGCACGTTTTCCGAACCTTTTGGTAAACGGTACTACAGGTATTGCGGTAGGTATGGCAACCAATATTCCGCCGCATAACCTTCGTGAAACTATCAATGCAGTTGTTAAGATCATTGACAACATTGTAGAAGAAGACAGAGAAACAGCTATGGAGGAGCTTCTTGAGATCGTAAAGGGACCGGATTTCCCTACAGGAGCGACCATCCTCGGAACGAGAGGGATCGAGGAAGCTTACCGTACCGGACGTGGCAAGATCCGTGTCCGTGCGGTGACGAATATCGAGACTTTGCCAAACGGTAAATCCCGTATCGTAGTTACCGAGCTCCCGTACCTTGTAAACAAGGCACGTCTGATCGAGAAGATCGCAGAGCTTGTCCGTGACAAAAAGATCGACGGGATTACAGACCTGAACGACCATTCCAGTCGTGAGGGTATGCGAATCTGTATTGATCTTCGTAAGGATGCCAATGCCAACGTGATCCTGAATCTGCTTTACAAGCATACACAGCTGCAGGATACTTTTGGTGTGATCATGCTTTCTCTTGTTCCAAATCATGGAAGTATGGAACCGAAGGTTCTGAATCTGAAAGAGATGCTGGAGTACTATCTGGAGCATCAGGAGAATGTAGTTCGCAGAAGAACACAGTATGATCTTAATAAGGCACAGGAGAGAGCCCATATTTTGGAGGGTCTTCTGAAGGCACTTGATAATATTGACGAAGTGATCCGCATCATCCGTGGCTCCCGCAACGTACAGATCGCCAAGCAGGAGCTGATCGACCGTTTTGAGCTGACAGATGTGCAGGCACAGGCGATCGTGGATATGCGTCTCCGTGCATTGACAGGTCTGGAAAGAGAGAAGCTGGAGGCTGAGTATGCAGAGCTTATGGAGAAGATCCGCAAGTTCCAGGCAATCCTTGCTGACCGCAAGCTCCTTCTACGGGTGATCCGTGAGGAGATCCTTGCCATTGCAGAGAAATACGGCGATGACAGAAAGACTTCCATCGGATACGATGTATATGATATCTCTACAGAGGATCTGATCCCGAGAGAAAATACAGTGATCGCAATGACAAAGCTTGGTTATATCAAGCGTATGACCGTTGACAACTTCCGCAGCCAGAACCGTGGCGGCAGAGGAATCAAGGGTATGCAGACGATTGAGGATGACTATATCGAAGAGCTTTTGATGACGACAACGCACCATTATCTCATGTTCTTTACTAATACAGGACGTGTATACAGACTGAAGGCATATGAGATCCCGGAGGCCGGCCGTACAGCTAGAGGAACTGCGATCATCAATCTTCTGCAGCTTGCACCGGGAGAAAAGATCACAGCTGTGATCCCGCTTCGTAAATATGAAGAGGGTCATTATCTGATGATGGCCACCAAGAAAGGCCTTGTGAAGAAAACTCCGATCAAGGATTACGAGAATGTCCGTAAGACAGGTCTTACAGCAATCGTTCTCCGTGATGATGACGAGCTGATCGAGGTTAAGGCTACTGATAATAACAAAGATATTATTCTTGTGACCAGGGACGGACAGTGTATCCGCTTTAAGGAAACAGATGTCCGCAGCACAGGCCGTGCGTCCATGGGAGTACGAGGTATGAATCTTACTGACGGTGATGAAGTTGTTGCCATGCAGCTGAACACTCAGGGAGATTATCTGCTTGTAGTTTCCGAGAACGGAATGGGCAAACGTACAGCTATGAGTGAGTTCGTTGTCCAGAACCGTGGCGGTAAGGGTGTGAAGTGCTACAAGATCACCGAGAAGACCGGAAATGTTGTTGGCGCCAAGGCTGTCAACGAAGAGAACGAGATCATGATGATCACTACAGAGGGTATCATTATCCGTCTGCAGTGTGCGGATATCTCTGTTCTTGGAAGGATCACCTCCGGTGTGAAGATGATCAATCTTACAGAGGGTGTAACTGTTGCAAGTATCGCCAAGGTAAGAGATAAAGATCCGGAAGCAGATACAACTACCGAAAAAGCTGACGGAGAAACCGGCGATAACGAAGAAGGCTCTGCAGAGGAAGCTGTCACAGGCAGTGAAGAGGAATAAGGTCGAGGATAAGTCATGACGACGACAAAGAAAAAACGCAGAAAAAAATCAGTAAAGAAGCTGAAATACTCTAATAAAAAACTGAATTTTGTCCATATTGCGACACTGGCGGGGATCATTCTGATCCTGCTGGTGATCGTTCTGGCGGCCAGGGGCTGCGGAAAGATCAGCCACAGAACTCCGGAGGGGGTTGTGGAAGGCTACATCAAAGCGGCAGCAGCAGGCAAGAATAAAAAGATGCAGAGCTGTTACAGTGCGGATAAGTTATCGGATGAGGCGAAAACAGAGATTTCCTCCACGATAAAATATTTTCAGGCCCATGGAGTAAAGGATGTAAATATCGACAGCTGTGGCTCCATTTCTGAAAACAAAAATTATTCTTATGTTTATATCCGCTATAATCTTGTTCTGGAGAACGAGCAGGAATATCCATGTATCAGTACCTATCTTGTAAAGGTCCAGGACAAAAAGTATTATCTGTATGCGCCTTCTGAGATTTCAGATAAGATCAGCCAGCAGGCTGCCAAGGATTATCAGAAATTTATGACTACGAAAACCTATACAGATTATACAAAGGCTTATGAGGTTTTTCTGAAAAAGAATCCGGGATACGAGGATAAGATCGCAGGGAAACTGAACGGATAAAGCAGAGGCGGGAGGATGTAAGAATGAAGCGGATTTTGCTGATGGTGCTCAGAAATATAGTCTTTGTTCCTTACTGGTGGATCAAGCTTTGTTGGTATGCAGCGCATACAGATGATTATCCGGAAGAGAAGAAATACGCATTCCTGAGACTGGTAGATGAGCATGCCATTGAAGGCGGAAATATCCATATTGATGTGCATGGAGCTGAAAATATCCCAAAAGAAAAGGGATTTATGTTTTTTCCGAATCACCAGGGACTGTTTGATGTGCTGGCGATTATCCGGGCATGCCCGGTTCCTTTTTCGGTAGTTGCCAAGAAGGAAGTTGGAGAGATTCCTTTTCTGAAGCAGGTTTTTGCCTGTATGAAGGCCTTTATCATTGACAGGGAAGACCTGAAGCAGTCCATGCAGGTCATTGTCAATGTAATACGGGAAGTGAAGGCTGGTCGTAATTATCTGATCTTTCCGGAGGGAACCAGAAGTAAAAACGGAAATCATCCGGGGCCGTTCAAGGGCGGCAGCTTCAAGACTGCCACCAAGACGAAATGCCCGATCGTTCCGGTTGCACTGATTGATTCCTTTAAGGCTTTTGATACCGGCTCTACAGAGAGGATCACCGTACAGGTGCATATCCTTCCTCCGATGTATTATGAGGAATACAAAGATATGCATACCACAGAGCTCGCAGAAGAAGTGAAGAGACGGATCGAAAAGGTGATCGAAGAAAATATTATGTAAAAAAGAAAAGACTTTGATGAAGTTGGAACAAAAACATCATCAAGGTCTTTTTTTTGTTGTATGTTTTATATAAAAACGAAACGTTTTATTTGTGAATTGTTGGGCATATACAACCAAAAGGTTTGATGATAACATAGAGACATCCATACAATATAAATAAAAGATGTAAAGAGGACGAACAGATGAAAAAAGAAGAATACCTTTCTCGGATCGATGAGGTGATCGCACAGGGACCATACACGGATACCTGGGATTCTCTCTGTGAGCATCCTACGCCGAAGTGGTATGCAAGAGATAAATTCGGAATTTTTATCCACTGGGGTGTTTACAGTGTTCCGGCTTTCGGAAACGAATGGTATCCCAGAAATATGTATGTGAAAGGCTCTAAGGAGAACCTGCATCATACAGAAAAATATGGAACTCTGGATAAATTCGGCTACAAGGATTTTATTCCTCAGTTTAAGGCTGAGAAGTTTGATCCGAAGGAATGGGCGGCTTTATTTAAAGAGGCGGGGGCGAAGTTCGTAGTTCCGGTAGCGGAGCATCACGATGGATTTCAGATGTATGCCAGTGACCTTTGTCGCTGGAACGCTGCTGAGATGGGACCGAAAAGAGATATTCTCGGAGAGCTGAAGACAGAGGTTGAGAAAGAGGGAATGGTTCTCGGTGCTTCTTCTCACAGAGCAGAGCATTACTGGTTCTTTAATGGAGGTCGTCAGATCCCGGAGGCTGATGTCAATGATCCGGAATATGCGGATCTTTATGGGCCGGCAGCAGGAATCACCAGAGATATGAGTGATATTTATGACAATCCTCCGACAGAGGAGCATATGCAGGACTGGCTTGTCCGCACCTGCGAGATCGTGGATAAATATCAGCCATCCATCGTGTATTTTGACTGGTGGATCCAGCAGTATGCATGGAAACCGTATCTTCGTAAATTTGCAGCATATTATTACAACCGTTCTGCACAGTGGGGAAAAGAAACAGCTATTGATGCCAAATTTGACGCATATGTTTATGGCAGCGCAGTCAATGATCTGGAAAGAGGTCAGTTAGACCATATCACGCCGGATCTGTGGCAGAATGATACGTCTGTAGCTAAGAACTCCTGGGGCTATACCATTGGAAATGATTATAAGAAGCCTTCCGATATAGTGCTGGATCTGATCGATGTAGTCAGCAAAAATGGTGCACTTCTTCTTAATATCGGACCGAAGCCGGATGGAACAATTCCGGAAGAGGATGCGCATATCCTGAGGGAAATGGGAAAATGGCTGAAGGTAAACGGAGAGGCGATATACGGAACCAGATACTGGAAGACATTCGGAGAGGGACCGACGGTGGTTCCGGAGGGACATTTCACGGATACCTATGATAAGCACTTTACTTCTGAGGATATCCGTTTTACAAGTAAGAGCAATCATATTTATGCGACTGTTCTGCACTGGCCGGAGGATGGAGAGATCCATATCAAAGCTCTTGGCAATGATATGAAGCTTTTGAAATCCACGATCCGGGATATTGAGATTCTCGGAACGGATCTGCATCCGGCATTTGCGAGAAATAAAGAACTGGATATTTCCTGCGGAAGAGGGGTTATTGAGGCGGGAGATATGCCGGTGGTATTGAAGATCACAGTAGAATAGCTGTTGGGGGAAGCGAGTAAATTATAATGTCTTTTTGAAAGGACAGAAAGGATAAGGTATTTTAATTATGGGAGATGTAAGATTCACAGGAAACTGGAACTCTGTAAATGCACACACAGTTCCAAAATGGTATGAGGATTGTAAATTTGGAATTTTTATCCATTGGGGAATTTATTCCGTGCCGGCATTTGCACCGCATACATGGGAGCTGGGAGAGGTTGATTCCAAGGAATGGTTTGCGGATAATCCGTATGCAGAATGGTATTACAATTCTCTGAACATTGGAAAAGGCCCTACATATAAGCATCATATAGAAAAATACGGAAAAGATTTCAAATACGAAGATTTTATTCCTATGTGGAAAGCTGAAAACTGGGATCCGAAGCAGTGGGCAGAGATCTTCAAAGAAGCAGGTGCGGAGTATGTTGTTCTGACAACCAAGCATCATGACGGATTCTGCCTGTTCCCAAGTAAATATACACATTTCAATTCCGTAGAAATGGGACCGAAGAGAAATATCACCGGTGAGCTGACAGAAGCTGTCCGTGACGCAGGAATCCGCATGGGCCTGTATTATTCCGGACTGATCGACTGGCAGTATGCAAACGATCCTATTTTTGAGGATGATGATCTGTTTGGAACAGCCAGCCCGACATTTGCATATGCAGATTATTCCTATAATCAGATGAAAGAGCTTGTAGATGATTATGCACCGAGTGTGTTCTGGAATGATATCGGATGGCCGACACAGAGTGAAGAGATGATGCCGTATTTCTTTGCACATTATTACAATAAGGTTCCGGAGGGTGTGGTAAATGACCGTTTCAACGGACGTTATCACGATTTCCTTACTAAGGAATATAAATCCGGTTCTGTAAACAGAAATGAGAAATGGGAGATGTGCCGTGGAATGGGCTTATCCTTCGGTTATAATGCCAACGAAGGCGATGACAAGCTGATCTCTGTTCCGGATCTCATCTCACTTCTTGTCGGAACAGTGGCAAATAACGGAAATCTTCTCCTGAACATCGGCCCGAAGGCAGATGGAACTATCCCGGAGGAGCAGGTAAGAAGACTGAAGATCTTGGGTGCATGGCTGAAGGTAAACCATGACGGTATTTACGGAACACGCTGCAGTGACCGTGAATCTGAGCTGCTTGAGAGTGGAATTGAGCTCCATTATACACAGAAAGACGGAAATCTGAATGTGTTTGCAGATCATCTGAAGGAAGGTGCCAATGAATTCCTGATCAAGGGCTATCACGGAGCGCTGAGACCATTTGATCCGGCAGTGAAGGTAGAAACTGAAGATACTGCAGAAGGACTTCTTGTGAAGATCCCGGAATATAAAGAAGATATGTATGTGGTTGGATTAACCAACAGATTCTAAATGATGAATAGGAGGACCGGATGTATGCCGGTCCTTTTGTTGCTGCATGGGAGAAGATCGTGGATATCCGATCGATTCTCAGGGAGGGAGCTTTTATGTTTGGGAAAAAAATCGCAATACTGTTATCAACGGCAATGATCCTGACAGGGTCCTGTGTATCTTCTGTGGCTGTACATGCACAGACTGGTTATGCGGCTGAATATGCACAGGAAGCATCGGCAGCAGGTGTGCAGAGCACTGCAAAGCTTGTTGCGAAGGGCTCCTGTGGAAGCAAAGCTGTTTACCGGTTGTACTCCAATGGAAACCTGCAGATACAGGGAAAAGGGGAGGTTAAGGTTACCGATGATTTTTCATACAGATCAGCAATGATAAAAACAGTAACCGTTGCATCTGGGATCACGGGAATCGGTGACAGAACCTTTTCAGGCTGCAGAAATATGAAGAGGATTTCGTTGCCGGGAACTCTGCGGAGTATTGGAGTAAGAGCATTTGGAGATACTGCGATCACCAGGATCAAGCTTCCTGATGGACTGAAAAGCATTGGTGCATATGCTTTTTACCAGAGTAAGCTTATGAGCCTGGATGTACCGAAAACTGTGACAAAAATTGATGAATATGCTTTTAGTTACTGTAACAATCTGGAATCTGTCAGCATTCCGGGAAGTGTGAAAATATTACCGGAATCGTTATTTGAAGCGGATATGAAGCTGAAAAAGGTTACGCTTGGACAGGGCGTTTCCAGGATAGAAAGAGCGGCCTTTCGGCATTGCGGTTTGACAGGAGTAAGCTTTCCGGACAGTGTTACGATTATTGGTGAAGGTGCGTTTTCTTTTTGTACAGATCTCAGAAAGGTGTCGTTGCCGAAGAAGCTTACAGAGATCGGGAACGGTGTATTTAGTAATTGTCGAAAACTGGGGAATATTACAGTACCTGCCAGTGTGAAAAAGATCAGAAGCCATGCTTTTTATGATTGCCTGGCAATGAAAAAGATTACGATCCTCAACAGTAAAACAGTGATAGAAAAAGAAGCGATCGGCTATAATTTCAATAGTGGAAAAAATAAAACTTTTGTCATTGCCGGAAAAAAGGGTTCTACTGCGCAGACTTACGCAAAGAAAAATGGGTTCCGTTTTTTGAACAATACTGCCGCAGTAAGGACCGCAAAGATGAGCGGCGTGCCCAAAACAAAAGCCATACTTCGTGGAAAAACATATACGATCCAGGCAGTGACCGTGCCGTATTACAGCGACGAAAAGATTCTTTTCCGTTCCTCGGATCGCAGGATCGCTACGGTAAATTCCAAAGGTGTTGTAAAGGGAATCCGAAAAGGGACGGCCGTGATCACCGTGCAGAGCGGAGCGAAAAAACTAAACTGTAAGATAACGGTGAAGTAACGATGAAGCAGGCGTACGTAAAATCGCCATAACAGTGAAAGAATACAAAAGAAAATAAAAACAGAAGCCCGGCAGATGAAACATGGAGAGTTATCACATGTGCAGCTGCCGGGTTTTTTATAAATATAGAAACACTTAAAATAAGGAATAAAATAGCTTGTTATACCCTTAAAATAAGGGTATATTAATAGAAAAGGGGGAATCTAAAATGACAGGATATGCTGTGAAACATTCGATACGGGCAGAAGATATACGAATTTTAAGGAAGAAATTGAAGCTTACACAAAAAGATTTTGCAAAGTTAGTAAATGTATCTCAGAAAACAATAGAAAGATGGGAAAGTGAAAATCGGGATATTACAGGACCGGTTACGACATTAGTTCATATTTTAAACGAGTATCCTCAGATAGAGGAAAACCTCCGCGTGCCGGAAAAAGAATATCCGATACGCTTATGGTACATGTTTAAGAGTGAAATATGTACGATTATTGATGTGGATGAGAGAGGCAGAAAAGTAAAAATATATAATTATACAAACAATTTTATTAAAAAAGCATTTGGCCGAAATGAAAAACCAACCTTTGAAGAATACGAGGAATTTCTGGAATCTCGTTGTTTCCCGAGACAACGAGACAAAATAAAATTGGTATTAGAAGATTTGAATCTGCCATTCTATGATCCGTTTATGATCATAGAAAAGACCGAAGGAAGAATGGCAGAGGATGATTTCTGGATCAGGATTGAGAGGTAAAGATGGTGCAGCTTTTTGAACAGGATATCAAAACAAATGACAGACAATCGTCAAAAGGAAACCAATTGAAATGGTGCAGGAACAATGTATGGTATAAAGCTGATTATATGGGATATGAGGGATTGGTGGAATATGTTGTTTCACGTTTGTTGGAAAAATCTTCACTGAAACAGGAAGAGTATGTTTTATATAAAACAGAAGAGATTAGTTATAAGAGAAGAAAATATCTGGGATGTAAAAGTGAAAATTTTTTGCCTGAGGGATGGCAGCTTATTACATTAGAAAGACTTTTTTATGGATTTTATAATGAAAGTCTTTATAAAAAATTATTCACGATTCCAGAACATTCGGAAAGACTGGAATTTATAGTAGATCAGACGGAACGCATTACGGGAATTAGCGATTTTGGAAAGTATATGAGTAAGATCCTGGCAATTGATACATTTTTTATGAATGAAGATCGGCATATGCATAATATTGGAGTTTTAATGGATGCAGAAGAAAAATATCATTTATGTCCAATATTTGATAACGGTGCAGGACTGCTATCAGATATACAGATGGATTATCCGATGGAAGAAAACATAAATAATCTGATGGAGGAGGCACGATCGAAAACTCTGTGTGAAGATTTTGATGAGCAGATCGAGATTGCGGAAGAATTGTATGGTCAGCAGATAAGTCTGGAATTTACTAAAAAAGACGTAAAAGAAATATTGGATATGGAAAGTTATTATCCGCAGGAATATAAAGAAAGAGTATTTGAGATTATTATGAACAGGAGAAGAAAGTACAGATATTTATTTTGAATAACTGTGCGTCGTATTTTTGGTATTTTGGTAATAAAGCAGGTACAAAAGGTTTCACATGTGCAGCTGCCAGGTTTTTATAGTAGAAAAAATGTTAAAAAATGTCTGTAAACAGACAAAATATGACGAAAATATTCTAAACAAAGTTTGATTAAATGTGATGGGAAATTTATAATTTTAGTATAAATGTGAATTGGAAAATGGGGGAACGGTCACATCCAAAGGTGTTGTAAAAGGCATCAAAAAAGGAACTGCAACCATTACCGTTCAGAGTGGTTCCAAAAAACTGACCTGTAAGGTAACGGTTAAATAATTCAAAGGATATTAGTAATCAGCATTTGTTATTTACTCATAGTTATATCTTATATGTTTGAGCACGCAAAACAGACTGGAGCTTGATAAGAATATATATCAGGTTCTCAGTCTGTTTTTATATATTGCAGGCAAAAAAAGAACACGTTTTCACAAAATAAGATTGACTTTTTTCAAAACTCTTATTATCATATAAAACATATTTAATTACTATGAAATAAGGAATGATAAAAAATTCTGTTACACTGATGATGCTGAGTTACATAGATGACGTTGAGCAGCGTACAGGACTGGCAGCGGGCAGACTTTTTTTAGAGGGAGGGGACGGGTACATGTCCATCAAGAAGATTGCAGAAAAGGCAGGGGTTTCACCGGCGACGGTTTCCAGAGTTTTGAATAATCCCAATTATAAATGTTCTGTTCCCGGACTCAGGGATAAGATATGGAAGACAGCTATCGAGATGAATTATGTGCCCAACGAGGCGGCCCGGAATCTGAAAAAAGGCGTTTCCGCAAAGCAGGAGAAAACCTGGTACATCAATATCCTGATGACAAGAACCGATTCTTCCACAACGGATCCGTTTTTTGCGGAGCTCCTTCGGGTGATCGAAAGTGAGATCCATGATAAAAACTGTATTCTTTCCAAAGTATGGTATATGTCTGTGTTTTCCGATGACCGGAAGTGCCGAAGGGAGAATCTGGACCGGCTGATCGACGGAATGTATGATGAGGTGGAAGGGAAAAGGGACGGACTGATCATCATCGGCAGATGTAATAAAGAGGCTTTGAAGAAGCTGAATAAGAAGTATAAGAGTGTGGTATCGGTGAACCGGAATTCTACCAATTATGAAGTGGATGAGGTCCTTTGCGATGGGAAAAAGATCGCAGCAGCGGCAGTGGAATATCTGATCTCCTTGGGGCACAAAAATATCGGTTATATTGGCCAGTGTCACAGCGAGGACCGGTATAACGGGTATCTGGAAACACTGAAGAAGTATGATCTGGATGTGATACCGGAGTATGTTATCGAAACAAAGCAGACTGAGGCCGAGGGCTACGAGGCTATGGAAAAGTTCTTTCAGTCGGACGACATGCCAACCGGAATCTACTGTGCCAATGATATTTCGGCGATCGGAATGCTGAAGTGCCTGAATAAATTTCGGAACCGGTATTATATGCCTTCGATCATATCCAGCGATGATATACAGGAGGCACAGTTTACCAGACCGATGCTGACAACGGTGAGCCTGCCCAAGGAGGATATGGGAAAATTTGCATTATACCTGCTGCTGGACCGGCTGAAGGGCGGGCATTCCGGTATTGTGCGAATGGAGCTGGAAGGCAGACTGATGATACGGAACAGCTGCAGCAGTGTGGAGGACAGTATGTGGAGCGATTATTGTATCTGAGTGTTGCGGATGCGCAGATATAGTGACAGACAGGATGCGGTTACGCTATGACCAGAGTATTGCGTGAAAACGTTTTCAGATATTCCTATTTAATTAATGGGAATAATATGGTTTAATGTATTCAATTCAAATAAAAAAATTACAGAACCACAGTAAACGGAAAGAACAGGTATGATTTGACAGCGAAATGAAGCAGTTACATTGGTGGGAAAAAGATTTCCAAATAAAAATGTGGTTGTAAAGGAGTACACAGATCATGAAAAGAAAACGCATTGCAGGTGTCTGTATCACACTGGCAGCAGTGGTACTGGCAGGAACTTTTGCAGTATCGGGAAACAATACAAAAGATAAAAATCATGTGGAGATCATCAATGTGTCCTATGATCCGACCAGAGAATTTTATGAAGCATATAATAAGATTTTTTCAAAATATTGGAAAGAGGAAACAGGTCAGAGTGTGGATGTGATCCAGTCTCATGGCGGTTCCGGAAAGCAAGCCCTTGAGATTTCCAATGGACTTCCTGCGGATGTGGCGACACTTGCACTGGAATATGATATTGATGCGATCCGGAATGCCGGTCTGATCGACAAGGGCTGGATCGATGAATATCCGGATGACAGTGCTCCTTATACTTCCACCATTGTATTTCTTGTTCGGAAGGGAAATCCGAAGAATATCCACGACTGGGATGATCTGACAAAGGATGGTGTGGGGGTGATCACTCCCAATCCGAAAACCTCTGGTGGTGCCCGCTGGAATTACATGGCAGCCTGGGCTTATGCCAATGAGAAATATAACGGCAACGAGACAGAGATGAAAGCCTTTATCAAGAAGCTTTACAAAAATGTCCTGGTTCTGGATTCCGGAGCAAGAGGTGCCACAACCTCTTTCGTGGAAAACGGGCAGGGGGATGTGCTGATCGCCTGGGAAAATGAAGCGTTTCTTTCTGTAAGGGATAATCCGGATGATTACGAGATCGTAACGCCGGGCATCAGTATCCTGGCACAGCCATCCGTTGCTGTTGTAGATGAAAATGTGAAAAAGCATGATAATGCAGAAGCTGCGAAAGCATATCTGAAATATCTGTATTCCGATGAAGCTCAGGAGCTGATCGCGGAGAATTACTATAGGCCGGTTGATCAGACGATCCTGAAAAAGCATGCAGATACTTTTAACCTGAAGGTGAAGCTGACAACGATCAAAGATTTCGGCGGCTGGGATGCAGTTCAGAAAAAGCATTTCGCAGACGGCGGAGTGTTTGATGAGATCTATGAAGAGTAGAAGAGCCTGAGATTTTGTAACAGACCAGAGAGTTGTAGAAGAGTCAGAGATTTGCAGCAGACCGGGAATTTGTAACAGACCAGAAACTTAGAATAGAAAAGCGGGGAGACAGAAATGAAGAAACAACAGAGTAAACGTGTGATACCAGGCTTTGGACTGACAATGGGAGTGACTTTGGCGATGCTGAGTATCGTAGTTTTGATCCCTCTTGCGTCTCTGGCAGTCTACTCGGCGCGGCTGGGTTTTCGGGAATTTATTGAGGTGATCACACGGCCGAGGGTTTTGTCCGGATTCTATGTAAGCTTTATTACCGCATTTGCGGCCACAGTGATCAATGCTATTATGGGACTGGTCCTTGCGTGGGTGCTGGTAAGATATGATTTTCCGGGAAAAAGGATCATGGATGGAATGATCGAGCTGCCTTTCGCACTGCCGACTGCAGTTGCCGGTATCTCACTGACATCCCTGACATCCGATAAAGGTCTGGTGGGAAGCTTTTTTGCAAATTTCGGTATTAAGATCGCATATACCAGAATCGGTATCACGGTGGCATTGATCTTTGTGGGAATCCCTTTTGTAGTCAGGGCCATTCAGCCGGTTCTGGAGAAACTGGACGGTTCCTATGAGGAGGCGGCCCGTGTTATGGGTGCAAAACCATTCACCGTTTTCCGCAGGGTTATTCTTCCGGAGCTTCTGCCGGCAATGCTTTCCGGGGCGGGACTTGCCTTCGGACGCTGCCTGGGAGAATACGGAAGCGTTGTTTTTATCGCAGGAAACAAGCCTTATTATACAGAGATCACGCCGCTGATCATCATGTCAAAGCTTCAGGAGTTTGACTATGAAAGCGCAACAGCTATCGCACTGGTTACACTGGCAGTATCATTTCTGATCCTGTTTGGTGTGAATCTGGTGCAGGCAAGAAATACGAAACGTATCAGAGGGAGGGATGCATAATGGATGAAAAAAAGAAGCAGGCTTCCGGGCCGGTGAAATGGATCCTTATCGGGATTTCCGTGATCTTTCTTTTTGTGATGCTGGTACTGCCTCTGGTGGTTGTTGTAACCCAGGCGCTGAGCAAGGGCTGGCAGTGCTATGTGCAGGCGGTGACAGATGAGTACACGCTGAAAGCGCTGAAGCTGACCATTGGGGCGACGGCTGCGGCTGTTGTATGCAACACGATCTTTGGTCTGTGTGCGGCATGGGCAATGACCAGATTTCATTTTCGGGGAAAAAAGCTCCTTACCACTTTGATCGATGTTCCGGTTACAGTATCACCGGTTATCGCAGGTCTTATCTATATCCTGGTTTTTGGAAAGCAGAGTCCTCTTTATTCTGTTCTTGAAAGTGCAGGGATACAGATCGTGTTTGCAGTTCCTGGAATTGTCCTGGCAACGATCTTTGTCACATTTCCATTTGTGTCCAGAGAGATCATACCGGTTCTGGAATCCATAGGGTCCGATGAGGAAGAGGCGGCAGCACTGATGGGAGCAAAAGGCTGGACGATTTTTACCAAGGTGACATTTCCGCATATCAAGTGGGCTTTTCTCTATGGTGTTGTGCTGTGTACAGCCAGAGCCATGGGAGAGTTTGGAGCCGTGTCCGTACTGTCCGGACATCTCCGTGGAAAAACAAATACACTTCCGCTTCATGTGGAAATTCTTTATAACGAATTCCAGTATGTTCCGGCATTTGCGGTTTCTTCGATCCTGGTGATCCTGGCGGTGATCCTTCTGATCGCAAGAAATGTTCTGGAGCATAAAGGAAAGGGGGAAAAAGGCGATGTACGTTGAGTTAAAAAATATCAATAAAACATATGGGGATTACAAGGCATCTGATAACGTAAGTTTTGGTATCGAAAAGGGGAAGCTGATCGGTCTTCTGGGGCCCAGCGGAAGCGGAAAAACTACGATTCTCCGTATGATCGCCGGTCTGGAGCAGCCAGACAGCGGGGAGATCATCATCGACGGAAGAGTGGTCAATGATGTGCCGGCCAGCGAGCGAGGCATTGGATTTGTGTTCCAGAATTATGCTCTTTTCCGGTATATGACGGTGTATGATAATATTGCATTTGGCCTGAAGGTGCAGAAGGCGGACAAGAAGTATATTAAGCAGAGGGTTATGGAACTGGTAGAGCTGATCGGGCTGAAGGGCCTGGAGAAAAGATATCCGAGTCAGCTGTCCGGTGGTCAGAGACAGCGAGTTGCTTTTGCCCGGGCTCTGGCTCCGAATCCGCAGCTTCTCCTTCTGGATGAGCCTTTTGCGGCGATCGATGCAAAGATCCGTACGGAGCTTCGAAGCTGGCTGAAGGATATGATCGAGAAGCTGGGGATCACCAGTATTTTTGTTACCCATGACCAGGATGAGGCTATTGAGGTGGCGGATGAAATTATTATTACCAACCGTGGACGGATCGAGCAGAAGGGAACTCCACTGGAGGTTTATCAGAATCCGGATACTGCGTTTACGGCGGGATTTTTCGGGCAGACTTCTGTGATCGATGATTACCAGGTGTTCAATCACTTCGAGGAAGTTCCAGGAGGCGAAAAAGCCATTGTCCGTCCGGAGTTTGTAAAAGTGACTAAGAAGAACGAGGAACAGAAATATAAAAGCTCCGCAACAGAGGGCGTCGTAGAACGAGTCGCATTCCGCGGCAGCAGCCTGGAACTGAAAGTCCGTGTAGGAAACACCACACTCAGCGCCAGAAGAAGCCTTGACGAAGAACCCGTCCGGGAAGGCGAAGTTGTGGATGTGTTTGTGCAGAGGATTTTTGTAACGAAGGGAAATGAGGCAGTACTGCTACATAATACAGCTATGGTTGAGGATTGGTTAGTGATATAAAAAAATGCCGCGGAGCGGCATTTTTTTATGAGCAAGTAGCGTTAGCGGATTGCGAATAACATATGATGTGGCCGCGGGAGCGGCATTTTTTTATATATGTGAAATTTTCACACCGTAATATTCTGCAAGAGAATCCACCAGATCATCACGGATTTTTTTGTGGTCATTGCCATCCAGGGACATGACACAGGATACCATCTGACGTTTTTTATCAACGACGCAGTATTGGCCGTAATTGCCGGACAGGATCAGTGTATCTTCCATAGGTCCCATATATATGAAATATCCATAACCATAGCTCTGGTAATCCGGATGCTCCGTCAGTGGATTGTAAGAATCGATATGTTTCTGACAGGCATCAATCACGAATTTTTTTGGGACGATCTGTTTTCCGTTCAGGGAACCCTCATGCAGAAGCAGATGTCCAAAACGAGCCAATTCATCAATCGTCAGATACAGTCCGTTAGCTGCCATACAATGTCCCTGAGGGCAGAGGGTCCAGTCCGGATTCGGAATGCCAACCGGTTCAAAGAAACGATATCGCAGATAATTCAGCAGACCCGTTCCGGATTTCTCTTCCAGAAGAACAGATAAAATATAGGAACAAAAATTGCTGTACACAAAATGAGTACCGGGTGTATATGGAAAAGAATCATTCTGAAAGAAATATCTCACCCAGTCCTTTTCTCTGTATCGCTCTGGTCCATCGCAGAAAAAGAGCGGATCTTTCTGACCGGATGACATGGTAAGAAGATCACGGATCTTTATCTTGTACAGATTTTCAGAAGGGTCGGAAGGGAAATATTTTTCAAACCAGGGATAAATGTATTCATCAAGAGTGATCAGTCCTTCACGTTCTGCGATACCTGCGGCCATTGCAACAAAAGGCTTGCTGATAGACCATATATTTAAACGGGTTTTGACCGGAAAAAGTCTGAATTCTTCTTTTAGAAGATCATTTTTATATATCTGTGCGTAGATGATATTGGAATGATGTTGCTTTGATTTCTCAAGAAAAATATCTAAAATTTCCTGCATGATAATCCCCCCCTGAAATTATTATTCGTAAAAAAGATCAAAGTCTGAATAAAGTTCTTCCAGGTCATGAAGTCGTGTACTGATAGATTTGCACCTGGTTTTGCGGATTTTTGCAACAATACTGTCAAACAGACAATAGAGGCATGAGAAGGAGTTAAATCCCATTTCATTGAGATTGATCTCTGTAATGATAGCGTGGTCTGCCAGCGCCCATGCCGGTGATGAAATGCTGTCTGTGATGGCGAGTATCTTTGCACCATGATTTTTGGCAATCTGTGCATATTTCAGAGACCATTTGGTATAGCGGGCAAAAGAGATCAGAAGAACAACTGTATCCTCGGATGCTTCTGTGAGATATTCGAAATTGGAATCGTAAAATTCGTGAACCACCTTGGTATTTCCAAGAAGCTGATTCAACAGAGTTCCCATCCAGAGAGCGGCACTGTAGGAAGAGCGTGCACCAACAATGAGGCGTTTTTTGGCATTGCTCAGATGGGTAACAATCTGATCCATATCTTCCTGATTCAGATGAGATGCCCAGCTTTCCATGGAATGGAGTTCATTGGCAATGATGTTTTGATAAAAATTTCCGCTATCCAGCCGTGAATCGTCTGTTATAACTGTAGGAACGGAAAGAATATCATTCTGTACAGTACGCTGCATTTCAGAAAAACTTTCAAATCCCAGGGAATAGGCAAGGCGTATGATAGTGGTTTCGCTCACAGAAATTTCCTTGCTAAGTTTGGCAAGGGTGGAATAACTGAATGAATCAAGGTGTTGTAATATATATTCGGCGACTTTCTTCTGACCGGCAGAAAGGAAAGATACTTTTTCACGGATCAACTGTTCTATTTTCATGAAAACCTCCTGTATTGTACGATTAGTATAATAAATTATAACAGGTGTAAAGTTTGCTTACAATATAATGAAGTAAAAAATTCTTCTTAATACAAGAAAGATGTAAATAATGCACAAATTAAAGCGTGTATTTTTAATAATATTGTCAATAGAAATCTTGAAACCTAGATGCTAATATAGCATTAAATAATTCACATGACGTCAGAAAAAGAATTAATTACACTATTAATATTAAAGTCAATAAAAAAGGGGGGCTTTTATGTCGTCAACAGTAAAGGAAATAAAAGAAAAAACAGGTTACCTGAAACGAAGTGATCTTTATACAATCGGTGTAGGACAGGCGATTGGATCGGGTGTTCTGACACTGATCGGACCGGCAATTCTTTTGACTGGTCAGTCGGCATGGTTGGCATATGTAGCTGCATGTATCTGGGGATTTATGATGATTGCACCAATTCCATGGATCACATCTACACTGAAACTTGGAGGAGGATTTTATTCTCTGGTAGGAGATATGGCCGGCAAACGAGTTGCCGGTATGTATGCAGTAGGATTTTTGCCACAGACGATCAATCTGGCGACTTATGGTGTGGCAATTGGTATGTATGCAAATTCCCTGTGGCCGCAGATCAATGCGAAATGGTTTGGAATTGCAGCCCTGAGTGTGTTCTTTGCCATCAATCTGTGTGGTGTGGATGTAATGGCGAAGGTACAGAAAATTCTGGTTATCCTGCTGTTTGTTGCACTTGGTCTGTTTATTGTTCTGGGATGCCTCCAGCTGAAAAATCCGGTGTTTGAGTTTACAGCACCAGACTTTTTCTCCAATGGTCCATCCGGATTCTTTTCCGCAATTATGCTGTATGTATATTCAACAAACGGATATTCCTGCATTATGAATTATGGTAAACAGGCAAAAGAAGCGCATAAAGATATTCCAAAGGCACTTCTGTACTGTATTCCGACACTGATGGTTGTATATGGCGGTGTTGCAATTGTAGCAAGTGGTGTGCTTCCTCTGGATCAGGTAGCCGGACAGCCGCTTACCCTGGTTGCAAAAAATATTTTAAATCCGGCACTTTTCACAGTATTTATGATTGGTGGTCCGGTACTTGCACTGTCTTCATCCATTAATTCAACAATTTCCAATAACTGTATTCCGGTTGCACAGTCCTGTAAAGATGGATGGCTTCCGAAATCATGGGCAGCTCAGAACAGAAGAGGGGCTTACTGGAAACTGATGACATTTACTTATCTTATGGGAATATTACCTGTGTTACTGGACTTTTCTATCAGTGATGTTGTAAATAATATTATGCTTCTGGCATCAGCATTGGCATTTCTGCAGATTTATGCGTATTTCCAGCTTCCGAAAAAACATGCAGAAGCATGGGAAAAATCACCAATGCATATTTCTAACGGAAAATATTATTTCCTCTGCTGTTTGAGCCTGTTTGCATATATCTACATTTTTATCAATTCTTGCAGAAGCCTGAAACTTCCGGTAGTAATCATCAGTCTGATAGCCATTGTAGTATGCATGGCTTACGGATGGTTTAGAAGTGTAAGTCCTGATGTAAAGATGGAAACAAGTGTGTGGGAGGATTAATGTTTATGAATAAAGACCAGAACCTGATCAATGAATTTGCTATCAAAACTTTAAAAGAAAATCTCAATGTTATGTATGCGCAGATATGGCGTGAAGGACAGTTAACGGCAGAATATAAAAGAATGCCGGTCAAGACACGCCTTAACACCTGGTCTGCCTGCAAGGGTGTTGTGTCCTGTGCGGCAGGAATCGCACTTGATGAAGGGCTGATTCGACTTGATGAGAAGATTGTGGATATTTTTCCAGAGTATGCACCGGAGAATCCGGAAGGATATCTGGGGGATGTAACGCTGGAAAATATGCTGACAATGACTACAGGTTTGGAAAGCTCTCTGTTTTTCTGTGACTGGCCGGAGCGTTACACAACTCCGGACTGGATCCGATATTTCTTCGAGAATGCGAAAGTGATAAAAAAACCGGGAACAGAATGGCTGTACAGCAATTTTAATACTTATATGATCAGCTGCGCGATTGAAAAACGTGCGGGAGTTAATCTTCTGGAATATTTGAGAAATCGCTTTTTTGAGCCGCTGGGAATTGGAAATCCAGACTGGACTTTGTGTCCGAAAGGGCATGTGCATGCGGCTAATGGACTTTATGTGAATATTGATGAGTTTACCCGGTATGGACAGATGATTCTTCACAAGGGAAATTATAATGGAAAACAGCTGGTGCCAGAGTCGTATATGAAGATGGCAACGTCCAATCTGGTGGATAATTCAGTGGCAGGAAGTCCGGGAAATCTTTATTCCGGTTTTGGATATGGATATCAGTTTGTCATGAATCCGGAAGCCGGTTCCTATCGATCCGATGGAAATTATGGTCAGTTCTGTCTGGCGTTTCCTGACAAGGATGCAGTAGTAACTGTAATGTCTCTGGAGGGGGATTTCCAGAAAATAGGAAATCATCTATGGACGACAGTGATTCCTGAATTATAAGAATTCTGTCTTGCAAATCAGACAATGTAAGAGGGCTTAAATCTTTCTGGCTTGACATTGGTCAGAAACCGTTTTATACTCCTGTCTTTGACAGTTGCTAAACAAAAAAATCGCTGTACCTTTTGATTTTACTGGGGTTCGGCGATTTTTTTGTGTCGTTTTGGAATATAGTATTTTATCCAATGCGTCGTAAAACCCCTTGCTTCAACTATGGGGATAATTGAAGAGGGACAAAATAGTAATTGTATTAACTAATAAACCATAGTATAATACAAATATGAAC
>CAUEAK010000017.1:0-33669 GCA_958454115.1 Blautia wexlerae
TATCAACTGTGCCGGATACGGCAAGTTCACCGTCCAGCTTTGTCTGTCCATAGACATTTAATGGTTTATAGTCCTTGCAGTCAGGCTCCCATGGAGTGGTTCCCTGACCATCGAATACATAATCAGTGGACAGATACAGCATCTTGATGTCAAGCTCTTTGCACACATCAGCAATATTCTGAGTTCCGGTTACATTTACCAGACGGACCTTCGGCTGGTTCTCTTCATCTTCGGCAGCATCTACAGCTGTCCATGCAGCACAGTGGATCACAGCATCAACATTTGCTTCTTTAATGACTTTTTCTACAGAAGCTTTGTCAGTGATATCCATCTGAACATAAGGCATTGTGGTAACTGCAGTGCCATCAGCGATTCCGCTGTAGGAAGGAGCAATGTCGCTTCCCACACCTTCATAGCCGCGTTTCGCAAGTTCGTTCATAACATCATGTCCAAGCTGACCGCCTACACCTGTTACAAAAATTCTCATAAATTATGCCTCCCCGCGGTTTGCGTACATTTTTTCATAGTAGTTCTGGTATTCACCGGAGATGATCGTTTCCCACCATTCTTTGTTATCCAGATACCATTTGATGGTCTTCTTGATACCGTCTGCAAATTTTGTTTCCGGTAACCAGCCAAGTTCGTTGTGGATCTTGGTCGGATCAATGGCATAGCGCATATCATGACCTTTACGGTCTGCCACATAGGTGATCAGACTTTCCGGTTTGCCAAGCTCTTTACAGATGATCTTAACGATATCAATGTTTGTCATTTCGTTGTGACCACCTACATTGTAAACTTCGCCTACACGTCCTTTGTGGATGATCAGGTCGATTGCGCGGCAATGATCTTCTACATAGAGCCAGTCACGAACGTTTTCGCCTGTTCCGTATACCGGAAGTGGTTTGTCATTTAATGCATTGGCGATCATTAACGGAATCAGTTTTTCCGGGAAGTGATATGGTCCGTAGTTGTTGGAGCAGCGGCTGATAGATACAGGCAGTCCGTAGGTTCTGTGGTAAGCCAGTACCAGAAGGTCTGCAGAAGCCTTGGAAGAGCTGTAAGGGCTGCTTGTATGGATTGGAGTTTCCTCTGTGAAGAACAGGTCAGGTCTGTCTAATGGAAGATCTCCGTAAACTTCATCAGTAGATACCTGATGATAACGTTTGATACCGTATTTGCGGCATGCATCCATGAGAACAGCAGTACCGATAATATTTGTGGTAAGGAAAACTTCCGGGTTTTCGATGGAGCGGTCAACGTGACTCTCTGCAGCGAAGTTTACAACCATATCAGGGTGTTCTTCCTCAAAGAGTTTGTAAACTGCTTCGCGGTCGGTGATGCTTTCTTTTACGAAACGGAAATTTGGGTTGTCCATGACAGGTGCAAGAGTGGAAAGGTTTCCTGCATAGGTCAGACAGTCCAGACAGATGATGCGGTAATCCGGGTATTTTTTTAACATGTGAAAAATAAAGTTGCTTCCGATAAATCCGGCACCGCCGGTTACGATAATGTTCATAGTGATTCTCCTTAAAAAATATATAATATGAATATCTGTAAGATTCTGTTATAGAGTCAGGCAGATAAAATTATCCGCCTTGCTGCATGGCGGGTGATATATCAAATAACTGTTTGAAAATTTGATATATCACTCACTTGACTGCGAATTCGCTTGTACAGGTCTAAAAGCTTCGGTTAGTGCAATACATCCAGATATTTACCGTCCAGAACGTCTTTTAAGTACTGACCATACTGATTTTTCTTCAGTATTTCATAAACCTTCAGCACATCTTCCTTTGTAATCCAGCCATTGAGATATGCAATCTCTTCCAGGCAACCGATTTTGCGGTGCTGGTGGCTTTCCATTGTTTTTACGAAATTGGTAGCTTCTACAAGACTTTCATGTGTGCCGGTATCCAGCCATGTGAATCCCTGTCCGAGAAGCTCTACGTTTAATTCGCCCTTTTCCAGATAGATGCGGTTCAGGTCTGTGATCTCAAGTTCGCCTCTGGCGCTTGGTTTCAGATTTTTTGCATACTCTACGACGCGATTGTCATAGAAGTATAAACCTGTGACACAGTAGTTGCTCTTCGGGTGCTCAGGTTTCTCTTCAATTGAGATAGCCTTGCCTTCATGGTCAAATTCTACAATACCGAATCTCTCCGGATCATCTACATAGTATCCGAAAACAGTTGCACCCTCGCCGGATTCTGCGTTCTTTACAGCAGCTTTCAGTCTTTTCTTCAGTCCATGTCCTGCGAAGATATTATCGCCGAGAACCATGGCAACAGTATCATCACCGATAAATTCTTCGCCGATGATAAATGCCTGTGCAAGTCCGTCCGGACTTGGCTGTACTGCATAGGTGAGATGGACACCGAACTGATGTCCGTCACCAAGAAGTTCCTCAAAACGAGGAGTATCCTGCGGAGTAGAGATGATCAGGATATCGCGGATTCCTGCGTTCATCAGTACAGACATGGGATAGTAGATCATTGGTTTATCATAGATTGGCAGAAGCTGTTTGGATGTTACCATTGTAAGCGGATAAAGGCGTGTGCCGGAACCGCCTGCTAAAATAATACCTTTCATGTGTATTCTCCTTTGTTATTTGGCAGTATGCGGTCGGAGCGATATTCTGTCAGTTATCTGTGTAAATGATAAGCAAAATATCAGGCGACTGCGGTACTAATCAACGGGTTTCTGGATTGTCAGTCTGAGTTACGATATCATCCTGACTCTGGTGATTGTATTATAAAAGGTGACCTTAGGTCACCTTCAAGTACTTTTTACAAAAAAGTTAAATTTTGGTTATTTTTCACAAAGAAAAATGCCGGCATCCTTGGTAATAAAGAACCCATCCTTTGTCTTTCGCGATACAAATCCACGGAAATCTTTGTATTTGTCCAGAAGATACTGATTCTGATTTCCATGGCAGGAGAGGATATAGGAAATCAGCGGTTCTGCATCGGGGACAAGAAGAGAGTCCTTATAGCTTTCCCAGAAAATACGGGAAAAATACGGTGCCAGGATATCTGCTCCGTTTTCTCTGCCAAAACGCTCATAGAGTTTGTCTGCGGAGAGAACGATCCGGTCGTCAAAATCCCGGACCAGTCTGCTGACTTCCTGCATGTGTTTTCTTCCATAGGTACTGCAGATCAGTTTTCCGCCCGGAGTGAGCACACGTTGAATTTCGCTGCATACAGCAGAGATATCTTCACAGTAAAAAAGCACATGGTTTGCAATGACCAGATCAAAGCTTCTGTCTTCATGAGGAATTCTTGCACAGTCAAATGCCTCGAAGGAAAAACGGCTGTCTTTGCGTCCGATAGCACGTCTGGCATCACGAAGCATTCCGGATGAAAGGTCAGAAAGAGTAACGGAAACTTTACCGGGGAGGCTGGAAATATTCTGTGTCCACAGAACACCGTCGCCGCATCCAAGTTCAAGGATACGCATCCCCGGATGAATCTGACACTGCTCATAAACCCATGGAAACCATCCCTGTTTATTCTGGGAATAAAGGCTGTGCAGATTAATGCGTGAGGAAATGTTGGAGGCGTTCTGGTATTGATTTTTCATGCTTTTCTCCATGCCTGTCAGGTGGATCAGGTCAAGCATCTGATTCCAGTCTATGGAATGATGGGAGCGGATCGCATCTGTGGTATCCTGGATTGCCTTTTCCACCAGCTGCATTTGTTCGATACGGTCACGTACCAGCTTTAGCTGGATGTTCAGGGAATTTTCCATAAAATGATAGTCTGAGTCGTCAATGGTCATTTCCCGTATGTCATCCAGGGAGAAACCCAGATATTTCAGAAGCAGGATCTGGGAAAGTCTTGCAAAATCCTCATCTGTATAAAAACGTGCGCCGGATTCTGTTACATAGGAGGGTTTGAGGATATTCTGTTTGTCATAATAGCGGATAGTGCGGAGTGTTACATGTGCCATCCGTGCAAATTCTCCGGAAGAGTAGTAGCCGTCTTTTTTCATTGTAAAACCTTCTTTAAGAAAAATAGTCTTGCCCGCAAATGCGGATAGAAACAGTTGTTCAGCCTGCATTTGCGTATTGCTGATATGTGTAGAGTATAACACAGCTGACCGGCAGGCTACAAGCATCAGGTATTACCGGATGGATCATATACTGTCTGAATGTACCACTATCCCGCGAGGTGTTTTGGCATCAATATGCCAAAATCCCGAGACATACAAGCCAAAATTCCATTGCCGCAGGCAATCTGGAATGAATTTTGGCTAAGTTACTGTGAACGGAGTGAACAGTAACTTTTGAATTGTAAGTCAGATGGTGATTTTTGACATTTTTTGGTGGATGCTAATCCTTGTCTTTTGACAGAAATTATGGTATGTTAAATAATAACAATCAAAACTGATTTTCATACAAATCATAATCTGGCAGTTCTGCCATATTTTTTCCAAAATACAATAAATATTAAGAGAGAACAGTAATGACAATATGAAAGGTGCAGGGACAGGAGGAGCCTGATGATTAATTTATTTGATTTTACTTACTGCGGAGACTATAATCGGCAGATTCAGAATCTGGCAAGGATGGTGCCGGAGAAGTGGAGCTTTTCGGATACAGATGATAACGGAATTCTGAAAGGATACCTGGAACATACATTTAAACGCCTTTATGAAGAACAGAAGGTGTGGGAGAAAAAGAATTATGCCATATTTAATACAGGACTCTTTAATTACTATTATCAGCCGATTTATGCGTATTTTATTCCCAATCTGGTCCCGGACAGGCAGCCCTGGTTTCTGGATGGCTTTTATACAGAATACTATTTGTTAAAAGAAGGAATCACCTGTCTGCCGGAAAAGGCATGCTATGTGGAAAATCCGTCAGATCTTGTGTTTGATACAAAACTTCCGGTAATTCCACAGTACGAGCATATTTTCGGGGATGAGGAAAATGCTGCCCGTCTTCCAAAGGAAGTACGTGACAGCAGCATGAAAATGCAGCTGTTTGACGGCGCGCTGAAACAGACAAAAAGAATGCTTGAGGCAGATTACAGAACGGCAATTCCACAGTATTATAATCACTCAATTCAACTGCTGCTCCCAATCTGTCTCCGCCATCCGGGAAAACCCGACCTTGCACTGGCGTGTATGAAAACTTCGGACGGAAGCAAATATCTGGGGCGTACCTGCCTGACTCTCAGAATGGCCTATCATAATGCCAGACTTCTTGCAAGGGTGGACCGAAGCTGGCTGATGACTTCTGTATCTGCCTGAGGTTTGACATGTGTGGTTCGCTTTGATATATTATAGCAGCGAAGCGGATGATTTTATCTGTTTGACTGAAATGATGTCAGGTCAGACATTTACGGATTGTTCTGCTGCTATAGATGAAACAACAGAAAAAGGTGGGTGAGAAATCAAATGCGAAATAAAAGTCTGGATGCTGTAAAGGCCATTGCTGCGTGCCTGGTGGTATGCATCCATGTAAGCTTTCCGGGACAGGCCGGGCAGCTTGTAAAAGTACTGGCAAGATGTGCGGTGCCGTTTTTCTTTATGGTATCCGGGTATTTCTGTTATTATCAAAATTGCAATGCCTCAAAAAGAATATTGTCTAAAATCCTGCATATCATGAAGCTTTTTGCAGTTTCAGTTGTGTTTTATTTTATCTGGGAATGTTTTATGAAAGCCTGGAATGGGGAGAGAGTATGGACATGGATAAAAGGGCTTGTGAGTACAGAGTATCTGAAGGAATTTTTCGTGTACAACAGTACTTCTCCGGTAAGAGCACATTTATGGTTTCTTCCTGCATTAATTTACTGTTATCTGCTTGCTCTCCTGATTGAAAAATGGAGAATGCGTAAGGCTGCATATTGTATGGCACCTGTATTGCTGGCAATACTTTTATGGAGAGCGGAGTTTTGTGTCTTTTTTGACAGATTTTATCACACTATGGAATACAGAAACTTTCTGTTTACAGGAATGAGCTTTTTCCTTACAGGTCAGATGATCCATGAATATCAGGATAAGATAGTATGCAAACGTCTGGAGCAATGGATGCAATGGGGATTGAAAGCAGGGATGAGTTTCGGTGTGGCACTCAGCATGATGGAATATGCTTTCCGAGGAGCAGGAGAAATTTACACAGGAAATTGTGTTGCAGTGATCTGTCTGTTTCTGTGGCTTATTTTATATGGAAGGGAAATAAATTTTCCCTCTGTACTGGTGGAAACCGGAAGAAAATATGCTTTCCTGATCTATCTTCTTCATCCGGCAGTATCAGATCTTCTGAAAAAATGTTCAGAAGGTCTGGGAGTCAGCAACTGTCAGATTTATTTTTGGCTGCGTCCGGTTTTGGTATATATGCTGACAGTGGTGACAGTTTCTGGCATATCTGCGGTCTCTGCGTATGCAAGGCAAAATATTTTGCAGAATAATCATGTATAGTCAGGGTATGAAAATCCAGAATGAATTTTGGCTGCGTTACTGAGAATGGAATGAACAGTAACATAGTAACGTTATCTTCAGGAACCGCGGGAATTATAACTGTTCACATAATGGAAAATGTGATATAGTAATCAGTAAATCTTATGAACGTAACCGTTCGGTGTTTCACAGAATGGAGGATTGCTGAACAGTTACCGAAAATCATTATGCAGAAAATACAAAGGAGAGAGAATGGCAGATAAAAATCAGGACAAGAACCAGAGTAAGAACAGAGCAGAACAGGCAGAAGAGCACGATGAAAGCGTGCTGAATCCGGAGATTAAGAATGAATCGGATTTGTCAAAGAAGGAAAGACGTCTGATTGAGAAAGAAAAATTAAAGGGAATGGGGCCAAAGAAAAAGCTGGAATATATCTGGATGTATTATAAACCGGCTATTTTCGGAGTGATCGCAGTGATTGCTCTTATATTCGGAATAAAGGATTACTATGAACAGTCCAAAATAAAAACAGTTCTGTCCATGACAGTGGTAAATTCAATGGCAAATGATACGGAAACTCCTGAGCAGAAAATCAAAGAAACACTTGGGTACAAAGATGATCCCTATAGTAAAGTAGAGATAGGCGTGAATCTTACTACGGACTCTGAAATGGCAGAATTTGATTATAATGCACAGATGGCTTATGTGGCACAGATCCAGGCAGGTTCCATTGATATTATGGTTATGCCGGAGAAGCTTTATCAGACTTTGAAGAAGAATGAGCCATTTGCAGATTTGAAGGAATTGATGGGTGAGGAAGCTTTTGAGAAGTTTGGAATGCAGACAGATACTACGCACATTTCCATTACTGACAGTGAGCTTGAACAGGAATTAGGTGTAATCTACGATCCTGTATGCATTGCAGTGCCATATTCAGCACCGAATCAGGAAAACGCAGTAAAATGGATAAAAAGTCTTGACAGCAGGAAATAAATTGTGATATGTTTATCACACCAAAACTGGTGTGGATTTTTCAGTCTTGTGACAAACATGAACTCTTTTCGCCGCACGATTATCATACAGCAATGTAGAGATAATTGTGTGGCGTTTTTTGTTGCAATGAAACAGAGAAAGGAAAAAAGAATGAACAATACTTTTATGAAGAAAAAACCGATTCTGCCGCTTCTGGCATCTATGGCAATGCCTATGGTACTGTCTATGCTGGTGAATTCACTGTACAACATCGTAGACAGCTTTTTTGTGGCAAAGATCAGTGAGCAGGCGATGACAGCTCTATCTCTGGTATTTCCTGTACAGAACTTTATTAATGCAGTTGCCATTGGTTTCGGTGTGGGAATCAATGCACAGATTTCTTTTCAACTGGGAGCAAAAAATATTAAAAATGCGAATATAGCAGCTACCCATGGTATGCTCTTTAATATTATCCATGGAATTATTTTTACAGTAATCTGTATTCCGTTTATGCCTGTATTTCTCGGTATGTTTACAAAAGAGCAGGAAGTGATCTCGCCTGGTGTGCAGTATTCAACTATTGCATTTGCATTTTCCACAGTGATCATGATCAGCCTGTCCTTCGAAAAGATTTTTCAGGCTGTGGGCAGAATGAAGCTGACAATGATCAGCCTGATGATCGGTTGTATTTCCAATATTATCCTGGATCCGCTGCTGATTTTCGGAGTGGGGATTTTTCCGGAAATGGGGATCAGAGGTGCAGCACTGGCAACTGGTCTTGGCCAGGTATTTACAGTTATTGTATATCTGATCGCATATAAGAAGTGTAGTATTCCGGTGGAGATCAGCAGGAAATATCTGGAACTTAACAGGAACCTGGATGGGAAGCTGTATATGGTAGGGATTCCCGCAATCCTGAATATTGCCCTGCCGTCAGTTCTGATCTCTTTCCTGAATCAGATATTATCGGCTTTTTCCGGAAGCTATGTAGTGGTTCTGGGAATCTATTATAAGCTTCAGACTTTTTTATATCTGCCTGCAAGCGGCATTGTCCAGGGAATGCGCCCGTTGATAGGATATAATTACGGAGCAGGGGAAATACAGAGGGTAAAGAAACTTTTTGGGATTTCTGTGCTTCTGAATGGTATGATCATGCTGGCAGGAACAATTATCTGCTTTACAGTATCAGAGACATTGATGGGAATGTTTACTGAGAACCCGGAAACTGTAAGACTTGGCACTGCAGCATTACAGATTATCAGTATCGGGTTTATCCCATCTGCCATCTCTGTTACAGCTTCCGGTGCATTAGAAGGACTGAGCAAAGGTGCTCAGTCCCTGGTGATTTCGTTATTAAGATATATTATAGTGATCATTCCGGCAGCTTATCTGCTGTGCTATTTTGCCGGGGCAGATGCTGTGTGGAATGCGTTCTGGATCTGTGAATTTATAACAGCAGTAGTAGTAGGTATCGGGATAAAGTATTACTGGAACCGTCTGCTGCAGTAGACGATAGTGATAAAGCTGCTAAGTCAGGCTGCGCCTGCTTCAGCAGACTCAGCATCAGACTCTGCTTCTGAGGCATTTTCATCAGTAACATCTTCGGCATCGGAATTGCTTCCGCCACTGAGAACATAAGTGATGACTTCGTCCGGAACGCCTGCATTGGACAGGTTGTCCATAAGTGTAGTGGGGTCGAGTGTAGCTGCGTAGGCACTCATATCATCTTCATTGGTTACGTCATAAACATCGCCCAGAGCCGTAAGATCCGGAATTTTAACAGATTCGCCTGCACCGGAAGTAACAGTGAAGCTTCCGAGAGTACTTCCTGCACTTTCAACGGACAGTGCAACAGAACCGGAATCTTTTGCTGAATTTAAATCTAATACAAGTGCAAAGTTCTCGAGCATGGAAAGAGAAGAATCTGTATCTTCTGAAGAATCAGCAGGGAAGGTGATAGTATAGTTACCGTTTAAGTAACCTTCTTTTGCAGATTCGGTGTCGTAGTCCTTTACTTCGATAACAGCTGCGGCTGTATCATCCTGAGAAATTTTATAGGTTCCGTTTAATTTACCGCCATCAATCTGACCGGATCCGGACAGGGAGAGTGTGCCGGAATCATCTGTTTCAATGGAGAGAAGATAGCCAAAGTCTGAGCCGTCCCTGGTCATCTGCCAGTTCAGAACAGGAGTTATTTTATCACCTTCCTGAAACTCAATTTTACGTCCTGCAATTCTGCCGGTCTCATCAACCCAGATTCTGGTGTTGAGATGAGAATCATCGGAATCACCGGTATCTGCATCTTTTAGAAAATCAAGACCGTCTTCTACAGCTTTGGTAAAGCTTTCATGCAGGTCCTCGTTACTTGAGAGTTTCTCTGTCCAGGTATCGAGGATGTTCTCAATATCACTGTCTGATTTTGCCTCTTCCAGGATTGCAGTTGCAGTTTTTACAGCGTCTTCAGCTGAAATCTGACCTTCATATACTGTACAGTCCTGACTGATATCACCTGCTGTCAGAGTTTCCTGACTGCTTTCGCCTTCTGTTACATTGTCAAAAAGCATAGATCCGTATTTATCCAGAAGTGTTTCTACTACAGAAGCTTCTGGAGCTGCTGCTGACAGATCAGACATCATGGAAACAGTCAGGCTGAGACTGTCAGAATAAGCGGAAGCGAAATTGTCTGTCGGAATATCTGCATCTGAATCATCAGGGGTTAATTCTTCAAGATCATTTTCAATATTGGCAGCTTGTTGGTCTGCGGCTTCTTCCAGATTGGTCTTGAAATATTTATCAGAGAGTTCAGGGATGCGCATATAAATATCCTGGCTGTCCGGATCAAGATAATATTCCAGAGTACAGATTTTATTATCATTAAGAAGGACCTTCATCAGAATACCTTCTTTTCCTTCTGTAAAAGAGATATCATTGGAAAGTGTGACATTGTCCAGCCAGGAGACATCAAATGGTGCGACAAACCCCAGCAGTGAGCGTCCGGAATCTTCAAATTTCAGAATCATGTCACTCTGCATTCCTGACATCAGAGACTGGCTTTCTTCTATAGATGTAGCGTAAGAAGATGCCATTTCTGTGACCTTTTTTGCCCATGCATCTTTTTCAATGGAAGCGTAACTGTCTGCTGCAAATGCTGTAGATGGAATTGCAGCAGTACCAAGAAGTGCTGCAGTACAGATAGCGGTTGTTTTTCTTAACCATTTTTTCCTTGTTTTCATAAAGGGCCTCCTTCCGTTCTGTTATGAATCTTATGTAGTGGAATTACATTTCAGGACATTCATTTTCAGATATGTCGTTTGACTGAAATAATAATCTATAGCAGTCCTTGTAAATGATTTTTCAAATACGCTCTATATTAAGATGCATTATTTTAGAGGATTGCTATATATCAATTTTACCAGATAAAGATAGAAAAAGCTATGTTTTTTCGACAATATGGAAAAAGATGTTGATTTTAGACTAAATTATTTCTATAGAAAAATAACAAAATATAGAAAAAAACTATACGTGTATATAAATAATTGATATAAGAAAATTTATTGACAGATTTATGTGAAAAATATATACTACTATTCATATCGAAACACTATGGAATTGCTAAAAACAGGGAAACGATATATCACAGAAAACATACCGTTAGTCCGGAGATTATTATATTTTACAAGGGGAATATGCTCATGGAATTTCAGACTAAATTATTACACGGAAAAGCAGTAGACAATTATGCGAATGGTTCAACAGTGCCGCCTGTCAGCCTGGCAAATGCTTTTGCATATGAATCTTCAGAACAGCTGGAAAAAGTATTCCAGAATCGGGCACCGGGATTTGCATATACCAGGATTGCGAATCCGACAGTAGATGCGTTTGAGCGAAGAGTAAATGAATTAGAAGGCGGGATTGGAGGTGTAGCCTGTTCCTCCGGAATGTCAGCGGTTACATTATCATTACTTAATATCCTGCAGGCAGGGGATGAGGTAATCGCAGGAAGTGCATTGTTCGGAGGTACACTGGATCTGCTTCATGATCTGGAGGCATTCGGAATCAAAGTACATTTTATACCGAGGGTAGAGAAGGCGCTGATCGAGCCGTTTCTTACAGATAAGACCAGAGCAGTGTTTGGCGAAATAGTAGGAAATCCCGCACTGAATGTAATGGATGTCCGGGAAACAGCAGATTTTCTTCATGGAAAAGGAGTGCCGCTGATCGTAGACAGCACAACTTCGACTCCTTATCTGCTTAATCCGATTCAGTACGGTGCGGATGTAGTGGTGCATTCTACTTCTAAATATATAAATGGAAGTGGAGATGCCATCAGTGGAATTATCATTGACAGCGGAAACTTTTCCTGGAGTCCGGAACGTTATCCTGGAATGAAGGAATATAAGAAATACGGAAAGTTTGCTTATCTTGTGAAACTGAGGAACGGAATCTGGCGAAATATGGGCGGCTGTCTGGCTCCGATGAACGCTTATCTGAATATTATCGGAATGGAGACACTTGGTCTTCGTATGGAGCGGGTCTGTAATAACGCTTTCCGGCTTGCCCAGGCACTGGAGAAGCTGGAAGGTGTATCTGTCAACTATCCGCTGCTGGAGTCCAGTCCATATCATGAACTGGCAGAAAAACAGCTTAGTGGAAAGGGTGGAGCGATTCTGACTATCCGTGCAGGTTCCAAAGAACGGGCGTATAAGCTGATCAATCATCTGAAATATGTAAAGATTGCAACCAATATCGGTGATGTGAGAACTCTGGTGATTCATCCGGCGTCTACAATTTATATCCACAGTACGCCGGAGGCAATGGAAGAGGCTGGAGTGTACGACGACACAATCCGTATCAGTGTGGGTATCGAAGATATAAAAGATTTGATAAAGGATTTCACAGAGGCAGTGGAGAGCCTTGGAGAAGAATAATTCATGATATACACATTATCAGGCGCTTTGGTCGGAACATGATAGTAACCGGACAGAGGCACTGGTTTAAAAACAGAATAACTGACAGACAGTCAGAGACAAGAGAAGCCCCGGAAGTTCAGGAGTGTCCAGTTAAGTGGAACTCGATGATCTTCCGGGCTTCTTTTTGCAGCAAAATTTTTTCAGATATTGAATCTGTTTCCGAAACCGTTTCGTTATAAAAAATAGCGGTTAAAAATTAACAACTATCTGCGGGCGCGTTTTTCAATCAGTCCGAGGAGTCCGTACAGGATAATAGCGATGATGCACAGAATGATAATGGACATCAGTACCCAGGTAAGCTTAAAGGTCTGGCTGGAATAGATGATCAGGTAGCCAAGCCCTTTTCTGGCACCGATAAATTCGCCTATGATAACACCAACCAGACACAGACCAATATTAACTTTCATAACACTGAGCAGTAACGGCACAGAAGACGGAAGAATAATCTTCATAAGCTTTTCTTTCTTCCCACCGCCCAGCGTCTCAATCAGCTTCAGTTTTTCCGGGTCAGCTTCGCCAAAACCTGTATACAGATTCAAAATCGAACCAAAGATAGCAACCGACATACCGCAGACAATAATCGTCCGTTCGTTGGCACCAAGCCATACAATAAGCAAAGGTGCCAGAGCAGATTTCGGAAGGCTGTTCAATACTACGAGATAAGGCTCTGTGATCTTCGCAAGTCTGGGACAGGTCCACAGCAGAACTGCCATCCCTGCACCCAGAACAACAACGAACAGAAAACTGACCAGTGTTTCCGTAATTGTAACAGAGAGATGGGGAAAAATAGAGCCGTCTCTGCACATACTGCAGAAGCTGTGCCAGATCATTACCGGACTGCTGAAGATAAAAGAATCGATCAGTCCGGTCCTGGCGGAGATTTCCCACAACACCAGAAAGAAAAGAAGAATAAATATCCGCAAAAAAAGAACAAGTTTCTTTTCTCTTTTCTGATGTCGGATATACTGTTGCTGATGATATGAGATTTCAGACATCATGATTCAGCTCCTTCCAGATAAGATTGAAATAAGATTTAAATTCAGGCGCATTTCTGGAAGCCATAGGAGTACGGTTCTCCAGATCAAAACAAACTGGCACAATCTTACGAATGATGGCAGGCCTTGGAGAAAGAATGATAACCCGGTCTGCCATGCTGATCGCTTCTGAAATATCATGGGTGACAAGAATTGCAGTCTTTTTTTCCTGACGCAGGATTTTGCCGATATCATCACTTACGCTGAGTCTGGTTTGAGAGTCGAGTGCAGAGAACGGCTCATCCAGCAGAAGAAGTTCCGGTTTTAATGCCAGAGTACGGATCAGTGCAGCTCTCTGGCGCATTCCTCCGGACAATTCGGACGGATGTGCAGAGCGGAATTTGTCCAAACCGTAATCTGAGAGAAGCTGATTTACATAAGCAAGTTTTTCGGCAGTGAGTTCCCTGCGGATTTCCAGTCCGAGAAGAACATTTTTATAAATTGTCCGCCACTCCAGCAGATGATCCTTTTGCAGCATATATCCGATACGGCAGTCACCGGAAGTTACCGGCGTGCCGTCCAGAAGAATCTGTCCCTGTTCTGGCCGGAGCAGACCACAGATCAGATTCAGCAGCGTGGACTTTCCACAGCCTGACGGCCCGACGATGGCGAGAAATTCACCTGGCATCAGTTGAAAGGATATATGAGAAAGGGCAGGGGTTTCCCCTGATAAACTGTGGTAGGAGAGACTGACATCTGTAATATCCAGCAGTGGTTTCATACAGATACCTCCATATTCGGTGAATAGTAACGAATATTTGTTACTGTTCACACACCACTATCCCGCGAGGTGTTTTGGCATGAATATGCCAAAATCCCGAGACATACAAGCCAAAATTCTATTGCCGCAGGCAATCTGGAATGAATTTTGGCTACGTTACTGTGAACGGAGTGAACAGTAACGAATATTTTCATAATTTATGATATGCAGAAATGTCAGGGTATGATATAATAGATAGACTATAGTATTTTTGCTGCTATAGTATTTGAGGGCAAATGTTCTGTAAGGAATACGTTACTGTTTACTATGTGTTTCATATCAGAAATATACATATATCAGACACTGTGACATACATGAATTGGGTATAGAAATCAGACGAATGCTGTAAAAAAATGTATAAGAAAGTGTAAGCAAATGAGAAACAAAAAGAAAGCAATATTTAACACCATTTTTCTGATCCTTATATTTTCCATTACCGTATATATGGTATTTAAGGGAGAGGATCTGGGAGAGATTATTCATACAGTACGGCAGGCAGATCCGGTTTACTTACTGGTCAGTGTGGTTTGTGTGGTACTGTTCATACTTGGCGAGTCTGTAATTATTTTCTATATGATGCGGACTCTCGGAGCAAAAGTAAAGATGGGGCATTGTGCTCTGTATTCTTTTGTGGGATTCTTTTTCAGCTGTATCACACCGTCTGCATCCGGCGGACAGCCAATGCAGATTTATTTTATGAAAAAGGACAAACTTCCGATTCCTGTCACTACGCTGGTCCTGATGATTGTCACAATTACTTATAAAGCGGTTCTGGTAGTGATCGGAATTGTAATCTGGATTTTTGGCAGAGGCTTTCTGGAAGGATATCTTGGCCAGTACATGTGGGTGTTTTACCTGGGTGTAGGTCTGAATATTTTCTGCGTTACTTTCATGATGATCCTTGTATTTGCACCTGGACTGGCGAAATGGATCATGGTAAAAGGTCTGAAACTTATTGAACATTTCCGTTTCCTTAAGCCAAAGACAACCCGGCTTGAGAAACTGGAAGCGTCTATGGACCAGTATCATGAAACTGCGGCTTTCTGGGCAAGTCACAAGCTGGTGATCCTGAAAGTGTTACTGATCACTATGGTGCAGAGGATTTTGTTATTTACAGTTACATACTGGGTATACCGTTCGCTGGGATTTCATGGATATTCCATTATAACCCTTACGATTTTGCAGTCTGTCATATCTGTCTCTGTTGATATGCTGCCTTTACCCGGAGGAATGGGAATCAGTGAGTCTCTTTATCTGGTGATGTTTGCACCGGTTTTCGGAGAAGCATTACTTCCTGCAATGCTGCTCAGCAGAGGAATTTCCTATTATGCACAGATGCTTATCAGTGCAGTGATGACCTGTGTGGCGTATTTCATAATAGGAAGAAAAGAACAAGAAGAAAAGTAGGGGGAGAAAATATGTTTTTAGGAATTTATGATTATACGGTAATATTGACTTATATAAGTCTGGGAATTTCCGTATTTGGAATTACCAGGGCTCTGGAGGGGGATTTTAAGGTTGCGATTTTCTGTCTGGCGCTTTCCGGACTGTGTGATATGTTTGACGGAAAGATAGCCAGAACAAAGAAGAACCGTACGGATGATGAGAAGAATTTCGGGATTCAGATCGATTCCTTATGTGATGTGGTCTGCTTTGGTATTTTTCCGGCAATGATCTGTTACTGTCTGGGTGTGAATACATCGGCGGGGATTGGGGCGCTTATTTTTTACAGTGTGGCATCTGTCATCCGCCTTGCATATTTTAATGTTTCAGAAGCAAAGAGACAGAATGAGACTTCTGAGAACAGACAGTATTATCAGGGGCTTCCGATCACATCCATGGCGATCATCCTGCCGTTCCTTTATCTGATGAGAAGATATTGCGGACTCTATTTCCTGATTGTGATACATATTGCAGTGATTATCGTGGGACTGCTTTTTATTCTGGATATCAAGGTAAAAAAACCTCAGAATCCGGTACGTATCCTGCTGGTTGCAGTCGTGGCACTTGCACTTGCGAAGATGTTCCGTTTGATATAAAATAAATATAACTGTTGACTGGCCGCAGCGGTTCCCGGGAAACGGGGAGGCTGCGGTTATACTTTTATGGAGGGAAGATACGAATGAAGTATATTGACAGAAAAGGAAATATCACGATTGAAGAGAATGAGCAGGATAAATTCCTGCGGCATTTATATAATGACCGGGGTGGCAGACTCTGCCTGAAACTCCTGATCAGACCTTTCGTGTCAAAGGCAGCGGGAGTCCTGCTTAACACCAGACTTTCTGCCAGATTTGTACCGGATTTTGTAAAAAACAACAAGATTGACCTGAGCATTTACGAAAAACAGAACTTCTCTTCATGGAATGACTTCTTTATAAGGCGCATCCGAAAAGAAGAACGCCCGATCGATATGCGCGAAAACATCCTGATCAGCCCCTGTGACGGAAAACTTTCCGTACACAGGATCAGCTCAGACTCACGTTTCAGCATCAAAGATACAGAATATACAGCAGGACAGCTTCTGAAGAATAAGGCAATTGCTGAGAGATACACAGGCGGCTATGCGCTGATTTTCAGACTGACAGTAGATGACTATCATCATTACTGCTATGTGGCAGATGGAAGAAAATCCGCGAATGTAACTCTGCCCGGCGTTTTCCACACAGTGAATCCTGCAGCAAACGATGTATATCCCATCTACAAAGAAAACGCCAGAGAATACACTCTGCTGAAAACAAAACAATTCGGAACCATCCTCATGATGGAAGTAGGCGCCATGATGGTAGGAAAAATCACAAATCTCCATAAAAATCCTGCCACAGTAAAGAAAGGCCAGGAAAAAGGCAACTTCGAATTCGGAGGTTCCACAATAATCCTCCTCATCCAGCCGGGAAAAGTCCGTATTGCCTATGATCTGATCGAGAATACAGAAGAGGGATATGAGACTATTGTAAAAATGGGCGAACGAATAGGAGAGTGCAGGAAGTTAAAAAATACAAAGAATCATTACGAAGGCACAATAGAGAATACCTGAACAGGTATTCGCATTTTATTAAAAGATAATAAAAAGCATTTGTGAAGATGCAGAAAGGATATAATAATACTGTTGAATAAACGAAACTATCAGAAAGAACTGGAAAAACTTATAGATCAGGCGCAAAAAGATAACAAGATCCCAAGCCTGTTTCTCCACAGCTGCTGTGCACCCTGCAGCAGTTACGTACTGGAATACCTGTCAAAATATTTCAACATCACAGTATTCTACTACAACCCAAACATCTACCCGGAAGAAGAATATCGCAAACGAGTCCATGAAATTACCCGTCTTGTAAACTCCATGGAATTTGAACACCCTGTCAAACTGATAGAGGGTCACTACGACCCACAGGAATTCTTCCAGATGGCAAAAGGCCTCGAAGACGTACCCGAAGGTGGCGAACGCTGCTTCAAATGCTACCGCCTCCGCATGGAAGAAGCAGCAAAACTGGCAGAAGAGGGCGGCTATGACTATTTTACCACCACCCTTTCCATCAGCCCTCTGAAAAACGCAGCCAAGATTAACGAAATCGGACAAGAACTGGCAGAAATCTACCACGTCCAACACCTCCCATCTGACTTCAAGAAAAAAAACGGCTACAAACGTTCCATCGAACTATCCCACGAATACGACCTCTACCGTCAGAACTACTGCGGTTGCGTCTATTCCCGAAGAGAGGCTGAAAACAGAAAATAAAGCAGTAACCACAATTATGTAACATATAGCCAATACCCAGTGAAGAAAAAGAAGGTGTGTTGGGGCGCATTTGAGGGTTCTTGTAATTCTTGGTATTCGGGAATCTGCGTTATGAGCCGACCGTCTCACGTGTCTGAGCGAAGTTTGCAACGGAGCGAGTTTGAGAGGGCGGCTCATGGTTTTAGCAGATTCCCGAATGCCTTAGAATTACAGGGTTCCGAAACTAAGCCTCAACACACCTTCTTTTTCTTCACGTACCTTTTGAATGATTCCAAACTAACTACTTTGCAATACTGAAAAAATATGTTACACTAACACGTAAAAGCAATAATACCAAAAATAAAGAAGAAACGAGGAATAACACAATGGCACAGCTTTGGGGCGGACGTTTCACAAAAGAAACAGACAAACTTGTATATAACTTCAATGCATCCATCTCTTTTGACCAGAAATTCTATGAGCAGGACATCAGAGGCAGCAAAGCACACGTAGCAATGCTCGCCAGACAGGGAATCCTGACAGCAGAAGAAAAAGATCAGATCGAAGCAGGTCTTGACGGAATCCTTGCAGATGTAAGATCCGGCAAACTCGAGATCACATCCGAATATGAAGATATCCACAGCTTTGTAGAAGCAAACCTTATCGACAGAATCGGTGATGCAGGCAAGAAACTTCACACAGGAAGAAGCCGTAACGACCAGGTAGCCCTTGACATGAAACTCTATGTAAGAGATGAGATTGACGAGACAGACGAACTGGTAAAGAAACTTCTCGAAGCACTTCAGAAGATCATGGAAGAGAATGTCCACACATACATGCCAGGCTTCACACACCTCCAGAAAGCGCAGCCGGTCACACTGGCTCACCACGTAGGTGCATACTTTGAAATGTTTGTACGTGACAGAAGCAGACTTGCAGATATCCGTAAGAGAATGAACACCTGCCCTCTGGGTGCAGGTGCACTGGCAGGAACCACCTACCCACTTGACAGAGAATATACAGCACAGCTTCTCGGTTTCGACGGCCCGACCAGAAACAGCATGGACTCTGTATCAGACAGAGACTATGTGATTGAGCTTCTGTCCGCATTCTCCACAATTATGATGCACATGAGCCGTTTCTGCGAAGAAATCATTATGTGGAACTCCAATGAATACCGCTTCGTAGAGATAGACGATGCCTACAGCACAGGCAGCAGTATCATGCCTCAGAAAAAGAACCCGGATATCGCAGAACTTGTAAGAGGAAAAACAGGTCGTGTATACGGAGCATTAACATCTATCCTTACAACCATGAAGGGAATCCCTCTTGCATACAACAAAGATATGCAGGAAGACAAAGAACTTACATTTGATGCCATTGACACTGTAAAAGGATGTCTTGCCCTCTTTACAGGCATGATCTCTACTATGCAGTTCAACAAACAGAATATGGAAGCAAGTGCAAAGAATGGCTTTACAAATGCTACAGATGCAGCCGATTATCTGGTAAATCATGGAGTACCTTTCCGCGATGCACACGGCATTGTAGGCCGTCTGGTGCTTACCTGTATTGATAAAGGGATTTCTCTGGATGAACTTCCTCTTGAAGAATATAAAGCCATCAGCCCGGTATTCGAGAACGATATTTACGAAGCAATCAGTATGAAAACCTGTGTGGAAAAACGTATGACCATCGGTGCACCGGGACCTGACGTGATGGAGAAAGTGATCGCTGAGAACAAAAAATATCTGGAAGAAAATTAAAAAAAATGCTTGCAATTTATTTTGGTTTGTTATAGTATGTACAAGAAAGACAGATGTACGCAATATAAGGACACCTGGATAAAAATGTCCGCGAAAGGGTAGAGACGCGGGCAGAAGATAAAGAGGAGAAAGATATTATGAGTGAAAAGCTTAGAGTCGGTATTTTAGGTGCTACAGGTATGGTAGGTCAGAGATTTATCTCTCTGCTTGAGAATCATCCATGGTTTGAAGTTGTAACTGTAGCTGCAAGTCCGAGAAGTGCAGGAAAGACATACGAAGAGGCAGTTGGCGGAAGATGGAAAATGGATACTCCAATGCCGGAGGGTGTCAAGAATCTTGTTGTTATGAACGTAAACGAAGTAGAGAAGGTTGCTGCAACAGTTGATTTCGTATTCTCTGCTGTAGATATGTCAAAAGAAGAGATCAAGAAGATCGAAGAAGAATATGCTAAGACAGAGACACCGGTTGTTTCCAACAACAGTGCTCACAGATGGACACCGGATGTACCGATGGTAGTGCCGGAAATCAATCCGGAACACTTCGATGTAATCGAATCCCAGAAGAAACGTCTTGGAACAACACGCGGATTTATCGCTGTTAAACCAAACTGTTCTATCCAGAGTTATGCTCCTGTATTAACTGCATGGAAAGAGTTCGAGCCATATGAAGTAGTTGCTACTACATATCAGGCAATCTCCGGAGCAGGTAAGACATTTAAGGACTGGCCGGAAATGGTTGGAAACATCATCCCATACATCGGTGGCGAGGAAGAGAAGAGCGAGAAAGAGCCATTAAGAATCTGGGGTAAAGTAGAAGACGGTGTAATCAAACCTGCTACAGAACCGGTTATCACATGCCAGTGTATCCGTGTACCGGTACTGAACGGACATACAGCAGCTGTATTCGTTAAATTCCGTAAGAACCCTACTAAGGAGCAGCTTATCAAAGCATTAGTAGAGTTCAAGGGACTTCCACAGGAATTAGAACTTCCAAGTGCTCCGAAGCAGTTCATCCAGTATCTGGAAGAGGACAACCGTCCGCAGGTTACAGAGGATGTAAACTTCGAACATGGCATGGGCGTATCTGTAGGACGTCTTCGTGAAGACACCGTATATGACTGGAAATTCGTAGGACTTTCCCACAATACAGTCAGAGGTGCAGCAGGCGGAGCAGTTCTCTGTGCTGAAACCTTAAAAGCAAAAGGATATATCCAGGCGAAATAATTTATAGAAAATAATAAAAGAGGTGCCGGTAACGGTGCCTCTTTTTATGAGGACACGACGGATTATGAAAGAAAAAGTTCTGACAACAGTGGTGACTTTTGAAACTACCACTCAGGCAATTGCCATGGAAAGGGAATGTAAGAAAAACAAATTTACAGGCAGACTGATCCCTGTGCCAAGAGAAATATCAGCTTCCTGCGGCCTTGCGTGGAAATGTGGGGAACAGAACGAAGAAGAAACAGCTTCCTATATGAAGGAACAGGATCTGGAATATGAAAAGATTTATAGGATTCTTGCGTAAAATGGAAAGATTTATAGGAACACCTGATATATGGTAAACGGTTCACATTTTGACGGATATGTGAAAACATGATACAATGATAGCACTGAATCTCTTGTTATAGAAGATATGTAACTATTCGGCAGTCTGTCGGCTGTGAAAGTACGTTACTGTTCACTCCGTTTACAGTAACGAAAGTATTGAACAGTTACGAGGAGATTCTGAATATGGAGATCAATTGGGGTGAACTGACTTATGGGAAATGAAATGAAAAAAAATGAAGTGCGTCTTACACAGCTTGCCAGTGCAGCCGGATGCGGTGCTAAGATTGGCCCGAAGGTTCTGGCACAGGTAGTAGGCAAACTTCCGAAATTTACAGATCCGATGCTTCTGGTAGGTCCGGAGACATCAGATGATGCAGCAGTATACAAGATTAATGATGAACTGGCAATGATCCATACAGTAGACTTTTTTCCGCCAGTAGTGGATGATCCGTATATGTACGGGCAGATCGCAGCAGCCAATGCACTGAGTGATGTCTATGCAATGGGCGGTGTTCCGAAACTGGCATTAAATGTGGTAGCATTTCCAAACTGCCTTGGTCCGGAAGTACTGGAGCAGATTCTGCGCGGCGGTGCAGATAAGGTCATGGAAGCCGGAGCAGTCCTTGCAGGCGGGCATACTATCAATGATAAAGAACCGAAATACGGACTCTGTGTAACTGGTTATGTGCATCCGGACAAAATGTGGAAAAATTACGGCGCAGAAGAAGGAGACATCCTTATTCTTACCAAACCGCTGGGCTGTGGAATCCTTAACACTGCCATTAAGGCAGAAATGGCGTCTCAGGAAGAAATTGAGAGAGTTCAGAAAATCATGGCGAAGCTGAACAAATATGCAGCAGAGATTGCATCTAAATACACGATCCACAGCTGCACCGACGTAACAGGATTCAGTCTTGCAGGTCACAGTCTGGAAATGGCAAAAGGCAGCCGGAAAACCCTGGTGATCCAGTCTGAGAAACTTCCGATCATTGAGGGTGTTGAAGAGTATGCACAGATGGGGCTGATTCCTGAAGGTGCATACAGAAATCGTGACTTCGCAGGCGATGAAGTACGAAGTGAGATTAAGGAACTCTGGATGGAGGATCTGGTATTTGATCCGCAGACATCCGGCGGACTTCTGCTTGCAGTACCGGCAGAAGAAGCCGATGCCCTTGCAGAAGAGCTTGCAGGTATGGATATCTTCGGCGGTGTTATCGGATATGTAACAGAATTGCAGGATAAAGCAGTTGTATTTGAATAAAAAAATCAGCTTTACTTTCAGACATTTTCTCCTGCGTCAGCATGTCTGCAGATATCTTTCTTGTCCTTTGTATTCTGCCGAACTGTCTCGATTGCATTAGTATATGGAATTGCTATAAAAATCTTCGAATATAATGGAACATAATTACAAATCTGATGAATATTCTTGAATTGTTTGACGATTTCGGTTGTGAAACAGATATTCAGGTGATATAATGTTCTCAATAAAATACATTGCGGAGGTGTAGTTATGAATTACGAAGATGTACAGAAAGTGTCAAACGCGGCGAAAGCCAAGAGTAACCTGGTGAATACCAATTTTTTCAAGTACTTTATACGTGCGGTCATGGCGGGATTTTTTATTGATGTGGCTATGATCTACAGTAATGTAGTTGGAAACGTATTCTCCAAGACCATGCCTGAATGGGGAAAATTTGTGGGGGCATTAGTATTCTCCATTGCAGTGCTTCTGATCAGCTTCGTAGGCGGCGAGCTTTTTACAGGAAATAATATGGTAATGGCGTTCGGAGCCTATGATAAACAGGTAAGCTGGAAAGAGGCCGGTAAGGTATGGGGCGTAAGCTACCTTGGAAACTTTGTCGGATGTGCAATTTTAGCATTGTTGTTTGTAGGTGCAGGAGCATCCGGAACAGCAGACTATTTTGCGGGATTCATTGGAAATAAACTGAGTATTCCGCTCGGACAGATGTTCTTCAGAGCAGTGCTCTGTAACTTCTTCGTCTGTCTTGGCGTGCTTTGTGGTATGAAATTAAAGAGTGATGCAGGAAGATTCCTGATGATCGTTATGTGTATCTCAGGATTCGTTGTAAGCGGATTTGAGCACTGCATCGCAAATATGGGAATCTTTGTTACCGCATACTGCCTGGTACCTGGATTATCCCTTGGAGCCATGGTAAAGAGCATGGTAGTAGTAACTTTAGGAAATATGGTGGGCGGTGCCCTGTTGCTGGCATGGCCGCTCAGAAAGATGAGTGCAGATAAATAATATGTCAAAAGCTTTATACATAGCCGAAAAGCCCAGTGTGGCGCAGGAATTCGCAAAAGCTTTGAAAATCAACGGACAAAGACGGGATGGCTACCTGGAATCTCAGGACAGCGTGGTGACCTGGTGTGTGGGACACCTGGTCACCATGAGCTACCCGGAAAAATATGATATCAAATATAAAAGGTGGAGTTTAGATACCCTGCCTTTTTTGCCGCGCGAATTTAAATATGAAGTGATCCCCGGAGTGCAGAAGCAGTTTGAGATTGTCAAAGGACTGCTTAACCGTGAGGATGTGGACACCATTTACGTGTGTACCGACTCCGGACGCGAGGGAGAATACATCTACCGTCTGGTGGCACAGATGGCAGGTGTTCATGGAAAAAAAGAAAAGAGAGTCTGGATTGACTCTCAGACAGAAGAAGAGATCATGAGAGGAATCAGAGAGGCAAAGGATCTGTCAGCATATGACAATCTTTCTGCTTCAGCCTATCTTCGAGCAAAAGAAGACTATCTCATGGGAATTAATTTTTCCCGTGTACTGACACTGCGTTATGGAAACAGTGTGTCAAATTATTTAAATACGAAATATCAGGCCATTTCTGTAGGACGGGTTATGACCTGTGTGCTTGGAATGGTAGTGCGAAGAGAACGCGAGATCCGTGCGTTTGTGAAAACTCCGTTTTACCGCGTACTCAGCTGCATTGCCCTTGAGGGAGAAAACTTTGAGGGAGAATGGAGAGCTGTGGAAGGCAGCAGATATTTCCAGACTCCTTATCTGTATAAAGAGAACGGATTTAAAGAGAAAGCCTATGCTGAAAAACTGATACAGGAGCTGTCTGTGAGTCAGCCACTGCAATGTACAGTAGAGAAAATCGAGCGGAAAAAAGAGAACAGGAATCCGCCGCTTTTATTTAACCTGGCGGAGCTTCAGAATGTGTGCTCCAAGCTGTTCAAGATCAGCCCGGATGAGACATTAAAAATCGTACAGGAACTGTATGAAAAGAAACTGGTCACTTATCCCAGAACAGATGCCCGTGTATTGTCTACTGCGGCAGCAAAGGAGATTTATAAGAATATTTCCGGACTGCGTAATTATGAACATACAGCGGAAATCGCACAGCACATTATTGAACAGGGAAATTACAAAAATCTGGCAAAGACCAGATATGTTAATGATAAGCAGATCACAGACCATTATGCAATCGTACCCACAGGCCAGGGCTTAAACACATTGAGAAGTGTTTCTCTTACTGCGCAGCGTGTATATGAGACCATTGTCAGAAGGTTTGTATGTATTTTTTATCCTCCTGCAGTATATCAGAAGATCAGTCTTGTGACAAAAATTCAGAATGAGAGCTTCTTTTCTTCATTTAAAGTACTGCTGGATGAAGGGTATTTAAAAATTGCCACAAATTCTTTTGCGAAGCGAAAAGCAGCAGATGCCATGAGCAGTGTGAACAGAGCCGGTGCAGCGGACAGTGAGGGAAGTGAAGAGGAAGATCCGGATACAGGAAAAAACGGCGGGAACAAAGCTGATGATTCGGCTGAGGATATGGCATGTGATACCAGACTTCTTGCCGCATTGCAGAACCTGAAAAAAGGTGATATACTCTCTGTGGACAGCCTGAGTATCAAAGAGGGCGAGACATCGCCGCCAAAGCGTTATAATTCCGGTTCTATGATTCTTGCAATGGAGAATGCAGGTCAGCTGATCGAGGACGAAGAGCTTCGTGCCCAGATTAAAAGCTGCGGAATCGGAACCAGTGCCACCAGAGCGGAAATTCTTAAGAAACTGTGCAATATCAAATATCTGGCACTCAATAAGAAAACCCAGGTGATCACTCCAACCCTTCTTGGAGAGATGATCTTTGATGTGGTAAACTGCTCCATCAGACAGCTTCTGAACCCGGAACTGACTGCAAGCTGGGAAAAAGGACTGAATTATGTGGCAGAGGGCAGTATTACAGAACAGGAATATATGGATAAGCTGGAACATTTTGTGCGCCTTCGCACCAGACAGGTGGAGGACAGCAATATCCAGCCATATCTGAGACAGTTCTTTGATGCTGCAGCAGTGAATTATAAGGATTCATCTAAAAAAAACAGTGCGAAAACAACAGGCAGATCAACGTCCGCAGCGGGACGGTCACGTACCTGCAGAAAGCCGTCTGCTTCAAAGTAGTGTGTATTTGTGACAGATAAAAGAAAACATGTCATCATAGCGAGAGAAAAGAGGAAAATATTATGTTAAAAGATTTTACAATTGCAAACCTTCTGGATCTGAACGAAACAATCGCAAAGGATTTATTTGAAGGAAAAACATATCCATGGGAAGTATTACCGGAGATCGGAGATTTCATTCTGAAACTGGGACAGACCTTAAGTGAAGAAGAATACGACCACCCGTCAGAAGATGTATGGATTGCTAAGAGTGCCAAAGTGGCACCTACAGCCTGTATCAACGGTCCGGTCATCATAGGTAAAGAAGCAGAAGTACGCCACTGTGCATTTATACGCGGAAAAGCAATTATAGGTGAGGGTGCAGTAGTAGGTAATTCTACGGAATTAAAGAATGCGGTACTTTTCAACAAGGTACAGGTTCCGCACTACAATTATGTAGGCGATGCAGTTCTCGGCTACAAATCCCATATGGGTGCAGGTTCCATCTGTTCCAATGTAAAATCTGACAAGAAACTGGTAGTTGTAAAAGACGGTGACGAGAAGATTGAAACAGGTCTGAAGAAATTCGGCGCAATGCTTGGAGATAACGTAGAAGTGGGATGCGGTTCCGTATTAAATCCCGGAACTGTGATCGGACGCTGCTGCAACATTTATCCACTTTCCTCAGTAAGAGGCTGCGTACCTGCAAATCACATTTATAAGTCAAAAACAGAAATTGCAGAAAAGAGAAGTTGAAAATATAGAAGAGGCAGGTTGTATGAAGGATATTATTTCAATCATACAGCCTGCCCTTTTATATTTTTATGTCTGTCTGAGATAGAAGATATTTGTTGTACCTGATATTACATATGAAATAAAAGTTTTCTCAGGATTACCAGAATGGTAATGTGCACCGGATAAAACCAGTAAAAAACATATTTCAGAAATCTTCCTTTTACAAATCCACGTTCACCATTGTACATATTAATGGAAAGAAAAGCAAAGCAGGCTTTCCATTCATAGTAAAGCCAGCAGCTTCCGATGATCGCCTGGGCGGTTTTATCGTTGCGGAACCAGTACATGATCAGCAGGAATACAAATCCCCGCCATCCGTAATCTGCCTTCAGAAACACAGAGACAGTCAGCAGTGCCAGCACGCAGACAAGCTGCATTTTCTGATTATCCCAGAAGTATTCCAGGGCACAGAATGCCAGGTATCCCAGAAACAGGGTGAAAAATACATTCTGTTTTTCATATCTCCAGGTGTTGGTAAACATGAAGTTCCATGGAATCTCAGAGATACATGCAAATAGAAACAGATTCAGGCCATATTTCTTACGGTTATGTGTATGCAGAAATCCTTCCACTAACAGAAAACAGAAAATTGGAAAAGCGGCCCTGCCGATATCCCGGAAAATCCGATACCAGCTGTAATCCACGCCACCGAAACTGAAAAGGGTTGCAGTTGTGGCAGGATAATTATACAGGATCATTAAGCCGGTATGGTCAATCAGCATCAGGGTGATAGCAATTAATTTTAAAGCGCTTCCGCTCAGAACCTGAAATTTTGCAGGGAGAAAGGAAGCAGGTAACTTTGTTGTCATAATAGAAATCCCTTCATTAATAGAAATTAGAACTATTTTACCACAAAAAAATCAAAGATGGTTAAAAATTTTACAATTTATGACTGGACGAATCAGCACTTTTGTGAGAAAATAACACTAGGTTGTTAGGCATACTCCTCTGAAGTCATTCAGCAGACATCGGAGTTTTATCCTGTGCAGTTCATTCAGCAGTTCTGTACAGTGGAGAGTATAACAACATGAAGTTAATCTATACTTGAAAGGAGTTTTACAATGATTTATTCACGCGAAGTAGAAGAAATGTGCCCAGTTGCACAGGGCGTTCATCATGGCGCCGCTCCAATCCCAGAAGAAGCTAAATGGGTACAGGCAAAAGAAGTCAAAGACATTTCCGGTCTTACACACGGTGTTGGCTGGTGTGCACCACAGCAGGGTGCCTGCAAGCTTACATTAAATGTTAAAGAAGGTATCATCCAGGAAGCACTGGTTGAGACAATCGGATGTTCAGGTATGACTCACTCTGCAGCTATGGCTTCCGAGATTCTTCCGGGACTTACAGTTATGGAGGCACTGAACACTGACTTAGTTTGTGATGCGATTAATACAGCTATGAGAGAACTCTTCCTTCAGATCGTTTATGGACGTACACAGTCTGCATTCTCAGAAGAAGGACTTCCAGTAGGTGCTGGACTTGAAGACCTTGGTAAAGGACTTCGTTCTCAGGTTGGTACAATGTATGGAACTCTGAAAAAAGGACCTCGTTACCTTGAAATGGCAGAAGGTTATGTAACAGGTATTGCTCTTGATGCAGATGATGAGATCATCGGATATCAGTTCGTAAGCCTTGGAAAAATGACTGATTTCATCAAAAAAGGCGATGACCCGAATACTGCATGGGAAAAAGCAAAAGGTCAGTATGGCCGTGTTGCAGACGCTGTTAAAATTATCGACCCAAGAAAAGAATAATTTAGGAGGTAACAGGAAATGGCTTTATTTGAATCATATGAGAGACGAATTGACAAGATCAATTCTGTTTTAAACAGCTATGGCATTGCTTCTATCGAAGAAGCTGAGAAAATCACAAAAGACGCAGGTCTTAATGTATACGATCAGATCAAAGGCATTCAGCCAATCTGTTTCGAGAACGCTTGCTGGGCATATACAGTAGGTGCTGCAATCGCAATCAAAAAAGGATGCAAGAAAGCAGCAGATGCAGCAGCAGCTATCGGTGAAGGACTTCAGGCATTCTGTATTCCTGGATCCGTTGCTGATACACGTAAAGTAGGTCTTGGACATGGTAACCTTGGCAAGATGCTTCTTGAAGAAGAAACAGAGTGCTTCTGCTTCCTGGCTGGACATGAGTCCTTCGCAGCAGCTGAAGGTGCTATCGGTATCGCTGAGAAAGCTAACAAAGTTCGTCAGAAACCATTACGTGTTATCCTGAACGGTCTTGGAAAAGATGCTGCTCAGATCATCTCCCGTATCAACGGCTTTACATATGTAGAGACAGAATACGATCCATACAAGAACGAAGTTAAAGAAGTATTCAGAAAAGCATACTCCGAAGGACTTCGTGCAAAAGTTAACTGCTACGGCGCTAACAGCGTTCCGGAAGGTGTTGCTATCATGTGGAAAGAAGACGTTGACGTTTCTATCACAGGTAACTCCACAAACCCGACACGTTTCCAGCATCCGGTTGCAGGTACATACAAGAAAGAACGTCTTGAAGCAGGTAAGAAATACTTCTCAGTTGCTTCCGGTGGTGGTACAGGACGTACACTTCACCCGGACAACATGGCAGCAGGTCCAGCTTCCTACGGTATGACAGATACATTAGGACGTATGCACTCTGATGCACAGTTCGCTGGTTCTTCTTCCGTACCGGCTCACGTAGAGATGATGGGTCTCATCGGCGCTGGTAACAACCCGATGGTTGGTATGACAGTTGCAGTAGCTGTTTCCATTGAGGAAGCTGCTAAGGCTGGAAAGTTCTAATCAAACCTTTTTAATCAAAGAGTCAACAAACCTAGAAAGTACCGTAGTTCCAAGGGCTGCGGTACTTTTCTTAGTTTAGATCAAAAAATGAGAAAGTAATTTGAGACACGGTGAGAAGCCTTGAAAATGGCAAGATAGGCAAACAGGTAGGTAACAAGTAGGCAACAGAGCGAAGGAAACAAAAAGAAGAGCCGATCACAGGAAAAGAAATGCCGCAACCACAAGGGTTACGGCATTTTTTCTAGTGTGCCGAGCATGGCACTAATCTTACTGGTGAAAGTCCAGTCACGGGTATTTACCGCCAAGTGTAGTGAACCACAAGTCGGTACCAGTAATGGTATGGATGAAGGTAGAAAAAAGCGGCTTTTCAAGCCGCTTTTTCTGCATAGTTAAATATGTTAAATAAAAAAGATTGTTGAAAAAATATTACATATATGATACAATATGTTAACATAAACGTAACATGATAACGAGGTATAATGATGGAAAGAAGGCAAAGTATTATGAGAAGGAGAGGCAAAACATTTTTATCGCTGTTTCTTTCTGCTGTGATCGTTACCGGTCAGCCGGTATTGGCAGCCGATTTTTCTGCTGGAGAGGAAACATTTATTTCGGAAACCACAGAGCAGGAAGGCGATGTATCGGAAGCTTCAGCTATTTTCGAGGATACTGTGGATTCAGACAGTGAAATGAGATATGAGAAATATGAGGCGACAGTTTCTAGTGAAATCCTTGATTTGGGACAGGCTGGAGTAAACGGCGGCGGTTGGGAAAGGCTAGAGATAAAAAATACAGGTACAGAGAGCTGGCAGATCAAATCCATTTCAGAATTGAATGATTTTAGACTTGAACATTTAGAGCATCCATTATTATATGAGGGAAGACTTCCGATGAAAGTTGGGAATAAGGTTAAGCCCGGAGAAGCTGTTGCAGTGGATATTTATGTAAAGCCAAATCTTTCTCAGGGGATTCATGAAGAAACTTTTGTCATGGAAACAGAAGAAGGAATTCAGGCAGAGTGCAGGATACGGGTTCTCGTTCGTGGGGAATCAGAGGAGGATTACGAGGTTAACTGTGTACCAAATAGTGGTACGAGATTTCTCACAATTACTCAGGAAGAGTACGATTCATGGGATGATGTAGAACCAGAGCCGGATATGTTGATGTGCCCATCACGGTTGATTACAATATGCAACAATGGGCAAAAACCTGTCACAGTTGATTTTGAGGATACGGAACATTTCAGGGCATGGTTCTATATTGACGAAGACACGGGAGTTGTTATGCCGGGGGAAAATACGATAATTCAGGTTTTTCCGAAAGCAGAAGAACAGGTAGCTACTGATATTTTTAAGGTTTCCATCACAGGAGGAATAGAATTATCTTATATAATTTCCCAGAATTGTCCTCATATTGCACCGCCTTATCCGGAAGGAGCAACGATAAAAGATGTGAAAGTACAGGGGTCAACTATTAAGGCAGCGGCTTATGACTGCGCAAACAGCGAAGGTTTCGATGCGGTTCTGACAAAGAAAAGCTGGGTTGACAGACCTGAGAATTATGTGAAGGTGGCGAAGAATCAGGATGCAAAGACCATCACCTTCACAAATGTAAAAAACGGCACGTATTATCTGGGAATCCATGCGTACAACAGGGATTATTATGATGGAAATGTGTCCGGGAAAAGGTTTGGGGCATGGAGTTATCCAGTAAAAGTAGTAGTAAAGAACGGAATTCCCACAGAGAGGGTGAAGATTAAAACTGTAAAAACAAGTAAAGGAGCTGTGTCTGTAACAGTTGGCGTACCAAAAGGATTTGCAAGAGCAGATATGGAACTGAGATCTACAGGCGGAACCACCGTATATAAACGGAACAATCGGACAACCTATACAAGGATTACAGGCGTGAAGCCCGGAACCTATACTCTGAAAGTCCGCCCATGGGTCAAAATTAACGGAAGGAAAGCTTACGGAGACTGGGTATCCTGGGGAAGAAGAATCAGGGTAAAATAAAAAGAAACAGGCAACTGCCCCTTGTTTAGAAAAGTTTAAATTGGTTTGAGAAAGAGAAAAGTAAATTCTGTAAAGTTGACTTTACAAAACCTGAAAAACAGAAAGAGAGCTACCAGACAGCAGAAGAAAAAAACAGAACGGACAAAAAAGACGGACTGATTACATAATAGGAAACTGAAAGTTTGAAACAAAGGGATAGTGGATAGAGAATAAATTTTGACATCACAAATAAGCCATCTTTAGGTGGCTGAAAAATTGAATATAAACGCAACACCTAATCAGGAAACTGACAAAGGATCGTCTTTGATAAAATAACCTCTTTGCTTAAGCAGATTAAGTGCCTGTGAAGTAGTTAACACTTTTTCTTTATTCACAGGACGGGAGTCAAGAAAACCTTCCGGTGTATATGGCTTTAAATCTGTGAGTATGTGCCAGATAGCGGTCAGGATCATACGGCAGCAATGACGGCTTTCTTGTGACCACGGCGTGCTTTGATGCGACGGTAACGGTCTGTAAATTCAGGATGTTTCTTATAGCACTCCCAAAAAATACTGCACATTCTTGACAACAGGTCTATGATAGAGTCAAGAGGTGATTATTATGTTGCATGATGAAACACGAAAACTGCTTATTGAAGCTTGGAATAAAACGCACAATGCAAAAGAAATCTACATCTACAGATTTTCTTCCATTGAATTTAAATAACGAAACTTATCTTTACAGAGATTGGGTTCCTGCAAAGGTAGAAAAAAGCGGCTTTTCAAGCCGCTTTTTCTGCATAGTTAAATATGTTAAATAAAAAAGATTGTTGAAAAAATATTACATATATGATACAATATGTTAACATAAACGTAACATGATAACGAGGTATAATGATGGAAAGAAGGCAAAGTATTATGAGAAGGAGAGGCAAAACATTTTTATCGCTGTTTCTTTCTGCTGTGATCGTTACCGGTCAGCCGGTATTGGCAGCCGATTTTTCTGCTGGAGAGGAAACATTTATTTCGGAAACCACAGAGCAGGAAGGCGATGTATCGGAAGCTTCAGCTATTTTCGAGGATACTGTGGATTCAGACAGTGAAATGAGATATGAGAAATATGAGGCGACAGTTTCTAGTGAAATCCTTGATTTGGGACAGACTGGAGTAAACGGCAGTGGTTGGGGGTGGGAAAGGCTGGAGATAAAAAATACAGGCACAGAGGCTTGGCATATCAAATCTATCTCAGAATTGAATGATTTTACACTTGAGCCGTTTGATTATCCGTTTCAGGGAAGGTTTCCAATGGAAGTTGGGAATAAGGTTAAGCCCGGAGAAGCTGTTGCAGCGGATATTTATGTAAAGAAAAATCTTTCTCCGGGAATTCATGAAGAAACCTTTGTCATGGAAACAGAAGAAGGCATTCAGGCGAAGTGTAGGATACGGGTTCTTATTCGCGGCGCATCTGATCAGGATTATGAGGTGAACTGCAGACCGAATAGCGGTACGAGATTTCTCACAATTACCCCTGAAGAATACGACTGGTGGGATAATACAGATCCGGATCCGGATATGTTTATGTGTCCAAAACGCAGTATATGGATATATAACAATGGAAAAAATCCTGTTACGGTTGATTTTGAGAATACGGAACATTTCTGGGCGTACCTTGATGATTATGAAACGGGGGTTATTATGCCCGGAGAAGGTACAACGGTTTATCTTCGTCCGAAAAAGGAAGAACAGGTAGCTACTGATATTTTTAAGGTTTCCATCACAGGAGGAATAGAATTATCTTATATAATTTCCCAGAATTGTCCTCATATTGCACCGCCTTATCCGGAAGGAGCAACGATAAAAGATGTGAAAGTACAGGGGTCAACTATTAAGGCAGCGGCTTATGACTGCGCAAACAGCGAAGGTTTCGATGCGGTTCTGACAAAGAAAAGCTGGGTTGACAGACCTGAGAATTATGTGAAGGTGGCGAAGAATCAGGATGCAAAGACCATCACCTTCACAAATGTAAAAAACGGCACGTATTATCTGGGAATCCATGCGTACAACAGGGATTATTATGATGGAAATGTGTCCGGGAAAAGGTTTGGGGCATGGAGTTATCCAGTAAAAGTAGTAGTAAAGAACGGAATTCCCACAGAGAGGGTGAAGATTAAAACTGTAAAAACAAGTAAAGGAGCTGTGTCTGTAACAGTTGGCGTACCAAAAGGATTTGCAAGAGCAGATATGGAACTGAGATCTACAGGCGGAACCACCGTATATAAACGGAACAATCGGACAACCTATACAAGGATTACAGGCGTGAAGCCCGGAACCTATACTCTGAAAGTCCGCCCATGGGTCAAAATTAACGGAAGGAAAGCTTACGGAGACTGGGTATCCTGGGGAAGAAGAATCAGGGTAAAATAAAAAGAAACAGACAACTGCCCCTTGTTTAGGATAATAAGCGGGAATCCTCGGCAATTCAATTACCGAGCCTGCAAATAAA
>CAUEAK010000018.1:0-27076 GCA_958454115.1 Blautia wexlerae
GAAAACAGAAGGAGGTGTCAGCAATGAAGAAGAACTGGAAATATTCATTACTACTTATAGCAACTGTATTTGCATTGACTATGGGCATATTCTTTCTGTTTTACCGCTTTGATAACAAATATACGGCCAGGGGGGACCAGGCCATTCAGGGAATCCTCTATGTGCCTGATGATGATTCTGTGCATTATCTTGCCAGGGAATGGGAATATTATCCGGATGTATTGCTGACACCGCAGGAAATAAAGGAACAGAAGGAGGACTACTACAGCCGTTATGTTTCCATTGGCGAGTACGGTGGAATGGACCTGGGCGACAAAAATAAATCTCCTTTTGGAAGTGGTACCTATCGGATGACCCTGGTGCTTCCTGAAAAAGAAAAACAATATGCTATTGGCCTGACAGAGATTTTTTCTGCTTACAAGCTGTATATTAATGGGGAATTGATGGGGCAGATGGGAAATCCGGATCCGGACAATTACCAGGAGCAGATTCAGAACAGGGTATTTACCTTTGAGGGAAAAGGAACTGCAGAGATTGTGATCGCAGTGACAGACAAACATTCGGTGTCATCGGGAATTCAGTATGTGCCGGTTTTGGCTTCTCCTTTTAAAGTGAATATTATCCGCGGGTTGTCACTTATGATTGCTGTGGTATTTATGGCTTTTACATTTTTTGTCCTGATTTTTTCAGTGTATATGTATATGCGAACTAAAAAAGTGGAGTTTGGACTTTTTGCCCTGCTTTGTATCTGTGTGCTGGGATATGGTTCTTATCCGATCCTGCATTCCTTTGTTGCAGTAAAAGTACAGCCTTGTTATGGAATGGAGGCATTGTTCTATTATCTGATGTTTGCCGGTGTTATGCTGGTACAACAGAAGATCCTGGGAGATGAGGAAAGGATTCCGGAAATTCTTGCAGGTGTGGCCGCAGCAGCCGGAGTGATGGTTTTTGTGGCAGAAATGCTGTGCAGCAGAGCCCAGTCTGCAACAGGGCTGTATCTGATCTCTAAGCTTACAGAGATTTTGAAGTGGGCAGCAGCCGGTTATCTGCTTTTCAGAAGTGTAAAGGAGATAAAACAGAAGTACAGTAATGTACTTTTAGTGGGAATTGTTGTTTATGCAGCGTCTCTGGCAGCAGACCGGATATGGAGATTATATGAGCCGATCATTGGCGGGTGGTTTATGGAAATTGGTGCAGCAGTGCTTGTAGCCAGTGTGGGACTGACTCTGTGGATGGAGCTTGCCAATGCTTACAGATTTCAGCTTACCTATGGAGAATACAGCCGTCAGATGGAACAGAAACTGCAGATACAGAAACAGAATTATGAGGAACTTACAGAAAAGATGGATGAGATCAGCAGGATGCGCCATGATATGAGACACCATCTGCGCACCATCATGTCTTACACCCAGCAGGGAAAATATCAGGAGATGATGGAATATCTGCAGGAGTATGCATCCGTTATAACAGAAGAGGAAAAGCTAATCTGTTATTGCAGAAACATGGCCGTAGATGCAGTGATCCATTTTTATGCAGGAGAACTGAGGAAGAAAGGGATTCCTTTTGAATGTGATATGATGCTGCCACAGAATATTGGCATTTCAGATACAGATCTGTGCAAAATATATGGAAATCTTCTGGAAAATGCCGTAGATGCAGTAAAAGATCTGCTGCCGGAAAATAAGCCTTATGTAAAGATGCTTACAAAGGTTAAGAACAGGAAGCTTCTGATAGAGATTTCAAATCCATATTCCAATGGAATCCAGCGAAGGGAAAAAGTCTTTTATTCAACAAAGCATGAAGGCTTTGGAATCGGAACAGCGTCTGTGGCAGAAGTGGTACAACGAATGGGCGGATATGTAGTTTTTAATACAGAAGAGGGTATTTTTAAAGTAAATATCTTTCTGCCGGTGAAAACAGTACAGTAAATAAATAGTTACTGCCCGGAGGGGAAGAGGCATATCGGAAATACTTATTTATCAGAGTCTGAAGAGAATAAGTATTCCAGATATGCTTTTTTGATTGCGTTGGAGCCACGCTTGCGTACAGTAACAAGCTCCTGATTGTCCATAACAAAGCCTTCATCTGTGGATTTCTCGATGTGATCCATATTTACGATACAGCCTCTGTAACAGGAGAGAAAACATTTCATTCCCTCCAGAAGCTCTTCGAATTTCTGGAAGGTTATGTAGGAGCGTATAATGCCTGCATCTGTGGTATGTACCTGAACTGCATTGCGGTAGGTATCCACGTACAGGATGCTCCTGACAGGGATCTTTACAGGGGTACGGTCGGAGATCAGCTCTATATATCTGGAATTCTGCGACTGCCTGAACTGGATTGTTGAGAGGATCCGGCAAAGCTTCTCCGGGTCAAAGGGCTTCAGCAGATAGTAGGATGCCTGTACATCATAGCTTTCCACAGCAAAGGAATCACTGCTTGAAATAAAAATCAGAGCAGCTGTATCCCTGGCTTCGCGGAGCTTTCTGGCTGCATCCATACCGGTCATACTGCCCATATAAATATCCATAATGATCAGGTCGTAAAATCCGGGTATGTATTTAGTAAAAAAAGCTTCTGCGCTGGAATACAAATGGATGTCTGCGGATGTATTCTGGGATTCATAATAAGAAGAAATGACAGATTTTACCTGACGCAGATCTTCCTTTGAATCGTCAAGGATTGCAATATTCAAAAGGAGTACCTCCTAAATTAACTTAAACATAATTTGTATTTTAGCGTATTTTCATGAGTTATTCAAGTATGGATTCCTTACTGAAAGCAAGTAATACCATAAGTATTTATTCATTTTTCCATATTTCATGAAAAATGTCATTTAATCCCATGTATCTTGAAAATAAGACTGAAATTTTTTATAGTAAGAACATAGAAATTCAGTTTAGAAATATGTACACACATTTTAAGAAAGGATGGTAAAAAAATATGAAAAACTGGAAAAAAATAATGGCAGGTCTTTGTGCTGCTGCAATGGTAAGCTCTATGGTTGTTCCGGTATGGGCAGCAGAGGAGACTACAGAAGAAGCAGCAGATGACGGAGATGTCGCGGATGTATCAGAGGCAATGTTAGGACTCTGGAAGGACAGCGCAGGAGATATCTACGGATTCTACAAAGATAATTCGTTTTTTGGTCAGTGGAAGGATGAAGAGCAGGATGTTCTTGGTGTATATGCCCTGAGTTCAGACGGAGAATATACAGCTCTGGTAATGCAGTTCGCAAATGACGACGGCACGTATGATGATGAAAATATGGTAACTTATCTGGTGCAGGCAAATGAGGAAGAGAATCTTCTGGAACTTTATGATCCGGACAGTCTGGACCTGACTGCAACCCTGGAGCCTTATGAGGCAGACGGTGATGAGTCGGATTACAATCAGACTTATCAGGATATGGGTGATATCCTGACAGAGTGTTATTCCGGCGAAACAGAAGCGGGTGAGACTTTTATTTATGCAGCTAATGATGATGGAACTTTCTGCTCAGTACTTGTGATCGATCAGGATGATAACTATGTAAGCTTTGTTGGTGAAGGTACTTTTGATGAAGAGAACGGTACTGTGACGATTACTGATGAAGTTTCTGAGATGTCACTTACTTTTGGCGTGACATTGAATGATGATGATACACTGACACTGGATATGGGTGATCTTGGAAGTGCCACTGTACAGGAAGCTACGCTGGCAGTTGCTGTTCAGGGACTGAAGTATGCAGTTGAGAATGGAACTGAGATGAACTAAGCAATTCTTTTTCAGGAACAAAAATATGTGATTTTGAGGATACTCCTCTTCGGATAGATTTATTCGGAGGGGAGTGTTTTTTCTGTGCCGGGGGTTTTAGAATGGCTGGGAAGATGGTATAATGAGGAGCGAATTCTATAGTTTTTGTGGAAGTGTTACAGATGAGCAGAAACAGACAGGAAGCGAAAATTACGAGAGAGGTTTGAATTTATGAATATTCTGAATATAGAGCATGTTTCCAAGGTGTTTGGTGAGAAGGTGGTGCTGGATGATGTTTCCTACGGGGTGCATCAGGGAGATAAGATTGGGATCATCGGGATTAATGGGACCGGGAAGTCTACGATTCTGAAGATCATCGGCGGTCTGGAGGAGCCGGATGAGGGACAGGTGATCACACAGAATGGTCTGCGGATTACCTATCTGCCGCAGATGCCGGAGTTTCCGCAGGGAGCTTCTGTCCTGGATTATGTGGCAGAAGGAAAGTGGCAGAAGGACTGGAGTACTGAGAGTGAGGCAAGGAATGTTCTGAATAAGCTGGGAATTACAGACCATGAGGAGAAGATCGATCATTTATCCGGGGGACAGAAGAAAAGGGTGGCACTGGCAAGGACTCTGGTGAATCCCTGTGATGTGCTGCTTCTGGACGAGCCTACCAACCATCTGGATAATGAGATGGTGACCTGGCTGGAAGACTTTCTGAGAAGTTTTAAGGGCGTTGTGATCATGGTTACTCATGACAGATATTTCCTCGACAGGGTTACTAATAAGATTCTGGAGATTTCCCATGGCGGCCTTTATGCTTATGAGGCTAATTACTCGAAGTTTCTGGAACTGAAGGCAGAGCGTGAGGAGATGGAGCTTGCCAGTGAGAGGAAAAGACAGAGCGTACTCCGCATGGAACTGGAGTGGGCAAAGCGTGGATGCAGAGCCAGAAGTACCAAGCAGCGGGCACGTCTGGAACGCCTGGAGGCACTGAAGAACGGAAAGGCTCCGGTGCGGGATGCGAATGTGGAGCTGGATTCTGTTGAGACACGTATGGGAAAGAAGACGATTGAACTTCACCATATCAGCAAGAGTTTTGGTGAGAAGACGATCCTGGATGATTTTAATTATATTGTGCTGCGCAATCAGCGTCTTGGGATTATTGGTCCTAATGGGTGCGGAAAGTCAACACTCATCAAGATTATTGATGGGATGATACAGCCGGATGCAGGAGAAGTGGAAATTGGAGAAACCATCCGCATAGGGTATTTTGCACAGGAAGTGCCGGACATGGATACCAATCAGCGTGTGATCGATTATATCCGTGACGTGGCAGAGTATATTCCGACCAGAGACGGGAAGATTTCCGCAACAATGATGCTGGAGAGGTTTCTCTTTGATTCTGCCATGCAGTATGCACCCATTGCCAAATTGTCAGGTGGTGAGAAGAGGCGTCTGTATCTGCTGAGGGTTCTGATGGAGGCGCCGAATGTGCTTCTTCTGGATGAGCCAAGTAATGATCTGGATATTCCTACACTGACCATTCTGGAGGATTATCTGGCTTCTTTTGCAGGGATTGTGATCGCAGTGTCTCATGACAGGTATTTTCTGGATAATATTGTGGACAGGATTTTTGCTTTTGAGGGGAATGGACATCTGACCCAGTATGAGGGCGGATATACGGATTATACAGAGGCGCTGGCGAGAAAAGGCGGGGCAGTATCTGAAGGACAGAGCACTGCAGTTGGCGCGGAAAAGAAGAAGTCGGCTCAGGCAGACTGGAAGCAGAATCGTCCCCAGAAGCTGAAATTTACCTATAAAGAGCAGAGGGAATTTGAAACCATCGATGATGATATTGCAGCGCTGGAGGAACTGCTGGAGAAGCTGGATAAGGATATGGAGGCCAATGCCACCAATTCTGTGAAGCTTCGTGAGATCATGGAACAGAAGGAGAAGGCACAGGCAGATTTGGATGAGAAGATGGACAGGTGGGTTTATCTGAATGATCTGGCGGAGCGAATCGAGGCACAAAAAAGTGAAAAGTGATTTTTTTCAGATGCTATTGACTTTGCAGAGGGTTCTTTAGTATGATACAGATTATGGAAGATTGCAGGAGCTGCTTTGCAGCGGGGCAATTTGCGGATGCCGGGTCAGTGACAGAAAATATCTTTTGATTCTGACATCTGTGAGTGAACAGTAAGTGAACAGGAGATATGAAGATATGGCAGAACAGGTCAGAGTTGTAGTGGACGCAATGGGCGGGGATAATGCCCCGGCAGAACCTGTCAAGGCTGCAGTGGAAGCTGTAACAGAGAGACAGGACATAAAAGTAATTCTTACAGGAAAACAGGAAGTGATAGATAAGGAACTGGCGAAATACTCCGGATATCCGAAGAACCAGATCCAGGTTGTCAATGCATCCCAGGTGATCGAGACAGCAGAGCCTCCGGTTTTTGCAATCCGTAAGAAAAAAGATTCATCAATCGTAGTAGGTTTGAATATGGTTAAGAAACAGGAAGCAGATGCCTTTATTTCATCAGGAAGTACAGGTGCGGTTCTTGTTGGAGGACAGGTGCTGGTAGGCAGAAGTAAAGGCGTGGAGAGACCGCCTCTTGCACCGTTGATCCCTACCACAAAGGGAGTTTCCCTTCTGATAGACTGCGGTGCCAATGTGGATGCACGTCCATCACATCTGGTACAGTTTGCGAAGATGGGTTCTATTTATATGGAGAATGTAGTCGGCATTAAGAATCCAAGAGTTGCCATCGTAAATAACGGGGCGGAAGAGGAGAAGGGAAATGCACTTGTAAAAGAAACTTTCCCCCTTCTGAAAGAATGCAAAAGCATTAATTTCATCGGAAGTATAGAAGCCAGAGATATCCCGGCAGGATATGCGGATGTGGTCGTATGCGAAGCATTTGTGGGAAATGTGATCCTTAAATTATATGAGGGAGTTGGTTCTGCCCTGGTCCAGAAGATCAAAGAAGGAATGATGACCAGCACAAGAAGTAAGATCGGTGCACTTCTGGTAAAGCCTGCACTGAAAGAAACTCTGAAATCCTTTGATGCAACGGAATATGGCGGAGCACCGCTTCTGGGGCTTAAAGGACTTGTGGTAAAGACGCATGGGAGTGCCAAAGCCATTGAGATCAAACATGGTATTTTCCAGTGTGTACAGTTTAAACAGGAGAAGATCAACGAGAAGATCGCAGAGCGTATCCTGGAGGATCAGGAATTACTGAAGTCCGGAGCAGAATAGAGCAGGACAGGAACAGAAACAGGAAGGAGGGTTGAAGATGGAACTGGAGAAAATAAAAGCTATCATAGCAGAGGTTCTGAATATTGATGCAGATTCGATCACAGAAGACACTACATTTGTAGATGATCTTGGTGCAGACTCTCTTGATATTTTTCAGATTATTATGGGGATTGAAGAGGAGTATGACATTGAGCTGGATAATGAATCTGTCGAACAGATTCAGACAGTTGGTGATGCTGTTGAAGCAATTCGGACAATTAAATAAAAATGTAACTGTCCGGCAGTCTGAAATTTGACAGGAGCATAATACAGGCACACTGAGCAGTTACAAAAAATGATGTCGCAGGGTTGTCAGATGACAGCCCTGCGCATATGGAGAGGGTTAGAGGAATGAATAGAAAGACAGAAGAATTAGAAGAAATCATAGGATATCATTTTAAAAATAAACATTATCTTACACAGGCACTGACTCACAGTTCCTATGCAAATGAGAAGAAGTTGGGGAAGCTGGGCAGCAATGAGAGACTGGAGTTTCTGGGAGATGCTGTGCTGGAGCTGATCAGCAGTGATTATCTGTATGCAAGATTTACCCAGATACCGGAGGGAGAGCTGACAAAGAAGAGAGCCAGCCTGGTGTGTGAGCCAAGCCTTGCCTATTGTGCAAGAGAATTCGGACTGCCGCAGTTTCTGTTGCTTGGAAAGGGAGAGGATATGACCGGCGGAAGAAACAGGGATTCTATCGTCTCTGATGCAACAGAGGCTTTATTGGGAGCTATCTATCTGGATGGTGGTTTTGCTAATGCAAAGGAGTTTGTGCTGAATTTTATCCTGAATGATATTGAACATAAACAGCTCTTTTATGATAGCAAGACCATCCTGCAGGAAATCGTGCAGGAAAACGGAACACAGCCGGTGGAATATATTCTGACAAAAGAAGAAGGCCCGGATCATAACAAAAACTTTACTGTGGAGGCAAGAGTAAACGGAAAAGTGATGGGACAGGGAAGCGGTCATACAAAGAAAGCAGCAGAACAGGCCGCAGCATACCAGGCGATTCGTGTACTCAGAAAATAAACAGGAGAATTATGTATTTAAAGAATATAGAGGTACAGGGATTTAAGTCTTTCGCCCAGAAGATCAATTTTGAATTTCATAACGGGATCACCGGTATTGTAGGTCCGAACGGAAGTGGAAAGAGCAATGTCGGTGATGCGGTGAGATGGGTGCTGGGTGAACAGAGTGCCAGATCTCTGCGAGGAGGAAATATGCAGGATGTTATTTTCTCCGGTACAGAGACAAGAAAACCCCTGGGTTATGCATCGGTGGCGATCACACTGGATAATTCAGACCATAAGCTTCCGGTTGATTTTAACGAGGTTACGGTTACCAGAAGGCTTTACCGTTCAGGAGAGAGTGAATATAAGATCAACGGAAGTGCCTGCAGACTGAAAGATATCAATGAGATGTTTTATGATACAGGTATCGGTAAAGAAGGATATTCCATTATCGGACAGGGACAGATCGACAGGATCCTAAGCGGTAAACCGGAAGAGAGAAGAGAGCTTTTTGATGAGGCAGCAGGTATTGTTAAATTTAAGAGAAGAAAGAATACCACGATCAAAAAACTGGAGGAAGAACGCCAGAACCTGGTCAGAGTGACAGATATCCTCTCGGAGCTTACCAGACAGCTGGAACCACTGGAGAAACAGTCAGAGACAGCAAGAGTTTATCTTTCCAAAAGAGAGACGCTTAAGGAACTGGATGTGAATATGTTCCTGATGGAGTATGCTGCTGCAGCCAAAGAACTCAAGGAACTGGAAGAGAAGAACATAATTGCGCAGAATCAGCTGAAGGATACCCAGAGTTCCTATGACCGGACCAAGGTGGAATATGAACGTCTGGAACAGGAACTGGAAGATTTAAATTCCAAAATGGATGCACTTCGCATTTCCGGTCAGGAGCAGGCAATCCGTAAACAACAGCTGGAAGGCCAGATCAATGTATTAAATGAGCAGATACTGGCAGGGGCACAGAATGAAGAGCATTATAAGGGACGTATCCAGACTATTGAGGCTGAACTTTCAGTAAGAACAGATTCAAAGAAGAAACTTGAAGAAGAAAAAACGGATATTTATGCACAGTTAAAGGCTGTCCGTAAGAAACTTTCTGAGGAAGAAGAGAAATTAAGGACAGCGCAGGAGAATATGGAAGCCTGTACTCTCGAAGTGGAGAATGGCAAAAATGAGATTATTGAAATTTTGAACAGCCGCGCCAATGTCAAGGGTAAAGCCCAGAGATTTGATGCAATGATGGAACAGGCAGAAATCCGTAAGGCAGAGATCAGCCAGCGTATTCTCAGACTGAAGAGTGAAGAGGAAGAACAGCAGACCATTCTGACTACAGCCCGGAAACAGTATGATGAGATTACATCCCAGATTGAAAATGCCAATGAGGAATGTGAACATCTGAATCTGAGTGTGATGAAGATTCAGGAAAAGCTGAAGGAACAGAACACAAAGTTGGAAGTAGAACAGACAGCCTATCACAGAGAGGCATCCCGGCTGGATTCTCTCAGAAATATCGCGGAGCGCTATGATGGATACGGAAACAGTATCCGGAGAGTTATGGAACAAAAAGAACGTGTTCCGGGAATCCAGGGTGTTGTCGCAGATCTGATCCAGGTAAACAAAGATTATGAGATCGCTATCGAGACAGCTCTTGGTGGGAGCATTCAGAATATTGTTACAGATAATGAGCAGACTGCCAAAACTATGATTGAATTTCTGAAAAAGAATCGTTATGGACGTGCGACCTTTCTTCCCATGAGCAGCATAAGTCCCAGAGGTGAGTTTACACCGAAAGAAGCACTGAAAGAGCCGGGCGTTGTGGGGATTGCCAGCGAACTGGTGTCCGTAGCTTCTCAGTATCAGCAGATCACGAAATTCCTTCTTGGAAGAGTGCTGGTAGTTGATAACATTGATCATGCCATTGCAATAGGAAAAAAATACAGACACAGTCTGAGAATGGTCACAACAGAGGGTGAATCCTTAAACCCGGGAGGTTCCATGACCGGCGGTGCCTTCAGAAACAACAGCAATCTGCTTGGAAGACGGCGTGAAATAGAGGAACTGGAAACAAAAGTAAATCAGCTGAAGCAGAATCTGACCGAAATGCAGAATGCTGTTGAGGAAAATAAAAATCAGAGAAACAGGCTTCGTGATGCTATTGCAGGATTTCAGGAAAAACTCCGTCAGAAATATATAGAACAGAATACTGCCAGAATGAATATCAAACAGCAGGAAAAGAAAGCTGAGGAGATCCGAAGCGGATATGCGCAGATCAACAGAGATCAGGCAGAGATCAAACGCCAGGTCATGGAAATCCGGCAGGATCATGACCGGATTGCCAGGGAACTGGAGAATTCAAAGCAGGATGAGAAAGAACTGGAGAGTTTTATTGAGGCAAAGCAGTCAGAACTGGATGAATGGAAAGAAGAAGAGAAGAAAATCACCCGGGAGTTAGAAGAAATCCGTCTTCAGTCATCCGCTCTTGAACAGAAAGAGAAATTTGACCAGGAAAACCTGAGCCGTCTGAAAGCAGAAATCACAGCTTTTATGACTGAGAAAGAGGATATTTATCAGTCTCTTGCTCACAGCAGTGAAGAGATGGAAAAGAAGCAGGAGATGATCACCCAGCTGAAAAAAGAGTCGGAAGAGTCTGTCCTTCATGAAGAACAGGCACAGATGCAGCTGAAAAATCTGCAGAAGGAGAAAGAGAGCAGAACTTCTCAGCATAAAGATTTTTTTGAGAAAAGAGATTATCTGTCCGGTCAGATCGGACTTCTGGATAAGGAATGTTACCGTCTGCAGGGACAGATGGACAAGCTGGAGGAGAACAGGGAAGAGCGGATTGCCTATATGTGGTCCGAGTATGAGATCACTCCCAATAATGCCGTTTCCTACAGAAAAGAGGAACTTACTGATCTTTCGCAGATGAAGCGACAGGCAGCTCAGATTAAAGATGATATCAGAAAGCTGGGACCTGTAAATGTAAATGCTATTGAGGATTATAAGGAACTTCTGGAAAGACACACCTTTCTGTCCGGCCAGTATGAGGATCTGGTCACAGCGGAGAAAACTCTGGAACAGATCATTCAGGAGCTGGATGAGGGAATGCGGAAACAGTTTTCTGAGAAATTCGGCGAGATCCAGAAGGAATTTGACAAGGCATTTAAGGAATTGTTCGGAGGCGGAAAAGGAACTCTGGAGCTGGATGAAGAGGCAGATATCCTGGAGGCAGGAATTAAGATCATTTCCCAGCCGCCGGGAAAGAAACTGCAGAATATGATGCAGCTTTCCGGCGGGGAAAAAGCTCTGACAGCTATCGCACTTCTTTTCGCAATCCAGAATCTGAAGCCGTCACCGTTTTGTCTGCTGGATGAGATCGAGGCAGCGCTGGACGATTCCAATGTTGGGCGATTTGCCGGATATTTACAGAAGTTGACGAAAAACACACAATTTATTATAATAACCCATAGACGTGGAACTATGAACGCCGCAGACCGGCTTTATGGTATTACCATGCAGGAAAAAGGGGTATCCACACTGGTTTCCGTCGATCTGGTGGAGAATCAGCTTACCCAGTAACAGGAGGAGTTTCACATGGCAGAAGAAAAGAAAGGTTTTTTTAAACGATTAGTCAGTGGACTGGCAAAGACCAGAGACAACATCGTAGCCGGATTTGACAGTATTTTCAGTGGTTTTTCCAGTATTGATGAAGATTTTTATGAAGAGCTGGAAGAGATTCTGATCATGGGTGATATCGGGATCAATGCGACCACTTCTATTATTGAGAATTTAAAGAAAGAGGTTTCCGAACGTCATATTAAGGAACCGATGGAATGTAAACAGCTTCTGATCAATGAGATCAAGGATCAGATGCGTGTGGACAGCACAGAGTATGAATTTGAGAACCGCAGATCCGTAGTCTTGGTGATCGGTGTCAATGGTGTCGGAAAAACCACTTCAGTAGGAAAGCTTGCAGGAAAATTAAAAGACCAGGGCAAGAAGGTTATCCTTGCAGCAGCCGATACTTTCCGCGCAGCAGCAGGAGAGCAGCTTACTGAGTGGGCGAACCGTGCAGGTGTGGAGATCATCGGCGGACAGGCGGGAGCAGATCCTGCATCTGTTATCTATGATGCGGTGGCTGCAGCCAAAGCAAGAAATGCAGACGTACTTCTCTGCGATACAGCAGGACGTCTTCATAATAAAAAGAACCTTATGGAAGAACTCCGCAAGATTTACAGGATCCTGGAGAGGGAGTATCCGGATGCATATCTGGAGACATTGGTAGTGCTGGATGGTACCACCGGACAGAATGCCCTTGCACAGGCGAGACAATTTGCGGAGGTCGCAAATGTCAGCGGTATTATCCTTACCAAGCTGGACGGAACTGCCAAGGGAGGTATTGCAGTTGCCATCCAGTCTGAACTGGATATTCCGGTGAAGTACATTGGCGTAGGAGAAAGTATTGACGATCTTCAGAAATTCGATGCAGATGCATTTGTAAATGCGTTGTTTGATGTAGACCATAAAGAAAACCCGGACGCTTAAGATTAGGATGTACTTTCGGAGTCAAATTAAGTACAAAAAGATTCCGGGAGTACATTTAGGACAAAATGGAGGAAAAAACAATGCTTACTTTAGAGAGTTTTGAACAGGCATCAGAGATCGTAAAACAGGTCACACAGGAAACAAAGCTGATCAAGAGCAGCTATTTCAGTGAACTTACAGGAAATAAGGTTTATTTAAAACCGGAGAATATGCAGCGTACAGGTGCATATAAGGTTCGTGGTGCCTATTATAAGATCAGCACTCTTTCCGATGAAGAGAGAAATAAAGGTCTGATCACAGCATCCGCCGGAAATCATGCACAGGGTGTTGCCTATGCTGCGCATAAATATGGTGTGAAGGCAGTGATCGTTATGCCCACCACAACTCCGCTGATCAAGGTTGAGAGAACAAAGAGTTACGGTGCAGAGGTTATCCTGCATGGTGATGTATATGATGAGGCATGTGCACATGCATTGGAACTTGCTGAGAAAGAGGGATATACCTTTATCCATCCTTTCGATGATCCGGCAGTTGCCACAGGACAGGGTACCATTGCAATGGAGATCGTTCAGGAGCTTCCACTTGTTGATTATATTCTGGTTCCGATCGGTGGAGGCGGACTTGCAACAGGTGTTTCCACACTTGCGAAGCTGTTAAATCCACATATCAAAGTCATCGGTGTGGAACCGGCAGGGGCTGCCTGCATGAAAGCTTCTCTGAAGAAGGGTGAGGTTGTGACTCTTCCGCACGTAAATACGATTGCTGACGGTACTGCCGTACAGACACCCGGAAAGAAAATCTTCCCGTATATCCAGAAGAATCTGGACGATATCATCACTATCGAGGATGATGAACTGATTGTTGCTTTCCTTGACATGGTTGAGAACCATAAGATGATCGTAGAGAATTCCGGTCTTCTGACAGTAGCAGCGCTTCGTCATCTGGATGTGAAGGGAAAGAAGATTGTTTCTATCTTAAGCGGTGGAAACATGGATGTTATTACCATGTCTTCTGTTGTTCAGCATGGTCTGATCCAGAGAGACAGAATCTTCACAGTATCTGTGCTCATTCCGGATAAGCCGGGTGAACTGGTACGTGTGGCAAGCGTGATCGCCAGGGCGCAGGGCAATGTTATCAAGCTGGATCATAACCAGTTTGTAAGCACGAACAGAAATGCGGCAGTGGAACTTAAGATCACATTGGAGGCTTTTGGCACAGATCATAAGAATGAGATTGTTAAAGCTCTGGAAGATGCAGGATGCAGACCGAAGGTGATCCGTCCTAGTCTGTGATTGTCTCAGAGTAGTGTCTGCTATGTAAATAAATGAAATGGGAGCCCTGGTGTTCAGTATATGGATATCAGGGCTTTTTGTAACTTATATTAGAGGTCTCAAAGGGACGCGCAGAAAAACAGTTTGTTTCGTGTGCGGTTTCGGGATCTAAGATATTCTAAGCTGCCATAAATCTGCTAAAAGCATGAGCCGTCTTATCAAACTCGCTCCGTTGCAAACTTCGCTCAGACAGTGATGCAGCCGGCTCATAACGCAGATTTCTGCCAGCTAAGAATATCTAAGATCCCTGCAAATGCACACGAAACAAACTGTTTTTCTTCGCTGGATATTTAGCGGTAATTTATGGAATTGCTATAAATTAACTTTGTCAAGAGAAGATACTTGATATTAATTTTGAAAGAATACCGTAAATACGCGCTTTTCTGGGCATATTGGCAGGAGCCTGTGACAATCTTGTGACAAATGGTGAAAATAGATGTGATTACAGGTATTTTCTGCATGATTTGAGATTGACAGTCATATAATAATAGAGTAAAATAATTGTACAAGAAATAGAACAACATATTGTACAACTGTGAAAGGCGGGTGAAATTATGTTAGCAGTAAATTATTCTACAATCAGAAACAATTTGAAAGATTATTGTGATCAGGCAACGGATAACCATGAGACTGTTATTGTGACCCGTAAAGGCGAAAAGAATGTTGTGATCATGAGCCTTGAGAAATATAATCAGCTTGAAAAGGCTGCCCGGAATGCAGAGTATCTTGCCATGATAGACAGAGGAATTGCTCAGTTATCAGCAGGCAATGGACAGGAACACGAACTGATCGAGGTAGATGAATGAAAAAGTTATGGGCTGACAGAGCATGGGATGATTATCTTTACTGGCAGACACAAGATAAAAAGACTTTGAAGCGGATTAATGAACTTATTAAGTCTATCGAGAGAGAGGGTTTGTCCCAAGGAATCGGAAAGCCGGAGCCATTGAGACATAGAAAAGCATGGAGCAGGCGGATTGATGATGTTAACAGATTGGTTTACAACATAGACGAGAATGGATTTCTTTGGATCATTGCTTGTAGAGGTCATTATGAAGATTAAAAGGAGAGGCTGGAGCTGTAAAAGGTTCCGGCTCTTTTGATGCAAAGATGCTTTTGGGGGTGTCGAAAAAGGTAAAGTATGATTGTTGTACTATATAGAGTAATTAGCGATAAAAATATACGGAGGTAATAGAATGGATGAACTGATAAAATATATGATTTCTAAGATAGGATATACATTAACTGCAATAATAGGAGGGGCATTGCCGGGAAGCCTTCTGATTTTTGTATGGAATCGAAAATTATATATGGAATTGGATTTGCTTAAACTAATAATATTATCATTTGCTATACCTGGAATACTTTATGTATGTAACATTTTTGTCTGTTTACCGATTATGTCGTTGTATAATGAGTTTAAACATGATACTGAAATTTTTAGTGTAGAATTTATTTTCATAATTCCGGCAATATTGACATGGATTGAGATTGGTTATTTGGTTATGAGCAAAATACTTTTACCAGAATATACAATTAGGGATTTTGTTGCAAAATGGGGAATTATAGGAATATATTTTGTAATATCAGTAGGGATACTGGATGCATTTTTACTTCCAATATTAAAAAAAAGATTAAAATACATAAAAAAAACTAGGAGCAGCAAATAAAGAAATTTTCAAGTGATTATTAGTCAGAAAAGAAATGGTATTATGTAATAAAAAAATTGTTGCATAAAAGAAAGCACTCAACGCCTTAATTGGTATTGGGTGCTTTTTAGTTATTACATATCATAAGGATTATTTTCATGGTAATATTTTTGTATTAAATCATCAATTAGTTTTCCGAAGTCACCTTGAATTCGAAAAAGTGAAGCATCATAAGAATCATGACAATCTGACAAACGTTGGCGAAAACTATCATATACAATGTCTCCTGAATTTTTCAATTCTATTTCCTCTTTTATAGTGTGTTTCTGTTTTGCAATTTTGTAAATAGGTGAATTTTCTGCAAGTTTTAAATTGTCAAATTTACTATAGCATCTATTAATATCTTTAATGAGAAAAATTGAAAACGCAGGATTTCGTATAAGTTTATCAAGAATCTTGATCATTTCTTTTCCATCTTGTGGTGTTTTCATAATTTCTTGTAATCTTTTTTGAGAATCTTCGGAGAGCCCTGTCTTTTCTCCGATAAATTTTATAGTATGAGTAGATTCTTCTATTCGTCCAAGAAGATAGTCAATGTCGCATTCCAATAAATCACATATTCTTACTAAAATGTTTAATGTTGGATTTCCGTTAGGAGAACGCCATTTTCTTAATGTATTATAAATGGTTTTTCCATTTTCGTCAGAATATTTTTTATCATATTCATCTGCTAATTTTTTTAGGTCCCAGTTTTTTTTCTGAAGAGCTCTATCAAAATTTTCTAAAGATAATAAATTACTCATAATACCTCCTTATGCATAAAAAAATAATAATAAAAGGATAACAAAATATCTTTAAATTATAATATCATAAAGTCAGACGGAACACAACGTTAATAAGATGAAAGGAGACATATTTCATGTATACTTTAAAAACAAAAAATCCTAAAGGAAGATTGTTTACTTATCAGCAAATGGCTGAAGATAGTAATCTTGGAATTAATACAGTTATGCGATTGGCAAAAGAGGCTGACTCTGTAGTGAAAATTGGACGAATAGCAAGAGTAGATCCAGAAAGATTCTATGAGTATGTTTTGACAGAATACTCAGATAGGCGGTGATTTTATGGGAGTATATGAAAATCTGCTGCCGGGCAAAGAAAACGCATTGACCCCGGGGTATCTTGTAGTGAAGTGTCATTTATCCAGTGTCCGAATGCTCCAGAAGCAGATTGAGATGGAGCGCAGATCAGGAAAAGTAATCTTATCGAGCGCCACGAGTCCAGGAGGCTACTACCTTCCGGCAGCAGGAGATACAATGGAAATCCGAAAATTTATTCGTACTTTAGAGAATAGAGGTGAAAATACATTGAAAACTCTGGAAAGTGCAAGAGAGTTATTGAAGGAATTGGAAGGTGATAATCTTTGACCTATGAGGAAATCTTATCACATTTTCAAGTGAAGAAATATGGCAATGGAAAGGTACAAGCACTCTGTCCGGCACATCCTGATAAGGAAGCCAGTTTGACGATTACGCAAGGGAATAATGGTAGGACTTTATTAAAATGCCATGCGGGTTGCAGCTCTGAAAGTGTTGTACTGGCAGCAGGATTAAAAATGGCAGACTTATTTAGTGAAAGTAGGCCAGCAGAGGAATACTGGCGAATGTACATAGAAAGCCGAGAGAAAAGAAAGATTGAGGCTGTATACAATTACGTATCTATTAACGGCGAATATGCTTACACAAAAATACGCCTTGAAGGTAAGAAAATGCTTTTCGGAATACTTAAGGATGGGCGGTTTGAATATGGCTTGAAAGGAAGGAACAAAAAGGAATTCAATGCAATATTCGGAAGTGTTCCACGAATAAAAGAAGCCATTGAAAGAAACGAACCGATTTTTATACCTGAGGGTGAAAAGGACGTTAATACACTGGTAAAGAAAGGCTATACTGCTTTTTCATGTGGCGGGGCTAATGATTGGAATAAGAACGTATCAGAACTGTGTGCGGGTGCTGAAGTTGTCATTCTGGCTGATAATGATGCTCCAGGGAAGAAACTGGCGGCTGCTATTGAAAAAGATTTAAAAGGAATTTCTAAGAGTGTAAAGATAATTGTTCCGATGCCCGATACGCTAAAAGCAGATATAACTGATTATTTTGAAGAGGGACATACTGTTGAAGAATTTGAAAATTTAATAAGGAATGTTGATGATACAGAGAGCATTTGCACAGATGTTCAGCAAGATCAGAAGCAGGATACAGGTAAAAAACGAACTGTAACACAAAAAAGCAAGGACGAAGTAGTTGGAGGTCCGGCATTAGTCTTTAAATTCCTCGACTGCAACTATGATGAAGATGGAAATGTAAAAAGCGTAAAACAGCTTGTACATAATTTTGAAATCGTTATGGATAAAGACAGCCGTTTCGCCGGGAAAATCCGCCTTAATGAGTTTGCACAACAACCTTACCTATATGGTAGTGTACCATGGGAAAATGAGAATAATTGCAGAGCATGGAGTAGTCATGATGATTCAGCACTGTTTTCACTGATACAGGCTGACTATGGGCTTAAAAGCCGACAGGACTTTGCAGATGCATTGAAAAATGTTTCTATGCGGAATAAATTCCACCCAGTAAGAGAATTACTGGATTCCCTTACATGGGATGGAAAAGAGCATATAAGAAGCCTGCTGCCGGAATGTCTTGGAGCAGAGGATTCTGATTATACATATCAGGTAATGCGCTTATGGATGTTAGGAGCTGTTTCAAGGGTATATAAACCCGGAAATAAATTTGATTATACAATCATTTTACAGGGCTCACAGGGCATTGGCAAGAGTACGTTTCTGAAATTGATGGCTTTGGACGATTTATGGTTCAATGATTCGTTGGATAGTTTGGATTCAGATAAAGCAGTGCAGTCTCTTACCGGATCATGGATTATTGAGCTTGCAGAGCTTAAATCGTTGGCGCGGACGGCGGGCGGTGTGGAGAGTGTAAAACGATTTTTAACCGCTACACAAGATAAATACAGAATTCCTTATGAGCGTAGGGCCGATACATTTTACAGACAATGTGTATTCTCTGGAACAACCAATAAGGACGATTTCTTGCAGGATGAGACAGGAAACAGGCGTTTTCTTATTATTCATACAGGCATTACAAAACCATCTAAGAGTCTTTTTGAATCAGAAGTTATGGACGATATAAAACAGGCCTGGGCTGAAGCTGTATATATTTGGAAGAATGAAAAGCCAGAGTTGATACTTCCAGAATCATGTGTGCAGCAGGCCAAGGAACTTCAAGAGCAGAATATGGCAGATGATGGTAAACGTGGAATTATTTTGGAATATTTGGAGGGAAAAACTCAGGTGTGTGCGCGGGAAATATGGTTTGATGCATTGGAAGAAAACATTGCACCAAAAAGTTATCAGACATCGGAAATAAACAATATTATTGCAAAAGTACCAGGGTGGCAAAGAATGAAAACTCCACGTAAATTTCCTAAGTATGGAAGTCAGAGAGGATTTCAGAAGATGTTACTACAAACTGAACAGGAAGAAACTACAAATGCTTCTGATTTTGTGCCAGTTCCTGAACAAGAACAAATGGAGATACCGTTCGATTAGGCGTTTCAGAAAGAATGTAGTCAACTTTGTAGTTAGAATGTAGTCAAGGCAAATTCAGTATTTATAGGCTTTTCTACAATAACTACAATTACTACATTCTATAAAAAGAAATATATAAAAGATAATAATATAGGAATGTAAGGGTATATAAAGAAAACTTTAAACTCTTTGGAATGATTGTAGTTGTAGTCTGTAGTTTGGTTTTGTAATGGATTTTATAGGCGGCTTACCGCCGGAAAGGGAAAAATATATGTCAAAAAAATTAAAGAAACAGTCGGTATATTCAGTAGCTGATTTAGAAAGTTTGAAAGGATTTACAGTAGATGAAGTGAAATTAGATTCAAGGGGGCTGAATGTAACTATGAAGCTTGTAAATAAAGCAGGAAACGTTGTAAAAATATATGTTGATTCAGTTTTGTTTGGAGCTGAATTAGTGAAATATACAGAGGAGTAACTTAATCATAGGGGAAACGATAATTATAGGCGGTAATCCGCCAAAAAGGACAATAATTATGAAAATTATGACACAGGATAAAACACGAGTTTTAAATTTCAAAATGACGTATATCAGTTATGTAAGTAAGAACCGTATTTGTGAGGGTGATTTTGGTATTGCGGAATATGCAAGTCCAGAACGCGCGAAAGAAGTGTTGAATGATATGTTTCAAAAGTATGCAGCAGGAGAAAAAGCGTATATCATGCCGGAGGAGTAAAGTGGATAACACAAAGGAATTAAAGCCGATTTATGACATATTCACTGCTGCATGGCGGGCATACAGGGAACACTATCCGCCGGAGAATCCGCAGGATGATACATACTGGTCAAAGCTGGTAGATGATCTTCACGAAATAGAATCGCAATATAATTGCCAGTTGTGCCGGGATATCTTGTGCAATGTTGCGTCAGATCTGGAGCGCAAAGCAAAAGTCCTACATCAGTCAAAGTAACTGACGCAGGACCATATAAAGGGGTGAGTCTTTCTGATAACTATTATACCACAAACAGGACAGGAGGACTCTATACCAATGAGCATCAGAAAAATGAAATTGAAAGATTATGGGATTACGCCGGGACGGGCAGCAGAACTCAAAGAAATGGTAAAAGATAAACAGTATTATTCTTTAGTAATCGAAGCATGCAATAGGGCAAATGAATTTCTTGCCTCGCATCTGGTAAAGAGTTTTACAGAAAGCGTGGGATATCGCCAGATATTCAAAAACAGCAATTCATGTGAACTTCCATGCACTGAAAATGATTTTTATGGTTATAAGCGGAAAGCACTTCATGAATTCGATTTGCTGATGAAGTCAGTAGATATGTAGTAGACGATGCTGGCAGAACCTGACAAAACCCCACATATCACTCTATATAGGGGAAAACTTACGGAAACCTACGATTTCAGCATATATAGCCGAAAATATTAGCAAATATTAGCATCTTCTCGGATTGGTAACCTGTCAAAACCGTCTGTTTCTCTGTATAGGGAATGCATCTTGGAAAAACGTGGAACTCGATTATATATAGCTGATGAATAGGGTGGAAAAAGGTGGAGCTTCAGAGTATATAGCTGATGAATAAGGTTGCAAATAGTGGCATTTCTGCATATATAATCAAAAGCTTTAGTATTATTTAGTACTTTGATTGCCTAGTAAAACTTAGTATTTTGCCTCATATAGGCTGAGGCTTTCCATGGAAACCTCAGAAAACCTCATGATTTTTATGTATAGGATCATGGAACCTAACAAAAGCTAACATTTTTGTATGTATAGGTAAAACCTAAAAAAACCTTATATTTTGCGGATATAAGAGCGCAGAACTTAAGAAAACTTAATATTTTTCGGTATATAACTGGATGAACGAATTACAGATTTTTAATTCAGATGAGTTCGGAGAAATTCGAACAGTAGAAATTGACGGGAAACCGTATTTTGTTGGAGCTGACGTTGCGAAAGCACTTGGATATAACAATCCCAGAGATGCCGTATCAAGGCATTGCAAGGGAGTCGTAAAACACGACACCCCTACATCTAGCGGTGTTCAGTCAATGTTATACATAAATGAGGGAGACTTGTACCGCTTGATTATGAAGTCGAAACTTCCATCGGCAGAGAAATTCGAAGCGTGGGTTATGGATGAAGTTCTTCCAACAATTCGAAAGACAGGTTCCTATAAACCGATGACCATCGCAGAACAGATTCAGTTGCTGGTATTCAGAATTTGTTGACACGATAACGCGCGCGAATAAATTTTGTAACGCGATACGTGCACGAAAAGAATTTAATGACACGATATATGCGGGAGAGTATTCGGAGATTTCGGAGTTCTTAAAAGTCTGGTACATGATTCCAGAATGAACTTCGAACGAACTTCGAGAAAAATACATCTCAGATGTTATTGAACTCCGAGCGAACTCCGAGAAATGACCTTTTAAGTGTAACCGAACAAAGAGCGAACAGAGAGAAATTAAACAACAGACGAACAAAACAAAAAGGAGATTTTTATGAATGGATGTAATGAAAATGCAATTGAATTTATGACTAATGGTACCAAAGCAACATTGACATTCTCTCAGGGCCGGTATAAATCTGTAATCCGCAAGCTGGCAGAGAAACATCCTGATGATTGCCAGATCATTGCTGATAATGAGGACGGAAGTATTTGTGCTCATGTTCCGGTAGCTTGGATCCGGATTTCTCCTCCGAAACAGTATACAGAGGAACAGCGTCAGCAGATGGGAGAACGGATGAGACGTAATGTATCTGAAAATAAAGGAGTACAGGAATAAAACGGAGTAAAAAACAATTGCAATGTAACTAAGGTAAAGTTGTAAGGGTAAAGGAAGAAAAAGGCTAAATGAGCCGATAAAACAGTAGAAAGCTTATATGGGTATTTAATAAAAATCCTGCTGCCGAACCTACGGTTCAATAAAAAGCCTATTATGAGAAATACGGTCATTTGCGGTCAGGTGTTATTACTGATTTTTCAGTATTGTTCTGATTGAAGCGGTAAGGAAGCGGTGAAAAGTTATAAAAAGGGGTATCCGCTATTTTGAGGATTCCTGTTATTGATAATGAAGCCGCAGGAAAGCCGCATAAAGCCGTGAGAAATGGAATTAAAGCGGCGAGAACTCGGAGTGTTCGAACAGGCGAGGAACAGGCGAGAATATCAGATTGAATTGTGATCTTTGCGAAAGGCCAGTTGCCTTTGAACTGTCGATGAACAGTCGAAATAACAAAAAACGCCCAAAAGTGGTAGAGAGCTGTTCTCACAAAATGTGAGATAATATATGTATCACGATAGGACAGGAGATGATGTATGTGATTTTACTTAACATGTTGATGTTGATTGCAGTCATGGAATTAGCAGCTATTTACGATGCAGTAAAGGGGAAAGACAATGAGACGTATCAGAATGAAGAAAAGTAGAAAATATGAACAGGATAAGCTTCAGGCGGCAATAAATGCTTCTGTTAGACGGGCGCTTAATGATTTGGCGAAGTCATCGGGAATGCTTTCTGTAACGGTTGAAGCATTAAGACAGGGTCTTCCAGAGATGGCAGAAAAATATAGAAAACTTGCGCAGGATTACAGGGAACTTCAGAGACTTGAAACGGAACTTCAAAAATATGAGGGAGAGGCGATAAGTAATGGCAGAGAAGATAACATTTAATACAGGTGCTAAGAGCTATGAGATCGTAGATCAGGATGGAAATGAACTGGGAGTATTCCGGTTTGTTCCCACAGATGTTGGAATCTTAAACAGATATAAAGAGACAGCGGCGTTTTTCGCAAGTGTAGGTGACAAAATAAAAGGGGAGGACCTGGAAGAGATTCTTCCTGAGCTGGAGAAAGAAGCTGGGGAAAAGATAGATTTCTTGTTTGGTGCTCCTGTATCGGAGAACTTCTTTGAAATTACTCATCCGTTTACAATTCTGGAAGATGGACAGACATTTGCCGAACAGATTATCACTGTAATTGGCGGAATCATTGAAAAGGAATTAGCTGAAAGAGAAAAGAAGCAGCAGGAACGAATTGAAAAATATATTGCTAAATACACGAAAAAAGACGAAGCAGACTAAGAAAATGCGGGCTGTTCTGGAAACAGGATAGCCCTAATTTATAACTCGGTACTGGTAATTTGGAACTGGTACCCTGACCTCAAATAGTTGGGAGGTAGATAATATGGCAGCTGATGGCTCAATCATCATTGATACCAGGATTCAGACAGAAGGTCTTTCCAAAGGCTTAAGTACGATCAAGGCAGGAATGACAAGAATTACTGCTCAGGTATCAAAAATGGGAGAAACAGCAAAAAATTCATTTCAAAGGCAGATTGCAACAGTTAACAGCCTTTATCAAAGCTATGAAAAGCAGGAAAGAAAAGTTGCTGAATTAAAATCTAAGCTGGATGAGCTGGGTAAAAGCAAAATAGAAACAGAAGAATACAAGCAGATTTCGGATCAGATCAAGGCTCTTGAAACAGACTTTGAAAAAATAGAATCTAAACAGCGTGAATGGATTGATATGGGATTTCCAGTTGATTCTGGGCCTGTTAAAGAACTAGATAAGCAGTTGGATGAAATATGGGCAGACATGGAGAGACTGCAGAACAAACAGAAGGAGATGCAGGCATCCGGCAGTGCGTACATAGATCCTAAATCGACAGATGCCTATAAAAATACATCGCAGAAGTACGATGAGGAATCACAGAAACTGGAACGTATAAATGGAAGGCTATATTCTTCATACAATAATCTGAAGAAAAAAGTAGAGGAATATCAGGAAAAGAATAACAAGCTTGTTCTGGTAATGCAGAATCTACAGAAAGCTGCTGCACGTGTAGGTGCAGTCATGAAGAACATTGGCTCTGCTTTAAAGAGCGTAGGATCGGCTGTAAAAAGCATGGTCTCTGCTATGAAAAAAGCAGTGGAATCTATGTTTAATTTCGATAAGCAGGCAAAACGTTCTAAGGTAGGTCTGGATGAGATGTTGGGAATGTCACTATTGTTTTCGGGCATGTCCCAGGCTATAAATGCTGTTGGTGACGGAGTAAAGACGGGAATTCAGAATCTTGCTGAGTATTCTAATACCGCAAACACAGCAATGTCTTCATTGATGTCCAGTATGACAAGATTAAAAAATTCTTTTGCAACAGCATTCGCACCAATATTGACAACAGTCGCACCGATTCTTGTCAAGTTTATTAATCTTATGTCAGATGCGGTTACCCGCGTAGGTATGCTGATTGCAGCATTAACCGGGCAAAAAACTTTTACAAAAGCAATAGGCGTTCAGGAAGACTATGCTGCCAGCTTGGATAAAACAGCGGATAGTGCCAAGAAAGCCGCAAAGGAAGTAAAAGGATATCTTAGCCCGATTGATGAACTTAATAGATATGACGATGGGGCAAATAGTACAGGAACAAGCGGCGGGAACAAATACACAGACCCATCTGCCGGTGATATGTTTGAAGAAGTTCCTATCACAAGTTCTATAAAGGGAATTGCTGATAAGATCCGAAAGCTCATCAAAAAAGAGGACTGGGAAGGACTGGGTGCTTATATTGCCAACGGCATTAACAAAGGCCTGCAAAAAATTTATGATGTGATTAATTGGAACAATGTTGGCCCAAAGATCACAAAATTCTGCGATGCTTTTACAAGAACATTTAATAGCCTGGTTGATCATATTGATTGGGATTTGTTAGGACGTACTGTAGGAGCTGGTATTAATACCCTTGTGAATACCCTGAATCTTCTGATTACAGGAATAAATTGGAAGAATCTTGGAAAGAAATTTGCAGAAGGTATTACTGGTCTGGTTCGTGAGGTGAACTGGAATAATCTTGGACAGCTGCTTGGCAACATGTTCATGGTTTCCTGGAAGATATTCAGCGGATTTGTTCATAATCTTCCTTATGCTGATATTGGAAAGGCGGTTGCGGATACACTGAACGGTGTTTTTTCGACTGTTTCATTTTCAGAGATAGGAGATACACTTGCTACTGGATTGAATGGTGCATTTACAACTCTTTACAATTTTGCTGTCAATTTCAACTGGAAACAGATGGTTGATAATATTGCGGGAGGAATCAATACTTTTGTATCAAAATTTGATTGGAAAGGCAATGGACAGAAACTGGAAATATTTCTGAACAATTTATGTACTTCTTTGGTTGAACTGGCTCAAAAAACAAATTGGGAAGAAGTAGGGAAAGGAATAGGGACATTCTTAAGCCAGATTGATTGGAGCAAACATCTGTGGCAGGTCATTGAAGCAATCAAAACAACGATTGGAGGTCTGTTTGATGGGTTGGAAGAAGGTGGCACAGCCGGTAAAATAGCAGCTTTTCTCGGAAAAGCATTTATTGCTGTAAAGATTGCGGATATAACAGGGATTGGCAGTCTGGTAAAGTTGCTGATTGGAGCAATAGGAAAGAAGATAATCGGATCTGAAGCAGTAGCGGCTCTTTCCGGAAGCCTGACATCTGTACTGGGAAAAGCCGCCAGTGCGGCAGCGGGTGGATTTACTTCCCTTGCTTCATCTCTTGCCCCATTGGTAGGAACGGCAGGATTGATCGCGGCGGTAGCTACGGCGGCAATTGTAGGAACAGAAAAGCTGGCAGGATTTATAGAAACCTTGCAGGGTGGAAACGGTGTTCTGACACAGGCGGGTGGATATCTGCATGATTATGCTGGGGCAATGAGTTCCTCGAATGTAATAACCCAAAAGCAGGCAGAAGATCTCTGGAAGCTGATTGAAGCCGATGAAAGTGCGGGAAAATCCAATGCTGAAATGTATGACAGCTTTATCCATAAGTTGGCAGAATATGGCATATCTGCTGAGCAGGCGAAAGCAATACTTGAACAATATGGTGCTCAGGCAGGCGTAACAGGTACCTTCGTAGAAGATATGACCAATAAAGTGCTGGCATTGGGACAGGGATTCTCTGAAAGTGCAGGACAGATTGATCTCTCTTCGCTGAGCGCGAAAGAAGCAATTAGTGTTTTATCGGACACTCTTTATACATTAAGCCTGAAAGGGAACGAATTTAGTGGAACCTATCAGGGAGTCAGAAGTCAGCTTCAGGACACTGGCGGAAGTGCCAAGAGTGCGCAGGATGCTTTAAACATGGTTTACACTGCTTTGAAGAATGCAGGCGTACCACTGGATGAGCTGAATGCAGCATTAGGGGCGGAGTTCCCGGCAGCAACTACAGCGGTTACTACAGCAGTAGATACCAATATTGTCGGAGCACAGGAGAAGATTTCCTCGTCAATAAAGACCGCTCAGACAGATGTGGAAGAGGCTGCAGCCGGAATTAAGTCCAGTACAGAAGAAAATTTTGCAGGAGTAAATGATTCTACGGTGCTTAACTGGGGAAATTCTGCAAAAGAAGTGAAAACGAATGTACGAGCCATGAAGATACAGGCCAACTTAAGCCTTGGTGAGATGACCAAAGGTGTTAAGAGTCAGTTCCAGAGTCAGTATAACATCATGACAAAAAAATGGAAAAACGCCGGTGACGAAATCAATAGGACGGTTGGAGGTATGTCAGGCTCGATTGACAAAAGTCTTTCTTCCTTAGTTGGCAAAGTAGAAAGCTATGGATCCAGAATGGAAAGCGGTCTTTCCGGAGCAATATCCAGGGCGGCAGATAGAATCGGTACTACATTGAATAATATTATATCTAAAGTAAACGGTATGATTAATAACATAAACAGTGCAATCTCGGGAATTGAAAGAGGCTTTACGTTTTCATATAATGTACAGCTTCCTAATGGCGGACGCCGATGGGGAAATTATTCCATGAGCCTTCCAAGAGTAAACTCAGTTCCGTTTCCGTATCTGGCCAGTGG
>CAUEAK010000019.1:0-26077 GCA_958454115.1 Blautia wexlerae
AATAGACCCTTATAGGGTCAAAGCAAACCACCGGCTAAGCCGGTGGTCGTGATTTGTGTCATAGTACTTCGCGCTCTGCTGAACTGTCTTGATTGCATTTTTTTATGGAGTTGCTATAGCATATAATTTTTGATTTATAAAAAACAATGGGCAAGATTTCTTTGTAATGTTTCACGTGAAACATTGTAAAATATCATGTAATTTCTACACTTGACAAGAGATAGGAAAATATTACTGTTTACGCGCCACTATTCTGCGAAATATTTTGATATGAATATGTCAAAATCCTGAGACATACGGAACAGAAATGGAATAAAGATATACAGGAAAACACCGAAAATCCAGGAGATACTACATTTCCGGCAGTAAAGGGAGATGCACTTTCTATGTGTTGATTTATTTGTAACATTTTTCGTTTACAGATGTTATATTAGTGAAAGGGATAAAAAACTGGAAACAAAACAGATATGAAAGCTATATCCAGCGCGAAAATCAGGGAAGGGGGAATGATAGAAGTGGATAATCAAATCTTATTAAAGCTTTACAGCCTTTATCAGAAAGAATTATATTTATATTTATATTCGCTTTGTGGGGACAGATATCTGGCAGAAGATTTGCTCCATGAAACCTTCCTGAAAGCACTTCTGGCCTTGCCGGACGGACATAGCAACATGCGGGCATGGCTCTATATGGTAGCGAGAAACCTGTTCTATAATCAACAGAAAAAGAAATTACGGGAGATTCTGATGGATGAACAGATATATCCTTTAGAAGAAAAAACAGAAGAAGGTCTGCCTGAAAAAATTTTCGAGGAAGAAGACAGGCGGATGCTTTATCAGGCAATCCTCAGACTGGATATAAAGAAGCGGGAAATCATTCAGATGCAGTATTTTGGCGGAATGACACAGAAAGAAATCGCGGCAGTTTTACATATCACGTTGGAAAATGTACGGGTGCTTGCATACCGGGCAAGGAAAGAATTGAAAAAATATCTGGAAGAGTGTAGAAAGGAGGACTCCAAATGACGTATCGTGAGTTACTGAACTTATATAAACAGGGAAAATTGGACGATGTTAGAAAAAAAGAAGTTGAAGCAGCTATTGAAAAACAGGACGCAATCAGTGAATTTCTCTATGAAGAAGGTGAGATACCAGAATTTTCTGATCTGGAGAGTGAGAATGCAGAGAATCCGGAAAATAAAGAATGGTTAGCAGGACAGAAAAACAATCAAAAAGATGAGATCAACAGGCAATTTATAAAAGAAATCAGGTGGTCAATCCGCAAGGCTTTTATTAAAATGGGAATGATTGTAGGAGTAGCTGTCCTTGTAATTGTTTTATGTGCTGTATTTATCCTCCCAAAGGCCGTGTCGGATTTTTATTATAATCCCAATGAAGTAGTTGGTAAATATGAAGAAATGACTACGACCAGAATGGATTTGGATCTTTCTGTTTATTCTGAACTGTTTTTGCCGGGTAATCATCGTAGTCAGGTCAGTGCGGTATCGAGAGGGTATGGTGAATACGATATTATCATTCCGCAGACTTTTAGTTGGACTGGAAAATTCACTTCTGTCAGCGGACGTTTGGTGCGAGGAAACCTTACTTTTTATGACAATAACATATTGAGCAGACCACTTATGCAGTTTTATCTTCCGGGAGATACGACCGCGTGGGAGGCGTGGGAAGTGGATGAAAATGGAAAAGAAACTAAAGTAGACACAGAAATGCGTAAGGAGGAAAGCGTTCAGGATTCCAAAGACGCAATCGCAGAATACAATGATAACGACTGGTATCTTGCCTATGTTTCCATAAATGATATTGTGGATTACAGAGATTTTATTGAGTGGTATCAGAAACTGTCTGATGATAAAGAACTGGAATGGGGAGAACTCTGGTGTGCGGTTCATACGGAAGACGCGGATGGTTACTGTGTGGAACCAAACATTGGTTTCTGTCCGTATCCGTCGGGGATGAGCATGAATTGGGACAGAGAGAAATATCCATATTTGTCGCTTCTGGATAATACAGATATCTGTCATGATGTGGATGTGACAGACGAAGAAACTATGCAGACCCACTTTATCAGCATGCTTTCCTACATTCAGGATTATGACGACATTATTTCAATGATGGGACAGACGACGGATTCTCCGAACAGATACCAGGATATGATTAACTATGTAAAGAAAAATGGGCTGAAGATCCATGGCTTTGCAGTTTATGCAAAGAAAAAGAATCTTCTCGAATTATATAAACAAGATATGGTGTCCTATGTCCAGACAATACTACAAAATTAAGAAAGAAGTGCAGATATATCAGAAGAGATATTTCTGCACTTTTTTAATCAAATCAGGTAAGCAGCGAAGCGGATTGTGAATATTTGTCTGAATGTAAAATTTAAAATGAGAAGCCAGATTATGCTTGTAATTTTTCTTTAGATATAGTAAAATCATAGATATGGGTTAGGAATTCTCATAGTTCAGTTAGATAGAGCATCCGTCTCTATAAAGAGAGCAGGGGTATTTCTCTGAGTAAAAAAACAACTCAGAAAAATCTGTGATTGACAGCTTGTAAAAGAGCTGATAATCTAATACATGGCCGAAGGGAAAAATTCCAGAAACCCAGTAAAATGAAGGGTTTGCGGCATATGTCGTCATAGCTCAGCTGGATAGAGCACTCGCCTCCTAAGGGCTTGTTGGAGCAATCGCCCAACACTGAAAATTTTATATACGTCCATGTACCTCAGCAGGATAGAGGGTTCGCCTCCTAAGCGAAACGCCGCAGGTTCGATTCCTGTCATGGACGCCAGTAAGCAACGCTGTAAGCCTTTGTTTTCAAGGGTTTACAGCTTTTTTTGTTATCACGGACAGGGAAGCAAATATATAGCTGCTTATGTCCGTGGGAATTTCTAAAAGTCATTTATTTTGCAAGATAGCTTGCTAACACTCATTTAAGGTAGATGATGATTTCATGGATTTTTACGATATTTGCTAACACTTTTTGGTTAGCAGGTTTTTTCTGTTTGGAACAAAGCCCTTTGCTAACAGTTAGAAAGGGTTTCTTTTAAGAGCTTTTCTTTCATTTCCGGTGTCATGGATTTTAGCAATTCAAGCAGAAGTTTGTCATTGTCACTGATAGGCTCCTGTGCTTCTGAATGGAGATTGTGTTCAGGTTCCTCTGTATCAAGGGTGTCATAAAATTCTTCATCCAGCTTCTTTGCATTAAGCCGTCTGTCTTCATCCACGATTTCAGAGTAAACATCTGTTACCATTTCAGCTTCGGCGTGACCTGTATCTCCCTGAACAGACTTAATATCGCCATGTGTCATTTTGAGCTTATATTTTGTGCTTAAATGGCGTAAGCTGTGAAAAACAACAACTTCAAAATTGTGTTCCTCACACAGCGTTGTAAATCTGTCCCGAACAATGCGGCTTTCTACGGGATTCCCATTTTCAAGAGCAATAACGAGGTTATAATCGTTATAGGCACTTCCTAAAAACTCTTTCAATTCCTGCTGGTCTTTTTTGTATTGAACCAGTAATTGAGCAAGCGTTGTCGGCAGCCATACGGTACGATTACTTGTTTCTGTTTTGGGTGTTTTTAACACCAGCCTTGTAGTACAGTGGGGCTTCTGGGTTGGGAAAATTTTAATAATATCTTTTTCTTTCAGCTTTTGCATAGCTGATTGAGAAATTCTTGCCAGCTCCTTATTGACGATAACCCTTGCATTATTATTTGCAATAGCTTCTTCATCAATAATCACATCATCCCAAGTAAGCCCCGTAATTTCACCTACTCTTAATGAGCAGGCAAATGCCAAGTGCATACAAAGCAGGAGTAAATCATCATCCACAAGTTTGATTGCTTCCTTGAATGTCTGTACATTCCAAACCTTACGTTTTACCTTTGGTACTTTGGGTAAGGTGGCTAAGGAAGCCGGATTCCGCATTTTGCTGTCCAGATATTCCCAACGAATAGCCTGATTTAAGGCACAGCGGATAATATCATGGATTTTCTTAATGTTGGCAGGCTGCACACAGCGACCAGTTGCTTTGCGGTTAGCACGAGGAACTTCTGGAACACTTAACAGGTCATTGTAATATTGAGAAAGTTTTTTCGTGGTGATTTCATTTAACTTCCAATCTCCAATAATAGGGTTGATATAGTTGTTAATTGAACTCAATTTACTGCTGTAAGTGTTGGCAGACCACTTCGATACGCCATATAGATTGACAAAAGTAACAAGAAATTCCTTTAAAGTGATTTCATCATCTGGGGTATCTATTGCCTGTTCTGCTTCCTCACGCTGATGGGCGAATTGTTCTTCTAAAGGGACGAGAACATATCCATAGGTTTGTTGATAAAATTCAATAAACGCTTTTCGTGCCTTTGCTTCTTTTTTTGTTTCTAGGGTGTCCCATTTCTGCTTTCTTTCGCCTGTATCATCCATATACCAGTAAATAACTGAAAATTTTGATTTTCTTTGTTTGATTGAAGCCATATTATCTCTCCTTAAATGATTATTCGTGTAACCATTTATCGAAAGATATTTTAGATACTCTAATCATCCTGCCAGCTCTGATATAGTGAAATTGACCGCTTTTGACTAAAGCATATGCCGACTTCATACTGATGTTTAAAAGAGCTGCTATTTCATCTACCGTATATGTCTTTTTTTCAGACGTTGTAATACCGTGTGTATTCTCTTTACCATCTAACATAAGATTAAGGCTCCTTTCTATGATGGTAACAGTAAAATACACCTCTCTAACACTTTGAGTATAACACAGGAAATTAAAGTTTTGTAGAGGTTCAGTGCATTTTACTGTGAGCAAGTCAGCCGAACAGCTTTCGCTAAAGCTCATGGGAATCTCACCCCTGCATGGTTCTCATCCAGCCGTACCCTTTGTCAGCGGTGCTACATCATCACACGGACTAAGGCTGTACGGAAGTATCATTATCACGATAGAAAGGTCATGGCGGCAGCTTTTGCGGTAAGCTGCTTATGGAACGCTGGCAGGAATCGCTATCCGGTTTCATCCCTCCTTTTGTGGGTTACGGCGTGCCAGCCCAACGGCTCTCTTTCTATCGAAACGTATTCGGCTGCTTTATGCTGCGTTGATTAGACGCTTTCTTTTTCAAGGAACAATCCGGCTTTGTCAGCCTGTTAAAATGCACTGGTGATAATGCACTTTAATAGACTGGCAAGCTCTGTCTGGGAAGCATGGGCTTGTCCATGCTTCCACAGGAGAGCGTTATTTCTAGTTGGGTTCCCTGATTTCAAAAGATAAAATCTTTGCAATCAGACGTGTTTCCATCCGGCGGCGTAGGGTTTCATCTACAACCATGTGGGTATTCCCGTATTCGTCTTTCATGGGACGCATGGAACGGCTGGCAATAAAACCGCTGTAATGGCGTACAATCTGGTTGACTGCTTCAATGTCACCATCCGCAGCCCTTACAATCACAGGAAACGGAATCATAGGGTGCTTTGCTGTCATGCTTCTTCCTCCATAAATTTTTTGATAAATTCCAGTCCGGCGTGTCTTCTTCTCTGGATGGTAGAACGGTTGACTTCCAGAATTTTTGAAATTTCTGTATCGTCAAATCCGAGGAAATAATATCTCAAGATAACATCACGTTTCTTTCCGTCCAGATTTTCCAACGCTTCTGCTAACAGGCTGTTTTCAATACGGACAGTAAATCCATCCATTTCAAAAGTATGGAAGTGGGATGGATAGGTGTCTTCGGAAGAAAACAAGTTGACGGTGTAATCGTCCATATCACAGAACAGGGTTTCCCGTTTACACTGTCTGGACAACGCTTTAAGATAATCTTTGCGTTCATCCTCCATAGCGACTTTACAGATATAATCAAACTGGTTCTCTATGGTTGTCTGAAATTCAGATGGCTTCATCATTACTCACCCCCTTTCCAGCCTTGAAAGGGAGCGAGTTGATAGGAATTTCTGCTTCTTTCCCCCTTTTCGCTCTTAGTCCCGACAGGACAGGGCGTGCAGTTGCGTTTTGAGAAGAAAAATTTAAAAACTTTTTCTTCCAACTAAAAAAGCACGCAAACAGACGATATTTCTGCTTGTGTGCTTCGATAGTTCTTTCTATGTATTCTGAAAAACCACATTGATGGTCAGACTTTTCTAGTGTAGGTGGATGGCTTTTTTTAACGGTTTACCGAATGTAGATATATTTAAGAAAATATTTTGCATAGCGGCTTCCTCCTGTAAGCCGCTGTCTGTATAAAGTAGTAGACTTTAAAAATCATCTATATTTCATGCAAAAAAAGACGGCGGCTTTTGTTAAACCGTCGTCTGGAAAAGATGATGTGATTTTTGACGCAGGGAAAGTATGCTGCCAAATAACGGTTTTTTTTATTTCCGTTTCAGCAGCATAGTTTTATCTTTGGTACGCATAATAGGAACTGTACAACTGTATAATACGTTTTTCTATACCTGTCACTATTATAACAGGAACAGTAAAATGTATAGAGGTGGTGTATTATGCGTAAAAAAGAAGATAAATATGATTTCAGGGCGTTTGGGCTTGCCATAAAAGAAGCCCGTAAAAAACAGGGATTGACCCGTGAACAGGTGGGAGCAATGATTGAAATTGACCCACGCTATTTAACCAATATTGAGAATAAAGGGCAGCACCCAAGTTTACAGGTGCTTTACGACCTTGTATTTCTGCTGAATGTATCAGTGGATGAGTTCTTTTTATCCTCTGATAGTCTGGTAAAAAGCAGCAGACGAAGACAGCTTGAAAGCAAAATTGACAATTTTACAGACGCAGACCTTGTTATCATGGAAAGCGTTGCGGATGGTATTATGAAATATAAGCGAATGGAAGAATAATTCTTCCGTTGGCTTACTTTTCATTTTCTGGCACAATTTCTATATTTGACATATCCTCCTGCCCCGAAATTTCGTAATCGTAAGAAACTTTTTCAGATTCACTTTCTTCTGTTCTGTTTACACATCCACTAAACACAAAAGTAGAAAGTAATAAACAAATTATTAGTATAATCAATTTTTTCATTTTTTCACCTGCCTTAATATTCCTTGTTTGAGTTCTAACACAGCATCAGCTTTTTGAGCAACATCTTTAGAATGAGTAACAATAATGACACATTTATTCAATTTGTGGGCAGTTTCCTGTAATATTTGTGTGATTTCAGCGGCAGTTATTTCATCAAGATTTCCTGTAGGCTCATCTGCCAGTATAATAGGGACATCGGTAGCTAAGGAACGTGCGATTGCTACACGTTGTTGTTGCCCACCAGACAATTTTAAAATTGTTCGTTTTAGTTCTTTATCAGAAAGTCCCAGACGTTTTAAAAGAGGAACCACATCAACATCTTTCTTTGTTGCCAAAGTTGCATTTTCAATCGGCGTCATATAATCAATCAAATTATAATTTTGAAATATAAGAGAAACATGATTTTGTCTATGAGATTCCAATCCTATTTTTTTAATATCTTCATTTTCGTATAAAATAGTTCCGGTAGTTGGTATATCAAGTCCCCCTAGTAGTGAAAGTAATGTTGTTTTTCCGGAACCAGATGAACCTAAAATCGCATATACTTTTCCTAGTTCAAATGAAAAGGTAATATCTTTCAGCACGTTTGTATTTTTATCATAAGAGTATGATACATGATTACACTTAAAAATTGACATTTGTTCCTCCTTAACTCATACGGGCTAAAATTTCCCGTGGTTTTAAACGCATAACACTAATCGAAGATATAGTTACTGAAATAAAAATGATAGAAAAACCGATTGTGTATAATTGCAATATATCGGGCAAAGTAATTTCTACCTTAATATCAGGAGTAGCGGATTCTGAATCTTCTGAAACGCTAAAATCCAGACTTTTCATTTCTGTATGGTCTTCTTGTGTTGAAAGCTGCTGTTTTTCATTTTTTGTATTTTGTTGCAAAAGGGTATTTGCGATATTTCCAGAAATCATATTGCTTGTAACAAAAGATAAGGTAAAAGCTAAAATTGCTATCATTAAAACTTCAATAAGGTATTGTCCTAATATGCTGTATTTTTTTATTCCAATGGAGAGCAAAACGCCTGTTTCATGTATTCTCTCTTTTCCCCAAAGTGTGAGAATAAGTGAAAGAACAATAACGCTTGCGATAATGATTACAAGTAATAAGCCGATAACTAACTTATCTAAATTCTCTAAAGAAATTGCTGTGTTTTTGTAAACCTCATCATTAGCATAAATGTTATAAACATTTTCTTCATAATCAGGGAAATGTTTTACTTGCTCTATAATTTTTTCAATATCTTTAGGGTCATTTACGGTAACTTTTACTGTATCAAACCCTTGCACTGCAACACTATTTTCAAGTTCGACAATAGATTCTATATCTGTAAAAATTAAGTTTTGTATCTTATCATATGTTGGGATTGATTCTCCAACTTTTTCAAGTTTTTGTGCATGAAACAATCCAATAATTTCAAAAGATAGCTGCTTTCCGTTCTCATTTGTTACAATTAAGGAATCACCTAAATTTAAGTTGTTTTTTTCTGCTAAGTCTTTACACAGAATAACTTTGTGTATGTCATTGTCTAAAATATGCCTGCCTTCTATTAGTTGGATTTTTCCAGAAGTAAAGAAATTTTGTTCTTCTGAACGCCATACACCAATGCTTTTTACACAATGAGAAAGACTTTCATCTAATGGAACAGTTCCGGCAAATGGTAAAAGTTTATCAAAATTTATCAGACTTTCCGTTGTTGCATCACAGAATTTAACACCGGAAATATTCCGAATGTTTTCTACCATTTTTGATGTCACCTGTTCAGTCGAGTACATTAAAAGGTCGGAAGACCCATCTTCATTCTCACTTTCTTCTTCGTGATAATATGGATTTGAATCTGAATAATTGACATCAATATTGAAAGAACCGCCGATATTTTGTCTTAAATTTTTTTGAGCTTGTTTTGACGCACTTCCAATACTTAGTCCCGTTAGAACAAAAGTTGACAGAATTAAAAGGATGAAAAAAAGCAAAATACTCTTTCCTCTTTTGCGTGAAACATATAGAAATGCTCTCTTCATAAAGTTCATGATTTTTTATACCTCCTGATTTTTTATTTTGAATACAGGAATATCATAAATGTTCAATATGGAATGCATATGAAATGAATATAGAATTTAGGGCGAAAAAAAGCCCTCTGAAATTAGAGAGCTTTTGGCAGGAGGATAGAGAAACACATCCCTTTTTGTGATTCTGTTGGTAAAAATTCATATGAAATATGAAGTGATGAAAAAATAGTTGAGACAATGTAAAGTCCTAATCCATTTCCACCGCTATCACTATTGCGAGAAAAATCAGGACGGTAAAATGGTTCAAATATATGTGCTAATTGTTGTTTATCAATCGGAATACATTCATTTTCTACCGTTAAAGTATGTTCTTTTAAACAGACAAAAACACTCCCCTCATTTGGAGTATAGGTGACAGCATTTGCAATAATATTAGAAAATGCCCGACTAAATTGCTTTTGTGGAATCATTATCCTGTATTCTTGAGGAATATCTAACTTTAAATTGATACCATGAGTCGCAGCAATCAGTTTATATGGTTCACATACATTCAAAATTAAGTCTGATAAATTACATTTCGTAGAATCTTCCTGAGTAGTTTCCATATTTATTTTGGAAGTTTCTAAAATTTCATGAATCATGGTTGCAAGCTGTTCTACTATATCCTTACATTCAGGAAGATATGTGGAATAATCACAATAACTTCCCACTCCTAAAATCATGTTTTCCAAGGTTGCATTTAAAGCGGTTACTGGGGTTTTTAATTCATGTGACGCTGCTCTTAAAAAATCAATTTTTGCCTGTTCACTTTCTTTAACCTTTTCCTTTTCTGCTTCAAGATTTTTAATAGTTGTAAATAGACGATAATATAATTGATTGATATTATCAGCCAATTCTCTCACTTCATCTTGAGAAGATACTATACAAACAGCAGATTTATCCATTTTAGACATTTGTTTTGTCACACTTGAAATTTTCCGAATTGGTGTTGTAATACTTTTTGAAAAAAAATAGGAACATATTGCACAAAGAATAATACAACAAAAAACAGAAAATGGTAACGCCTGCCAAATTGCCTGTGATACAAACTGCAAAGGGTCGATACTGCCATCTAATACATATTCACTTTGATTTGATATTACTGATGGAGTGTAATCTATAGCAATTCGTGGGGCAAGTAAATATAAAATCAGATGAGCTGCAATTATAATAAATACCATAATGCTGAATGTATATAAAAAAATTTTAGGCAATATTTTTAATCGTTTCATTCCACCACCTCATACTTATAGCCGATTCCTTTTACTGTTACAATACAATTAAGACGTAATTTTTTTCTCAAATTTTTAATATAAGTGTCTATTGTCCGGTCGATAATAGGGTAATCATATCCCCATAGTTCGTCAAGAATTTGTGAACGGGTCAAAACCAGTCCTTTGTGTTCTATAAGAAGTTTTAATAATTCTATTTCTTTTGGAGTAATGTCAATTCTTCCATTTTTATCATGGGCTGTATATCCAGAAAAATTGACAGTAACATCCCCGAAAGTAATAGTGTCTATAGACTGCATTTGTCCACAGCGGCGTAAAAGAGCGGTGATTCTTTTTCCAAGCAATACCATAGAAAAAGGTTTTGTTACATAATCATCTGCTAATTCATCAAAACTTTGTGATTGCGTATATTCATCCTCAATCGCTGTGAGCATAAGTACAGGTATAAGACTGCTTTTTCTTATTTCATGTAAAACAGCAATTCCGGTTAATCGTGGAAGCATAATATCTAAAACAATTAAATCTATTGTTGTACTATGAAATAATTGCAATGCTTCCTCACCATCATAAGCAGAAACAATGTTATGTCCGGTTGGTTTTAAATATTCACAAATAGCCATATTTGTTCTTTTATCATCTTCGACAATCAATATTTTAGCCATATATTCACCTCCATTTTTACTGTACAGCATTTATATGAAAAGAATATGAAATTAGATTGATAATTTAATTTTATTATAGAAAGATTTAGGAATTAAAACAAGAATTTATCTCACATCCAATAGTAAACAGATGATAAAAAGTCATCTGTTTACTATTGGAATATATAATCATTTCACAATCTTCCAGTTTTCCCCGTTCTTTTCCAGCACAAGGTCAAACTGTGATACCTGAGTTGTCATGGTCTGGTTATCCAGATATTTCACTGCAAGGGAAGCTGTCACCTGATTTCCGCTTCGATTGTAGACTGGATTCACAAGTTCTGAGAAAATATACTCTTTTCCCACAGGTTTCAGCACGCCCTCATTCACATAATAGGTCAGCTCCTTTGCGGTTGCCGTAGGGTACAGCTTGAAAAAGGTAGTGAGAAATTCGTTGATTTCCTCCGTGGTGATGGAATCCACCGTGCCGTCACTTTGTACCGCTTTTGGGGTGTAACCGGATTTTACGGCAACGCTGGTGATGGTTGGGTTCTGGATAATCGTCAGGTTTCCAGAGCCGTCCACATAGACCGTTACCTGATAGGCGGAACGGACGGTTTTACTGGATTCCCCCTCTGTGATACGCTGTTCCACCGTGTAGGTCACTTGATAATGCTGTTCCTTTTCTTCTGTGATTTCCCATATCTGAAAATCGGTCAGGGCAGACGATACGGGGATGTCCTTTCGGACAGTATCTACATTCAGGGCTTGCAGTTCTCCGGTGAGATACCCTTTTAAAGCATTTGTCCGGTTATCAATGGAAGCGGCAGACTGTTCCCATGAATAGTAGACTTCTGCGAAATTCTCCACAAAATTCTCTATCTTGTGGGTGTCGAGGATGGTTTCCTCAATTACTTTGGTTTCATGGACAGTATGAATGTCTATTGCCGTGAAATTCTTATAGACGGCAAACAGGAAGCTCACTGCCAGCAGCACCCACAGGGCAATCACGGTTTTTTTATGGGTATTGACTTTGTAGACTTTCAGTTTCTTTTCTTTCTGCTTTTTCTGGTTATCCTCTTTTCTAATCTGAATCATATCGGTTCATCCTTTCTTATTGTTTGATTCGTCCGGCTCCGGCAAGGTGCTGTTGCCAGTAGGAGCCTGTCAGGTCTGCGTAACCAATGGGATTTCCGGCATGGTACATCCGGTTATTTCCCACATACAGCCCCACATGGGTGATGTAGGTTCCGGCGTTGTAGGTGGAGTGGAAAAAGACTAAATCCCCTGCTTTTGCTTCGGACAGGGGGATGTGCTGCGTCACATTGTACTGTTCCTGTGCTGTCCGTGGCAGGGCGATTCCTGCCTTGCCATAGCACCACTGCACCAGTCCCGAACAGTCAAAGGAAGTGGAGGGGGAATCGCCCCCATACACATACGTCCAGCCCTCATACTTTAAGGCTTCCTCCATGATAGCCTGTACCGTTTCATCATCAAACTGTGCCACGGTCAGGTATTGCGATACCAAGAGGACATAGAACATATTTCCATAGGAATACCGCCAGCCGCCGTTTTTCTCTACGGCAACAGGGTTGGTGTAGGTGACTTTCTTTCCGCCGGATTTGTCCCTTGCGAAGCTCTCTGCCAGTTCAAAGGTGTATTTTTTCCCGTGTCCTGCCACATAGTCTAGGAAACCGCCGCCGTAGTTGTAGGATTGAATCACACTGTTTAAGTCACATCCCTTTGTTTCTGCCGCTGCGAGCAGTTCCGAGAAATACTTGCAGCCCTGTTTGATGGATTCCTCTGTACTAAGGGAGTTCGGGGGAAGCCCCAAAGATTCCGAGGACTGCATAACGTCTTCCAGTGTGCCGCCGGATTCCACCTGAATGATGGCGAGCAGCACATTTAAGTATTCCTCTATGCCATATTCCCTTGCATACTTTTCCAGCATAGGCTTATGGGCGAGGACTTCCTGTGATACGCTCACGCCCCCATAGATAAGGTTTCCGCCGCTTCCTCCGTCTTCCTCATCCGAGAAGACAATCACCACCAAAAGGAGCAGGGAGAACATCATCACGAACACGCCGGAACAGGCAAAGAAAAGGTGTCTTAATTTCATGGTTTCTCCCCTTTCTTCTGTTTGGCAGCCGCTGTTACCGTTTTTGTCCACTCCTTTCTGGCGGTGGTACGCCGGATGGTAAAGTTAGATTCTTTTACCACAGGGGCAGCCCGTTTTCTTTCCGGTATCACAGGAACCGTATCGTTCTGGACAGGTCTTGTCGGACGGGGAGCAGCAGGTGTGGTGGTTGGAGCCGCCTTTTGTCTTTCATCTGGATGGGATAGGGAAGTAGATGGGACTATCTGGCGTTCTGTCCTTATAGGTGGTGTCTGTTCATGGTGGATGGAAGCCGTTTTTACCATCGGAACCGAAGCCCGTTCTGCCACAGTTTCCCCATAAGAAATTTGTCCCCGTTCCCTGATGGATGGGGAAGCTGGCTGCATGGCTGGTTTTTCTGTATGAGCGGTATCTGCACGATTTCGGAAATCTTCTGGCTGCTTTGCAGTAACAGGGCGTTCATGGACAGGAGCAGTCCCTTTGGGTGCTTCGGAAGCTGTCTTTTGCGGTTGTTTTGCCTGTTCCAGTTCCGCCCTGCGTTCTGCAATGGTCTGTCTGCGGCTTTCTGCCTGTGCGTTCCGCTGTTCCGCTCTGGCAGTTCGGGTCTGGGTTATGCTGGAAGTAAAATCCCTTACACCCTCTGATACCTGTGTTTTCCCGTGGTAAAGGGCGTACTTTGCATTGACAGGCAAATCCTTTGCCTGCTCCCGAAGCTGTCCGGCAGTATCGGCTATCTTATCTTTGGTATCTGCCGCCGCACCTACCGCAGAGCCAGCCCGTTTCCATGCGGATTCCTTTTCCGGTGCTGCCTGTCCGTCTGGTCTGCTGTGGTCTGCCTGTGTCCGTTTGGAAGAGCCGGAGTGGGAAGCAGTTCTCTGGTCTGAGCCAGCCTGTTTCCCTGCGTGGTATGCAGCCGTTCCAGCCCCAAGAGCCGCCACAGAACGTCCTAACTTATGCTGTAAACGGTGCATATGGGCGTGCATGAGCATACGGGGTCTTCGCATGATACGGCTCCCCATGCTTTGGGAATCCCCACTCTGTAAGGAGAACATCCCCATCAAATCCCCCAGCTTGAAATAAATTCCGGCAAAGGTCACTATCTGCAAGAACGCCGTCAGGAAGAACGGATATTCCCCAGACAGGTTGTAGAGCATGGTGGAAATACTGAACGCTACCGTGATAATCAGGGTGATTCCGGCTCTGGTAAGGATGGTATTGAACAGTTTCGTAATGGCACGTTTAGACATCCCCTCAAAAGAGGGAACCATGCTAAGGAGAAAACTCACAGGCAGGAACATGGCGTAGATGATAAAAAGCACCTGTGAGAAAATCATTATCCCCGTGAGCAGGAATACAAAAACGGAGATACCGATATTGAAGATAAATAGGAAGAAGACGGTTCCCAAGCGGTTGATGGTCTTTGTGATGGTAAGGTTGGTGTTTTCCCTGTCTTCGATTTCCTCCACCACGATTTCTTCCCTGTTCTGCCCGTTGTTTTCGTCTGGGCTGGTTGAGAGCAGGCTGTCCACACGGTCAGCCCCAATACTTTCTACATCCGAGTTGCCGTATTGCAGCAGGAGCCACGGCTGTTTGACCTGAATGGAAAACAGACTGTCCCGTATCAAATCCACGCTGTCCTTTCCCTGGCTTTCCGAGTTTGGCAGTACAATCTTTGTACCAAGGGTCAGGCTGGCATTGCTGATGTCTGCGGAAAATTCATTGATTTTCCCGATATAATCAGGGGCATAGGCGATAAAGGCAGCGGACAGCACGAACACCACCACGAAATTCACAACGGCATGGATGGCTTTTGTGGTTTCCCGTTTGATAAGCCCTGTGTAGGCAACGTAAATCCCCACCACCAGAATAAGAATCAGCAGGAACCCGATATAAAATCCCTCCGAGGACAAGCCGCCTGTGGTAACGCCTGCAAGGGTCTGCATATTTTTCCCGATAGAATCCGCCGTAGAGGAAATGAAGTCCAGCGAGTAGGCTTCCTGAATCAGATACCCTGTGGCGTTGGAAAGGTACAGGCTGATTGTCCAGATAAAATTTGTGATGGCATACAGCCCGTACATCACCTGTTTTCCGATACCATCCAGCCAGTTCCACGGGAGCCAGTCCCATCCGCTGTCCACATAAAAATCAAGCTGGTAGTTGTCCAGAGGATATTTGCTGTATTCGTTGGCAGCGTTCACCGTATCATCCACCAGTCCGGCAGCGTGGGCGGCTGTGCCGAAGACTGCAAGCAGCAGGAGGATGAGCAGGAGTGCCAGAAGCACTTTTCTCGCTATACTTCCGATTTTTTTAAAAGAGTTTTCTCTCTTTGTCCGGCAAGGGACAAGAGCTGTCCCCTGCTGGATGGGCTTTCTTATCTTCATTCCTCCACCTCTTTTCTTACGGGCGGTCTGGTATCAAAGGCATGGAACAGGTCTTCAAAGATAGGGTGGAACTGTATCACTCCCACACGCCCGTACAAATCACTGATAAGGCACTGCCCGTTTTCCAAGTCACGGAGCCGCTTCTGGTTGTTTTCATCTTCGGAATCCACCCCGAAAAAGGCGAGGGTCTTCTTGATTTCGTTGATGTCTGTGGAACGGAACGCAAATTTCAAACCCAGATTGTTTTTCAGCTTTTCATCCAGCAAATCGTCCGTGTTCTGGGTGACAAAGTAAACGCCTGCGTTCATGGCACGTCCGGCACGAACCAGCTTCATAGAAAGGGTCTTGCCCTGTGCCACCTGTAAGAAGCTCCATGCTTCATCCAAATCCACAATCTTAAACACGCTGCGGTCTGTATGGATGAAGTCGAGGGCAAAGGTACTGATTACAATGAGCATTGCCACGGAAAGCAGCTCCATTGTGGTGTATTCTTCAAACGAGGTTTCCTTATCCGGCAGCACCAAATCCGCCACCTGAATGATGTTGAGCTGCTTTTCAAGGCTGATGGACTGTGTGACATCTCCATCCGAAAAGAGCAGGTGTGCAAAGTCATAGTCCGTAAAGGATTCGATATGGTCGGCTATGCTGGTGCTGATGGTGGTTCCCTCCGCCCGAAGTTCTTCAATCACCTTGAAAAGTCCCCGTTCCTCACTGTTTGTTACTGCACGAATAGCTTTCCGAAGAACAGGGAACTTTTCCCCGTCACGGCTGGAAATGCCGGTTAAAAAGGTCAATATGTCGATTGCCAGTGATTCGGAATCCTTTGGGTTCTCCATAATCACATAGGGGTCGAGTAAGCCCCTGTTCTGTTCCTCCGAGGTCAGGTTTACGATATTGATTTCATGGGCGATTTCCGGCAGGGTTTCTTTCCAGCGTCCCCGTTCTGCTTTCGGGTCAACAATGAGTGCCTGTGCCCCAAATAATACGGAATAATAGACTATCATGTTGTTGCTGAATGATTTTCCACCGCCGAGGGAGCCTACAAAAGCGGCAGCAAGGGCGTTGGTGACAGAGCCTTTTACCCCTTGACTGGCAAGGGCAGGCTTTAAGTACACGTTTCTTCCTGTATCAAGGCTGTACCCGATATAAATACCCTCCGGCTCCCCTAACATCTGGGTTGCCCCGAAGCCAAGACCAGCGAGGAAGTCGCTGGTGACATACTGGATATAATCGTTCAGATACCGTTTGCTGGCAGGGAGAAATTCCCCATGCAGCCCCAGCATATCCCCAAAGGGGCGAACCAGCTTCACGTTCAAATCGTCATAAAAATCTTTCACCTCATTGCAGCGGCGTTTCAGTTCTTCCAAGTCGGGAGCCGTCACACGCACCACATAGGACAGCTTATACATGGATTCCTTGCTCTGGTCTAAGGTGGATTCCAGCTCATTTACGCTGTCCAGAGCGTCCACCACGTTTGTGCTGGTTTCACTGTCATTCTGCCATGCGTGGTTGTCCAAATCTTTCAGCTCTTTTTTCTTGTTCCGCACCGTGGAGAGGGCTTTCCGGTTTGTCACAATCTCCACATTCATAGAGGTATCAATGGGAAAGGTAAATTGCTGCTGCTGATAGTAAAAGATTTCCGAGGATGGGAAGTCCAGTTCCCCCACAATGCTGTTGATGGTGAAGTAGGCGGCATAGACCGTCCCGTCTTCCTGTTCGATTTTCAGATACCGCTGGTTTTCCTCTATCAGACAACGGGTGGGTTTGATGAGGTCATAGTATTTCACCAGCGTTTCCTCCTGAAACCGTTTCTTCGGAAGATAATACTCATAATCTTCGTAGGCGGTTCCGGTCTGCCCGTATAAATGCTCAATCAGATAGCCAAAATCGTCCTTATCAAGCCGCCGGACTTTGAAGCGGCGTGAGATTTTACTTTCCAGCAGCTTTTCCATCTTCTGAAACCGCCAGATTTCTTCATTGCTCATGGAAACAAAATCCCCCATGAGTTTGTGGTTGACTTCATGGAGGAAATCGGAAACAGCGGTCTTTGCTTCCCTGCGAAACTGTTTCATGGTGACTTCCTGCTCATTGACAAGCAGCTTGAAGCCGATAAAAAAGCGGTAGTCCACCTGATTTTCCCCTATCATGGAAATCAGGGCTTCGGTCTGTGCGTCAATCTTTGCACAGGCAACGTCCTTTAACTTGCCCGTCACTTCCTGTTTGGAGCGTTCCTGTGCCGCCCGTATGCTGGATTCGGTGCTGATTTGCAGGGCATGAATCTTTCCGTCCCTGTTCTGGGCGATAAGCTGCCGGAACGAATCGTGTACCTGATATTTCTGTTCGGGGCTTAAAAAGGAATAGTTGTAGGGAAGCAGCTCATAGTAAGCAAAGCACTCCCCGTCATGGTTGAACACAAGGTTATTTTCGATATACTTAATCGGATATGCCATAAATATCACTCCTTACTGCCGTGATGGGCTGTGCCGGATATTCCTTTTCCAGCTTCACGGGCTTTCCTGCATAGGTCAGTTTCGGGCGTACCAGATATGCCAGTACGGATTTCAGGAAGCCGTAAGGCTTCTTCCCGTCAAAGGTCTTCTGGCACATGAACCAAGTGAGGGCAAAAGGTACGCCGAAATATTTTAAAAATGCCCCGTCAATGAATGAAAGGGGAGGGAGGTTCCCCAAGAGCATAACTGCAAACACCGATACCACGAACCACGCCATCTGTGTGAACGTGATGGGGAATGGCAGCTTAAAATCATTGATGGAATAGAGTACCTTTTCCACCGACCAGATACTGGTATAGCTTCGTATTTTTTTCATGTTGTCCGTCCTTTCTAAAAGATAGGGGCAGCACAAGCCGCCCCTGAATCAAAAAAACGCCTGCACTTCCAAAAGGAGATACAGACGGGTCTACCGTAAGATTTCATATACGCCGTGGTTCGTGACAACAAAGGTTCCCTCCAATTCCATGTCACGCCCATAGGCGGCATAGTCGATATAGTTTTGTAAGTGTGCCGGAAGTTCCCCAAGCTGTCCGCTTTCTTCCAGATAGTAGCGAGCCACATCCGCCATATCGTCACAGCCGGAATGGCAGATAATATCGTCTTCATGCTCACAGAGTTCTTCGATACTGCCAAAGTAGGATTGCAGCTCTGATAGTTCCTCCTGAATGTATTCCGGTAAGTCCTCCACCATTTCACACAGGCGGTTGATTTCCTCAATGGGGATATATTCGTCAATCTCAAAGGGCAGCTCATAATCATGGATGGCGTATTCCTCATACTCATCATTCAAGCCGATACGTTCCTTGACTTCCTCAAAATCCACAGGTGGCGTGAACCATGCCCCTACCAGTTCGCCCTCATTGTATTTGCCTAAGTTGGCAATGTAAATCCGCATTTCTTCCAAGTTCCTCCACCTCCTTTTAGCGGTAATAAAAGATACCATTGTCTGTAAACAGGTAGTTTTCGCTGGTTTCCAGTTCCCGACCAATGGCAGCGTAGTCGATATGGTTCAACAGGTTTGGATGTACTTCCCCAAATAGCTGTACCTCCTGCACCAGATAACGGGCGAGAGCTTCCCCGTCCTGCACCGGATAGCAGCGTATCTGGTCTTTGTGGTCGATAAATTCTGTAAAGTTGGGAAACCACCGCTTTTGTATCACATCCATTTCATAATAGAGGGGCGTTCCCTGCATTTCCTGTACCATCCGGCAAAGGGCGTTGATTTCCCAAAGCCTTGTGCTGCCCTCCAATGGAAACGGCAGCTCATAATCTTCAATTTCAATTTCTTCCTCATTCTGAACCCCAAGACGTTCCCTGACTTCCTCAAAATCCACGGGACAGGAAAACCAAGCCCCCGGATATTCCTCAAAATCTTCATGGTAAAACCGTGTGGTGTTCAGGATGTAAATTCTCATTTCCTCAATCAGTATCACGTCCTTTCGCTGCTAAATTTTTGGGGAGTTACGCTCCCCAAGCCCCTAGTGGACTTCCGCCATGAAGCAATCAGAGCTTGCTCCATAACGGAAGTGTAACAAGAGTTTCCTATGCACCGATAATCTTATTGAACAGTTCCAGTAAGATGTCCTTTACACCGTCCGCATTGAAGACCAGACCAACCGCTACAAGGGACACCACCAGAAAACCGATAAGTTTGGAAAATTCCCTCTTAAATCCAAGGTACAGTCCAATCACCACGATTGCCAGCAGCACAAGGGACTGGGCGTTGGATAAAAACCAGTTGTAAAGATTCTGTCCGAAATTCATAAAAGCTCCTTTCTTTCCTGCAAGATTCCGTATGTTTCAAGATTGCCGTCGTTAAAGCACCACCTCCTTTGCAGCGGCGGCTTGCTGCTTCAGGATTTTTTCGTGCTTCTCCGTCAGTTTTGCGTGGGTGATGATGTCATGGACAATCTGGGTGTGGTTCATCTTATCCAGACGGAGAGCCAGTTTTAACGTGGGGGCTACCTGATGGGAGAGCCAGTGCAGGGTGCGTTCAAAGGAATAGGGTTCCGGTTTGGTTGTCAGTTTCAGGCTTCCCCTGTGTTCCCCCATAAACCACGCCCATTCCTCATTGATACGCCAGTCAGAACGGGGCTTTGTATCGTCCCTGTCCACGAACCGGACATAGCGGTTGATGATTTGAAAGGCTGTCCGTTCTGGATTGTCATGTTCTAACAGGTCACGGATGGCGTAAAAGGCACGCTCATTTTTCAGCCGGATTTCAAAGCGGTTCTTTACCTCTGCGTCTGCAATGGGAATATCATGCTTTTTGTACTGCTCATAGTCCTTTTCGTAAATGCAGAAGTATACTTCACTTTGGAGGGAGCCGATATACAGGGTGTTCCCCATACATTCTTTTTCCCCACGCCGTACCAGTTCACCGCTGCGGTAGCTCTTGAAGCTGCGGAAGACCGAGATACATTCCTCATTCCGGCACTTCTCTGTCAGATGGGGAATGTTCAGGATTCCCGTTTTATCATTGATGGCAAGGTCAAGCCGCTTCATCACACCGTCCTCCATGAGAACATCCATAAAAAATTCATACCAGCTCCGTTCCTGTGCCAGCAGATAGCTTTCAAACTGGCGGCAGCCACGCCCTTTCAGTTCCAGCAGCACCCCTTTTTCCAGTTCCGGTGATACCAGAACGAAAATATCCCCAAGATAGTAATGTTCTGTGTAAGAGTAGAAGCCGTAGTCTTCATGGATAAAGTAGGGCAACTTTAGCCGAAGCACGTCTTCCACGATATGCTTCACATCCGTAGTGGGAAAACGAATCCGCACATAATCAAAGAGCATTTCAAGGGGATTGTCTGGATTGAAGCGTTCCAGAGCTTCCGTGATGGCTTCCTGTAATGCTTCGGACGGGTGAGCCTTGCCCGTTTCAATATCGCTCAGGTACGGACGGGTGATTCCGGCAGCTAGGGCAAGTTTCTGTTGTGAGATACCATAAATTTCCCGTTTTTCTTTGATGTCCCGTACCCATGTTTCTTCATTCAGTGAAAATCCCTCCTGTCTAAAAAAAGCGTATGTCAACTTTCAGAGCCTTGTTGACACACGCCGGATATGGGAAAATCCCTTGTGTACTGTGGGATTCTGCCCTGTTGTTTGGTTGTTGCCTGTCGATTTGTACCCCTCTGTTAGATACGAGGGGTTTATGCTGGCGTGCCTTACGGCACACCAGCCACAGCAGGTCAGTCCGCTTCTGCGGCTTTCGCTTCGCACGCCGCCTGCACTCCCTGCCTGCTGTCTGTCAGTTTTTTTATTTCTTTGAGGAAATCGTGTCCTTTTGGTACAAGGGGCGTGTAAAACTCCGAGATAACGCTGGTTCCCACATCCACATAGCCACGCCCTTTTATCTGCTTTAGGAAGAAGTCCTTTGTGGTTTCCCCGAACATCATCCCATAGCCCATTTCCGACATCCGCCCCAGAGCCACACGGAAATTGAACTGGTCACGGATTCCGTCCCCCAGATACTTTGCGTCCGGACGCTGGCAGGAGAGAATCAGGAAGAAGCCAGCCTGCCGCCCAAGCATAACGATTTGTTTTAACTTGTTGAGGACAGCGGCATTTTCCTTTGTGCCGAGCATTTCCATAAATGCCACATATTCATCAAAGATAAGGAAATTTGCCGGAAGTCCCAAGTAAGCATAGTTTTCCCCTGTCCGGTAATTCTCCATGAGCTTCATGTTTTCGCTGCGTTTCATCATTTCCTCATAGAAACGGTCAATGCAGGCGAGCATATCCTCCTTTTTGTAGTGCACATCCGGCATAACCGCCTGTAAATCCGCAAGGTCGGCGTTCTTCGGGTCTAGCACGAACAGGACGGCGTTGGTGCGGAGCAGGGCTTCAATGAGGGTCAGGATAAAGTAGGTCTTTCCGCCGCCGGTTCCTCCGGCAATGAGCATATGGGGGAGCTTGTCATACTCCCACCAGACATTTTCCATAAGACGGAGCCTGCCGTCCTTTGCCTGTACGTCCTCAATGGAAATACGGTTGGCAATGGTATCATAGAGCAGGGTGTACTCCACATAGGAATCCTTTAATTCCTTATCCGTCAGCTCACAGTACAAGCCGCTTTCCAGCTTTTTTTCCAAGTTTAAGAGCTGTTCCTGATATTTCCCCAAGGTGATTTCCACACGGATATGGAGCAAGCCCTGTTTCATCCGGTAGTAGATTTTGGGAAAATAAGTGATGGTTTCTTTGGAACGGCTGGAAGACAAGTCCTTGAAAAAAGCGTCTTCCTTTCTCTGTTCCGATTCATACCACTTGTTTTCCAACACCATCCTTGCCAGCTTTTGGCGGTGGATGAGCTGCTTTACTTCATCCCTGCGGTATCGCCAGAACAGAAGAACGGCTGCAAGATACACCAGCCCTGCCACACCCATACTGAATAACAGGTAAGGGATATTTACATCCTGTGTTATCTGGGAGAGGGACACTTCCTGCCAGTTGGTTCTGGCAATCTGCCGGATATGAAACAGCAGGACAACCAGCAGGAAGACAGGGAACAGGGCGGCAAGGGCAGTATGGAACACAAGGTCTTTATCCGTGGGACGGATACGTTTTCCACGGGGGAAAAGCTGCTTCATGGGAATAATCCTCCTTTCGCTTTTTTTATGTTCCTGTTATTTTACAGAGGAAGTGTCTTTCTTCGGTGGCTGCGGATTCATGGCAGCCCCTTTTTTCAGGACAATATCATCCGCCTTGATGTACCAGTCCACCTCTGCTCCCTGAAAGGTAGCCGTTGCCACGGTATCTGCCACAGGATTGATAAGTTCCACCTCTGCGTTGTAATCGAACTCCTTTAACGGCACGCTGGCAGGGATAGAAACCTGAATCATACGCCCCTGTCCTCTGGATTTTAAGTCATAGGTACGCTCCTTGATTTCTTCTGATACCGAGCCGTCTTCATTCTGGAGGTGAACCTCACGGCGGAGGGCAGAAAATTTCAATGCCCCGAATGTTGCTTCCTTGTCAATCACGATTCCGTTTGCTAATCTCATAGTCTGATGTCCTCCTTTTCCTTACGCTTTTACCATATCGTCAGCGTGTAAAATGTAGTTGGTAAAGCCCCTTGTGCCGATTTTATAGCCCTCTGCGGTGATACGGGGATTGATGAGTTTCACACGTTCCTCAAAGTCAAAATGCTTCTCTCCGGCCTCGGCAGGGAGGATAACTACAATATCATCCGCCCTCTGTACGTCCGAATAAAGGTTGAAGCTGCGAGAAAGTACCGCCATGCGTCCGTTGATTCTTCGCTGTTCTGTTTTGTCTTCTCCGGCAAACTCCAAGTTGCCGAATGTCTTTTCCATGTTGGGGATAACGAATTTTAATTCCATATAGATGTACCTGTCCTTTCTGAATATTGTGCTTGATGGGGTGGTTTCGGGTTCTGGTCTGGAAGCGGAGGGGAACGCTCCAGCGGTGGTGATTTCTTCGTGGTATCACATCCTTTCTGGTTTTAGGGTAAAAAAATAGACGCTCAGTTTTGAACGTCTATAAGGAAACTGCTTATTAACTTTTTAGTCTTCTGCTGGATGTTTTGAAAGATAACGGGAATAATCAGTGTCAAATTGTAAAGATTTCAACTGTTCATCTATAATTTGTAATAGATTTTTACCGTTAAGGATTGCTTCAAATTCTTTTATAGAGAAATCAATAATGCAATATTTATCTTCCAATTTCTCCTTATGGAGATAAAATTTTTTTATTAGTCCAGCACCATTACTCCATCCAGTTCCGCTAGTACCATAATACGAAAATAAAATGCCTATTTTTATGTTGTTTGTTAAAAGCAAACTACAAAATTTTCCTATGTATGTAACACTAACGGCTTTGTCGTAATTTTTGCATTCTCCTAGAAAGGTATCAAGTTTCGGGTCAATCAGATGATATGTCAACAAAACTTTTCCTTGAGGAGTTAAAGTAACGATTTGGTCTATTTCATTCGTTGAAGTTCGTAAGTTTCTATCTACATTAAAAATATTTCCAGAGATAGTTAAGAGATAAGAAACTAAATTTTCTAAAGCTTCGCCTTTTAAGTTATGTAAATTTTTAGGGGCATTATCTGTAGGGGAAATGTCATGAAGCTGTTTGAATTTTTCAAGTAATTTTTTATAAGTGTTTTTTTGGGCTTCACTAATTTCACAAATTTTTTCATATCTTAATTTATCAGATATACTATTAAGGACATTTAATGCCTTAAAAATTTCTTTATCATCTGGCATAATATCAATCATCACGTACCACCATATATATTAAAAATGAATTTTCTATTGAGGAAAGTTCGCTATGGCAGAGTTCACATTCAAAAGTTTCTGGTAACTCATTAAACAAACGTACTGTCCCCATAGATTTTTGGCAATTACTACAATATAATTCATAATAACTTTGCAAAATTCCTTGCTTTTCCAATTCAGATAAAAAATCATAGATTTCAGGAATAGATAAGGAAAATTTTCTTTTCAAAACGCCAGGATAAATCCACATATTTTTTCTATAATTCTTGAAAAAATTAGTTAAGGCAATGCTATCTATATTTTTATTCATTTTGCGTTGTATCGTCATTTCTATGATTGACAATGTATTCGATAACATAATTCATTCGCTCCATTCCAATTAGCACATTACTATAGTAATATTGTATTAAGCAATAAGATTTATTCATGTAATTGAAAACGAACTTAACACGGTTACTTCGTGTTTTTATTTCGTTTTCCCATAATAATTCAATCCAAGGATAATCGGACATTTCTTCCATTTCAAACATAAATTGTTCTAAGGCTTCTCTGAAATCAGGTACTTTCTCTAATTCAGCCTGATTGTCATTTAATAGTGAGCGTAGTTCACCGATAAATGGTAATATATATTCTTGATTGTTACCAACATCCAGTTGTGCGTTTCCACCATTAGGTAATTTCATGGATTGAGCAATAAGTTTTACATTTTCATCACGTTTGCATACATTAACCATAAAGTCTAAATTTAGTGGAATCAAATCGCACTCAAAATGTTCTTTAAAATAATCAGACATTTCTGCAATTAAGTTGGAATATATAGTCGGTTCTTTTTTGTCGGATAAAAAGACCCTTTTTAAAACATCAAAACGGAATTCTATCAATTCTCCTTTTTCATGAAATACAACTAAAAAGGGATATTTGGTTAAAAATTCTTCCTGTGTGAGAGGATGAATAGCTGCATATGCTAAATTAAATTTCAGAAAATAGTATCCATCCATAGAGTATGCAACAGGTTTTACGAAAGATGTATATAAGTAATCATTCTCATAAGTATTTTCAAGAGGAATGATTTCCTTTGCTTTTTTTAATGTTGATGAAAAATCATTACAAGTAAAAATAACGGAATACTTATAATCTTTTAAAAATTCCCATTTTTCTAAAGCATATCCAGCTCTTTTGCTCTGGTGAATGCAAGTTACAAGCTGTTCGGACAATGTTTTTTCTGAAATATCTACAGTTTCTAGCCCCTCTATGTATAACTGTCCCGAAGTATCTGTTTGTTTAGTCGCAATTCCGTGCTGAATGAATTGTTTTACTAAATGGCGTTTTACTTTATCTGAGTAAGCCATTACTGTTTTTTCAAGATATTCTAAATAGTTGTTTAACTGCATACAATCCCTCTTTTCTGTGCATATATCTTTCGTTATCCTGATTATACTTGATATAAGTGCAAAAAGCCATGCACAAATCAAAATTTTTATAGGATTTTCGATATATACATAATAATAAAAGTTTTGGTGCTATTGCATATATAAAAAATAGACGTTTCATGTTTTCACACAAAACGTCTACTCCTTGCATTAAGGAAAAGAGTATCGTATTATCTTGATAAATGGTTTCCTAGCTGAATTGAGCCAGCTAACACGTTGCTAACACTTTTGTTACCAGTACAGGATATTTCGTGAATCTATCTTCCGTACAGACCTCACGCTTTTCCTGTATTATAAGGTGTTAGAGAGTATTACAGGAGGTTAGAAACTACTTGCTGCGAAAGGACATTTAGAACTCCTAAGCGAGGGGTCGGAGGTTCAAATCCTCTTGGCGACGGGCTTCAAAGCGT